>BTUM01000073.1:0-39382 GCA_045863235.1 Candidatus Xenobia bacterium | reverse complement strand
AGATCAGCGGTCCGGCCAGCCAGCCTCGCTTCGAGCGGGTGGGGGAAGTGCTGCGGGGGGAGATGCGGGAAACGACTCGGGGTCCATGAGCTGACGCAGAACGGCTTGCACTTGAACAAGGATCTCGTTGCTCATCGCGGCTGCCGGCCCAGCTACCGCGCTTTCATCCAGCGTCCGGGTCGCTGGAGCCGGTGGGTAAGAAAACCTGGACTCCGACCCGGTGGCAAAAAACTATCGCTACCACGAATGCTCCACTGATGCCATACTGAGGCTCACTTCTCTACCATGACGCGCCGGGTGAAGGAGCTTCAACCAGGATCTGCAGATACTCCGACCCGTCAGTGGCCCGATTGTGCTCCGTCCAGAGCTGCTCGAGCTCCTTCCGAAGGGCTGCCTGCTTGTGACCCTCCAACGCCGCAAAGGCGCGCATCGTGGGTCCGGGCTGAAGGGCGCTGCGGGCGGCCAGCCGGGCCAGGGCGGTGGCCACGTGGGCATGCTCCTCGACCGAGAACTGCCCTGAGAGCCAGCTCAGGTCGTCCTGCGAAAGGGTCCTGGACAGGTCTCGGGTGGCGAGCAGCCCCCGGCGAACCGCAACCGCATCGCTAAAGGTCAGACTGGCCTCGCCGTCGGCCATGCATCCGCATGGCCTCGCTCACGGAGAAGGGCTCGCACTGTTCCTGAAAAGAACCTGAGGCGTTCCCGTCCGGGCCAGGCTTTCTAATTCGAGCGAGCCGCCCACCCGCTTCAGCCCGTCAGCTCCTGGGGGCCACGAGCACCGAGCTGGGCGTGCCCTCCACCCGCGTCGCCAAACCCGGCCTCGCGCAGCCCCCTTCAGCGTGGACTCGGCCCCTTTTCGACAGGAGCTTGCCCACCACGTGCGAAACTGGCCGCCCATGCAACACCCTGAACGCGTCGTCGTGCTCGATTACGGCTCGCAGTACAATCTGCTCATCACGCGCCGCATCCGCGAGTGCGGCGTCTACTCCGAGCTGGTCGATCCCAGCAGGAGCTGGGAGGAGATCAGCCGCGAGCGCCCCACCGCCGTCGTGCTCTCGGGCGGGCCCAACTCGGTCTACGACCAGGGCGCCCCGGGGCTGCCCAAAGGCCTGATGGACAGCGGCGTGCCGGTGCTGGGCATCTGCTACGGGATGCAGCTGATGGCCCGAGAGCTGGGCGGCCACGTGGTGCCCGGCACGGTGCGCGAATACGGCCCGGCCCGCTTCGTGGTAGAGCAGGATTCGCCGCTCTTTGCCGGCCTTTCCCGCGAGGAGCGCTGCTGGATGAGCCACGGCGACCGGGTCGACAAGCTGCCCGAGGGCTTTGTGTCGCTGGCCTCCTCCGAGCACGCCCTGGCCGCCATCGGAAACCCCGAGCGGCGCTGGTTCGGCCTGCAGTTTCACCCCGAGGTGAGCCACACCCCGCACGGCAAGGCGATCCTGAAGAACTTCCTCCAACTGGCCGGCTGCCGCTTCGAGTGGGATGCCGGGCACTTCGTGCACGACGCCGTAGAGGAGATCCGCCAGAAGACCGAGGGCCAGCACGTGGCCTGCGCCCTGTCCGGGGGGGTCGATTCCAGCGTGGCCGCGGCCCTGGTCCACCAGGCCATCGGCGACCGTCTGCACTGCCTGTTCGTGGACAACGGCCTCTTGCGCCAGGGCGAGGCCGAGCAGGTCATGGAGATCCTGGGCGGGCGGGGGCTGAACATCCGGATGATCCCGGCTCAGGATCGATTCCTGCGGGCCCTGGACGGGGTCACCGACCCCGAGGCCAAGAGAAAGCGCATCGGCGAGGCTTTCATCCGGGTTTTCGAGGAAGAGCTCGACCACCGGCCCGACATCCACTTCCTGGTTCAGGGCACGCTCTACCCCGACGTGGTGGAGAGCGGCGGAGCCCGCTCGGCCACCATCAAGACCCACCACAACGTGGGCGGGTTGCCCGAGCGCATGCGCTTGAAACTGCTCGAGCCTCTGCGCGAGCTCTTCAAGGACGAGGTGCGCCTGGTAGGCCGCGAGCTGGGCCTGCCCGAGCGAGTGCTGATGCGTCAGCCGTTCCCCGGCCCGGGCCTGGCCGTGCGCTGCCCGGGCGTGGTGCGGGCCGACCGGCTGGAGGCCCTCAAGGGGGCCGACCGGATCGTGCGCGAGGAGATCGAGAAGGCAGGGGCCCATCAAGACCTGTGGCAGTACTTCGCGGTGCTGTTGCCGGTGCAATCGGTGGGCGTGATGGGCGATCAGCGCACCTATTCCGAAGTCGTGTCAGTGCGGGCGGTCAGCTCGCTCGACGCCATGACCGCCGACGTGGCCCGGCTCGACTGGGATCTTCTGGCCCGCATCTCCACCCGCATCGTCAACGAGGTGCGCGGGGTCAACCGCGTGCTCTACGACATCACACCCAAGCCTCCGGGGACCATCGAATGGGAGTAACGCCGCAAGACCAGCTCGCCGCCCTCAAGCGGGGGACGGCCGAGATCATCTCCGAGAGCGAGCTGCTCGAGCGCCTCAAGACCGGAAAACCGCTGCGCATCAAGCTCGGACTCGACCCCACCGCGCCCCACATCCACCTGGGCTTTGCGGTGGTGCTGCGCAAGCTGCGCCAGTTCCAGGACTTCGGCCACCAGGTGGTGCTCTTGATCGGTGACTTCACGGCCCGGGTAGGCGATCCCACCGGGCGCTCGGAGACCCGCAAGGTGCTCACCCCCGAGGAAATCGAGGCCAACGGCCGCACTTACCGCGAGCAGCTCTCGCTCATCCTCGACCCCGAGAAAACCGAGGTGCGCTTCAACTCCGAGTGGCTGATGCCCATGAGCTTTGCCGACGTGGTGGGGCTGGCCTCCAAGTACACCGTGGCCCGCATCCTCGAGCGCGACGACTTCCAGAACCGCTACCGCGAGGGGGTGCCGATCCACCTGCACGAGCTCTTGTATCCTCTCATGCAGGGCTACGACAGCGTGGCTCTCGAGAGCGACGTCGAGATGGGTGGCACCGACCAGAAGTTCAACAACCTGGTGGGCCGCGCGCTTCAGCGCGAGGTGGGCCAGACGCCCCAGATCGTCTTCTTGATGCCCATCCTGGAGGGGCTCGACGGGGTGCAGAAGATGTCCAAGAGCCTGGGCAACTACGTGGGCATCACCGAGCCGCCCACGGAGATGTTCGGAAAGCTCATGTCGCTGCCCGACCATCTGATGGAGCGCTACTTCGAGCTGTGCACCGACGTGCCGATGGACCAGGTGCGCGGCGCCAAAGACATGCATCCGCGCGACGTGAAACGCTGGCTCGGCCGCGAGATCGTCAAGATCTACCACGGCGAGGAGGCGGCCCGGGGAGCCGATGAGGAGTTCTTGCGCGTGTTCTCGCAGCGCGAGATCCCCAGCGAGATGGACGAAAAGACGGTGCTCTCACCGATGAACGTGGTCGATCTGTTGCTGGCGGTGGGCTTTGCCGGTTCCAAGCGCGACGCGCGCCGGCTGGTAGAGCAGGGCGCCGTCTCGCTGGAGGGGGCGAAGGTGGCCGCGCCGGCCGAAGTGAGCTTTGAGGACGGGGCAGTCTTGAAGGTCAGCCGGCGCTTCGTGCGCTTGCGGCGGGGCTGATTGCGCTGGCTGGCGTGGGGGCTCTGCCTCTTCTGGCTGAGCTCCGCCGCTCTGGCCGACACCCTGTGCGGCCCGGTAGGGCTGGCCACGGATTCGGAGGGCCGGCTGGTGATCGCCGAGCGGGGCCGCTTGCGGGTGGTGCGCCTGGACGGCACGGTCGTGGCCGAGGGGGTCAAGGCCTGGGGACTGGTGCGCGTCGGCGACGAGCTGGCCTGCAGCGAGCCCTCCACGGGACGCATCCTCTGGCTGGGGGCGGAAGGGGTCTCGCAGCTGATCGGCGGGTTGGATCGACCCACGGGCATGGCCTTCCAGGACGGCTTGCTCTACGTGGTGGAGCGGCGCGGGCGCCTGCTGGAGGTGGACCCCTTCGCCGGTGTCGTGAAGCGGGTGCTGACCGAAGAGCTGGTGGGGGCGGAGGGGATCGCCTGCTCGCGCAGCGAGGCCTTTGTGACCTTGCCCGCCTCCGATCGGGTGGTGCGGGTGGGGCTGGCCGATGGGGCCGTGAGCTTGCTGAGCGAGGATCTGGAGCTGCCCACCGGCATCGCTTACGGAGGACCGGTGGTCTACGTGGTCTCGGGAGAGACCGGCCAGGTGGTGGAGATGGATCTGGCCCGACCCGAGCGCCGTCGAGTGTTGGCGGACTTACGCTATCCAGGGTTAGCGGGGATGTCTGCGCAGAAATTCTTTGATCCTCGCGCAAAGGCAGAGCGGGAAGCCCTGGTTCTGACGAACCTGGTCGACGGCGGGCTGGTAACCCTGTCCGTCACCCTGCCGACCCCCGTCCCATCGGTCGAGGCCGGTACGCTTCTGCCCCCTGGCCTGAGCCCCGCCGGCAGCCTGCGCTACGAGCTCGAGTCGCGCCTCTTCGCCAGCGGCCTGACCCAGGCCGAGCTCGACCCGTCCGGCCAGCTGGTGCACGCTCCCCTGCTGCGCTCGCTGTATGCCTCCCCCGAACCCCTGCTGGGCATCGTAGACAGTGCCCTGGACGGGGACGGCAACGTTTACTACGCCCTGTCCGAAGGCGGTCGCATCGTGACCGGCTGGGGCAGCTCCATCCGCGTGCTGGCCGAGGGCCTGGACGACCCGGGCGGCCTGGCGGTGGACAACGAGGGGCTCATCTTCGTGGCCGAGCCCTCGGCCGGGCGGGTCTCGGTCATCCTGGGCGGGGGCGAGACCCTGGCGGTGGGCACCGAACTGGGACGTCCCGTGGACCTGGCCTTCCTCCCCGGTCAGGGCGTGGCGGTGGTGGACGAGGAGCAGGGCCGCCTCTTCCTGCTCGGCTCCCAGGGCCCGCGCGTGTTGCGCGCCGACTTGAAAGTCCCGGTAGCGGTCACCCGACTGCCCGATGGCGATCTGGCCGTGGTTGAAGCCGGCGCTGACCGCGTTCTGCGCCTGGCACCCGATGGCACGACCCGCCAGGTGCTGTTCACCAGCGCCCCCGGCGAGCTGATTCCTCCCAAGATGAGCTGGCGCGTGCTGGGCGGGCTGGCTCCCGACCCCGTCAGCGGCCTGCTGTACATCTGCATCCCGGCCCGGCAGAACTGGGTCACAGTTCCCCTCGCAGCCCCGTGAACTTCGTCTCCTACGCCTTCGTCTTTCTCTTCCTGTCCTGTTTTGTGGCCCGGCTGACCATCGGTCGCACCAGCAAAGAGCCGGTCTACCTCGGCCTCTTGCTCTCGGCCAGCCTGCTTTTCTACGGCTGGCACACGCCGCTCTATTTGCTGCTGCTCTTCACCAGCGTCACCATCGACTACGCGGCCGCCCTCTTGATCGACGCCACCACTGTGCCTGCCCGACGAAAGCTGTTGCTGGCCGTCAGCATGACCTGCAACCTGTCTCTGCTGTTCGTTTTCAAGTACTGGAACTTCGCGGTGGACAATCTGACCTTTCTGTCCCACTGGCTGCACCTGGATGCCTCCTGGGCCCCCAAGAGCGACCTCATCCTGCCGATGGGCCTCTCGTTTTACACCTTCGAGGCCATGAGCTACACCATCGACGTCTATCGCGGGCGGCTCAAGCCCATCCGCAACTACTTCGACGTGCTCTTGTTCGTCAGTTTCTTCCCTCACCTGGTGGCCGGACCCATCGTCCGGCCGGGCGACTTCCTGCCCCAGATCCATCGCGTGCGCCACCTGCAGTGGGGGGTCTTCTGGGAGGGTGGCTACCTGATCGTGCGGGGATTCTTCCTCAAGATGGTCATCGCCGACAACCTGGGACCCATCGTGGACCGCTTCTGGCCCATCGCCACCGGGCCCCGGGGCGACGTTTTCATGTCGGTGGCCGTGGCGGCGCTGTTCGGGGCCCAGATCCTCTCCGACTTCGCCGGCTACTCCAGCATCGCCCAGGGCACCGCCTACTGGCTGGGCTTCCGCCTCATGCAGAACTTTCGCTACCCCTACATCTCCTGCAGCTTTCAAGAGTTCTGGACCCGCTGGCACATCTCGCTCTCGCAGTGGCTGAAAAGCTATCTCTACATCCCCCTGGGCGGAAATCGCCACGGCGAGCTGATGACCTACCGCAACTTGCTCCTGGTCATGCTGATCGGTGGCCTCTGGCATGGCGCCAGCTGGACCTTCGTGATCTGGGGCCTTCTACACGGCATCGCTCTGGTCGTCGAACGTCGCTTCGGGGTCAGCCAGCTCGAAGGGCCGCGGCGCTGGCTCTACTGGCCGGTGGTCCAGTCCTGGGTCTTGCTGACCTGGGTCTTCTTCCGGGCCCGCAGCGTGGACGAGGCCACCGGGCTGCTCGGAAACCTGACCGTGCTGGAGACCTCCTTGAATCCCGTCCTGATCGATGCTCTGTGGCTGTTGATCCCGCTGGGCTTCTCGCACCTTCGGGCGGCTCTGATCGATGCCGGCAAGGCTCCCCCTCGAAGCCCCCAGGAAAAGGCCTTCCTGGCCGGAATCATGATCTTTGCCATCTTGACCTATTACGGCCAGTCGAGCTCGTTCATCTACTTCCAGTTCTAAACTTCGTCGTGCCAAGGCAGATGCGACGAAGCTCAACCGGGGACTGTCAGCATGCAGAACTTGAAAATACTGGTCTTCATCGCGCTCGGATTCCTGGCCGCAGCCACCGGAGCCGACCTGATGGCCCGCTGCGACCCGAGCTATGCCGGTTGGCGCTTCCACGACACGGACAAGATCCCTCACGAGCCCCGCGCCCACCACGCGATGAGTGACTGGCTGGTCTACTGCCAGGGTCTCGAGTCCATTCCCGAGTTGCTCAAGGCTCCCCAGGTGCTGTTCCTGGGCAACAGCCGGGCCCAGTTCGCCTTCCGCCAGGAGTTTCTCCAGGACTTTCGGCGCCAGACCGGGCTGCAAGCCTACACGCTCGGCTTCGGCAACGAGGGCATGTCCTTTGCCTGGCACCTGATCCAGCGTTTTGACCTGCGCCCGCGGCTGGTGGTGATCGATGCCGACCACTTCTTCACCGACCTGATCGGTCCCCTGGGCCAGCGGGCCATCGACCAGTCGGCATGGGAGGCCCGCCGCACCCTGATGGAAGATCGCACCTCCTGGCTGGTTCGGCGCCACCTGCACCGCTGGATACCCCAGTATTCCCCCACCAGCGACGCCCGCTGGGTCATCTACCGCGACTACGCCACCGGGGCCTGGCTGGTGGTGACTGCCCCCAACGACCGCGCCCCGGTGCGGCTGGCGCCCGAGAAGGACGAAGTCCACCCCGACACTCTGGCCGCCGCCCTGGCCTTCCTGCACCGCATGCGAGGGCGCGGGTCCGAGGTGGTGCTGACCCACATCCCGGGAGGCATCACCAGTCGCAAACAGGTCGAGCAGTTGGCCCGCAAGCTCGGTTTGCCCCTGCTCGCTCCCGAGGTGACCGGCCTGAACACCTGCGATGGAAGCCACCTCGACGAGCCCAGCGCTCGCCGCTTCTGCCGAGCCTTCCTGCAGCTGGTGAAGGAGCACCCGGAACTTTTTCCCTCCCCTGGCGACTCTAAGAAAACGTGAGCCATTCCACCCGAGGTCGCCATGTGGTACACTGGAGGCTGTTATGAAGAATGTCACCCGGGCCCTCAAGATTCAGATCCTCGTGCTGGGCGGGTTTCTGCTGCTGTGCTGGATTCTCGAGACGGTGGACAGCTTCGTCCTGCAGCAGTGGCTGAACCACTTCGGCATCGTGCCGCGCACCAAAGACGGACTCTGGGGCATTCTCTGGATGCCCTTCCTGCACGGCGGTTTCCCCCATCTGGTCGCCAACACCGTGCCCTTTGCGCTGTTTGGCTGGCTGATTTTCACGCGCGGCTGGAAGCAATTCCTGGGCGTCACTGTGATCGCCAGTGTCGTGGGCGGACTGGGCGTCTGGCTGTTCGGCGCCCCCAACAGCGTGCACATCGGGGCCAGCCTGCTCATCTACGGCTACCTGGGGTTCTTGATGGCGGCCGGATTCTTCGAGCGCAAGCCGCTCTCCATCATCATCTCGCTGGTGGTCGGCTACTTCTTCTGGCGCGCCCTGGCGGGGGTGCTGCCCGGCCAGGTGGGCATCTCCTGGGAAGGCCACCTGTTCGGCTTCCTGGGCGGGGTCACAGCGGCCAAACTGCTGGCCTCCAAGGAGCCTGAAGGACGGAAATAGCCTCCTCGCGAAGCGCCGACGCCATCAAATCTGGCGGAGGCAATGTGCGAAGACTTCTGTTGTTGCTGATCCTTCTCTGGGGGGTTTCCGGGTGCTCCTCATCTGAGAACGTGGCCCTGGGGAACGCTCCTGTGAATCCGGTTCCACCCCAACCAGGGGGCGTCCCCATCCAGGTCACCCCCCAGCGCGCCAGCGCGGTCGCCTCGGGACTGGTCAGCTTCGGCGCCGTGGAGGCGATCTTGCCCGACTCGACGCTGGGAATCACGGCCCGCGCCGGAGAGGCCGGCAGCCTTCCCCAGCTCTCAGCCAGCTCGCCCAACTCCGCCTCCATGGCCCTGGCGCTCAGCGTCCTGGCCAACGGGGTGGGCACTGTCGAGAGCCCGCTGGGGGGCAGCCTGGTCATCACTCGAGGGCCGGCCAACGCCCTGGTGGCCCGCTGCAACGCTCTGCGCACGGTGCAGGGCACGCTGAACGGTGAGCTTCAGGCGGTCGTGACCACCGGCAGCCTCGAAACCGGGAACTACTCGGCCAGCCTCAGTTTTCAGGCCCTCAGTTTCGAGACTCCCGACGTGACCTGGACCTTCAACGGGCCAGCCGACCTCGAGGTCAGCAGGGCCGGCAACACCTTCGGGGTCACCTGGGACTCCAGCATGACGGTTTCGGACCTGCTCAAGGGCCGCTCGGTCACCTACGACGACTTCGTGATCACCAATGAGATGGCTCTGGGTGGGGCCAATGCCAGCTGCACCTCGACCTACAACGGCAGCCTGAGCCTGAGCAACGTGAACGGGTTGAGCGGGGACGTCTCGGTGCTCACGACCGTTCCCTTCACCTTCAGCGGCAACCTGGCCAACAATGCGGCCGACCTGCAACTTTCGGCCGGTCAGCTTTCCATCAACGCGGGCGGGCTCGTCGTGACCGTGGCGCGCACCAACGTCGTGACGCTCGCGGTGGCAGGCAACGTGGTGCGAGAGGTGGCCTGGGCCTATCTCGGCGGCCCCGCTCGCCTGACCTTCGCCCTGCGCCCCACGGTGGCCGATACGATCCTTCAGAACGGCAACTTTCTGACCCTCGACCCGGCCAATTCTCGCGCTCAGGCGCTGGCCGTCATGGACGGCCGCATCCTGGCCATCGGTCCCAATGCCGCGGTCAATCGGTTTCAGGGACCGGTCACCGAGGTCGTCTCCCTGGCCGGCAACACGTGTTTGCCGGGCTTCATCGAGCCTCACATGCACCTCAACCTGACCGCCCTCACCCTGATGGCGAACGTCAACCCCCAGGTCGTGTCCTGCGGCAACGAGGGCCTGAACAACACCATTCAGAGTGCCCTGGACGGGCTCACCCAGGCCCTCCAGGCAGCTCCCGACGCTGAGGCAATCTACGGGTTCGGATTCGATCCCTCCCGACTGGTCCCAGCCGAGCTCATGCAAAATCTCACTCTGGATCAGCTCGACGCCATCTCGACGACGGTCCCCATCGTCGTGCAGAACGCCTCCCAGCACATCTCCTATGTCAACAGCGCCGCCTTCCGCGTGACCGGGACCTGGCCCACCGCGCCCAATCCGCCTTACACGCCCCCGCCCGACATCGGGCAGTTCATCGTGGTGGACCCCAACACGGGCCTGCCCACCGGCCAGATCAATGAAACGGCTCAGAACATCTTCATTCAGGCGGCCCTCCAGGGGATCACCAACACTGTGGAAGCAAAAATCCAGTATCTCGAGCAATTTGAGGTCTTGATGGACGTCCTGGCCGCCCAGGGCATCACCACGGCCTCCGACCAGTTGACCGGCTCGGCCCTGGGCATCAACGGCGAGCTTGATGTCTTCGGGCTCCTGGAGCTCGACCCCAGCAACCCGGTCCGCATTCGCTGCTACATCGACGCCTTTCTCATGGACGATACCCTGAACGTCTTTGCCGGCGAGGGATACGATAAACTGCGGGTCATCGGGGCCAAGTTCATCACCGATGGGTCGACTCAGGGCCTCACCGCCGGACTCAACTTTAATTACATCTTCCCCGGCCCCTTCCCGGTCGCTCCCAATGGCCTGCTGGATTTCGCCTCCGATATGGCCCTGCTGAGCCTGGCCCAGCCGATCTATGACCAGGGATTCCAGATCTGCTTCCACACCAACGGCGATCGCGCTCAGGATCAGGTCTTTTCGGTGGTGAGGATGCTGCGAGCCAACAATCCGCGACCTGACCCTCGCACCCGGATTGAGCACTTCACCGTGCACCAGACTTCCGAGCTGGCCGAGCACGTGGCCACCGCCCGCGAATTGGAGCTGGAGATCAGCCATACCATCGGCCACGTCTTCTTCTGGGGCAAAGTCCTGAACGACACCCTGCTTGGAGCGGACGTGGCCCGCCATATCGACCCCGTGCGCTCGCTGCTGGATGCCGGCGTGAACGTCTCCACCCACTCCGACTCTCCGGTCAGCAGCCCCAACCCTCTGCGCAACATCCAGACTCTCACGACCCGCCTCTGGCAGGTCCCCCCCCAGCAGGTGCTGGGTCCAGACGAGATCATTTCGGTTGAGGACGCCATCGACACGGTCACCATCAATGCCGCTCGCATGATGTTCCTGGATCGCCAGGTGGGAACTCTGGAAGTCGGCAAGCTGGCCGACCTGGTGATTCTGGATCAGGATCCGACCGCCGTCGCCCCGACCCAGATCACCAGCATCAACGTGCTGGGGACATACCTGGCCGGCCAGCAGGTCTTCCAGGCCCCCTGAGCTGAGCTCGAAAAGAGCCCCGACGAGTGTCGGGGCTCTTTTCTTTATGGCTCGTCCAGAAGCTCCTGGAAGTATTCCAGCACCTTCCGGTCCCGCTCGTCCTCCTCGGGCGGTCGGGGGGCGTCGAACTCGCCGGCGTCCAACCGCGTCTCGAAGCGACGCGCCAGGTCGCGGTAACGCTCGGCCTCCTGAAGCTGACCCCGGCGGGTCTCGCGCTCGGTCAGGTCGCGCAGCACCTGAGCCAGATCGTCGTAAAGCTTGCGGGCCCGACCCTCTTCGTGGAAAGCGCGCAGCTGACCGCGCACAGAGTCGAGCTGGTCCTGCAGCTCGACCGTCAGGCGCTGGGCCCGCTCGGGACTCATCTGCTCGGCAGCCAGGTCCATCCGAACCTGCTGCAAGCGGCTCTCATTCTGAGCCAGGTCGGTCAGGATCTTCTCCAGCTTGAGCGTGCGGACCCGCAGTCGGCCCAGGGGCAGGTCACCCGAGTCCGACTCCACCCGGCGCCGAATGCGGGCCGCCTGGTCGCGCAGCCAGCCGGCGGCCCGCAGGGCCTCCTGGCGGGATACCTCGGTCCAGCTGAAGGCCTCCAGTTGATCGGTCAGGGCAGCCACATCCAGCATGGCCTGGGCCTGCTCGATACAAAGCTGTCGGTGCCTTTGATCCACTAGCGCCCCCCTTGCAGCATTCGGGATAAACCCCGCTCGGCTTGCTCGACCGTCAACCAGAGCCGCTCCACCGGCCGACCGGCATCCCGGAGCCTGGCGGCCAACCGGGTGACAGGAGGCACTTCCAGACGATGCTGGCTCATCCATTCCTCGCGCCCAAAAAGCTCCTCCAGCGGCCCGTCCCCGACCACCTTGCCCTGGGCCAGCACCACCAGGCGCTCCACCAGGTCGGGTAGCTCCTCCAGGTGATGCGAGACGATCACCAGGGTCAGGCCTTCCTCGGCGCGCCAGCGAGCCAGGCTCTCCAGCAGGGCCCGCCTGGCCCGGCCATCCAGGCCCGCCGTGGGCTCATCCAGAACCAGCACCTCAGGCCGGCTGGCCAGAGCCCCGGCCAGGGCCGCCAGGCGCTTCTCTCCTCCCGACAGCTCGTGCACCGAACGCGGCCGGTAGCGGACGGGATCAAGTCCCACTTTCAGCAGGGCCTCATCCACCCGCTCGGCCAGCTCGCTCCCCCGCACCCCGAAATTGCGGGGGCCGTAGGCCACGTCCTCGGCCAGCGTCTCCTCGAAGAGCTGCTGCTCGGGGAACTGAAACAGCACTCCTACCCGCCGGCGAAGCTCGAGCAGGTCGCCGCCTCTCTCCCCCACCCGGGTGCCCCCGACCCGGACGCTGCCTGCATGGGGTCGTAACAAGCCGTTGAGGTGCAGCAACAAGGTGGTCTTGCCGCTGCCGGTAGCCCCGGCCAGGGCCACACCCTCGCCGGAGCGCACGCGCAGGTCGATGCCGTTGAGGGCCCGGGTCTGGAAGGGAGTGCCGCGCATGTAGACGTGCTCCAGGCCGACGATCTCGATCATTGTCCGAGCACCCAGTCTGTGAGCTGGCCTTCCCCCATGGGGGGGTCGAAGCCCTGCTCACGCAGGCTGACGACCAGACGCACGAGATCGGGCAGCTCCAGGCCCAGCTCGGTCAACAGCTCGAGCTGCCCAAAGAGGGCCGCCGGGGAGCCCTGAAAGCGGACCCGCCCGTTGGCCAGAACCACGACCCGGTCGGCTTCCAGCGCCTCCTCCAGGCGGTGGGTGACCAGGATGATCGCGATCCCCTCGGTCTTGCGCAGGTCACCGAGCAGCTCCAGCACCTCACGGCGCGACCAGGGATCGAGCATGGTCGTAGGCTCGTCCAGCACCAGGTAGCGCGGCTTCATGGCCAGCACCGAGGCCAGCGCGAGCCGCTGCTTCTGGCCGCCCGACAGAAGGTGGGGCTCAGAGCGACGGACCGCCGTCAGGTCCAGTCTCTCCAGGGCCCACTCCACTCGCCTGCGCATCTCCTCGCGGGGCAGGCCCAGATTCTCCAGGCCAAAGGCTACGTCTTCCTCCACGACGGGGGCCACGATCTGGCTCTCCGGCTCTTGAAAGACCATCCCCACCAGACGGCGCACTTCGGCCTGCGAAGTGGGCAGGTCATCCACCTGCACCGTCCCTTGCTGAGGCAGCAGCAGGCCGTTCAAGTGCCGAGCCAGGGTCGTCTTGCCACATCCATTGGGCCCGGTCAGCACCACCAGCTCGCCCGGGGCCAGCTCCAGGTCGATCCCCTGCAAGACAGGGTGACCCCCCGGATAGGCAAAGGAGAGGTCGCGTACCACAATCATTCCTGGCGCGGTTCCTCCAGGCGGGCAGCAAACCTTTTTAACAAACCAGACCATGTCCAGACCAGCCGGGTTGGCCTGGGCGGGAGTACCGTCAAACCTGGCAACATCCCGGAAACATGTTCACCTGCCGGTTACCTCTCGGAAACGAAATCCTAACATCGAGCGGCTATTCTTGGTTGGGGCCCCCAAAAGAAACAGTGGACATCGAATCTGGAGGCAGTCATGATGCACTATCGCCAGGGGGACCTGCTCTTTGTTCAGATCAACTTCTGGCCCGAGGATGCTCTTCGGCTTCCCACCAACGTGCTGGGAGAGGGCGAGAAACTCGGCCACCGGCATGTTCTTGAAGCGCCGGGAGAGCTCTTTCTCTCCAACGGACAGCTGATCTTCAAGATCGGCGACCAGGCCCGGATCACCCACCCCGAGCATCGCACCCTCGAGTTGCCCAGCGGCCACTACCGCGTCATCCACCAACGCGAGTATCGGCCTGCCGCCCCACCCCGTCCCATCTATGACTAGCGGACACTACTGGGTGGCAGTGGGCATGGTGGTGGCCGCCCTGGGCCGCTCCTTTCCCGACTTCGTCCTGCAGAGCCTGTTGGGATTGCCCCTGGCGCTCTTGGTCCTGACCTGCCTGTTCGGCTTGCAGGGTGGAAACCGGCTGGGAAGGGCGTTAGCCCTGCTGGTGGCTGGCCTTGTGATGCTGCACCCGAAGCTGGGCATCAAGCTGCTCCACGGGAGCGCCGCGGTGGGGTTCGGGGTGGCTGCGGTCTGCCTCCCCGAGTTCTACACCAGCTGGACCGTCCGTGTGCGGCGCCGTCTGGTCGCCTGGGTGGGCCTCAAGAATCTGAGGAGCCTGAGCACCGCGGCGGTGGTCGACCGTGACCAGGATGCTCAGGGAATGCAGCGACGGCTTCTTGTCTGGGACTTCGTGGATGACGAGCCGATCGTGGCCGTGGAGGTGGTCTGCCCGAGCACCGGTCAGGATTACCTTCTGCGCGTCCCCCCGACGATGGTGCGTTGTGCCGATGCGGTCGCCTGGACCTTCGAAATGAGCGTGGGAAGTTATCACCCGCAGCTTGAGACCTGAAGAGTCAGGGGCGCTCGCCCAGATGGTAACCGAGCAAGACCGCCAGCGGGCCGAGCGTGTTCTGCACCAGCACGTGCGCGCCGGCCCGCATGACTTCACCCTGGCGTACCATTTCGATGGTCTCGTAGCCGAACGAGGAGAAGGTGGTGAAGCCTCCCAGAAAGCCAGCAGACAACCAGATGCGCTGCGCCGGCGTGAGCAGCTTCCGCTCCTCGGCCAGGGCCCACACCAGCCCGAACAGCAAGCAACCCAGAACGTTGACCATCAGCGTGGCCCAGGGAAAACCGCCGGCTGCCCGAGGCAGCCACAAAGAAACAGCAAAGCGGGCCAGAGAACCCAGCGCGCCCAGCAGTGCCACCCCGAGGTAAAGCGTCAGTCGAGAACCAGCTCGATCAGGGCCATGGGGGCCCCATCTCCCTTACGGAAGCCGAGCTTCATGATTCGGGTGTAGCCGCCCCCGTTCCCGGTCTTGGCCTCGCGGGCCGCGAACTTGGGAGCCAGGGTTGCAAAGAGGTTCTCGGCCACGTCGCGGTCATTGCGCCCGACCCCGCGGCGCTCGGCGCCAGGGAGGTGGCGGAAGACGTTCCGCTTGTGGCTGAGGGCCTTGTCCTTATCGTCCTTGAACTGATGGGCTCGCCTGGCATCGGTGATCAGACCAGCCACGTACTTGGCAAGCTCTTTGGCCCGGGTCTCGGTGGTACTGATGCGCCCGTGCTGCAGCAGCGACTTGGCCATGTTACGCAGCATGGCCAGCCGATGTCCGGTCTGGCGACCCAGGGTGCGGGATTTGACTCGGTGTCTCATGGCGTCTCCTCAGTCTGGCGTGCTGGGCTGGAGCGACAGATTGCGCTCCATCAGCTTGTCCTTGATCTCGTCGAGCGACTTCTGGCCGAAGTTCTTGAGCTTCATCACGTCCTCCTCGGAGTAGGTCAGAAGCTCGCCCACGGTGCGGATGCCGGCCCGCTTGAGGCAGTTCATCGAGCGCACCGAGAGGGCCAGGTCTTCGATGGGGGTATCCAGCATCTCCGACTCGGGGCCACGATGCTCGTGGTCGACCTTGCTCGGAGGCTGCAAGTTGGTGAAGAGCGACAGCTGGTCTTGCAGAACCTGCGCGGCCTGGCTGATGGCTTCATAAGGCTTGAGGCTGTTATCGGTCCAGACCTCGAGGTTGAGGCGGTCGAAGTCGGTACGCTGGCCGACGCGAGTGTCCTCGACGGTGTAGTTGACCTTCAGAATCGGGCTGAAGATCGAGTCCACCGGGATGATGCCGATGACCTGCTCCTGGCTCGACTGCTTCTCGGCCGGAACATAGCCCTGGCCGCGCGAAACGTAGAGGTCCATGCCCAGGCGAGCAGCCTTCTCGAGCGTGGCGATCTGAAGGTCGGGGTTGAGAATCTCCACCTCGGGGTCGGGCAGGATGTCGGCCGCAGTCACGACGCCCGGGCCGCTAGACTCCAGGCGCAGCAGTTTGCGCTTGTCGGTCATGAGCTTGAGCTTGAGCTTCTTGAGGTTGAGGATCATCTCGGTGGTGTCCTCGCGGACGCCGTCAAGGGTGGAGAACTCGTGCAGCACGCCGTCGATGCGAACGTGGGTCACGGCCGCGCCCACCAGAGCCGACAAGAGGACCCGGCGCAGCGAATTGCCGAGAGTAATGCCGAAACCGCGCTCGAGCGGCTCGATGATGAACTTGTTCTCTCCGACGCAGACCACGCGCGGCTCGGCGAACTCGACCGGGTTGGCCACCTGGGCCAGAATGGTATCCAGCATAATTTTTTCTCTCCCTGACTTCAGCCACGCTCAGTGCGTTGGCTTGACGGACTTTCGCGGAGAAAGCGCAAAGGAGCGCCTTCTCGGGCGCCCCTCCAGCGGCACTCTAACGCGAGTAGAACTCGACGATCAGCTGCTCGTTGATCTGCGTGTCGATGTCGCCCCGGTTAGGCAGGGCGGTGATTTTTCCTTCCACCACCTCGGGATTCAGCTCGAGCCAGACGGGCATGGCCCGAACCGACGCGCTCTGAACCGCTTGCTGGATGACCGGGTTCTGGCGGTGCTTCTCGTTGAGCGACACCTGCTCGCCAGGGCGCACCAGATAGGAAGGAACGTCCACCTTGCGGCCGTTGACCCGGATGTTGCCGTGGGCCACCAGCTGACGGGCAGCCGAGCGACTGTAGGCAAATCCGAGGCGATACACCACGTTGTCCAGGCGGCGCTCGAGGAAGCGCAAGAACGCCTCGCCGGTCACACCCGACTGCTTGGCGGCGCGGGCAAAGTAGCTACGGAACTGGCGCTCGCTGACCCCGTAAATACGACGCAGCTTCTGCTTCTCACGCAGCTGGATGCCGTACTGCGACACCTTCTTCTGCCGTCCGGGGCCGTGCTGGCCCGGCGGGTAGTTGCGCCGATCGATGGCGCACTTGGGGGTGAAGCAGCGCTCCCCTTTGAGGAACAACTTGGTTTGCTCTCTGCGGCAGAGCCGGCAGACGGGCCCTGTGTATCTGGCCACGGTTTCTTTCTCCTCCTATTACCTTAAACGCGCCTTACACGCGACGACGCTTGGGCGGGCGGCAGCCATTGTGGGGAATGGGCGTGACATCCCGAATCAAGCTGATTTCGAGGCCGGCGGCCTGGAGCGAGCGGATGGCCGCTTCGCGACCCGAGCCGGGGCCGTTGACGTAGACCTCCACAGTCCGCATACCGTGCTCGGAAGCGAGCTGGGCCGCCTTCTCGGCGGCCACGCCCGCGGCGAACGGCGTGCTCTTGCGGGAGCCTTTGAAACCCAGCCCACCGGCCGAGGCCCAGGCAAGCGAGTTGCCCTGCATGTCGGTGATGGTGACGATCGTATTGTTGAACGTCGACTGGATGTGGGCTACGCCACGAGGGATATTCTTGGAGACCTTCTTGCGCTGACGGCCGACTTTCTTAGCCATTGTATCCTCCTCGTGCCCTTAGCCCTTCGACTTCTTGCGCCCGACGGTGCGCTTGGGACCCTTGCGCGTCCGGGCATTGGTCTTGGTGCGCTGACCGCGAACCGGGAGGCTACGACGATGGCGGACACCGCGATAGCAGTTGATTTCGATCAAACGCTTGATATTCTGAGTGATCTCGCGGCGCAGATCGCCCTCGACCTTCTCATGCTTCTCGATGTGGTCACGCAGCTTGCCGACCTCATCCTCGGTCAGAGCACGCACCCGCGTCAGCGGATTGACGCCGGTCTTGGCCACGATGGCCCGGGCCCGCGCACGGCCGATTCCGAAGATGTAGGTCAAGGCGATCTCGACCACTTTGTCTCGAGGCAGGTCTACTCCCGCAATTCGAGCCACGATGTATCCTCCTGTTACTTCCTCTAGCTACCCAGCGCGCCCGCGCTGCGACAGCAGATTAGCCTTGAATTTGCTTGTGCTTCGGGTTTTTGCAGATCACCCGCACCCTGCCTTTACGCAGGATGATGCGGCACTTTTCACAGCGTCTCTTGATAGACGGTTTGACTCGCATTGTTCCTCCTGATCCAACCCTGACCGTGCTACCTTCCAGGGCGCTCGCCGCCTCGTCGAACGATGCGACCTCGACCCGGATCGTAGGGTGAGAGCTCCAGCGTGACCTGGTCGCCGGGCAGAACCCGCACCAACTGCATGCGCGTCCCGCTTGCGAGATGCGCTAACACACTCTGACCACTCTCGAGCTTCACCCGGTAGATGGAGTTCGGCAGCAACTCGGTTACGACGCCGTCGATCTCTTCCTTGCCTTCTGCCACAGGGTTCTACAACCTTGAGGCGAGCCCGGGCCGCTCAGGACAAAGGCCGAGCGACGCCGAACACAGGTTCAGCCACACCGAAGTAATATAGGACTTCACTGCCCGTTCGTCAAGATCTGAGGCCCATTTTCCGTAATCGCAATGGTGTGCTCGAAATGGGCCGAGGGTTGACGGTCGAGCGTCACGATGGTCCACTTGTCGGAGAGCATCGTGACGTGGTAAACCCCCAGATTGACCATCGGCTCGATGGCGATGACCATCCCCGGCTCCAGCCGGGCGCCTTTGGAATCGGTGACATAGTTGGGCACCTGGGGCTCCTCATGCATCTCGCGACCGACCCCGTGGCCCACCAGTTCGCGCACGACCGAGAAGCCGTGCTTCTCGACGTGGGTCTGGACAGCCTGAGAGATATCGCGCACGAAGTTGCCCGGACGGGCTTTGTCGATGCCGAGGTAGAGAGCCTCCTCGGTCACCTTCAACAGCTTTTGCACATCCGCCGAGATGTCCCCCACCGGGATGGTGAGAGCCGAATCGGCGATGTAACCTTTGTAGCGTACGCCGCAATCCACGCTGACGATGTCGCCGCTCTTGATGCGGCGGGGCCCGGGAATGCCGTGCACGACCTCTTCGTTGATCGAGATGCACAGGCTGGCGGGGAAGCCTTTGTAGCCTTTAAAGGCCGGAGTTGCCCCGCGCGAAACGATGAACTGCTCGGCCATCGCATCCAGGTCCCGGGTGCGAACCTTTTCCTTGCAGGCATCCTCGACCAGTTTCAAAACTCCGTGAAGGATCTCGCCGGCCTCGCGAATGATGCCGATCTCGCGCTCGGACTTGAGGTTGATCACTTCTTCCTCTTCTTCTCCAAAAAGCGATCCACCGTCAGAGAGATGCGTGCGACCTCCTGGCTTGCGTCCACTTCCCACAACTGGCCTGTCTTGCGATAGAACTCCACCAGTGGAGCGGTCTGCTCGTGATAGACCTGAAGACGCTGGCGCACCACCTTCTCGTTGTCATCCTCGCGTTGCACGAGAGCGGCACCGTCGTTGTCGCAAAAGCCGGGCACGCGGCCAGGCTTGCTCTCCATGTGGTAGATGCTTCCACACTCGGGACAGTTGCGGCGCATCGTGAGCCGGTTGACCAGAAAGTCATCCTTCACATCGAACAAAATCACGGCATCCAGCGGCTTGCCGGCTTTGACCAGCATCGCGTTCAAGGCCTCGGCCTGGGGCACGGTGCGGGGGAACCCGTCGAACAGGAACCCCTTCTCGCAATCCTTGCGCTTGAGCCGGTTCTTGACCATGTCCAGAATGACCTTATCAGGTACCAGCTTGCCGGCATTCATGAAGGATGCCGCCTCCTGGCCCAGTTTGGTCTTCTTCTTGACCTGCTCGCGAAGCATGTCGCCGGTGGAGATGTGGGAGACCTCGTAGCGCTGTGCGATGATGCTCGCCTGGGTGCCTTTACCGGCCCCGGGAGGGCCAAGCAGTACCAGTCTCACGAACTCAGCTCCCCTGCTGTTTCATGAAGCCCTGGTACTGTCGCATGACGAGCCGAGCCTGAATCTGCTGCATCGTATCCAGAGCTACGCCCACGATGATCAGCATCGAAGTAGACCCCAGATAGAAGTTGGTGACCCCGGTAGCCTGCATCAAGAAGGTCGGAAAGACCGCGATGAAAGCAAGGAACAGGGCAGAAACGAGGGTGATGCGAGAGAGCAGGCGCTCGAGGTAGTCCACCGTAGGCTTGCCCGGGCGAATTCCAGGGATGAATCCCCCGTGCTTGCGCAGGTTGTCGGCCAGGTCCTGAACATTCAGGGTGATGGCCGAATAAAAGTAGGTGAAGAAGATCACCAATCCAGCGTAGCAAAGGTTGTAGAGAACACCCGTGGGGATGAACCAGCGCTCATAGAACGTCTGAATCGGCACCAGCCAGGTCGCATCCTTGGGAAGGAACGTGAGCAGCGTGTTGGGCAGGTACATAATCGAGATGGCGAAGATGATCGAGATCACGCCAGCGTTGTTCACGCGGATCGGAATGAAGGTGGAGTGGCCTCCATAGACTCTCCGTCCGACCTGCCGCTTGGGATATTGCACCGGTACTTTGCGCTGACCGATGGTCACGTAGATGATGGCCATAATGAGCAGCACGAAGATGGCCAGGAACACGCCCAGGGCCACCCAGAACTGCGGCCCGCGGACGTTGGCAAGCTGCATCGTCTGCTGGAAGTACTGCGGGAATGACAGCGAGATGCCGCCGAAAATCAGCAGGGAAACGCCGTTGCCGATCCCCTTGTCGCTCATCTGCTCGCCCAGCCACATCAAGAACGCAGTCCCCGCCATCAGGGTAAAGATCACCATGGCGTAATAGAAGACGTTGTTGATCATGAACACGCCCTCACCAGTCGCACCGCGATAGCTGCGCAGGGAGAGCACCATCATGGTGGCTTGCAGGAAGGCCAGCGTCATGGTCAGGCAGCGAGTGTACCAGGCGATCTTGCGCCGACCCAGCTCGCCCCCTTCCTTCTGCATGTCCTTGAGCTGTGGCACAACCACGGTCAATAGCTGCATGATAATCGAGGCGTTGATGTAGGGCGTGATGCCCATCGCCCCGATGGAGAAGTTGAACAGGGCACCACCCGTGAACATGCCCAGAAACTGAAAAAGCGCCCCCTGGGAGAGGAGCGATTTCCAGACCGTCAGGTTGATTCCCGGGATGCCGACGTGGACGGTGAGGACGAAGATCGCCATGCCCAAGAACACGAAGCCGATGCGCTTACGCAGGTCACCGACCTGCATCGCCTCGGCAAGCGAGGCCTGTTGTTGCGACACCCTAGATCACCTCGACCTTTCCTCCCGCAGCCTCGATGGCCTCACGGGCACCCGCGCTGACCGCATCCACGGTCACGGTAAGCTTCTTCTTGAGCTCACCGGTGCCAAGCACCTTCACCGGCGCTTTGAGGTCCGAGACCAGACGTCGTTCTTTCAGAGCCTGGGCGTCAACCGTGGCACCGTCCTCGAAGCGAGCTTCCAGGTCGACCAGGTTGACCACCTGGAACTCGGTGCGGAACGGGTTCTTGAAGCCGCGATACTTGGGCAGACGCCGATACCACGGGGTCTGGCCGCCTTCGAATCCCGGACCTTTGCCTCCGCCCGAGCGAGCACCCTGGCCGTTCATTCCGCGGCCGCAGAAAGTGCCGTCAGTCATGCCCCGGCCTACGCGGCGGCGGCGATGGCGAGCGCCCTGGGCTGGTTTGATATCATTACCACGCATTGGTTTATGCCTCCTCGGAGATGCCCGTGCCACGGCCGGTCAAGACGGCCGCCAGCTTCTTGCCGACGAGCTCTTCCACCGACTTGTTGCGGCGGGCAGCGATCTCTTCAGCGTTCATCAGCTCGCGCAGGCCTTTCATGGTCGCGTAGACGATGTTGATGGAGTTGTCCGAGCCGAGCGACTTGGTCAGGATGTCGCGAATACCGGCCAGCTCGACCACGGCGCGCACGGCGCCCCCGGCGATCACACCGGTTCCGGGCGCGGCCGGCTTGAGCATCACCCTGACCGAGCCGAAATCGGACATCATCAGGTGGGGGATGGTCGTGCCAGCCAGGGGAACCTGCACCAGCGCCTTTTTGGCTTCCTCGGCACCCTTGCGGATGGCTTCGGGAACCTCGGTCGCCTTGCCCAGTCCGCAGCCAACGACGCCGTTGCCGTCGCCCACCACGACCATGGCCGAGAAGCTGAAGCGCTTGCCGCCCTTCACCACCTTGGACACGCGATTGACTTTGACGACGTGCTCTTTCAGTTCCAGACCGCTCGGGTCGATGCGTTTCCTCATGACTACTCCTGTTCTGTGTGCAAGCTGGCTGCTTGCAGTTCTCCCTAGAAAATGAGTCCCTTTTCACGGGCCCCTTCGGCCAGCGCAGCCACGCGCCCGTGATACTTGTAGCCCGCGCGGTCGAAAACGACCACCTGGATGCCCTTTTCGGCGGCCTTCTGAGCCACCAGCTCGCCCACCTTGCGGGCCCGCTCCTTGAGCGAGCCTTTCTGACCCTTGAGCGACTCTTCGAGAGTGCTGGCAGCCACCAGTGTGGTGCCGTTCTCGTCATCGATCACCTGGGCATAGACGTGCTTGAGGCTACGAAAAATAGCCAGGCGCGGCCGCTCGGCCGTGCCCACCACGGTGTCGCGCACGCGCTCGTGGCGAAAACCGCGACGACTGTTGCGAGATGGCTTAATAATCATGACGACTCCTTACTTCCCGGCCTTGCCGGCCTTGCCCATCTTGCGCAGCAGCACTTCGCCCACATAGCGAATGCCCTTGCCCTTATAAGGCTCGGGCGGCCGCACGTTGCGCAGATTGGCGGCCACCTGGCCCACCTTCTGGCGATCGATCCCGCGCACGTGGATCTTGTTGATCTTGGCGCGAGCGTCCACTTCGACCTCGAACTGAATTCCGTCGATCGGCTCGATGTTGACGGGGTGCGAATAGCCCATGGCCAGTTGCAGCGTGTGTCCCTGCATCTGGGCGCGATAACCGACCCCCACGATCTCGAGCGACCGGGTAAAGCCTTCGCTGACCCCGGTGACCATATTCTGAATGAGGGTGCGCGTCAACCCGTGCTGTGAGCGGCTGTTGCGCTGGTCATTCCGGCGGCGCACCTGCAGCGTTCCGCCTTCCTGGACCAGCTCCACCGCGGCCGGATCATATTTCTGGGTGAGCTCACCCTTCTTGCCCTTGACCTTGACAACGTCGTTGTTGACGACGATCTCCACTCCCTGCGGGAGCTTGATGGGCAGGCGACCAATGCGTGACATCTTGTCCTCCTCAGTTGACCTTCGTCTTACCAGACGTAGGCCATCAGCTCGCCGCCCACGCCCATCTTCTGGGCGTTGCGACCGGTCAGAATTCCTTTGGGGGTCGACACGACGACCGTGCCCAGCCCACCGAAGATACGCGGAATCTCGTCCTTACCAACGTAAACCCGCAGGCCGGGCTTGCTCACGCGCTTGAGGCCGGTGATGATGCGCTGGCGATCATGGGTGTACTTCATGGTGATGCGCAGCGTGCCCTGGACGCCCGTCTGGATCATCTGGTAGTCCTTGATATAGCCCTCTTTCTTGAGGAGCTTGGCAAGCTGTTCTTTAACCTTGGAAGCCGGAACGTCCACCTGGTCGTGCAGCGCCTTGTTGGCGTTGCGCACCCGGGTGAGCATGTCGGCGATGGGATCGGTGGTCGGCATAAACTTCCTCCAAACCTGTTGACGCGGGATCTACCAGCTGGACTTGCGCACACCCGGGATCTCGCCCCGGTGCGCCATGGAGCGGAAGCAGATGCGGCACAGGCCGAACTTCCGCAGATAGGCTCGCGGCCGCCCGCAGACCGAGCAGCGGTTGCGCAGGCGAACCTTGTATTTCACCCGCTTCTCGCGGGTCTTAACTTCTTGCGCCGTGGTGGCCATAGGATCGAACGCTCCTTTTACTGCTTGCGGAGAGGGCAACCGAGTAGCCGGAGAAACTCGGACCCTTCCTCATCGGTTTTGGCGGTGGTCACGATGCAGATGTCCATCCCGCGAACGCGATCAACCTTGTCGTAGTCGATCTCGGGGAAGATGATCTGCTCCTTGAGCCCGAACGAGTAGTTGCCACGCCCATCAAACGACTTGGCGGACAGGCCGCGGAAATCGCGGATACGGGGCAACACCAGGTTGAAAAGCTTGTCCAAGAAGGCCCACATCTTGGGCCCCCGCAGGGTGACCTTCGCACCGATCTTGACCCCGGCACGCAACTTGAAGTTGCTGATGGCCTTCTTGGACTTGGTCACCACTGGCTTCTGGCCCGTGATGGCGACCATGTCGCCCACCGCGTTGTCGAGGATCTTCGGATTGGCGATGGCTTCGCCCAGCCCCATGTTGACCACCACCTTCTCCAGGCGGGGGATCATCATGACGTTGGAGTACTTGAAGCGCTCCTTCATCGCAGGAGCAACCTCTTTGTGGTACTTGTTCTTCAGGCGCAGCTCGATCTTCTCGAGCTTGCCATCGGACATGCCACCCTTCTTACCACCTTTTTCCTTGCCGCCACCATCACCCTTGGCGGCCTTCTTCTCTTTCGTCTCAGCCATCGTCTTGTTCCCTTATTCCGTGGATTGCGTTAGAAGTCGGCGTTGCACTTCTTGCAGACGCGGAAAACTTTCTTCTTGTCGCCCTCGACCACGCGCTTGTTGCCCGTGCGCGAAGGCTTGCTGCACTTGGGGCAGACCAGCATCACGTTGCTGGCGTGGATCGGCATGGCCTTCTCCACGATGCCCCCCTGTTGGGCCGGCGGACGGGGCTTGGTGTGCCGCTTGACGAGATTGACCCCGTCCACGGTCACCTTGCTCTTCTCCGGGTCGACCTTGATGACTTTGCCCTTCTTGCCCGCGTAGGGGCCGCTCAGGACCAGCACTGTATCATCTTTCTTCACGTGCATTTCACAGCACCTCAGGGGCCAAAGATACGATCTTCATGAAGTCGCGGTCGCGCAGTTCACGCGCCACCGGACCGAAGATTCGGGTTCCGCGGGGATTGAGGTCGTCACGGATGATGACCGCGGCGTTCTCATCGAAGCGGATGTAGGATCCGTCAGGACGACGGATCGGCTTCTTGGTGCGAACCACCACACACTTGACCACGTCGCCCTTTTTGACGGCGGCGCCGGGAGTGGCTTGCTTGACGGAGGCCACGATGATGTCGCCCACGCCGGCATACTTGCGGGTAGAGCCGCCCATGACTCGAATGCACATGACCTCACGCGCACCCGAGTTGTCGGCGACCCTGAGTCGGCTTTGCTGCTGAACCATAGCTTCCTTACCTTGCCTTCTCCAGGATGGTGACCACGCGCCAGCGCTTCTCCTTGGACATGGGACGGGTTTCCATGATCTTCACACGGTCGCCCGGCTCGCAGGAGTTGCTCTCGTCATGGGCCTTCAGCCTGACGGTACGCTTGATGATCTTCTTGTAAAGCGGATGCGGGAACTGGCGGGTGACCGCCACCACAACCGTCTTCTCCATTTTGTTGGACACCACCGTTCCGGTTCGGACTTTGCGGCGGGTTCGGGTTTGAGCCTCAGCCATCGCTTAGCCCTCCTTCTTTCCGGTGAGTTCTTTTTGGCGGATGACCGTGTGCAACTGCGCGATCTTCTTGCGGGTCTTCTTGATCTGCGAGTTGTCGGTCAAGCGCTGGGTCGCGATCTGGAAGCGCAGATTGAACAGCTCTTCCTGAGCGCCCTTGAGGTCGTTGGTCAGCTCGGCCAGCGACGATTCATGCAGTTTCTTGATACTACTCTTCATGGTCTCCACCCAGCGACTCGCGTACGAGGAATCGGGTGCGCATCGGCAGCTTGAAAGCCGCCAGGCGCATGGCCTCTCGGGCCAGTTCTTCAGGGACCCCGGCCACCTCGAAGAGGATGCGGCCAGGCTTGATCACGGCCACCCAGAACTCGGGCGAGCCCTTGCCGGATCCCATACGGGTCTCGGCCGGCTTCTTCGTGACCGACTTGTCGGGGAAGATGCGGATCCACACCTTACCACCGCGCTTGATGTGGCGAGTCATCGCCACACGAGCGGCCTCAATCTGGCGGTCGGTCACCCAGCACGGCTCGGTGGCCTGCAGCGCGAAGTCGCCGAAGTGCACCTTGTTGCCCCGGTGCGCTTTGCCTTTCATGCGTCCGCGCTGAACTTTGCGGAATTTTACTCGTTTGGGAGCCAGCATTGCTCGTCTTCCTCCAAAACCTTAGAGCGCCTCAGCCTGAACCGGAGCCGGCTCGGCGCGCTGCGGCAGGATCTCGCCGCGGTAGATCCACACCTTCACGCCGATCCGACCATAGGTCGTCTTGGCTTCGGTGATGGCATAGTCGATGTCGGCCCGCAGCGTGTGCAGCGGAACCTTACCCTGGAAGGTACGCTCGGTGCGGGCGATTTCCGCTCCGCCCAGGCGCCCTGAGATCTGAACTTTGACGCCCTTGGCGCCGGCCTTGATGCTGCGCAGCACGGCCTGCTTCATGGCCCGCCGGAAGCTGACGCGCTTCTCCAGCGACTCGGCGATGTTCTCGCCAACGAGGTGGGCATCGAGCTCGGGCTGCTTGATCTCTGACACCGAGATCTTGATCGGCTTGCCGGTCAGCTTCTCCAGACCACGGCGCAGCTCTTCGATGCCCGCGCCGCGCTTGCCGATCACCAGACCCGGCTTGGCGGTGCTCAAGATCACGTGCACCTTGTTGGCGCGCTCGATCTCGATCTTGCTCAGGCCGGCGTGACGCAGCGTCTTTTTGAGATGGCGCCGGATCAAGTAGTCTTCGTGGAGCCACTCGGCGTAGTTCTTCTGCTGGAACCAGCGAGAGTCCCAACCCTTGATGACGCCGATGCGGAACCCGATGGGGTGAATCTTCTGACCCATAACCTTTACCGACCCTCCTCACGCACTTTGAGCTCGATGGTCACGTGGCTGGTGTATTTCTTGACGCCCGATGCGCGACCACGAGCGCGCGGGATGAAACGCTTGACGGCCGGACCCTGGTCGACGAAGGCGCGCCACACGAAGAGGCGGTCCGGGTCGAGCTCGTGATTATTCTCGGCGTTGGCGACGGCCGAGTTGAGCACTTTGACCAGCGTACGGGCTGCCCGCTTGGGAGTGAAGTTCAAGATGTTGCGGGCGTCCTCAACCGAGCGGCCACGGATGGCGTCGACCACCAGTCGCATCTTGCGCGGAGCCGTGCGAACATACTTGGCGATCGCCCGAGCGTCGGGCTTGACCTTGACGGCCTTGTCCGGCTTGGTGGCAGGCGCCTTCTTGGCAGGGGGCTTCTCGCCACCTTCCTTCTTGGCAGCCGCAGCGGATTTCTTTGCCGCTGCTGGTTTCTTTTCAGGCTTGGAGCCCTTTTCAGGCTGGTCCTTGCTGGCCATGGTTCCTCCGAATGTTCTCCTGCGCTCGTTTGCGCTTACTTCTTGGGCTTGCTCTTCTTCTCGGCCTTGCCGCCCGAGTGACCGCGATAGGTGCGGGTGGGAGCGAACTCACCGAGCTTGTGCCCCACCATCTGCTCCGAGACGTAGATCGGCACGTGCTTGCGACCGTCGTGCACCGCGATGGTGTGACCCACCATGTCGGGAGTCACCGTGCTGGCGCGCGCCCACGTCTTGACGACCTTCTTCTCATTCTTCTGGTTGAGAGCGTCGATCTTCTTGGCGACGTTCAGGTCCACGTAGGGACCCTTCTTGACCGATCTGGACACTGGATTTCCTCCTACCGATAACTCTCGAAACTAGCCGGGCGCTGAGCGCTTGGCCAGCTATTTCTTCCGCCGGCGAACAATCATCTTGTCGCCCGGCTTGCTCTTGCGAGTCTTCAGACCCAGCGCCGGCTTGCCCCACGGAGTGGTGCTCGGCCGACCCGGAGTCGAGCGAGCCTCGCCGCCACCGTGCGGGTGGTCGCAGGGATTCATGGCGATGCCGCGGGTCTGCGGACGCTTGCCCAGCCAGCGCGAGCGACCGGCCTTGCCAATGTCGACGTTCTCGTGCTCGAGATTGCCGACCTGGCCCACCGTTGCCCGGCAGTCCTGGGAGACGTAGCGCATCTCGCCCGAAGGCAGACGCACCAGCACCAGAGCCCCTTCCTTGGCCATCAGCTGGCCCGAGGCGCCGGCTGAGCGAATCATCTGAGCCCCACGGCCCGGGTAAAGCTCCACATTGTGGATGACCGTGCCGACAGGCATCCGGCGCATCGGCAGGGCGTTGCCCGGCTTGATGTCTGCATCCTCGCCCGAGACCACGCGATCATTGACTGCCAGACCGTGCACGGCCAGGATGTAGCGCTTCTCACCATCGAGGTAGTGCAGCAGCGCGATGCGAGCCGAACGGTTGGGGTCATACTCGATGGTGGCGACGCGGGCGGGGATTCCGTCCTTGTTGCGCTTCCAGTCGATGATGCGATAAAGCCGCTTGTGCCGGCCTCCGCGATGGCGCGCCGTAACGCGCCCCTGGGCGTTGCGGCCACCGGTCTGACGCAGCGGCTCGCAGAGTGAGGCTTCCGGCTTGCTGGCAGTGATCTCCTCGAAACCACTGACGCTCATATGGCGGCGGCCTGGACTGGTCGGCTTGAACTTGCGGGTCGACATCTCAGCCAGGGCTCCTTTCAAAAACAGATTGCTTAAATTTTTTCTGCTCTGCTCGCAGGCTCGCTGCGCGCTTCGCTTGACCGATTTGCTCTGCTCGCAGGCTCGCTGCGCGCTTCGCTTGCCTATAAAAACCAGGTGATTATCCGACAACCGGGGTTGTCGGCGGTAAACGAGTTGTTAAACTTCCAGCAACGGCGTGCCGTTGAGCTCGATCTTGTCGCCTTCCTTCAAGGTGACGACGGCCTTCTTCCATTCGCGGGTCTCGCCCAGCGTGCGGCCCCGACGGCGAACCTTCGAGGACGTGCGCAGGGTGGTGACCTTGGTCACAGTCACACCGAAGATCTCCTCCACGGCGCGGCGGACCTGAATCTTGTTGGCCAGAGGACTGACCTCGAAGGTGTACTTGTTCTCTACGGCGATGGTCATGGATTTCTCCGTGATGATCGGTCGCTTGAGAATGTCGCGGGCGTTCATCCACCGCAGGTGGGCGACGCTGGACGGGGGCTTCTGGGGCTTGCTCACGGTTTGAGTACCTCCTGAATCTTCTCCAGGGCGGCCTGGGTGAACACGAGCCGCTTGGACAGAACCACGTCGAGCAGGTTCAGGTTGGAGACCTGAGCCACGCGCACGTTGGGCAGATTGGCCGCCGACTTCTGAACCTTCTCGTCCATTCCGTCGAGCACGATGAGAGCGTTGGGAACCGGCAGATTCTGCTTCTCGCCCTTCTTGGCCGTCTGCTTCACCGGGGTCGTCTCGACCTTGATGTCGGCCAGGAACTTGGCAAACGTCTTGGTCTTGAACTCGCTCATGGTGATCGCCGAAACCGGCGTCAGCATCTCCTCGCGCACGCGCTGGGAAAGAGCCGAGCGCAGGGCCAGGTGGCGCATGTTCTTGGGCAACTTCTGGGTGTACTTGCGGGGTCGCGGGCCAAAGGTCGTGCCCCCGCCCTTCCAGATAGGCGAGCGCCGGCTGCCGTGACGGGCCATACCGGTTCCCTTCTGGCGCCAGGGCTTCCGACCGCCTCCCCGGACCTCGCCGCGGGTCTTGGTGCAGGACGTTCCGTGGCGCAAGTTGGCCTGCAGACCCACGGTGATCTGGTGAATGATAGCCTCGTTGTAAGGAACCTCGAAAACCTCGGGCGAAAGCTCGATGCTTCCGACGTTCTTTCCGCTCATATCGAGCACAGCAAGCTTAGGCATGGCAGCTCCTTACTTCTTGCCCGACTTGACCGCGGCGCGCACGGTGACCAGGCGGTTGTTGGGCCCTGGAATGGCGCCGCGGATCAGGATCAGGTTCTTTTCGGCGTCGACTTTGACGACTCTGAGGCCAAGCTGGGTGACCTGAACGTCTCCCATGTGGCCAGGCTTGCGAGTCCCCACGAAGACGCGGGCCGGGTCGGTACCGCCACCCGAGCAGGGCTGGCGGTGGGTCATGGAGCCGTGGCTGCGGGGGCCGCCGCCGAAGCGATGCCGCTTCATGGTGCCCTGGAAGCCCTTGCCCTTGGAGATGGCGGTTACGTCGACTTTCTCGCCGGCCTCGAACATCTCGACCCGGATCTCGTCGCCCCGCTTGAGGGTATTGCTCTCGTCCACCCGGAACTCGCGCAGATAGCGCAGGTTCGGCAGGTTAGGCTGGTTGGCGTCACCCTTCTTGGGCCGAAACTGGCCCTTCTCGGGTTTGTTCAAAAGCTTCTCGCGGATCAACCCGTAACCCACCTGAACGGCCTCGTAGCCATCCTTGCTCTTGGTGCGGCGGCGCACGACGATGCACGGGCCAGCCTCGACCACGGTGACGGGGACGATCAGGCCGTTCTCGTCGAACACCTGGGTCATTCCGATTTTCTTGCCAAGAATCGCCTTCATGACAGTCTCCTAACCCTTGATCTCGATGTCCACGCCAGCTGGCAGGTCGACCTTCATCAACTGCTCGATCGTCTTCTGGGACGGGTCGAAGTAGATGTCGATCAGCCGCTTGTGGGTGCGGATCTCGAAGTGCTCGCGCGACTTCTTGTCGACGTGGGGCGAGCGGTTGACACAGTAAATGTTCTTCTCCGTGGGCAGCGGAACCGGCCCGGAGATGTTAGCGCCCGTCTGGCGAGCGATCTGCACGATCTTCTCGGCCGACTCGTCGAGAATGGCGTGATCGAACGCTTTGAGTCGGATACGGATCCTCTGCTTGGCCATGAACTGGATACTCCTTAGGACATTTTAGGAGGAGCCGGCTCCGTGGTGGAGCCGGCTCCTCGTTGGATGAGGGTTCCCCCTCTAGGCGATCACCTCGGTGACGACACCGGCGCCGACGGTACGGCCACCCTCGCGGATGGCGAAGCGCAGGCCGACTTCGATAGCGATCGGCTGGATGAGCTTGACGTCCAGGGTGACATTGTCACCCGGCATCACCATCTCCATTCCGTCCGGAAGCTTGCACTCGCCGGTCACGTCCGTGGTGCGGAAGTAGAACTGCGGGCGGTAGCCCTGGAAGAACGGGGTGTGACGGCCGCCCTCGTCCTTGGAGAGGACGTAGACGTTGGCCTTGTACTGGGTGTGGGGCTTGATGCTGCCCGGCTTGGCCAGCACCATTCCACGCTCGATGTCGGTGCGGTTGACGCCACGGAGCAGCAGGCCCACGTTGTCGCCAGCCCGACCCTCGTCGAGAATCTTGCGGAACATCTCGACGCCGGTGACCACGGTCTTGCGGGTCTCGTCGCGGATGCCCACGATCTCGACCTCTTCGCCAGTCTTGATGATGCCGCGCTCGACGCGACCGGTGCCGACCGTGCCACGGCCGGTGATGGTGAACACGTCCTCGATGGGCATCAGGAACGGCTGGTCGATGGGACGCTGCGGTTCCGGAATGTAGCTGTCGAGGTGGTCCATCAGCTCCCAGATCTTGACGGCCCACTTGTCGTTGCGCGACTTGTCAGCGGCGTTCAGAGCCTGGAGGGCGGAGCCCTTGACGATCGGGATGTCGTCGCCCGGGAACTCGTACTTGTTCAGCAGGTCGCGAACTTCCATCTCGACCAGTTCGATGAGCTCGGGGTCGTCGACCATGTCGACCTTGTTCAGGAAGACCACGATGTAAGGCACGTTCACCTGGCGGGCCAGGAGGATGTGCTCGCGGGTCTGAGGCATCGGGCCGTCGGTTGCGGCGACCACGAGGATGGCGCCGTCCATCTGGGCCGCGCCGGTGATCATGTTCTTGATGTAGTCGGCGTGGCCGGGGCAGTCCACGTGAGCGTAGTGACGGTTGTCGGTCTCATACTCGGCGTGGTAGATGGCGATCGTGATGCCACGCGCCTTCTCCTCGGGAGCGTTGTCGATCTCGTCTACGTTCAGCGCCTTGGCGCCCTTAGCCGCAGCCAGCACGTTGGTAATCGCAGCGGTCAGCGTGGTCTTGCCATGGTCGACGTGACCGATGGTGCCCACATTGACGTGCGGCTTGGTGCGGACAAATTTCTCTTTACCCATGATTGCCTCCGTTTCGTTCCCTTGGGACCCTCGTCCCAAACTTGTTAGCTACCCTCGCAGGGCTTGCAAATGTAGCTACACCGCTTTGCCATAAAAACGGGAAATGATCTCTTCCTGAATGGGCTTAGGAACCTCGGCGTAATGCGAGAACTCCATAGTGTACGTTCCTCGACCCTGTGTCAAGGAGCGCAAATTGCCCACATAGCCAAACATCTCGGCCAGCGGTACCAACGACTTGACCGTCTGCGTATTGCCCGGTGTGGGGTTCACGCCCTCGATCTTGCCGCGCCGGCTGTTGATGTCGCCGATCACGTCGCCGAGATAGTTGTCAGGGACAACCACCTCCACTTTCATGACCGGCTCTTTCAAGTAACAATCGTTCTTGCGAAGAGCCTCCTTGACCGCCATGGAACCGGCGATCTTGAAGGCGATCTCGCTCGAGTCCACCTCGTGGTAGGAGCCGTCCACCAGGGTGACTTTAATGTCCACCACCGGATAGCCGGCCAGCACGCCCGTGGAAAGTCCTTCCTTGACCCCAACTTCCACCGGAGCCACGTACTCCTTGGGAACCGTGCCTCCGACAATCTTGCTCTCGAACACAAAACCTTTGCCCGGAGCCAGAGGCTCGACCTCGATCCAGACGTGGCCGAACTGACCGCGCCCACCGGTCTGGCGCACGAAGCGTCCTTCCGCCTTGAGGGCGCGACGGATGGCTTCCTTATAAGCCACCTGGGGACGGCCCACGTTGGCACCCACCGAGAACTCGCGCAGCAAGCGGTCCACGATGATCTCCAGGTGGAGCTCGCCCATCCCCGAGATCATGCACTGGCCGGTCTCTTCGTCGGTGCGGGTGCGGAAGGTGGGGTCCTCTTCCGAAAGCTTGGCCAGGGCGATGCCCATCTTGTCCTGGTCAGCCTTGGTCTTGGGCTCGATGGCCACACTGATGACCGGCTCCGGGAACTCAATCTTCTCCAGTTGGATACAGTTCTTCTCGTCCGAGAGCGTGTCGCCGGTGGAGGACTGTTTCAGTCCCACAATGGCGCCCAGTTCGCCAGCCTGGATGACATCCACGTCCTCGCGGCGGTCGGCGTGCATACGCAGCAGTCGCCCGATGCGCTCGCGTTTGCCGGTGGTGGAGTTAAGCACCGCCGTGCCGGTTTTCAGTACGCCTGAGTAGACCCGAGCGAAGGCCAGTTTGCCCACATACGGGTCCGTGGCGATCTTGAAGACCAGGGCTGACAGCGGCTCATCGGGGTCAGCGTGACGTACCTTCTCCTCGCCCGTGTCCGGGTCGACGCCCACCACGGCGGGCACTTCCAGTGGCGAGGGAAGGTAGTCCACCACGCCGTCGAGCAGAGGCTGGACGCCCTTGTTCTTGAAAGACGAGCCGCAGAACACGGGCACGATCTCGTTGTTGACCGTGCGCTTGCGAAGCCCGCGCTTGACCTCCTCGTCGGTGAGGGGAATGCCCTCCAGGAACTTCAGGGTCAGCTCTTCGTCCGATTCGGCCGCAGCTTCAATCATCTTCTCACGGAAGGTCTCGATCTGCAGCGCCAGGTCTTCCGGTGGGTCCTCGACCGACCACTCCTTGCCCAGATCGTCCTTGTAGATGAACGCCCTGCGAGTCAGCAGGTCAACCATTCCTCGGAAGCCGCTCTCCTCGCCCACCGGAATCTGAACCGGGACCGGCTCGGCGCCCAGGCGCTCTTTGATCTGGTCCACGGCCTGGAAGAAGTTGGCCCCGGTGCGGTCCATCTTGTTGATGTAGGCGATGCGCGGCACGTTGTAACGGGTCGCCTGGCGCCAAACAGTCTCGCTCTGGGGCTGTACGCCGGCCACGGCGCAAAAGACCGCGATGACGCCGTCGAGCACGCGCAGGGAGCGCTCCACCTCAACCGTAAAATCGACGTGACCAGGGGTATCGATCACGTTGATCGCGGTACCCTTCCACTCGGCATGGGTAACCGCCGAGGTGATCGTGATGCCGCGCTCTTTCTCCTGGATCATCCAATCCATGGTCGCGGCCCCAGCGTCCACCTCGCCGATGCGGTGCACCCGCCCGGTGTAGAAGAGGATTCGCTCGGTCGTGGTGGTCTTACCGGCATCGATATGTGCAGCGATGCCGATATTGCGCACCTTGTCCAGCGATATTTTGGTTTGCGAACTCACCGTGATTGTCAACTCCGAGTCTTTCCTGACTCCCCCAGAACATCGATCGTCACCCGCCTGCGCGAGTGACGGTCAGAACCTGAACGATTTGGCCGCTTTTACCAGCGGTAGTGGGCGAAAGCCTTGTTGGCCTCAGCCATCCGGTGCGTGTCCTCACGCTTCTTGACGGCGGTGCCGATGCCCTGAGAGGCATCCAGCAGCTCAGCAGCCAGCTTCTCCATCATGGTCTTGCCCGAGCGTTTGCGGGCGGCGCCGATCAGCCAGCGCATCGCCAGACTCACACGCCGGTCCTGACGCACCTCGACGGGCACCTGGTAGGTGGCGCCACCGACGCGACGGGGGCGCACCTCGACCAGCGGCATGGTGTTGTCCATCGCCTGCTGGAAGAGCACCAGCGCGTCCTTGCCAGCCTTCTTCGACAACTGCTCCATGGAGCCGTAGAAGATCTGCTCGGCCAGACTACGCTTGCCATTCATCATCACTTTGTTGATGAACTTGGTGACCATCTTATTGTGGTACTTCGGATCAGCCAGTACCTCGGGCTTGGAGACGGGACCTTTCCTGGGCATAGTGACTCCTTCTTAGCCTTCTTTGCTCCACTCGCAGGCTCGCTGCGCGCTTCGCTTGAATTTCTCTTGCTCCGCTCGCAGAATGGCTGCGCGCTTTGCTTGCGATGATTACTTCTTGGCTTCCTTCGGCCGCTTGGCTCCGTATTTGGAGCGGCCCTGGCGGCGATTGGCCACCCCGGCCGTGTCCAGCGTCCCGCGGACGATGTGGTAGCGGACGCCCGGCAGATCCTTGACGCGACCGCCGCGGATCAGGACGACCGAGTGCTCCTGAAGGTTGTGGCCCACGCCCGGAATGTAAGCGGTGACTTCGATCCCGTTGGTCAGACGCACACGAGCAACCTTACGCAGCGCCGAGTTCGGTTTCTTGGGGGTCACCGTCTTGACCTGAGTGCAGACCCCTCGCTTCTGAGGCGAGCCCTTCGGTGTGCGGAAGGTCTTCAGCCGCAGGGAATTGTACAGGAATTGCAGGGCGGGAGCCTTGCTCTTCCGCTTGGGGTCCCGACGGCCCTTCCTGACCAATTGGTTCGTTGTGGGCATAAAAAAAAATCTCCCGGTCCGTACGATGCTCTCCAACAGACCAGCAGATTCGGTTTGAGCAATCAAGCTCTCAGGGCGCGCCGTCTACACGGCACCAGGGGTCAGACCTGACACCCCCTTCCGAAGCTGCTTCTGGGGCCGCCGACTCCGGCAGTATCCGCCTGGGACCCGACCACCATGGGGACGGGATGGCGGACTTGCGCGCAATGACGCCGGTCCATCAAAAAGTCTGGGCCATTCTAGCACCGGCACAAGGGGCTGTCAACCCTATCCCCACGGGCTGGGGACGACTTTCCACAGCCCGGATAAGGAAACATTCGACAAACTTCACAAGATGGAAGGGGCCGGCATTCTGGCTGCGAAGCAGAAATCGTTATGAGCATTCGCCGCATCGCCATCAGTACCGGAGGGGGGGACGCCCCCGGACTCAACGCCGTCATCCGCGCCGTCGTCGTTGCCTCTCTGAATCGAGGCTGGGAAGTCGTCGGCATCCGCGACGGATATAACGGTCTGCTCGAGCCGGAGCGCTACAAGACCCCGCTGGTCAAACTTGATCGCGAGAGCGTTCGGGGGATCACCCACCTGGGCGGCACGATCCTTGGAACCACCAATCGCGGGAACCCGATGCGCTATCCCAAGCTCGGACCGGAGGGGAGCCTGGTGGAGGTCGACCGTTGCGCCGAGGTGGTCGAGGCCTTCAAGAAGCAAGAGATCGACGCCCTGATCAGCATCGGCGGAGACGGCAGCATGGAAATCGCGGCTCACCTGTTCGACCTCGGTGTCCGCGTGATCGGCGTTCCCAAGACCATCGACAACGATCTGGACGGGACCTTTGTCACCTTCGGCTTTGATTCCGCCGTTTCGTTCGCCACCGAATGCATCGACCGTCTCCACTCCACCGCCGAGGCGCATCAACGCGTGCTGGTGGTCGAGGTGATGGGTCGCTACGCCGGCTGGATCGCCCTCCATGCCGGTCTGGCGGGGACCGCCGACGTGATCTTGTTGCCCGAGATCCCCTACCAGACCGAGGCAGTGGCCGCCAAAATCCGCGAGCGCAATGCCCACGGTCGCAACTTCACCATTGTCGTGGTGGCCGAGGGTGCCCACCCCAGCGGGGCCACCACCTCCGTCATCGGGCGTGAGGTCGGCCGGGCCGAGCGCCTTGGCGGCGCCGGCAATCGCCTCACCAAGGAGCTCGAGCAGCTGTGCGGCCAGGAAGCGCGCTGTGTGGTGCTCGGTCACCTTTTGCGAGGAGGAGGCCCCAACGCTACCGACCGCCTGATTTCCCTGCGCTTCGGCGCGGCCGCGGTGCGCGCCCTGGAGCAGGGCGAATCGGGTGTGCTGGTGGCCCTCGATCCTCCCCACGTTCGCTACATCCCCCTGTCGGAGTGCACCCACCGGTGCAAGACGGTCCCTGTCGACTGCGACACGGTCCAGACCTGCCGCGACCTGGGTGTCTACTTCGGCGACGAGGTGCTGGCCGCCACCTGACCGTTAGGCCTCGTTTCAAGCCATGCGCCCGTAGCCTGCCGCGAAGAACGGGCCCAAGATCAAGGGCCTGACTTGAAGATGCTCTGCTAGTAGCTGAAGAAGTCGCGGATCTTGCGCATGAACTGCTCCGAGAGCACGTCCAGGCGCTGGCTGACGGTTGACTTCTCCACCTCCTGGCTGCGCGCGCGCTCTTCCTCGAGCTCCTCGCGCGCCTTCTCGGTGCGCAACTGGCGCTGGGCCAGCACCTGGCTGATCACCGTCGCCACCTGGGGGTTGTCGCGCATGATCATCCGCAGGTCTTCCTTGTCCAGCATCAAGAGCTCCGAGTCCTCGGTGGCCTCCACCGTGGCCGAGCGCGGCTCGCCGGTCAGGAGGGCCATCTCGCCAAAATACTGGCCTGGCAGCATCTCGATGGAGAGGAAGACTTCCCCACGCGGGTTCTTGGCGCTAACCCGCAGACGCCCGCTCTTGATGATATAGAACGAATCGCCCGGCTCGCCCTGCAGGCAGATCTTCTCTCCACGGGCGTAGAGCTGGTAGCGGATGCGCCGGGCCAGGATATCCAGCTCTTCGTCCTGGAAGGCGTGCAGGAAGTCCACCTTGTCGAGCAGGGCGCGGACCTCGCCAGACAAGTCCTGGCGCTCCTCCGGAGGAACCTGGATCAAGTTGCGCATCGGGAACGGGATCTCCAGCTTGTCGCGCGAGAAACGATACCAGATCGCCTCGCGCACCTTGCTCTCGATGGCGAAGCGCTGAGGAAAGTTGGTGAGAAAGAAGCGCAGCTTGTAATTGATGGAGGAATCGGCAAAGGTGGTGAGCCAGACCTCGGGACGAGGCTCAGATAAAACCTCGTGCACCGAGTAGGCGGCCTCCAGGATGGCCCGTTTGACCACATTGGGCGGATGGCGATAGTGGCAACCCACCTCCACGAAGCGAGCGTGGGCGCGGGTCGGAGCCGAGTAGTTCTGCAGGTTGGCTTTGGCCATGCTGGAGTTGGGCAAGATCACATAGTCGCCGGTCTGGGTGCGCAGCACCGTCGAGCGCCAGTCGATCTTCTCGACCCGGCCGGTCACATCGTCGACGCTCAGGTCGTCTCCCAGGTTGTAGGGACGGGACAGACTGAGCATCAGGCCCGCGAAGAAGTTACCCAGGGTCTCCTGAAGTGCCAGGCCGATGATGATGGAGACCACCGTCGAGCCCAGAATCAGGCTGCTGAGGTCCTTGCGAAGCACCACTCCGACCACGAACAAGATCACGATCAGATAAATCAGCACGCTGGTGAGATCGCGGAAGAGATGGGGGATGACCGTGCGCCGCATGACCGGGAAGTAGTAGTCGAAAACGGCCGCCACGATTCCATCCAGAACGATCAGAAAAATGAGCGTCGTGAGGGCCAGGCGTAGATGGTCCTTGATGGCGTCTCGCTCGTAAGGCGGCAGGTCGGGCCACAGGTCGAAAGTGCTGAAGGCGTAGAAAGCCAGCAGGGCCAGCACCAGGAGATAGGCCCACATGCGCACGCGGCGCGTCACAGCGACAGCCAGGGGATGGCGCCACTGCACCCACTTGAAAAAGTAGGTGTAGGTGACGTGCAGCATCAGGTAGGTGGTGAAGAGGGAAGCCAGCGCGTACTTGTCGGCGTTGTCGAACAGAGCCAGGTCGGGGTGGGTCTTCAGCAGGTAGTAGGCGAGCAAGCCGTAACAGGTGGCCCTCAGGCCGTAGCGGAAGGGCCGGGCGACCCGGGCCGCCTCGCCGCCTGAGCGATAGCCGAAGAGGACCGAGAGAGCCGACTCGAAGGCGACCACCGTGCCCACGAAGATCAGGCCCAACAGCAGCAGATTGGCGTAAGACTGAAAGTCTTCGATCTGGGTGCAACCAAACCATGCCGGGAACATGAACACCGCCGCCAGCACGATGTAGCGCAGTCGCTCCTGCAGGACCTTGAGCAGCTCGAGCCTGGGCTGTGCTTTGCGGAAGGCCCAGTTATAGGCAGCCAGCGAAACGATCAGCAACCCGAAGGTAGCCACTGTGGCAAAAAGGCGCATCTGCTGGGATAAAAGATCGCTCATCGAAGCGGGGAGGATTCCTCTCCAGGCAAAACGGTTCCTGTTTGGCCCGGAAAAGGAGCGAGGCAGGCCTCATGGCCCGCCTCGCATCCGGTGGTCTGAAAGGGCTTCTCAGTGGTGATGGGCGGGGGCCACCGAGACCGTTCCCTTGCCCGAGCAGTAGTAGCACGTTCCGGTTCCGTTGCACATCGAGCAGGAGGCAGAGGAGCCAATCCCCGTCCCGCTGCACGTCCAGCACTTTCCGTTGCCGCTGCACCGACTGCAGCTGGGCGCAAGTTGGGCGAAGGCCGTCCCGGCCAGGGCCACCAGAATGATCAGGACCATCAGTTTCTTCAGCATTTCTGCCTCCTTTCCCCAAAATCATTGGGGGACACATCCATTTTCGAGGCTCACCAACGAGGCGAGCGACTTCTGAACCGATTATGCCCATTCCTGACCAGTACAACAGAGGCAGAATCGAGAAAGTGTAGGACCAACAGCCATCAAAACAGGCCGGTGTACATGGCCTGGCGGCACAAAACTGTTCTACTCTCCGAGGAGGGGAAAACCAGAACTGTACAGTCGATCGATCTAAGGCATCGCAACTGTACTGGCATTCTGCCGGGTCAAAGAGCTGATTCCGGCTCCCCACAACGAAAAGAGCCCCTCCCGAGAGAGGGGCTCTTCGTCAGACTCGATGGCCAGCTCAGTCGCGCAGAGCGGCTCCGAGCTGCATGGCCAGTTCGTCCTCGGGCGAAAGCGGCACGTCCTCGCGGTCGACCTGGCGAGCCACCGGCGGCGGAACCGCCCCCATCAGGTCCACCTCCAGGCGACGGTAGCGGGGCATGCCCGTCCCGGCCGGGATGAGCTTGCCGATGATCACGTTCTCCTTGAGGCC
>BTUM01000072.1:0-40835 GCA_045863235.1 Candidatus Xenobia bacterium | reverse complement strand
CGTTTCCCTAGCAGGGGCGCCATTGCTGGCTGCCTGTAGGCATCATACCAGCACCTACGAGGTAAGGGTCGTGGCGCCTGTCCACGGATATCGGGGTGACGGGCCCGGTCGCGCGGCGAGGACGTGGCATTTCACGGTGGCCCACGGTGGTCCTCACCACGACGACGACGGCGAGGACTGTCGCTGAGTGAGTGAGGAGGGGCGGTGGGGGCGGGACTGATTCTCGGAAACGATGGTCCGGTGTGGGTCGGCGTCGGACCGTGCTATCTGGCTGATAATGACCGGCCCGATGACAGAGGCCCGTCGGACGAATGTCTAGTGAGTCGCTCTTCTTATCAATGACCGGATTTTCTCAGCGCGGCTTGGCTGACTTTTCTTGTTTTCTTTTAAGACGCGTGATGAAAGCGCCGGTGGAGGCCGGCGCTTTAGTCGCCGGACCCCACGGGTCCTCGTTGGTGAGGAGCTGCCTAATTGGAACAAGATACCCCACCATATTCCAGAGGTGCCGTAGGATGAAGACATGAAGAGACATCTACTGGTGGTGAATCTGTGTCTGATAGCTCTCGTCGTTTGTCCACTCTACGGCCAACTTGCCAGGACCTACGAGAAGTTCGTCATGACTGCGGAGTTTCGGGACGCTTTGCGGATGGCCAACGAAGGACGCCCTCAACAAGCTGTGGACAAGTTCCACCAAATTGCAGCGGTGAATCCGGGCACGACCATCGCCGCGGAGAGTCTCTTTCAGGTGGCCAGGCTCCGGTGCCTGTTCCAGGACCGGGCGAAATGTCTGGCTGCCTACCGCGAGGTGATCGACAAATTCCCGGGGTCTCGGTTCGAGGTCCGTGCACGGAGTTACTCGGTCGATGTCACAGTTGACCGCAGACGCCTGCGCGACCTCTGGTTGCACAAGCAGGAGGAGATCCTCAGTTCGTACGGAGCCCCAACTGTTCGCGAGCTCATTCAAGCGCGGTCCATGGGAGGTCTGACCGCTCGAGTGCAGGGCCAACCGATAGAAATCCAAGTCGGCCTACTGAGAATCTATACATTGCTCGAAATCGCTTTGGGCTTTGAATCAACGAGATACGATGAAGCCATTGCTGTAGGAATTTTCTGTCGGCAAACTTTTTCAGGCGAGGCCTTCGAGGAATACTCTTCAAAGAGCATGAACTTTCTTCAGTGGGCTCTTGTCCAGAGGGCGCGTGCCTCGGGTCGCTCGGCGAATTGGGAGTCTCCGCCGGTGATCAACCCCACAATCGTGAGGCGCGGGCCCAGGGCTGGGCAAGAAACCGGTAATCGAAGGCCCAAAATCTGGGTGGAGATCACCGACGGGGACTATGAGCAGCCTCAAGTCAACCTGGCCAAGGTGCAGTTCACGGTGGGCGGCCAGGACCTTACGTCCACGATGAAAATCGACAGCAAGCTCAACTTGACGCTCCAATCCGGGAAGGTATTCGAGCGTTTGCGGATTACCGCGCGACCATCACAGCCACTACCTCCCGGAATCCACGAAGTCAAAATTGTTGCGCCTGTGAATGGATACCGAGGAGAAGGGCCAGGGATAGCGACCATGACCTGGACCTTGACAGTCATCCCAGGTGACGATGACCGCGACGATGATGAAGGCGAAGACTGCCACTGAACATCCCGTTCGCCCACCGGACGCCCAGACAGACTCGTTTGGAATGGTCGCTCTGACTTTGAATGAAACAGAACATAGGGGTGACGGGCCCGGTCGCGCGGCGACGATGGCAGCACCTGAGCGCAATGGGGGATGCGGGCGTTGACGGCGGCATCCCTGGCTGGAGGGCTGCCAGTCCATCAGCTGAAAGTCGAGCTCACCGGGCGCCATGAATCGAATCGCTGTCAAAAGGAGTGCGGCGATGCGCGTCGCAAGTATGGCGGGCGCTTCGACGGGCGCTGAGCCGGGCCTGTGCCCGGACATCCAAACCGAGGGGACGGGCTGACTATGGCGGTAAAGAAGAAGAGCAACACCACCGGGGGGCGGGTGGCCATCGTGGAGGGCGTGCGCACCCCGTTCCTGCGTTCCTACACCCAGTTCAAGGACCTGACCGCGGTCGACCTGGCCAAGTTCGCCGTCCGCGAGCTGCTCGAGCGCACCGATCTCGACCCGGAGCTGATCGACGAGGTCATCATGGGCTGCGTGCTGCCGCCCATCAACGCGCCCAACGTGGCCCGCGAGGTGGTGCTGGCGCTGGGCCTGCCCCGCCGCATCCCCGGATTCACCCTGCAGCGCGCCTGCGCATCCAGCGCTCAGGCCCTGATCACCGCTACCGAGGGCATTCTGGCCGGTGAGTACCAGGTGGTGGTGGTGGGCGGTACCGAGTCGATGTCCAACGTGCCCGTGCCCTACGCCAAGGGCGCCATCGACAGCCTGATGTCGTTTAGCAAGGCCAAGAGCGTTCCCGCCCGCATGAAGGCGCTGGCCGGGCTCAACATGAAGGACCTCATTCCGAGCGCGCCTTCCATCGCCGAGGCCTCCACCGGCAAGAGCATGGGCCAGCACGCCGAGATGATGGCCCGCAAGAACGGCATCACCCGCGCCGAGCAAGACGAGCTGGCCTACCAGAGCCACCAGCGGGCGGCGGCCGCCTGGGAGGCGGGCAAGATGGCCGAGGAGGTCTGCACGGTCTGGCCTCAGCCGCGCTTCGAGCCGGTTAAGAATGACAACTTCGTGCGCAAGGATACGACCGTGGAGGCGCTGGCCAAGCTGGGCCCGGTATTCGACCGCAAGTACGGTAGCCTGTCCGCGGGCAATTCCAGCGGACTCACCGACGGCGCCGCCGCGGTGCTGGTGATGAGCGAGGAGAAGGCCAAAGAGCTGGGCTACGAGCCCCTCTGCTTCGTGCGTTCCTGGGCCACGGCTTCGCTCGACCCCGACGACCAGCTGCTGCTCGGTCCGGCCTACGCCGTGCCGCTCGCCCTGGACAAGGCCGGGCTCAAGCTGGGCGAGATCGACCTGATGGAAATGCACGAGGCCTTCGCCGCCCAGGTGCTCTCGGTGCTCAAGATGCTCGAGTCGCCCGAGTTCTGTAAAGAGAAGCTGGGCCGCGACGAGCCCCTGGGAGCGGTGGACCGGGCCCGCCTGAACGTGAACGGAGGCTCCATCGCGCTGGGCCATCCGTTCGGGGCTACGGGAGCGCGCATGATTTCGGGAGCGGCTCACGAGTTGAAGCGCCGCAACCTCAAGACCGCTTGTTTATCTCTGTGCGCCGCCGGAGGCATCGGCACGGCGCTGATCCTGGAACGCTGAAGGGGGCACGAGCTAAGATGACCACCACTGCAACGAAGAAAGCCATCCAACTGACCGTCAGCACCGAGGGAGTGGCCGTGCTGACCCTGGACACACCGGGCCGAATGAACGTTCTTTCCCCGGAAGTCTTCCAGGAGCTGAACGATACCTTCGAGGAGCTCAAGACCCGCTCGGACGTGCGGGCTCTGGTGATCGAGAGCGGCAAGGCCGACAGCTTCGTGGCTGGCGCCGACGTGCGCTTCCTGGCCACCATCACCACTCCCGAGGAGGGCGCGGCCATGAGCCGGGCCGCCCAGGGCGTGTTCAACCGCCTGGAAGAGCTCCCGTTCCCCACCGTGACCTCCATCCACGGCGTTTGCCTGGGCGGCGGCCTGGAGATGGCGCTGGCCACAGGCTACCGGCTGGTCTCAGAAGACGACCGCAGCCAGCTGGGCCTGCCCGAGGTGCAGATCGGCTTGTTGCCGGGCGCCGGAGGCACCCAGCGTCTGCCGCGCCTGATCGGCCTGCCGGCAGCCCTGGACATGATCCTGACCGCCAAGCGCGTCCGTCCGCGGGCTGCCAAGAAATTGGGGCTGGTGGACGAGGTGGTGCCGGCCGAAGTGCTGCCCCAGCGGGCCCGCGCGGCCGCGCTGGAGCTGGCCGGACGCCACGGGATGGCCCACGAGAACCGCGAGGGACGCCAGAAGACCCTGGCCAGCCGCCTGATGGAGGCCTTCGGAGCCCGCAGCATCCTCTACACCCAGGCCAAGGCGGAGCTTCGCAAGAAGGCCGGTGACCACTACCCGGCCCCCTACAAGGCCCTGGACTCGGCCATGGCCTCGCGCAAGAGCCTGGCCGAAGGGCTCGAGGTGGAGGCCCGCCTGTTTGGCGAGCTGGCCGCGGGCATGGTGTCCAAGAACCTGATCCACATCTTCAACCTGACCACCGCTCTCAAATCGGACACAGGCCTTCCCAAAGGCTCTGATGCCAAGGCGCGCGCATTGAAGAAGCTGGCCGTGCTGGGCGGCGGGTTGATGGGCTCGGGCATCGCCACCGTCTACGCCGACAAGGGCCTGCCGGTCAACGTCAAGGACCGCAACGACGAGGCGTTGGGCAAGACGCTCCACTACGCCTGGAAGGTGTTCGACAAGAAGGTCTCCCGCCGGCGCATGCGACCTTTCGAGCGCGACCTTCGCATGGCGCGCATCCGGCCCACCACCGACTACTCGGGCTTCAAGCGGGTGGACATGGTGATCGAGGCCGTCTTCGAGGACATCAACCTCAAGCACACCGTGCTCAAAGAGGTGGAAGCGGTGTGCGGACCGGACACCATCTTCGCGTCCAATACCTCGTCCTTGCCCATCACCGAGATCGCCAAAGGGTCCTCGCGTCCCGAGAACGTGATCGGAATGCACTTCTTCTCGCCCGTCGAGAAGATGCCGCTGGTGGAGGTGATCGTCCATCCCGGCACGGCCGACTGGGTGACCGCCACCACGGTGGAGGCGGGCAAGCTGCTGGGCAAGCAGGTCATCGTGGTCAACGACGGGGTGGGCTTTTATACCTCCCGCGTGCTGGCGCCGTTCATCAACGAGGCCGTCCGCATCTTGTGGGAAGGCGCAGCCATCGACCAGATCGACAACGCCCTCAAGGACTTCGGCTTCCCCGTTGGTCCGCTGATGCTGCAGGACGAGGTGGGGTTGGACGTGGCCACCAAGGTGATGAAGATCATGATGGACGCCTTCCCCAGGCGCTTCTCGGCCCCCGACGGCTGGCAGAAGGTGCTCGACGACGGCCGCCTGGGCAAAAAGAGCCAGAAAGGCTTCTATCGCTACTCGGGCAAGAGCAAGGATCCCGACCCCACCTTCTATGACCTGTTGCCTGGCGGGCGCAAGCGCCAGCGGATGGACGTGGACGAGATCCAGCAGCGTTGCGTGATGGCCTTCCTGAACGAAGCCGTGCTCTGCCTGGAGGAGAACGTGCTGCGCAGCGCCCGCGACGGTGACGCCGGGGCCATCTTCGGGCTGGGCTTCCCGCCGTTCTTGGGCGGGCCGTTCCGCTACATGGATCAGCTGGGCATCGACCGGGTGGTGGAGCGGCTGGAGATCCTCTCCGAGCGGTTCGGGCCGCGCTTTGAGCCGGCTCAATTGCTCAAGACGATGAAGGCCGAGAAGCGCAAGTTCTATACCGACTGAGCTACCAGATATCCCTGACCCCGGGGTAATCGGAAAGTCGGCGGTCTGCGCTGATGACGTCAAGGTCATGGAGTCGAGCGGTGGCCAGTATAAGGCGGTCCGCTGGATCGCGATGGATGTCGGGGAGTCGGGCTGCCTCTCGGGCGACTGACCCATCCACCGGAAGTACGGTCGCAAACGACAGCTGCAGGCTCAAGTCAAGCCACTCGTCCAGGGGCTTGTTCAAAACGAGTCGATTCCGGCGGCTGAGATAGCTTATCTCCCACAAAGTGATGGCGGACAAGCCGATCTGGCCACCGGGGCCGGCTTTCCTTTTCGAGCGCCCGCCTGGCGGGTCTGGACAACTCGGACGAAGACTCCAGAAAGAAAACCCAGATGTCGGCCATTGCCTCCCAGTCCTCAAGCCCAACGGGCTCGGTCGGATCGTCATAACGCAGAACCGAGCCTCGGAGCTCCGCCAGGATCTCCTCGTCGCTCCTCGATCGGATTGGGCTCAATCGTACGACTGGCCGCCCGCGGTCGGTCACCACCAGGGTGCAGCCCGATTCGACCTGGCGCAAGACTCGAGCGCGCGGGCCTTGAACACGGTCTTGGAGACGGATTGTTCTCCTCGAGTCATAATTCGTAGTCATTTTCGAGAAGTGCCCTGTAGAACCACTGCAGCGAAGGCGGCTGGAGTAAGTCGCGCACGAGAGCCTGATCTGGTTACTTCCGGGTCAGGTTCCCACTCTTGACGATGTAGTTCCCGATCCCGCCCGGCAGGTTCTCCAGCGTTGAGGTCCCCCCCGGGCCCACGGTGATCGTGTTGCCCGAGAGCGTTACGGGGAATGACACCCGTCCACCCTCCGAGAAGTTGGTGTTGGGCGGCAGCCCCACCGAAGTAAAGTCGATCTGGCACGAGAAGCTGTACAGGAGCTCCAGCGTTCCGGTCGCCCCGTTCAAAACCAGGCTGGCGCTGATCGTCGGGGCCGGGCCGTCCGGCCGGAGGATCAGCGGGGCGTCGGGCGGGATCCCCACCAGGCCGCGAGTCCCGCTGATCGACTGATTGGTGAGCGTCGCCCCGTCGCTCACCAGTGTCCCCTGGACCGTGGTGAAGGACAGGTTGGCCGTGAAATAGGCGGTGTAATCCACGACCTCGGTATCCGCTCCGAGCGGACGAGAGCGATGGTAGATCTTCTGGATGGCAATCTGGCCCGCGAAGTTGGCGCTGGGGAGGGGAAATCGATTGCTGTGCCGCTCGTCCACGGTCACGCGAAGCTTGCCTTTGGTGGCGCCGGCGGGCAGGGTCGCGACGATGCTGGAGTCGCTCTCAGACTCGACGGTCAACTCCTCCTCCTCGCCTCCTTCGGGTGTGAACCTCACTTTGCGCGGAGCGTCGGACGAGCCCGCGTGCGGGAAGTCGCCGTCCAGGCGGACTGCGCTGGGGGGCACCAGGGATGCCGACTGGATGCGTGGCACCAGCAGGTCATCGGGCAGTTGGGTAGGAGTGGAGATCAGGCGCGAAGTCTCATTGAGCGCATTCTGGGCCTCGGTGAACGAGCGCGGGCGCTGGGTAGAGCCCAGGCTTGAATAAGTCTCAGCGTAATCGAGTGGGAGGTTATCGTCCCCACCCTGCGTGCTGGGTGTTCCCAGTAGCACGCCGAACAGCTGAATCGCGGTATTGGAGAGCTCGCCGATGTTGGTGTCCTTATCCCATGCCAGCACGCTGGAGGTGGGAGAGCCCGCCCGCAAACCCTGGTGGACCTGGGCGATGGCCTGCGGCGTGGCCGACTGGCAGGCCCCGAAGTAAGCGAGGGCGTGGGGCGCGAGATGCCAGTTGGCGGTCACTGCAGCGGGGGTGATGGCAAATCCGCGCTTGAGGATCGGTCCGAGCTCTCTGGCAGGAAGGACTCTGATCATCCCCCGATAAGCGGCGATCTGGGTGGAGTCGGTCTGCAACTTGACCGGGCCCAGCTCGAACGATTCGGTGGAGCTTCCCAGCAGATAGACTCCGGTCTTGGGGTCGACCGCCCCGTGGCCGAAAAAGACCAGCACGCCCAGATTGTTGCGCGCGGCCAGGAGCTCGCTCAGTGAGCCGCCCGGCGTCTCTACCGAGTAACCGCGGCTGCGAAGGTCGTTGGAGACCTGGTCGCGAGCCGCGCCGGCCTTGAAGGCGTCAAATCCAGAGAACGCATTGAACACCACCGCTTTGCTGCCCGCGAGACTGCGAGCCTGGGCATTCGCAGCCTCGGGGCTCTGGGGAAGCTCCCGCGCTTGCGTGGGAGGCTCCGAGGCGTCATTGTTCATTACGAAGAAGAGTTCGCCGTCGAGGAACTCGGCAAATACCGACAGGGAGCCCTGGCGGACGTTGATCACGTTGGGCTGGCTCTGCAGGAAACCTGCCAATGCATCCGTTTCGGCCTGCTGGCTGTCGTGGGGCAGGCTGGCGAAGAAGTCCTCGACAGCCTGGAAGACCGTCTGCTTCTGCTGCTCTGTGACCATAGCGAGCGGAGTCAATGGTGCTCCTGCAGTTCCCGTGTCATTGCCACCGCAGGCTACGACAAGAACGGTCATCATGATCAAGAGCCAGCGTTTCATCCTCAGCCCCCCCATTCCAGTATGTCCGCAAGCAGGAAGGTGTCCACCTTCCACAGTTCGCGCCTTAAATGCAACGCGCGACGCCATAATACGCCTCGGGTCCCTCGACCACCTCCGGACCGCGACCTCAGGTGAGGAGGTGCTCCTCCATCCATTCGTAGTCTCCCAGGCTCACCAGCACCCGCGCCCCGACTGCCCGAGTCTCCAGGCCCGGCGACCGGGCCAGGCTCCGCGCAGGCTCGAGGGCCGAGGGTCCCAGGGCCGTGAGCCCCTGGGCCGCCAGGGCTCTAAGACGCCAGTCCGAGTCGCTGGCCAGGGCAAGGAGCGGCTCCAGCCTGGGCTCTTCGGCCAGCCTCTGGGCCAGGCTGCAACGCACCTCGGGATCTCTCTCCTGAGCAAACAGCTCGGCCCAGTCCTGCTCCGGCTCGAGTGGCGCGACGCGCCAGGCAAGTGCGCGCTCCCGAGGATTGTCCGAGCTCGTGCGTCCGGCCGCCAGTGCCCGCACTTCCTGATAGCGCCGGGGGTCCTGGGCCAGGACTTCCAGCGCAATGCCCGGCAACGCACCCTCGCCCTGCTCCAGGGCCTCCCTCAGCAGTCTGGCTGTGGTCCCGTGGGAGACTCTACCGGCCCATTTCAAGAGCCAGGCGCGCAGGTCCGGGTCCAACTCGCCAGAGCGGCCGGCCAGCCACTCCAGCGCTCGATCCCCTTGCTGCTCGAGACATCGTTGCGCGCGCGAGCGGAGCGGTCCGCCCAACTCACCCAGCCACAGGGTCTGGTCCTCCACGGGTTCCAGCGCGCCCACCCACAGCTCGACACGCATGTGCTCGCCCGGCGACAGGTCCGGTCTGGGGCGAAGGGCCCGGGCGGCCGGGACCGCCCGGATCGACTCGAGCGAGAACAGGAGATCGGATAGGGTAGCGCGGGACACAGGCCCCTCCTCGGCCGCCAGGCGTTCCACAGCCTGGGCGACCATCTCCGCATCCTCGAGCTGGCGGGCAATCTTTGCGCAGGCCTCCACCACGCGGTTGTCGCGGAATCGTACCAGGGCTCCCAGTAGCGGCCCGGCGTACAGACCTGGTCGATCCGAGAGCTGGGCCACCAGCTCGTCGATTACATCGACCCCGCCCAGAGGCCCGTAGGCCAGAATCCGGTCGGGCTGGCTGGCGACGGCCGCCAGAACGGCCAGCTTCACGGAGGGATCGGCGTGGCGCAGACCTTCAAACAGCTCGGCTGAGGTGCGAATGCGGACCACGGGGCGCTCTTCGGTCATGGCCCGAGGTTCGTGTCGCCCTTGCCCAAACCTGCGAGAGGGTTGCCGACGGACTCGATGGAAGTCCCGTCCAGGAACCCCGCGGGCGGCAGAGGGAGTCTCCTGGATGCTAAGGCCGCGTCGAACGCTTGGCACGGGCGTTCAACAGATGATCGACACTCCCGCGTTTTGATTTCGACCAGGTCAAGGCGCGGGAATGTAGTTGGGCCGCGACTGCAAATTCGGCAACCGGGGAGGCCAGCGAGCATGCAGCGAAGGAGAGACTTTCTCAAGCTCCTGGCTGGCTCCATGGGGGGGCTGTTTCTGAGCTCATGTGCGGGAGGGCCCATCGGCCCCGCCGGAACGGGCAGCTTCTCGGGCGGTCCCAACGGCTTTCGATTCATCCCTCTCGTTTCTACCGGCCAGACGCTGCCCGACGGTCGCATCCTCCAATCGCTGCCTGGCGGCGCGCTGATCAACGATGTCGGCCATATCCTCTTTTACGGCCAGACAACGGCCGGGATGGGGCTCTATGAGCTGCTGCCCGATTTCGAGGCCATCGCGCGGAACGGACGCAGCCAGCTTTTGTCCGCTCGGAAGGTCCTGGCCACCGGAGATAGCCTGCCCAACGGCGCCGTGGCGCTGGGGGTCGGCACCGTGGCCGGCAACGACCTGGGCCATTACGCCCTGGTGGCACGCACCGACCGGCAGAGTCGCGACCTTCTCTTCCTGCCCCGGGATGGCTCGCTCGAAGTGGTGGCTGGCTATCGAACCCATGTCTCCGAGGACGGCGTGCACCTGGGAGGAAACTTCGTCGATGTCGACCTGACCGACCGAAACGATCTGCTGCTCGTCGACCATTACAGCTCGCACGACCGGGTTCAGTCCCATCAGGGGCTCTTCGTCTTGCCCGGGATGAGCCTGGAGGGAGCCCAGTTGCTCCAGTCCACGGGGACCGTCCTCCCTGACGCTGAGGGCACGGTTGGAACCCTCGGCCTGGTCGACCACAACGAATCGGGTGATTTCCTGGCTCAGGTCGGCGGCCAGGGCCACGGCCAGGCCTCGCCTGATCCTCGCGGCACCCTTCCCGCCCAGGGCCTGCTCCGGGGCAACATCCATGACCGGCAGTCCAGGCGCCTCCTGGTGGCTCCACCGAGTTTCCGAGTCGCCCCTCGGGCAGCCGGCGAAACGGCCACGGGCTCGATGATCTTCGGCCCCCGGTTGGCCGACGAGACCGACCACTCAACGTTCATCGTGCACGAATCGGAGAACCACCAGGTGCTCTACTTCCAGGATCAACCGATCATCCGCGTGGGTGACCTCAGTCCCGGCGGAAGGGTCATTCGGGGTTTCGTGCCAGGTGTGCTGAGTCCTCACGGAGAGCTTCACCTGATTCTTGTCACCGACATCGGCCACGAGCTGGTGCAATATTCCTCCGGCGCTCCCTTGCTGCTCCTCAACCGTGGCGATCGCATCGACGGGCGGTTGATCAATGCCATCATCTTCGGCTTCCATCTCGACCAGGTGGACCGCCTGGGTCGCCTGATTTTCGTCACCGAGTTCACCGATGGGTCCAGCGCCGTGGTGCTGGGTCTGCCGGTTTAGGAGGAGCGCATGCCATCTGTCCCCAAAACCCTTCTGGGCACCTCTAAGCCGATCAGCCTCTCTCACCCCCGATCCGTCCCCTACTTTCCGGCCGGAGCGGCCCGACTGGGAGTCCAGGCCGACGGCTCCATCTTCTCGGCCAACCCGACCGTGCTGGCCTGGAACCTCTCCGTGGGGGTCAACTGGTTCGTCTTCCTGGGAATGGTGGGCCCCGCCATCGCCCTGTCTTTTCAGATCGAGGGGAGCCACGACGCCACCAGCATCGAGGTGGAAGTCTCCGATGATGAGATCGAGGGCGGCTTTCTGCTGGGCTTTACGGCCGGCATCTCGGTAGGCCTGTCGATCAAGCAGGCTGAGCTCGAGTGGGTCTCGGACGGCTGGAACAGCCACGTGGAAACGGTCTGGAATACGGCTCTGAACTTAAGCCTCAATCTCCAGTTCGACCTCATCGAGATCATCCTGAGCCTGGTCCTCAAGCTCCTGGGTGAGCACGGCAAGACCAATACGATCCTGCACAAGGTCGACAACTTTAATTCCCAGTTGCTGGCTTCGTACGGCCTCTTCGATAGCGTCAGCGGGGGATTCGAGCAGGGCGAGGGAAAACTCTCGGTCAGCCCCAGCTTCAGTCTGCCGGTCAACCTGGCCCAGTACATCCCCGGACTGGCGCAGATCAACACGTCGCTTGAAGCCATGATGGGCGGGTTTTTCGTCGGCCCGACGATAGGCGTGGCCCTGCCTGCCACGGTGCACTTTACCGAAATTCAGATGGCCGGCAAGACCTTCTCCAATCTCAAGGTCAACGGCTCCAAGATTACCGGCACAGCCACCGGCCCGGGCGTGGCAGGCCTGGACATTCAGGTCGGGATGGCGCGTACGCCCGGCCTGGACTTTACCCTCGGTTTCGGGGCCACCATCTCCGTGCTCAAGCTCTTCAGCCTGGGCGGAAACATCTCCGTCAACGTGCTGGCGCTGCTGGGGCTGAGCATCAACCTCGGGACCTTCCCCTTCACTTTGAAGGGTACCCTGGGCAGCGATCGCATTCTGGGCTCCGACTCGAGCTTCCGATTGGCCGAAGTGATCCTGGAGGAGCCGGCCCAGGCCTGAGCAGGCCCGGACCATGTCCTTGTTCTTTCCATCTGCGGATTGACACTCGGGCTGAAGGGTCCCCGTGCGTCAAACGAGAATGCCATGCGCATTGACAGGCTGAAAGGAGCGCGGGCCGTGGAGAGACACTCGATCTCGGTCACTCAACTCGACGGCGAGGCTCCTCGCAAGAACGGGGGCACACCGCCGGCCGACCGGCGTTACAGCTGGCCGGTGGTCACTCCCCCGAGCTCCATTACCGACGAGTTGCCCGCGCCTGGCTCTCCCGAAGAGGAAGCGCGCTTCCAGGAGCTGTATGCCTCCCTGCCCCGGCTGTGGGCCAACCTGCAGCAGGACGGACACGTCGAGCAGACGGTCGTGGTGGTGCCTTCCATGACGCTCGACCCCGAGGAGCTGCTCAAGCTGAAGGGCCTGCCCCACTATGAGGAGCGCCTGCTCTTCATGCTGATCCTGCTCAGCCTGCCCAAGACCCAGGTCGTGTTCGTGACTTCCGAGCCCATCAATCCGGTCATCATTGACTACTACTTGCAGCTTCTTCCCGGAATCCCATTCTCGCACGCCCGGCGCCGGCTGCACATGTTCAGCACCTACGACAGCTCGCACAAGCCGCTGACGGCCAAGATTCTCGAGCGACCCACCCTGTTGCGGCGTATCAAGAACGCCATCGGCCACGCCGAGAACCGTCATCTCACCGTGTTCAACGTGACCGAGTTGGAGAAGCGTTTGTCGGTCGCCCTTGACTGCCCGCTGCTCGGGCCCGATCCCCGCCACCTTCACCACGGCTCCAAGAGCGGCTCGCGCAAGTTGTTCCGCGAGGCCGGGGTGAACCTGCCCGATGGCATCGAGGACATTTACACCGAAGAGCACCTGCTCGAGTCGGTGCTCGAGCTGTGTGCTCGTCGGCCCGGCATGCGCAAGCTGGTGGTCAAGATCAACGAGGGCTTCTCGGGTGAGGGCAACGCGATCTTGAACATCGAAGAGCTGCAGAGAGCCCAGCCGGCTTCGCGGCGCAAGCTGGCCAAGCAGCTTCTGCCCACTTGCCGCTTCCAGGCCCCCGGGATGACCTGGCCTTCGTTCCTGCACAAGTTCTGCGAGATGGGCGGGGTGGTCGAGGAGTTCATCGAGGGCGAGGGCAAGACCTCGCCCAGCGTGCAGATCCGCATCACGCCTCAGCTCGAGTCGCAGCTCATCTCGACCCACGACCAGATCCTCGGCGGTCCCGACGGCCAGGTCTTCCTGGGCTGCCGTTTCCCGGCCGAGCCCAGCTATCGCCCCCAGCTGCACGAGGCTGGCCGGGCCATCGGCCAGCGCCTGGCCGACGCCGGCGTGATCGGGCGACTCTCGGTAGACTATCTGGCCGTGCCCCGGGGCACCGGGGAGTGGGACATGTTCGCCATCGAGATCAACCTGCGCAAGGGCGGCACCACCCACCCCTTCCGCACCCTGCAATTCCTGACCGGGGGCCGCTACAACGCCGATACGGGCCTCTTCCAGACCGGCTCGGCGGGCGTGCCCAAGTATTACGTGGCCTCCGACAACCTCGAATCGCAAGCTTACAAAGGCCTGCTGCCCGAGGACCTGATCGACATCACCACCTATACCGGGCTGCACTACAACTCGTCCACCAATACCGGGGCAGTGTTCCACATGATCGGAGCGCTCTCAGAGTATGGCAAATTGGGCGTGACCTGCGTGGCCGACAGTCCCGACGAGGCTCAGGCTCTTTATGATCAGACCCTGGAGACGCTCGACAAAGCCCTCAAGAGCTGCGACTGGATCTCTTGAGCACCGGCCCGCTCGCCGGGCTCACGGTGCTCGACCTGAGCCGACTGTTGCCCGGCCCTTTCGCCAGCTGGCTGCTCTCGGATCTTGGGGCCCGGGTGGTCAAGGTGGAGAGCCCCGGCAACCCCGATTACCTGCGCTTTTTGTCCGACGACGTGGAGGGGATGCACGCTGGCTTCGCCACGCTCAACCGGGGCAAGGAGAGCGTGGCGCTGCACTTTGAGTCCGAGGCCGGGGCCCAGGTGCTCACCCGGATGGCCGGGCGCTGCGACGTGCTGCTCGAGTCCAATCGACCCGGGGTACTGGCCCGATTCGGGCTCGATTACCCGCGTCTACAGGCTGTGAACCCCCGTCTCATCTACTGCTCGCTTTCGGGCTACGGCCAGAGCGGCGGGCGGGCTCAGATGGCCGGGCACGACCTGAACTTCCTCTCCCTGCTCGGCGTCACCGCCCTGACCGGCGAGCCACCGCGGGTGCTGGGTTTTCAGATGGCCGACCTGACCGGAGGCATGCTGGCCGCTCTGGCCGTGCTGGCGGCGCTGCAAGAGCGCCATCGCACCGGGGCAGGGCGCCACCTGGACGTTTCCCTGGCCGATGGGGCCTTCACCTGGGCCGCGCTGGGCCTGGCTCGCCAGCTGGTCGGCGCCGGCCCCGAACCCGACCTGTTGGCCGGGGCCAGCCCGGGTTATCGTTACTACCGCTGCGCCGACGGTGCCTGGCTGGGAGTGGGCGGGCTGGAGCCCAAGTTCCAGAAGCGCCTGGGCGCCCTGGTCGCGGACGTGTGGGAGGGCGAATGGCCGGACGAGGTCTTCACCACCACCGACCCCACGCTGCATCGAAAGCTTGAGGAAGCCTTCGCCCGCAAGCCCCGGGCCGAGTGGCTGGCGGCCGCGCAGGACGCTTGCATCGAGCCCGTGCTCACTCCGGCGGAGGTCTCCCGGGATGAGTGGCTGCGCGAGCGCGGCCTGGTGCAGACGGTGCAGGGCTACGAGCAGCCCGGCTCGCCCCTGGCTCCGGCCTTCGGGCTCACGGCAGGCACTCTGCCTCCGCCTCCGGGCTTTCACACCCGGGCCTGGCTACAAGAGTGCGGCTACTCCACCGCAGAGATCGCGGCCCTGGTGGAGAACGGCGTGGCGCTTGTGGCCGAGGAATAGGGAGGCCCCGGCGCCAGAGCCCGATTCTCAGGTGGGGCTGGTCTCGAGCTTGCCCACCACGGCCTTGAACTCGCCGTCCACGACGCCTCGCTCCATGTCCACCGTATGGCCCTTCTCGCGCAGCTCCTGGAAGTAGCGCTGCAGCACCTCGTCGCCGCTCAAGCGACCGGTGTAGCTGCCCTGGTGCAGGTCCACCATGTGCTCGCCTTCCCTGTCCACCAGGTGCACCAGCCAGGTGCTTTCGCCCTCCTCCTCGGGGGGTTGGTGGCCCTGAGCCTGCAGGCAGCGAGCCCGCAGCTCCTTGATGCGCGGGTCGTTAGGAGCGCGCAGCAAGGCCTGATCGAAGCTGTTGAGCGCCTCCTCGTAGCGCTCCAGAGCTTGCAGCACGGTGCCCTGGTTGGCCCAGGGCATGGGATGGTGGGGGTTGAGCTGGATGGACTTGTTCTGGCATCCCAGCCCCTCCTGGAAGCGCTTGAGCTCATACAACACGCTGCCCCGGTTGCTCCAGGCCACGAAGTGGTGGGGCACCAGGCGGGTGAGCTGCTCGAACACCGGCAGGGCCTCCTCGAAGTTGCGCTGCCTGAGCAAGAGCTGGCCGTAGAGCTCGAGAAAGCCGGGGTTCTCGGTCTGGTTGGGGAAGGCGGCCCGGCCCAGCTCGCAGGCCTCCTCGACCTTGTTCATCATGGCCAGCACGCGCATCTGGTTGGGGGCGGCGTGGGGATCGAGGGGGAACAGCTTCTCGGCCTGGCGGTAGATGTCCAGCGCCTTCTCGCCCTGGCCCAGGTTCAGGTAGGTGGCCCCCAGGCTGTGGTAGATGGCCACCTCGCGCGAATCGGTCTCGAGCAGGCGCTCCAGGATGGGGGCCGCCTCGGCATGGCGGTTCAAAGCCGCCAGGATGACGGCTCGATCATAGATCAAGCTGGCCCACTCGGGCTCGAGCTCGAGACCCTTGTCGACCGCCTGCAACGCTTCCTCCAGGCGTCCGAAGCCCGACAGCACCACGGCTCGGGTGCGCCACGCCTCGCCCGACTCGGGGTCGGCTTTGAGGGCCTTGAGGCTCATCTCGTCCGAGCGGCGCACCTCGCCCTGCCCCGAGTAGGTGCGGGCCTTGAGCGTGTAGGCCTCCACGAAGCGAGGATTGATGGCCAGCGCGTCATCGCAGCACCGTCCCAGGGCTTTGACGTTGCCCAGGATGCCGTGGATCTCGGCCAGGCGCAGACGCACCATGGCGTTCTTGGGGCCCAGCTCGGCGGCTTCCTCGAAAGCGTCCAGCGCCTCGCCCAGCCGACCCAGGAGCTGCAGGAAGATGCCCCGGTCGGAAAACTCCTCCACGGTCGAGCACTTGTGGGCCAGAATGCCGGGGCTCATCAGCTCGACCTCGGCGAAGCGGCCCAGGCCCAGCAGGGAGGCCGCCTTGCCCACCTGGGAAGCCAGCGACTCGGGCAGGGCGGTGAAGACGGCCAGGGCCTGCTCGTGCTCGTTTCGGCCCAGCAAGAGCCAGCCCAGGCGCTGGCGGGCGGTGATATCATCGGGAGCCATCTCCACGGCCTGGCGGGCCTGCTCCAGGGCTTCGCGGCTTCGGCGCAGCCGGTCCAGCACCACGGCCCGGGCGGAGAGCACGGCGGCCTGGGGAGGTCCCTCGGCCAGGATCTCGTCGTAGAGGACCAGGGCTTTACGGTTCTTGCCCTTGTCCACCAGCATGCGGGCTTTCTCGAGTCGTTGCTCGACCGTCAACGCTTGCTCTTGCATGGCTCAGTCATCTCCCCCCAGCGGTTGGGTGGCCAGCCGGCCCCCCAGAACGTTGATGTCCTCGAAGGTCTTGTGGATGATGGCGATCATCTCGTTGATCTGGGCTTCGCTGGCTACCAGCGGCGGGGCCAGGCGGATGATGCAATCGTGGGTGGGCTTGGCCAGCAGGCCGTTTTCCTTGAGGGCCAGGCAGACGTCCCAGGCGTGCACTCCGGCGTCGTGGTCGATCTCCACCGCGTTGAGCAGCCCCTTGCCGCGCACCTGGGTGATCCAGGGATAGCTCAGCGAGCGCAGGCCCTGGCGGAAGATCTGGCCCATCTTCTCGGCGTTCTCGGCCAGGTTCTCGTCCTTGAGCACTTGCAGGGCCTCCATGGCCACAGCGCAGGCCAGCGGGTTGCCGCCGTAAGTGGACCCGTGCTCGCCCGGCTTGATCCCCAGAATGACCTCGTCTGAGCTGAGCACGGCCGAAACCGGCAGCACCCCGCCCGAAAGTGCCTTGCCCAGGATGAGGATGTCGGGCCGAACGTTCTCGTGGTCGCAGCAGAGCATCTTGCCGGTGCGGCACAGGCCCGTCTGGATCTCGTCGGCGATCATCAAGACCTTGTGCTTGGTGCAGAGATCGCGCACGCCCTTGAGGTAGCCGTCCTTCGGTACCATCACGCCGGCCTCTCCCTGGATGGGCTCGAACATGAAGCCGGCCACCTGGGGATTGGACAGCGCCTTGTCCAGGGCCTGGAGATCGTCGTAAGGGATGACGTCGAAGCCCGGCATATAGGGACCGAAGCCGTCGTGGCAGACCGGGTCGGTGGAGGTGGAGATGGCCGCCAGCGTGCGGCCCCAGAAGTTGCCCTCCACGAACACGATGCGGGCCTGGTTGTCGGCGATGCCCTTGTGCAGGTAGCCCCAGCGACGGGCCAACTTGCAGGCGGTCTCGCCCCCCTCCACGCCGGTGTTCATGGGCAGCACCCGGTCATAGCCGAAGTATTCCGTGACGTAGCGACAGTACTCGCCCAGGATGTCGGAATAGAACGCGCGCGAGGTCAGCGTCAGGCGCGAAGCCTGGTCGGTGAGGGCCTTGACGATACGTGGATGGCAGTGTCCCTGATTCACCGCCGAGTAAGCCGAGAGACAGTCGATGTAGCGCGTGCCCTCCGGGCTCCACATGTAGATGCCCTCGGCCCGGCTCAGCACCACCGGCAGGGGGTGGTAGTTGTGGGCGTTGTGGCGCTCATCGAGCTCGATGGCGGTGGGGGAGTCGAGGCGGGTCATGGTGGTATCCATCCGGTTTCTCCAGCGTTCTGAGGGAGCGGCCACAGCGGGCCGGTCCAGTCAAAGATGTGTGCCCTCCCGAGGATTGGCGGGCGGTTCTTCGCGCCAGGGCACCAAACGCCTGCCGTCGAAGCGTTCGAAACGATGGGCGGCAAGCGCCTGGGCCGCAAGGCCCTGGAGACAAAAAAGACCCGGGCTCCGCGAGCCATTTTCCTCTGGATAGGGCTGGCCTTTCTGTTGGGGCTGGGAATTTACGGTGCTCGCCGCCTGGAGGCCGAGTACCAGAAGCGCAAGGCCGAGACGGTAGTGGAGAGGGTGGTGCGTAGCCTTTCGTTTCGTCGCGTGAACGAGGCCTTCTGGCTCTTTTCCACCCGCACGCGCGAGCAGGTGAGCCGCGAGGACCTGCAGGCCATGATCGACGATCCCGACCGGTTTCACACCTTCAGCTACTATCAGCCCTTCAGCTCGCGCTCGACCTCCTGGGAGCTCTTTACGCGCCAGGAGGAGGATCAGCCCGTGCGCATGATGATCCTCAAGGGCAGCCTGGGCTACCAGGACGGAACCACCGGAGGCTACGAGGCCGAGCTCGAGCTCGAGCCGGGCGGTTGGCGACTCAACCACATCAACGTGAAGCCGCCCCCCCTGAAGAGGCGCGCGCCCGACTTCGTCCCCTCGCCATCCCCTGACGTCAGTGCTTCGCCGTCACCGCCCGGTCCGGCAAAAACAGGCTCTGGGAGCGATGGCTCCCCACCGAAAGCACCCTGACGGGTATGCCGACATACTCTTCGATGCGCCTGATGTAGCGCTGGGCTTCGGTGGGCAGCTCTTCGAAGGAGCCGGCCCCGTTCAGCGTCTCCCAGCCTGGCAGCTCCTCGTACACCGGGGTGTACTGGTCCAGATGATGGGCGCGAGCCGGGAAGGTGCGGGTTTGCTTGCCGCCGCGCTCGTAGGCCACGGCCAGTTTGAGCTTTGGGATGCCGTCCAGGATGTCGAGCTTGGTCAGCACCAGGGCGTTCAGCCCCGACATGCGCACCGCCTGGCGCACCGCTACCAGGTCGAGCCAGCCGCAGCGGCGCGGGCGACCGGTGGTGGTGCCGAACTCGGCTCCCACCAGGCGGAGCCAGCGCCCCATGCAGTAGTCGTCGCCGTCCAGCGCGGCCGAGCGCTCGGCGGCGGTGAACTCGGGCGGCCCGACCTCGGGATTGAACGTGTCCCGCTCCTTGATGGCTCCGTACTCGCCCAGCTCGGTGGGAAAGGGTCCCTCGCCCACCCGGGTGGCGTAGGCCTTCACCACGCCCATGCGAAGCTCGGGCACCACGAACACGCCGCTGCCCAGAAGGCAGCCGGGCAGGCTGACCGAGGAGGAGGTCACGTAGGGGTAGGTGCCCCAGTCCACGTCCAGCAAGGCGCCCTGAGCCCCCTCGAAGAGCACGCACTTGCCCTCGCGGGTGTACTGCTCGAGCAGGTCGGCCGTATCGGTCACCTGGCCCTTCAACAGCTCGGCGGCCTCGAAGTAGTCTTGCAGGATCTGGTCGGGGTCGAGCGGGCCCAGGCCGTACACTTTGGTCAGGATGGCATTCTTGTCTTCCACCGTTTCGCGAACGCGGCGGGCGAAATGGTCCTTGTCGATCTGGCCGGCCTCGTCCACCAGGTCACCCATGCGCAGGCCCCGCCGGCTGGCCCGGTCTTCGTAGCAGGGCCCGATGCCCCGCGCGGTGGTGCCGATGCGCCCGCCCAGGTGAGCGTCGATGCTCTTGTGCCAGGGCATCACCAGGTGGGCCCGGTCGGAGATGCGCAGGTTCTCGCACGAAAAGCCGCGCCCCTGGAGGTTCTGGATCTCCTTGACCAGGTGCAGCGGATCCACCACCACGCCGGCGGTGATCAGGTTCATCACTTCGGGGTGCAAGATGCCTGAGGGCAATAGGTGCAGGGGATACTTACCCTGGTCGAGCACGATGGTATGGCCCGCGTTGGCGCCGCCGTTGTAGCGCACCACCACGTCCACGCCGCCCTCTTGCACCACCAGGTCGACGATCTTGCCCTTGCCCTCGTCGCCGAATTGACCGCCCACCACCAGATAACTTGCCGCGCGTATCATCGAGAAAGCTCCTTGAACAGATTCTCGAGTCGGCGGTCGGGGTCGCCGAATCGGTCGCGATAATCCTCCATGGAAAGCTCGATCACCTTGAGCGCCTCGCGGCGGCCAAAGACGGCCTCGCACTCCACTTTGCGCGGGCGGGTGCGGGCCGCCTCGCCTGGGAGGTCCTTGTAGCTGAGGAAATAGTGCACCAACCGCTCCACCCACTGCTCCTGCAGTCCGCTGATGTCGGTGATGCCGCCAAAAATGACATCGCCCTCGAGCACGGCGATGATCTTGTCGTCGGCCTGGTCTTGATCGAGCAAGCGTAGCCCCCCGATGGGCAGCGCGTTGACCAGGAAGTCGCCCCGCATGATGGTCTTTTCGGTCAGCACGCAGATGTCGAGCGGGTCGCCGTCCCCCACGATGCCGTCGCGAGCGGTGCGATCACCCGAGTAGGCGGCGACCTTGGGACCACAGTAAGTGCGCGGCACGAAGCCGTAGAGCGAGGGACTGAAGCTGGAGAAGCGCTGGGGGCGATCCAGGCGCAGGATGCCGCTGGGCTTGTCGATCTCGAACTTCACCGCGTCGGTGGGCACGATCTCGATGTAAGCCTGCACCTTCTGGGGCGCCTCGGGGCCCGGCGTGATGCCGTGCCAGGGGTGGGGCTTGAAATAGAGCCCGATGATCTCCTGGATGTCGCTGGACTTCATAGGGCTAGGTCCGGAACACGTTGGTGCTACCCTCGCGCAGCGACTCGAGCGACTGGCGCTCGACCCGGGTGTCGCGGTAGAACTCACGCAGGTTCTGGCAGCCGCAGCTGGAGAGGGTGCCTTTGAGGGCCATCAGGTCGCGAGGCAAGAGCTTGCTCAGGCTGCCCTTGTAGAGCACGTAGCCTTCCTCGCCCTCCACCACGAAGGTGCGGGGATCGTCCTGTTGATATCGCTTGACGTTCTTGGCCCGGGGGGAGGCCTCGCCCCAGTAAGGCTTGACCGTCACGTCGACCTCGGCAGCCTGGCCCGAGAAGAGCACCGGCAGGCGCTTGGAGTAAGCCTGGGTGGGGCTCTCCTCGAAGCCTGCGAAGTACTTGCCCATCATGAAAAGGTCGGCTCCCAGTGCCAGGGCGATCGCCATATCGCCGGTGGACTCGATGCCGCCGTCGGTGATCACCGGAACGTAGCGCCCGGTGCGCTTCTCGAAGGCGTCCCGGGCCATCGCGCAGTGGTGCACTGCGGTGGCCTGCCCGCGCCCGATGGCCTTGACGCGCCGGGTGGTGCAGATCGAGCCCGAGCCGATGCCCACCTTGACCGCGTCTGCCCCGCTCTCGGCCAGGAAGGTGAAGCCATCGGCATCCACCACGTTGCCGGCCACCACCGGAACTCCCAGCGGCTTGAGCGCCTTCAGCGTCTCGCGCATGAAGTCGGAGAATCCATCGGAAGCGTCCACCACCAGCACGTCCGCCCCTTCGTCCACCAGCAGGCGGGCCCGCTCGCGGTCCTCGGGATGGGTAGAGATGGCCGCCGCCACCCGCAGGCGCTTGTTCTTGTCCAGTGAGGAGTGGGGATACATCACGTGGTGCTTGAGGTCGCGGAAGAAGACCACGCTGGCCAGGCGGTCCTGGTCATCCACGATGGGCAGAACCCCGATGCCGGACTGGAAGATGAGGTCGTTGGCCTCGCTCAAACTGATGCCGTGGCGCCCCACCACCAGCTTGTCGCGGGGGATCATGCGCTCACCCACGGTGACCTCGGAATCGCGCGAGGGGTGGTACTTCTTCTCGGTGATCAGTCCCACCAGCTTGCGGGTGTGGTCCACCACCGGGAAGGTGGAGAAGCCCAGACGCTGCTCGAGCGTGATCAGCTCCCTGATGAGGGTGGAGGGGGCCACGGTATGCACCGAGTCGACGAACCCTGATTTGAAGCGCTTGACCTTGCGCAGGTAATCGAGCTGGGTCTCCAGGTCCACGTTGCCGGCCGGCAGCACCGCGATGCCCCCCAACTGAGCCAGCGCGATAGCCAGCCGGTCGCCCGACACGGCCTCCATGGCCGCACTCATGAAGGGGATATTCAGGGTGAGATCGTGGGTCAGCCGGGCGCTCAGCTCCACCGAGCGGATATCGGTCTCGCGCCTCGTGCAGCGCGGAATCAGGACGAAATCCCGAAAGGTGGTGGACAACTCCCGGGTAAACTTCTCCACTGTCGGCTCAACCATCGTATCCATCCGCCATCACCTCTTTCTGGGCGGGCGGATTTGGTAACCGGACGCTGGATCCCTGCGCCCGGTACCAAAATATTGACGACCCGGGCCGGCGTGTGCTACTCTAATCGTCGCTCGCGGGCTTGTAGCTCAGGTGGTTAGAGCGCATCCCTGATAAGGATGAGGTCTGTGGTTCGAGTCCACATAAGCCCACCAAACCTCGTGGGGCCGTAGCTCAGCTGGGAGAGCGCCTCCCTTGCACGGAGGAGGTCCTCGGTTCGAATCCGTGCGGCTCCACCAAAGAAAAACCCTGCTTCGGCGGGGTTTTTTGCTTCCTGGTCGGGCTCGCTTTCGGGCGCCCGATTTCGCCATTCGCCCGATTTTCGCCCGATTCCAGGACTACTTCCGGGCCGGCGTGGGACGCACCGGGGATGCTGGCCATCTTGGCCTCAAGCCGGGATACCGCGCGCTGCTGGCTGTGGTCGTTCAGGTGGGCGTAGCGCTCGGACATCCGGGTCGTAGAGTGCCCCAGGATACGGCTGACCTCCTGGATCGTCTCGCCTTGCTGGACCAACCAGCTGGCGCAAGTATGGCGAAGGTCATGGAAGCGCAGGTTCTCGATGCCAAGCGCCTTCAGCGCCGCCCGAAAACGATGCCGCTTGAACCAGTTGGCGGTCATCCGCGGCGTGCGGTTCTTGAACGCGTGCTTTACGGAGAGGCTCGAAGCCTTGCGAAACTCCCCTGGGGAGTGGGAGCCACGCGGCCCGAAGCCGGTAGCCTCCAACTCGCAGGTAAAGATCAGCTCCCCCCCGTGCTGGGCCATGGCATCGCGCAGTATCTCTACGGCCCGGCCCGCCAGCCGAACGTGGTGGACGCGCCCGCTCTTCCCCTTCGGAATGGTGAGAACGGAAGCGGGTAAGTCAACATCTTGGCGCCGTAACTCGAAAATTTCGCTCGAGCGCAGGCCGGTCAGGATCGCCAACTCCACTACCGCGAAGTCCCCTGGCGCCATGTAGTCCCGGAGGCGCCTAAACTCTGCTTCCGTCAGGTAGCGCTTGCGCTGGTCATTCACCTTCAAGACCGACTCCTTGCCGCGCTGGCGGCGCTGCTTGGTCAGGTAAGCCGTGACGGGGTTAGGTTCGCCCGAGCGCGTCGGCACGAAGAATTCATCCTCGAGAGCGGAGTTGAGCAGGGCCCGCAGGTGGTTTAGGGCGCGCATGATGGTGCCGGGCTTTAAATACTGGAAGGCTACCTTCGGCCCCGTCAGGGCCGACGAACTGACCCCGGCCGTTGTCGGGGAGTGGGTAACGAAACGTCGCTACGAGGACGGGGTAAAGCCCGGTATTCCTGGTATCGCTGCTCCTCTCCCCGTGACTTCTCTGATACGTGCGCCTTCCGGCTTTCCGCGTAGCGCTCCACTACCTGCGTGATGGTTGGCGCCTCGGGAAGCCCCGGGGGCCGCCAGCGGCCCTCCAGAACCTCCGTCTTGCGCATATTGCGAAGATCCCTCGCTGCCTCCTTGCTGAAGCCGGCCTTCTCCTGGCGTTCCTTCCCGTCCCCACCGACGTAGCGAATCCACCAAACCTTACGGCCGTCCTTCAGGGTTTTGCAGAAAATCCCCCGGTTCTCGCCCGACTTAAGGGTTCTCGGGCCTTGTCGGCTGCTCGTCGCCATGATTCCGACCTCCTGGCAGTTTTGGGATTGCGCAAATGGCGCCCTTACGAGTTCGGCGACGGCCATGGCCATCCTACCGAAAGTTTTTTTCTGGCCAAAGTTGTTTCGGTACTGTTTCGGTAGTTTTGGCCACGGCCAAAATTGAAGATATTTAGCAATCGGGGGCCACGAGTGGCCAACATTGCCCGTTACCTGGACAAATAAGAACGGAGGTCAATTTTTCATGGATGGAGCTATCCCAATGCTCAATGATCCGGTCTATACCCTGGAGGAGGTGGCTCAGCTGGTCAAGCGCAGCACGCGTCACGTACGGCGCGCTATCGCTCAGGGCGAACTGCGGTGCCTCGCGGACAAGGAGAGGTGCCCGCGCGCCCACATCCGGGTCAGGCGGTCGGCAATCGAGGCCTGGCTCAAGGTCCTGGAGGATGCTGGCGCCAGAGTGGCAGGCGCGCGTAAGCGAGCCGGGCGGGCCGCATGAGCTGGACCGACGTCACCCCCGCCGCCCCCTGCGTCAACTGCGGATCCACCAAGTGGTGCAGCCGCAGCGAGGACGCAGCTATCTGCATGAAGGCGCCCTGGCCGGAGGGCAAGGAGCGCACCGACAAGGACGGGGCTACATACTGGATCACGTTCGCGAACGAGCGCCCGCGCGAACGCCCCGAGCCGGCCGAGAAACCGCGCAAGGAAACCGCACCCCCGCAGGTCCTGGACCGGGTATACCGCCGGCTCCTCGAGGAGTTGGGCCTGGCCCAGGAGCACCGCGATTGGCTCCTGGCCCGGGGCCATTCTCCTGAGGGGATCGAGCGCCGCGAATACCGCACCATGCCCCGTGAGCGCGCGCAGGCCGCGCGGAAGCTTATCGAGGCCTTCGGCGAGCATGTCTGCGCCCAGGTGCCCGGCCTCTACCTGGCCACCGGCAAGGACAGCAAGTTCTGGTCGCTTGCCGGGGCGCAGGGGATCCTGATTCCCTGCCGGGACGCCGCGGGCCGCATCGTTGCCCTGAAGGTCCGGTCCAACCAGGCCGGGCCAAACCGGTACACCTACGTATCCAGCAAGAAGTATGAGGGGGCAAGTCCTGGCCGTCAGGCCCATGTCCCTCTCGGCACCCAGCTGGGGCCGGACCGTGCACTCCGGGTCACCGAGGGCGAACTGAAGGCTGACCTGGCTACCGAACTGAGCGGTACCCTGACCATCTCGGTTCCCGGGGTGGACGCCTGGCAGCAGGCCCTGCCGCTTCTGACCGAGTTGGGGTGCACGCGCGTGCTTCTGGCGTTTGACGCCGACTTCCGCTCGAACCCGAAGGTGCTGCGCAACCTCTTGGACGCCGCGAACGCCTACGGGGAGCACTGCCAAGTGATGATCGAAACCTGGGAGGGCCAGAAGGGGATCGACGAGCTGCTCCACGCCGAGGGGCGCCCCGAAACCGTCAGCGTGGCCGACTTCGAGGGCATGCTTCGGGCGCCCGCAAACCTCCCCAGGGTTCTGGTAAACAACCGCCCGGTGCAGGATGTAGCGCGGGACGCGCTCGATGCTCTGCGGCGCGGGCCCTCGGCCGGGCGGTTGTTCTGCTCGAATCGCCGCATCGTGCGCGTTGAAGAAGATGACGGCCGCCCCGGGTACTGCTTCGTGCGGCATCTTGACGCCGCGGGCCTCAGTAGCGAAATCGCTACTGCCATGGTCCCCCTAACCAAGGGGAAGAAGGGAATCGAAATAGTGCCGCCGCCGAGGTGGCTGACCGAGCATATTCTCGCCCGGCCTTCAAGCGAGTGGGGGCTGCCGCGCCTGGTGCAGGTGAGTGGCGTCCCGGTTGCGGTTCCCCCGGGGCGAATTTTGGACCGGCCAGGCTATGACGACGGCACGGGAATCTACTACCATCCCGATCCTGGCCTTAACCTGGCTCCGATACCGGCCAACCCAACCGACGAAGAGCTTGCCGCAGCCATCGCCGTGATTGAGGACATTTTCGAGGATTTTCCCTGGACGCCGGGGTCTCGAACGGCTGCACTGGGCGCCATTGCCGTGCCCTTCGTGCGCCCAATGATCAAGGGCCCGTTACCTCTCCACTACATCAACGCCCCGGGGCCAGGCGCCGGGAAGACCCTGCTGGCCGAGATTCTCATCATCGTCCCGACAGGGTATGAGCGGGCCGGCAACCTCACCGCCTTCAAGCCAAATTCAGAAGAGATGACGAAGCAACTGCTGGGGACCCTGGCGGAGTGCCACGCCGTGAACCTCTGCGACAACCAGGAGCACCCAATCGACCACCCGGTTCTTGCCGCTATGCTGACCTCTTGGCCCACCTACACCGACCGGAAGTTGGGCGTCAGCGAGAACCTGACGGTGCCCAACCTCGGGCTCTGGCTTTTCACCGGGAACAACGTGGCTATAGCGCCAGACATACGGCGCCGCACGGTGCCGATCTGCATAGACCCCGAGATGGAGCACCCGGAGGAGCGGACCGGGTTTCGCCACCCACAGCTAAAGCTACACGTCAAGTCCACCCGGGGCCAGATTGTCCATGCCGTGCTGACCTGGATTGCGGCCTGGCTCAGTAGAGGCAGGCCGGGCTCACGCCTCGCCCCCCTGGGAGGCTTCGAGGAGTGGAGCCAGGTAGTGGGCGGGCTGCTCGAGCTAATCGAGAGAAACGACTTTCTGGCCACCCGTTTCCGGCTGGGCTCGCAAGACCCCTCGACAGACGAACTGATCGCTTTCTTGCACGCCTGGAAGGAGCGGTTTGACTCCGACCCCGTCACGGCCAATGCACTCTTCGGCCTGGTGGACGGAAAGCGTGTTACCCTGTCGAGCCTCAGCGAAAAGAACCCGACGGCCAGCCTGGGGCGATTGCTGGGCAAACAGGCCGGGCGCGTCCTTGACGGCCTCCGAATAGTCGCAGCCGGAAAGGACAACCACCTCAAGCTAAACCTCTTTCGACTGGAAGAGGTGCGGGGGGTTGCCCCTCAAAAACCTGAAACCCCCGCAGAACCCCCGCAGCGAAAAACGGCGTGAATACTAGCTCTGCGGGGGTTGCGGGTATTTGCGGGTATTATTTTTACCCTACGCGCATACACGAGAACACCATGGGTGCCACGCGCACATGAAGAGCCAGGGCAGCAAAAAACCCCCGCAAACCCCCGCAACCCCCGCAGGCCCTGTTACCACGCCGTTTTTTGATGCGGGGGGTTATGCGGGTAACCCCCGCGTGGACCCCTCAACCCCCGCAAGGAGGCTTCCAGGTGGTCGCAAGGAGGCTTCCAGGTGGTCGGCCTGGTCACCCGTGGCACGGTGGTCGGCCTGGTCACCCGTGGCACCCGTGGCGGTGCAGGGGTAGTGGACCCCTCCCGATCTGCGTGACAGGGGCCGGCGTGACAGGGGCCGGGGACCCCAGGGGGGGGCTCCTATAGGGCAGCGCAGCCCTGGGGGCCGCGAAGGCTCCCTTCGCGGATGGGCCCAGAGGGGCACATCTAAAAAAAAGGTAGCCCTGGGGCGCGGGGCGTCCTCGGCCCCCACTCCGGCCCCGATTTTTTGGGTAAAAACTCACGTTAAAAAAAAGGAGGCTCTTCCATGCCCACTCTCATTCCCTCGCTCACGCCGGCCAGCCCAGCGCCCGAACCCGCCGCCACCGAGGCAGGGGCCGACGAGGAACTCGTGGCCGCCGCCGCCCAGCTTGCTGGCCTCGCCTCCAGGTGGGAACAGGGCCAGCAGTTCGCCGCCGCCAGGCTCAGCGCGCCCGAAGTCCTGGCCGGGGCCCGGGAAGTTTCGGTTTTCCTCGCCGAGGTGCAGAGCTGCATTCGGGCGGGGTGGAACCTGGACCTGACCGCCGACTTTTGCAGGCAACGGCTGGCCCGAGGCCCTGGCTACCTTGCCGGTGTTGCGGTGGAGCCCCGCGAACTGTTTAGCGACGACTGGGAGCAACAACGCCGGGAAACCCTGCGTGCGGGAGGCTCGGTGGCCCTTCGCTCCCTCTCGGAGGGGCCTGCCGCGCGGCTGGAGGTGGCCCAAGAATTGCTCGAAGGCGGCGCCTGGTGGGATCGGGCGGCGACAGTCGACGCGGCCGCGAGGTGGCTTCAGCGGGCCCTGGATAACCGGGGCCGGCGGTGGAGGCCAGCCGAGGCAACGCGGCTTGGTGGGCGGGGCCATGTTTGGGCGCTCGACGCCCCACTCGACGACGGCGACGACGGCGACAGTATCCCGCCGCTTCAGGTTCCGTCCTCGCTTTACTCCGCCCTCCCGGGGGTAGAAGAAGCGCCGCTGCATCTCGAGCTTCTGCAGGGCCTTTTCGCTCGCCTCAAGCCTGAAGCCCGCCAGGTTGTAGCCCTGCACATCCAGGGCTTTCCCTGGGCCGAGGCGGGCAAGGAGGCGGGCGTTGACGAGCTTGCTACAGAGCGAGCAAAACGGGCCTGGAACCGTGTCCTGGTGGCGTTTCGGAAAAAGTTTCCAGATTATGACTCGTGGGTGTCCCGAAACGCCTGATCTGACGTGTAGGGGTAGAGAGGTTACCTCCTTACTTCTCGGCGGGGATGCCGGCCCCACTTCGGCCGGGCCGGCCTCCCCCGCCACTTTTACTAGGAGCCTGAAAACTTGAGAGAAATTGCCCGCCTCTTCGAGGGGCTGAAGCCCGAGCCCAACGTGGTGGAGACTCGCGACAGGATCGGCATTGTCGAGGCCCGCATTCGCCAGGAGCGAGGGAAGCTGGAGCCTTTCAGCCTGGCCCCCTCCAGCGATGCGCTCGAGGCGGTAACCTCCGTTTTGGCCTCGGCCGGGGTGGGTTTCAGCGAGGCCTTTCGCCAGGAAGGTGCTCTCTATCTGGACGCCGTCTATTCACGCCACGCCGGGCCAAAAGCTCGCTGGGCCGGCCGGGGCGATGACGCAACCTGGCGGGAGATCGTTCGGGCCTTCGGGGCCGGGTTTGGCCTGCACCTGCGCAGTACTGCCCAGCGCCGGGCTGACCTGCGAGAAGGGGTGGCAGCCATGCGCGAGGAGCTGGACGCCGTGCCTGGCCACCTCCAGGCTGCTGTGAATGCCTTTGTAGCAGGGGAAGTTCTGCGCCAGGTCAGCCTGGACGAGTTCTTGCGCATGGGGCCGGCCGACCTCGAGCGGGCCGCTGAGGCAGTCCTCTGTGGCCGCCCTGTATGCGCCACTTCCCGCCGCCGGGACGTTCCCAGCAGCGATGAGCGCAGCCTTTCGGGCGGGGTGCGGGGCCTGGACGAGGCGAAGTTCGAGGCCGAACTGCTCGTCTCGCCACCCAGCGTAGACCGGCATGGCACCCTGTTCCTACCCGGGGCTTGGACTAACGGGCTCGAACAGTACCGCAAGAACCCAGTCGTACTCTACCAACACGCGCGGCGCTCTGAAAGCCCCGCCGTCGTGATCGGCCGGGCCGAGCAGGTCTGGGTGGACCCCTATGCCGGACTGATGGCGCGCGTGCGGTTCGCCTGCGAGGAAAACCCCCTGGCCAAGCAGGTTTGGGAGCTGGTCAAGGGTGGCTTCCTACAAGCAGTAAGCCACGGGTTCGAGGTTCGAGCCGCGGTCCAGTTGGGCGATCCAGCCTTCGATACGCTCCCGGCCTTCGCGCAGGCGGCGCTCAGGAACGATGAGGCCTGGGTCGTCTTCACCGAGGTTCGGCTCCGCGAAATAAGCATCGTGACCGTGCCCAGCAACCCTGACGCCACGATTCTGCGGCAGGCTGACGCCACGGTTCTGCGGCAGGCCGCCTGATGTTCGGCAAGCGTAGCAAGAAAACCGACGTTTCCGCGGTGGTGGCCCGGGTCAACGAGGTGCTGGCCGAGATAGAGGCCGCCCGTGCCCAGGGCAGCCAGGCCGAGGAGCAGTTCGAGGCCGCCGCCCTGAAAGAGGCAGAACTCCAGCGAGAGCTGGAGGAAGCGCGAAACGCAGCGATCCTGGAGATGATGGACGAGCGCAGGGCAGAGCATGACGCTGCCCGGGCTGACAGGGACGTGGCGCTGCGCCAGCTCGACGCGCACCTGCTGGCCATCGAGCCCCTTTTCAAGCGCCTCCAGGCGCTGGAAGGGCGATTGCTTAACGCCCGGGCCGCTTATGGCTCTCTGGCCCGCCAGTATGGCGTTGATCCTACCAGGCCGATCGAGGCCGGGGGGCGCCGTCTTGAGCCTCTCCGCGCCGAGGCACCCTATGGGTTCCAACCCCTGAGCCAGCACCAAGATGGCCCGGTTATCTTCTGTGGTGGGCTCCTGGGCGCGATTTCGGAGCGGATGCAGTGGCTGAAGTTCGGCCAGGACCTGGCCGCCAAGTTTTCGGAGGACGTATGAGTGAAAAACTGACCCTTTTGGACCGCCTGGTGGCGGCCATGCACAAGCGCAGCGCGGAGAACACGGACAGGCAGGCGCAGCTCGATGAAAGGGAGCGCCGCTCGGCCGAGGCCTTTTCCCAAGCCGGGCAGGTAGTGGACGCCATCAACCGCGGGGTTCTAGCCCAGCTTCGGGCCGAATTGCGGCCCCTGAACCTCGGTGTGCAGGTGGCCATGCTCGACCACAGCGGCGCCGGCTATGGGCCGCGAATCGAGGCTTGGCTGGGGGATGACCGAGCGCTCTTTGCCTACTGCGCCGAGGCTGACCGGTGGGAGCGTATGGGCCGAATTCGCGACGTTTCGGGCCAGCCGTGCTGGGGCAACTTCGAGCCCTTCTGCGGGCGGGCCGATTTCGCGGAGAAGGTCCAGGCCGCCGTGGAGGCGATGCTTGAGGCTGGCGCCCTGGTCGAGTGGGTAAAGCGGGGGCGGTGCCTCGCATGAGCCTCAGCCTGAGCTTTCGTTTCTTGGGTTTCCACCTCATCGTCTTGCCGTGGCCCACCAGACCGCGGCCGGTTCGCTACGCGCGGGCAGCAGGCCCCCGATGATCGTTTTGTCGCGCCAACAGGGCCGAGGTTGGGCCGTTGCTTGCCGGCTTGAGCCGGGGATTTACTGGGATACCTGCTGGCGGGCACGCCAGTGCGTCATGGAGGCGCTCCGTGCTTTTGGCGCCGGGTGCGTCATGTGGGACGGCCGGGGCGTGGTGGTTGACGGGCTTTCCCGCCAGCAAGCCCGCGAGCTACAGCACAGCCTGAACCAGGCCCGCGAGGCCAGTGACCAGGAGGGGCGCCGTGGCCGAGAAACTTGAAGCGATTCTGGCGCTCGACGCCAGCGGCTGGGAAGCAACGCTCACCCGAGCGCGCCAGACCCTGGCCCGCTTCGCCGGGGACGTGGACCTGGACTTTGCCAAGGTGGAGAAGTCTGGGAAAAGCGCCTTCGGGGGCATTGCAGACGGCCTCCAGGGGATGAACCTGGACCGCCTGTCCGGCCAACTGGCCGGGCTGGCTGAGGGCATCGTAGCCCCCTTCGCGGCCGCCGGGACCGCTGCGGTGGCCTTCGAGGCCGAGATGCGGAACGTCAACGCGGTGGCGAAGCTGTCCGAGTCTGACTTCGCGGCTTTTTCGGACCGCATACGAACGCTCGGCCAGGAGCTGAATTTGGGCGTCGGGCCCGCGGAATCGGCCGCAGCCGCCTATGACATCGTGTCTGCCGGGTTCACGGACGCGGCCGACAGCCAGGAGATCCTGGCCCAGTCGATCAAGGGCGCGAAAGCCGGCCTGACCGACGCGAAGGTGGCCGCCGATGTGCTTACGTCCAGCCTGGCCGCCTATGGCCTGCGCGCTACGGACGCCGCGAGGGTCAATGACATCCTGTTTCGCACGGTGGACCAGGGCAAAACCACCTATGAGGAACTGGCCCAGAGCTTCGGTTCGGTGGCTACCATAGCTGCCCAGAACGGGGTGTCGCTCGAGGAGTTGGGCGCCAGCATTGCCCTTCTGACCCAGAAGGGCGTGAAGACGCCCGAGGCGATTACCTCCATCCGAGCCGCCATCGTAGCCCTGGGATCGCCCACCAACGAGGCGATCAAGATGCAGCAAAAGTTCGGCCTGCAGATCAATCAGGCCAGCCTGAAGAACCAGGGTCTGGTGGCCTCGCTGAATCAAGTCATCAAGGCCACTGGCGGGAACAGTACTGCCCTGCGCCAGATTCTTGGCGACGTGAACGGGCTGAACGCGGCTCTCGGGCTGGCCGGGGACGGCGGCCTAAGGTTCGCCGGGATCCTGGGCAACATGGAGAGCGCGGCCGGGGCCACCGATAAGGCCCTGGCGCAGCAGCAGAAGTCGTTCCAGGCGAACCTGGACAAGTTCAACGCCGCGCTCGAGCGCGCCGGGGTAACCATCGGAAACGTGTTCCTGCCGGCCGCCTCCGGCTTGGTGCAGGTTGCTACGCGCATGGTGGATGCGTTTGATGCGCTGCCGGGGCCCGTGAAAACGGGTACGATTGTGGTAGCCACATTGACGGCGGGCACGCTCGCGCTCGGGGCGGCCGCCCTCGGTATGGTTACGGCCGTGGCCAGCGTGGCCAGCAGTATCGCTGCGTTGGGTGGCGCGGCCGGCGTGGCTGCGGTGGCTGGGAATGCCTTCGCGGCCGCTGAGGTGGCCATGGCGGTCGCCACGGTGGATCTGTCGGCCGGGGTAGCTTTGCTGACGGTAGGGTTTGCTGCCATCGCCGCGGCCGCCATCGCCGCTGGCGTGGCATTTGCGGTGTATACGAAGATCCTGCAGGACGTGGAAGCCGCGGACCGCGCCCTGTTGGAGATTGAGGAGCGCCGGGCGAAGGCCCTCCGGGAAAACGGCGACCTCTTGCGGGAGAGCGCCGCCGAACTGCAGCGCTCTGGCAAGTCCTCAAAGGACCTGGTGTACGTCATTGGGGGCCTGCAGGATCAGCTTGAGGCCGCTCGCCGGGCCGGGAACGAGCCACTGGTGGGTAAGCTCGAAGCTCAGATCCGGGATGCGCAGGGCCTGAAAAAGGAGTTGGCCGGCCTGGAGGGCGCGCAGAAGAGCGCATCTTCCGCGGCCGTGGCGGGCTCGCAACAGGCCCTGGACGCGGATAAAGAGCGCAAGGAAGCGCTGTCCCAGGAACTGCACGAAATCGAGCTGAGCAACCGCTCGATCCGGGACAAAATCAAGCTGCTGGGGGCCCTGGCCGCACAGTATAGGCTGGAGGGTGACGAGCGCCGCCGGGTCGAGAGCCAGATAGCGCGCCTGGAAGAGCAGCTGCGCAAGCAGGAGCTGGCCGGGACGCAGCAGGTTTTCGACGCGAACCAGAAGCTCGCGGACGCAAAGATCACAGCGCTAGAGAAAGAGCTTTCCGCAGGGAAGAACGTGGCGAAGCAGTTGGAGGCCGCCATCCAGCGACGCACCCAGCTCGAGGTGAATGCGGTGCGGGCCCGGGCAAACGCAGAGCTCGAAGGCGAGGCTGATCCCGCCCTGCAGGCGCAGATTCGCGAGAAGGCCGAACTCGAAGTGCAGACCATCCTGCAGAAGGGCGAGAATAGCCTGGCCGAGGTCAGGAAGGCCGCTGACGACGCTACCCTGCGCCGGGCCAAAGAGCAAAACGAGATGGAGCAGGAAAAGCTCCAGCTGCGCCAGGAGCAGATCGGGGTTGCCCTGGAGGGCCTGGACAAAGAGGCCGCCCGGGGCCGTGACGTGTTTGAGCAGCAGAAGAAGCTCATTCAGGAACGCACCGCCCTGGCCGTGCAAGCCGCCAAGAAGGAGGCCGACGCCGCGGCTCAAGAGGCGCAGGATCCGGCCACGAAGGCAGCGGCCGTGGAGAATGGCCGCCTGCAGGTCCAGGGTCTAGAGCAGCAGGGCGAGCAGGAAGTGCAGGACCTCATCCAGGCCACAGCCGATCAAAAGCGAGAAGTTGCCCAGGATGAACTGGCCGTGACGAAGCAGATCCGGGACTTGCATCTGCGGGCCCTGAAAGAGCAGGCTGAAGCGGGGAAGAACGTGGCCAGCCAGATCAAGCAGGAACTGCTCGAGCGCCTGGCCCTGACCGAGCAAGAAATCCGCCTCCGGGGCGAGGCCGAGAAGGCAGCTACCTCGAGCGCCGAGCAGCAGGCGCTTATCGAGCAGCGTGTGCAGGCCGAAATTCAGGCCGCCCGCCAGGAGACTACCAAAACCATCGAGGAAACCACGAAGGCGATTGAGGCCCAGCAGAAGGCACAGGAAAGCCTTTCTGGCGTGGGCGAGATCCAAACCTTCGAGCAGTTCCTCGAGGGCCAGTCAGCGCAGTTCGGCATCGGCGCCACCCGGGCCCGCATCGAGCAACAGAAGAAAGCCAACCGCGGCGCCGGGCAGGGCAGTTTTGGTATCGACACAAGCCTGACGCAGCTTGAATCGGCTTCGCGGCTGGGCGAGGTGGCGAAGGCCTCGAAGGGCGCGGCCCTCGGGGGCGGAGCCGACCTGGCTGCCGCTGCCAGCCGGGCCGCCCGGGTTCCCGTGCAGGTTCAGAGCAAGGTTGACGTGAGCGTGCAGGTAAGCGTGGATCCGAAAACCGGCAAGCTGATGGCCCGCGAGGAAAAACGGGAGGTCACCGCCAACGGCCGGGGCTCCTCGTTTGAGGACGCGGCCGCGAACATGAGCCCGCGTGGGAATCTAGGGAGCATCTAGCTTGCGCGTCCACCCCGAGCCCTGCCTCTACGTCCAGGCCTGGCCCGCCGCCTTCACGCCTTTCAGCCCGCCACAGAACCGCCACCAGCCGGGCCCCGGCCAGCGTGGCTATCGTTTTTCCCTGACTAACTGAGGAGGAACCCCTACATGACTGATCGACTTGACGAGGCCATAGCACTGGGCAAACGCCTGCGCGAGCTTGGTTTCGACCCGCTCCAGACAGCTGTTGACTTCGCCATGTTCGTTGAACCCGAAGCGCTCCGGGGCGAGGTCCAGCGCCGGGGCGAGGCCTTCCTGGCCCGCCACGCCCCCCACCTCCTGGCCGATTTCCACGAGTTTTTGCCCGAACTGCTCATGGAGCCCGACCCCGCAAAGCCTTATTCCGCCCTGGTCGAAAAGCTTGAGGCCCATGTGGACGGGCTCGGCAACACCCGTGCGCGGCTGACGGCCGGGGCCAGCGGGTGGCGGCAGAGGGCGCTCCTGAAGCGCATTATCAGGGCGGAATGTGACCTGAGGCTTTTACTAGAGGAGGCTCGAGAGGCCCTGTGGGCCAGGCAGTATGATGCCTTTCCCGGGCTGGTCGACGCGGCCCACAAGCGGGTCAGCAGTCTCACAGCCGAGGCGGAGGGTGACATCGCTTGTGGGGAGCTTCGGGCGGGGCTGAGCGCGGCGCTGAACGCGGGGCCCGGTCTTCCCGACCTGGGCCTGGACGAGGCCGCCGAGCCGGTGCTCTCGTGAGCGCCTCGCTGCGCACGGGCTGGGGCGTGCCGGGCCCCGGGGACATCGCCCTGCTCGAAAGCGCGAAGCGGGACGGCTACCTCCTAATGTGGCGGTTCTCTGCGGGCTGCCGAGAGGAGATTCTGCGCCGTTTCTGGGCATGGTGCGCCCAGGACCCGGCTCGGCCGCGCTATTGCCGGCTTACGAGGCTCCCCCGCCGCCAAGTGCAGGTCTACTTCGAGCCCGGGGGCCCCCTCGATGATGCCCAACGCGACCGCATCCAGGCCTTTCTCGACGCCTACAAGCTGCCGGCCCTCGGGCGAGGGCAAAGCATCATCTGCCTCGAGGTGCCGGGCATGGTAGCGCCTGCCGTGGCCCGTGGACTTCAGGAGGCTTACGCCGGGAAATGAGGACGGCCGGGGAGTTCCCGGCCGTCTTGGCGCCTCTGGTCGGGCTATAGCCGGGTCACCGCGAGGCTGGCAAGCGCCGCCGCAGCCCACTGGCGGGCCAGCTGGTGCCGCTCCTGGTGCCGCTCCTGGGTTGCCGGGCCCGGGATAAAGCACAGCCCCACCAGCACCGCGAGGTTCCAGCGACGGGCGGGTTCGGGCTGCTCCCAAAAGCCCTCGGCGAGGGAAAGGCCGGCCTCGCCATCGTCAAGCCAGGCCTCCGTTACGGGGCCCAGGGGGTCGAAGTGGCTGACCGCAGCCCATGCCACGTCCAGCAGGGCGCGTTCGATGGGGGAAAGCTGGGCCCGGATCGTGAGCCAGCGCCTCCGCTCGGCCGGGGTGAACCCGTCTGGGCCTACTGGGGCAGGCGCAGGCGCCTTCCGGGGCTCGGCCTGGCGGTATTTTGCCTGATACTTCCGATCCTGTTTTTTGTGCAAGCCGCAACAGTCGAGGCCTTTTTTGGCGGGGTTTTTGCATGGCTCTCCAGTCCTGCGGTTCATGCCTTTACAGTAGCCTGGCCGGATCAGGTGCTTCTTGTCGGCGGCAATGCCTGCCAGAGCTTGGACCAGTTCTTCGCGCAGGTCGTCCATTTGGGGTCCTCCGTTTCGTGGGGTGTTACCCCTCGGATTCTAGCCCGGTCTTGCGTGAGTCGCCAGAAGGCGCTGGGTATGGTTTGCGCGGGTTCAACATACATGGTCAACAAAAAAGCCCCCCGGTAAGGCCGGGGGGCCCGAGGGGCTTCCCTCACTCAATAGGGAGTGTGGCGGTACAGGACCGTCAGCAACTGATTCGCTCGGGCCCTTAGCGCCTGGACGTGATCGGCCAGATCGCCGGTAAGAGCCTCTGCGGCAAACTCCTTCAAAAGTGAGTCCCGAGCGACCGCCGAGCAGATGCTTTGCGCCCGGCTCAAGAAATCGTTGTAGAAGCCAGCAAGCTCAGGAAGCGCGCCGCCGGTCCTGTTGGTAACCGCCAAGTCGCAATCGTCGATGAGCTCTTTTATGCGCCCGGCCAGCTCGTCGAAGGTATCATTTGTTGTCAAAGTTTTGCTCCTTTCGTGGTGACGGCCGACGCCGAGGGCACGCTCCCGGCTTCGGCCGTGGTCTGGTGGTTACCCGGGGATGCTGCGCGGGTCGTGCCCGGGTGGAACGGTATCGCGCTGACGGATCTGGCCGTTCTCGCCGTGGATCAGCAGTTCACCGCCGCCCGAGCGCCCTAGAGCGCCCCGCGCCCATTCGGCAGTCTCGGCCTGCGTCTCGAAGTGCCGGCTCGCCCGCTCGGCGTGGGCACGAACGGCGTTCCAGCCGCCATCCGGGTCTGGAACGACGTGGATATGGTTTGGTCCTTTTTTTTGGGGCATCTTTACCTCACCAAATTGGGAGTCATGGCCGCGTTCCACCCCCGGACTTGAAATTCTTGAGAGGATCCCCGTGCGTGCCCGCCGAAGCATCTCTACCACGAAAACAAGTTCGGTCTTGTGCGGATGGCCAGGCTCGTTGAGCCTCGGTCATCCCTTCGTTTCCCGCTTCCATGCTACCCTCTATCATGGGGCATAGTTTGAGAATTTGTCAAGCCATGGGCGGCATCTCGCGATGGAATTTCCTCTACAGAAACCGCCCGATTTTCGCCCGATGTCGATGGGGAAAGCTGGCCGTTCTTGGCCTAACGCGGTCCTCGTTTCAGTTTGCAATCGGGCGCGCTGTTACGCCAAAAACAGCCAATTTTCTAGTCCTCAAGCCACTCCAAGAATCTTCCTTGCACGGAGGAGGTCCTCGGTTCGAATCCGTGCGGCTCCACCAAGAAAACCTCGCTTCGGCGGGGTTTTTATTTGCGTAGAGATCTACACTTAGTCCCCCAAAAATCGCGAAAAACCGCCGATCGGGGCGTAAAGCTACTATCACAAAACTATCACAGACCAGAATGCACAGAAGCGTTACCCTGTCAGGGTTTCCGAAGATCGGAGGGTTTCGGTGCTGGGGGACAAGGGACTACATGATCTCCATCTGGTTCAGGGGCGGCAAGTAGGCACAACCCTGCGTCCTTTGCCATAAGGGCGCCACAGGCACGCGTAGCGTTCGGTTCGGGCAGTCTGCAACGAGAGCTTGGTTCCGTGGCACGGCAACCTCATAGACGAGGCGAAGATATGAAATTGCCCTCTGCTTGCCCTCCAGGATGCCCTAGAATCGTTCCTGACTCCTGAGGAGACAGGGCATCAGTGCATTTGACGAAACGGGCAAGTATCGCCTACGATACAGGGGGGGCAAATATGGCGAAGGTGTGCGAAGAGGGCCCATACGTGTTTCACGTATTGGCCGAATGATCACCCTCCTCCCCATGTTCACTGTCTGTATGACGGGGGAGACTACAGGATCGACCTGGAGACGGGTGACTTCCTCTCGGAAGAGGATACCCCCAAGAAGAAGGCGGGGAAGATGCTGGAGGCCTACGCACCAAATGCGGAAGCCTGTTGGCAGAAGTGGAATGAGTTTCATGGCTAAGAATCGACAAATTCAGAAGGCTACCCCGAACGGATCCACCCTGATCGTCCTCTTCCAGGATGGAGCAGAGGCTAAGATCCCTTACTCCAAGCTAAGAGCTGACTCGGGAAAGCCAATCAAGAAAGTCTTCAAGATCTTACACGAGGACCAGCACTCCATCATTCTGGACACAGACGAAGGAGAAGCTGGGATCCCATGGGACTTCGCTCGACACTTCGCTGAAGACAAGAAGTTCAAAGAGGAAGAGGAAGCCGTTCTCCAGGAAAGCCAGCGCATCTTCGGGGAGAGACTGAAGGCGCTCAGGGAATGTAAGGGTCTTTCACAGGTCAGCCTGGAGAAGAAGAGCGGGGTTGGCCGCGTTACGATCCATCGAATCGAGAAGGGAAGCCAATCACCGAACTATGAGACGATCCAGAAGCTCGCGAAGGGGTTGGACATGCCCTTTGCTGCGCTCGTCACAAAACAGGCCCCTGCTGAGGAGAAGAAGCTGTTCCAACTAGACTTCAAAATCGCAGGTTGGAAGTACCACCAGGGAGAGAAAGCTCTTAAGGTCGGCACTGTTGGTATAGGGGCGAAGGTCAAACTCATTCCTGAACCTACGTGCAAGTATGACCCTAACGCCGTTCAGGTTGTAGCTTCGGACGAGGTTATCGGTTATCTCCCAGCCCTGTACGCTGGCGTCCTTCATGAGTATCTAAGTAAAGAGACGGATGCAACCATAAAGAAAGTAGGAGTAATCTCAGACGGTTCGCGGAAGGTGCGTGTCGTGGTAAGGCTTCGAAACGTTTCCCCTGAAGATCGGAAGCAGGTCGAAGCCGTCCGACCAAAGGTAGAAGCTCAGAAAGAACTCGCATAACAGAGGCCCTTTCGAGGAGCACCTGCCCAAGAAGTGTTCCAACTTGAACAAAATTCTGTCAGGCTAAACCTGACGAATGCTGATTCGAAAGGGGTTTGAGTCCCTCCGCGAAAAAAAAACAGCATGCGTGAAAAAACGACTAGAGTTCGGGAGGGACGAAGGACCATGATTCACGACAACAGCGAAGCGCGTGTGATGGTCGGCAGGCGGTCAGCCGAACCACGCCGTACCCCTCAAGCAGGTCGTCACAGCTTGATTTGTTACCGCCACAAGACCAATTCGTTCACAAACCGGTAACCTGGCACAACAAGCCGACAACTGCCCCGGGATACCCTGACGTCAAGAGCGGCCATGATGGCCGAAACGAAAGGAGCCTTTCCCATGGCAGCAGGCAAGATTGGTGCAAATGCAGCCCCGGCAACCTCTCGGACCAGTAAGCCCGAGCAGAACGCCAAACCCGGCGCCGGCGCAGCCCCAACAGCCAATGGCAAGTCCGAGCAGGCAGGCAAGCCCGGCGAGGGTAAAGGGGCCTCTCCGAAAGACCGTGCCAACCTGAGCGAGGAGGCCCGCGAGGGCGACAAGCCGGGCGCCGGCCGTAAGGGCGAGAAGCCCGGCGAGGGAAAGGACAAGGGTCTCAAGGGGATTCGCAAGGAGGTGGAGGAGCTGAAGAAGCAGCTCTCCGAGATGGACAAGCCCGGCGAGAAGAGCGGTGGCGGGGCTGAGAAGGGCGCAGGCGAGTCCGGCGGGGGCTGTCAGAAGGGCGCAACCCCGGCGCCTCAGGCCGGAGCCAGTCAGGAGCCGGGTCAGGGACAGGGCCAGCCTCAGGATATCAACGCCCAGCTCTTGAGCGAGGCGGCCCAGGTGTTGATGCAGGGGCAGCAGGGCCAGCCGGGCGCTCCTCAGGCGGCGGGCTGCCCCAAGAAGGCCGGCAAGACGGAAGGAGGGGACGCGCGCGCCAACCTGGCCCGTAAGTACCTCCAGGCCGTGGCCAATCCGCAGACCGGGCAGCAGATCAAGCCCGAGACCCACATGCTGGTGCAGGCCGCCCTGGGCATCGGGGGCGGTCAGCCGGCCGGCGGTCCGCAGGGAGCCAATCCCTTCCAGGCAGGGCCAGCCCAGAAGGTCCCCGGGCTGGGCGCGGGGGTGAATCCGATAGCCCTGGCCATCGCCTCCTGATCAGAGCGGGCCGTTCAGGGCCGGGTCCGGCGTCTGGCCGGGTCCGGCCCCTTTTTGTAAACAGGCTGTTCACGCATTGTTCATTCTCTGGAAACAACATGGTGGGTCAAGACAGCAGCCCGACAGCGCCAGCTGGCTAGAGTAGAAAAAACGCTTCCTGGAGGAATCCGATGAACCAGATCGCGCACAATCATCAGCCCATCTTTCTGGCCGTGGCCGCCACCAGCGGTTCGCCAACCCCTGCTCACCAGTGCCAGGCCGGGCCCGCTCACGGGGCTCCCCCGGCGGCCCAGATTCTCAAGATGCTGGCAGCTTTGGAGCTGATCGCCCGGCTTCTGCAGGCAGTTCAGGGCGGCCAGCACGCCGGAGGAGGCGAGTGCGCCGGCGGTCATCCCTTCTCCTCACTGTTGCAGTCTCTGAACCAGGGTCAGGACTCTCCCTCGGCTGGCGGCCCGCCCTCCGCCGGGGGAGGCGCGAACGGCAACCCAACGGCTGCCGCCTTCTCCTTCGCCTTTGCCTTCAGCGGGACCCAGAACACCGGGCATTCCTGCCCGCACACCCACGAGATGCCCCGGGAAACCGCGGCTCTGGCCAATTGGGCCCCCAGGCCCAACCAGCCGCCGGCCAACTCCGCTCCCCGGCCCAACCAGCCGCCGGCCAACTCGGCTCCCAGGCCCAACCAGCCGCCGGCCAACTCGGCCCCCAGGCCCAACCAGCCGCCGGCCAACTCGGCCCCCAGGCCCAACCAGCCGCCGGCCAACTCGGCTCCCAGG
>BTUM01000071.1:0-40950 GCA_045863235.1 Candidatus Xenobia bacterium | reverse complement strand
GTCGAGATCGTCGACCTGCCCGGTTCTTACAGCCTGGCCGCCACCACTCCCGAGGAGAAGATCGCCCGCGACGAGTTGCTGGCTCTGCATCCCGACGTGGTGGTCAACGTGGTGGACGCCGGCAACCTCGAGCGCAATCTCTACCTCACCCTGGAGCTGGCCGAGATGGGTCTGCCCGTGGTGGTGGCCCTCAACCTGGTGGATGAAGCGCGCGCCAAGGGCCTCACCATAGACGCAACCACGCTCACCCAGGCGCTGGGGGTGCCGGTGGTGCCTCTGGTGGCCTCCAAAAGCGAGGGCATCGCCGAATTGTGCGAGAAAACCCTGGGCGAGACGCCCGCGGCCCGTCCCATGGTCTCCTACCAGCCCTCTATCGAAGCCGCCGTGGAAGAGCTGAGCGCCCTGTTGGAAGCAGCTCCCGAGCGCCGCTGGCTGGCCCTGGCCGCCCTCTCGGGCGAGACCATCAAGCTGCCTCCCGACGTCGCTCTGAGGGCCGAAGCGCTGCGCCAGAAGCTGGAGGCCGAAGGGATGGACCCCTTCCTGGAGATCGCCGGCCAGCGCTACCGCACCGCCCACGAGCTGTCGCAGCGCGTGCTCGACCGTCAGCAAGCCCCTCCCCAGCTGACCGAAAAGATCGACCGCTGGCTGCTGCACCCGTGGCTGGGCCTACCGCTCTTTCTGGCCGGGATGCTGCTGGTGTTCCGCTTTACGTTCCTCTTCTCCGACCCCTGGATCGAGTTCGTGGGCGCAGTGCAGGCCGTGCTGGCAGGTTGGGTGGCGGGCAGCTCGTTGCCCCCCATCGTGCAGTCGTTCCTGGCCGACGGACTGATCGGCGGCGTAGGCACGGTGATGGCCTTTGCGCCCGTGCTCTTCTTCCTCTACCTGGCCATGAGCTTTGCCGAGTCGAGCGGCTTCCTCTCGCGAGCGGCCTTCATCGCCGACCGGGTGATGCACTGGGCCGGCCTGCCCGGACGGGGCTTCATCCCCTTGATGCTGGGCTTTGGCTGCAACGTGCCGGCTATCTACGCCACCCGCACCATGGAAGATTTCAACGACCGCCTGCGGGTGGCGCTGGCCATTCCCTTCACCGCCTGCAGCGCCCGCCTGGCGGTCTTCGTGCTCTTTGCCGCCGTCTTTTTCCCGGCCCACGCCACGGCTGTCGTGTTCGGGCTTTACCTGCTGGGACTGGCCACGGGTCTCGTGACCGCCGCCGTGCTGGGCAAGCTCTCTCCCAGGAGCCATTCCAGCGGTGCCATGGAGCTGCCCGCCTACCGAATGCCCACCCTGGGATTGACACTGCGCCAGGCCTGGATGCGCACCTTCGCCTTCATCAAGGGAGCAGGGGGCTCGATCACCGTCACCGTACTGGTGGTCTGGCTGCTGCTCAACGTGGGCGGGGGAAGGCCCGACAACAGCCTGTATGCCCAGCTCTCCCAGCTTCTGGTGCCGGTGTTCGCCCCTCTGGGAATCGTCGACTGGCGCCTGGTGGGGGCCCTGATCCCGGGCTTCATCGCCAAGGAGGTGGTGATCGGCACCCTGGGAGTGAGCTACCTGGGCGCTGAGCCGGTTGCCGCCCTGAGCCTGATGGAGGGGCTGCAGCAGCTGGCCCAGAGCTTCTTGACCGCCTGCTGGGCTTTCCTCAACGCCATCCCGGCCATGTTCGGGCTGCCCCAGCTGGCCCCGCCAGCTCCGGAAGCGCCCGACGGGCTGGCCGGAGCGCTGGGCAGCAGCATCGCTCCCGCCGGAGCGATGGCCTACCTGGTCTTCTTGTTGCTCTACACGCCCTGCGTGGCCACTGTGTCCGCCATCCGCCAGGAGTTCGGGCGCCGCTGGGCAGCCTTCACGGTGTTCTACCAGCTTCTGGTCGCCTATGCGCTGGGCCTGGTGGCCTACCTGGTGTGGCCGTGACCGAGCAGCTCCTGGCCCTGCTGGAACGACCCCGTACCACTGCCGAGCTTTCTGGCGAGCTCAAGACCGACGAGCAAGCGGTGGAGGGCCTGCTTTCGCTGCTGGGCGCCCGCGGCTATGTGGGCAAGGCCTACGATCGCTCGCCCACCTGCGGCACCGGCTGCGGCAGTTGCAGCCTGCAGCGCCTCTGCCCGGCCAAAGGGGAGGAAGCGCCCTTTCTGCCGGTCTGGCGGCTGACCGGCCGAGGGCGTGACGCCCTGCTCAAGGCCCGAGGCACCTCGACCGAGGTGCCCTGCCCGCGAGTCCAGGGCCGATAACTTCGGCATACGACAGCGGTCGACGGGACGACAGGGGCGGGCGACAGGCTTCAGCGACGACAGGAGCGGGATGCCCGAAGCCCGAACCCGCGCCCCGTGAAACGCACCGTTGTTGGTATCCTTCTGGCGCTCACCCTGACGCTGGGCCTGGCAGCCCAGGAGAACCCAAACCGCACCGCCCTGCTGGCCGGCCTCTGGATGCAGAACTCGGCCGAATACCGCGCCCTCTGCCTGCAGGCCTACCGCACTGCCACCCTGGACCTGGACCAGCGTCTGGCCCTCAACGGGGGTAGCCCGGTGGTGCGCGAGAAGGTGCTGGTGGACGGTCGTCCCTGCTGGCGCGAGCGCCCCATGGCCGTGATCATGGACCTGGATGAGACGGTCATCGACAACGGCGGCTATCAGGCCTTCTTGTACTTGAGCAGCCAGAGCTTCAAGCCGGCCACCTGGAGCGCCTGGCTCGACTACCAGGCACGCGAGGCTCGGGCCCGCCGCTCGGTGCCCGGGGCCCTCGACTTCATCCGCCACGCCGAGGCGCGCGGGGTGAAGGTGTTCTACATCTCCAACCGGCCTTCCAGCGGCCAGGAGTCGACCGCTTCGGTGCTCGAGCAACTGGGGGTGAGTCGACCTGGCCCCGAGCGGCTGCTGCTCGAGGACAAGCCAGCCGACGCTGCAGCGGCTGAGCGCTGGGGATTGGGTGACGCGCTGACCCGCAGCCAGGGAGCCAAGGAGCGGCGGCGCATCCAGGTGCAGCTCGAGAACGCGGTGGTAGGCTACTTCGGGGACGACCTGGCGGACTTCGTGACCTACGTCAAGGGATCCGAGCCCGTAGCCGATCGCTACGAGCTGGTCGAGCAGAACCGGGCGCGCTGGGGCACCGAGTGGTACGTGCTCCCCAACCCGAGCTACGGCAGCTGGTCGCCGGGCCAGACGCTGCCGGCCGACCCGTCGCAGTTCATCGACGACTTCGGATTCGGGGCCTCGCTCGAGCAGTAGGTTTTTTGAACGGCACTCCGGTGCACAGCCTTGTGCCAGCTCCGGAGGGCTGGCCCGATCGCTCCGGGAGCCTATCCGCTGGCCTCCGGGGTGGGCTCGGACTTGCGCCGGATGACCACTCCCCCCACCAGCACGCGATCCTGCTCCACGGCGATGGCCTGGTTCTTCTCCTGAAAACCGGCGACCAGTTTGCGCGTCTCGAGCTCGGCCTTGATCTCGGCCAGCAGACTCTGGAGCACCTGGCCGTCCTCCCAGCTCAAGTTGAGCTGACCCAGGCGGTCGGCGATCTCTTGCAGGTTGCCGGCGCTGCCCTGGGCAGCCAGGCTCCAGACAGCACCCCGGGCTTTGGAGTCACCGAGCTTGCCGTGCAGCTCGGCCACCCGGCCCAGCCAGGGGGGGGCCCCGGGACGGGCGAGCAACTGCTGGAGGTGGCGCGCCTGCGCCTCCACGTCCCAGGTGCCGATGGCGGCCAGCGCCAGGGCGTCCAGCTCCTGCGGCGTGCTCAGGGAGGGATGGTCGCACAGGGCGCTGGCGGCGTTGTAGGGGTCGCGCACGTTCCAGAAGCGCAGCGCCTCGGCCGCCGGGCGGGTGTCCGGTTGCCCCGCCAGCTGGTCGAGCACCCAGTGGCCCAGCGTCACCCGGTCCTCGTGCTCCACCGAGCGACCCGCCATGGAGCCGAACAGACCCGCCAGGGCTCCAGCGCGCTCGCCGCCGGTTGCCGCCTGGGGGTCCTGGGCGGCGAGCTCGAAAACGGCGTGGTAGCAGTCTGGGTCTTTGAGACTCTTGTGCAACTCGAGCAAGGAGCCAGCCATGGGCCCGGTCTGCTCGGCCATGAAGAGGCGCTGCCCGGCCGCATCCCAGCGCGAGATCGCCTGCCGTGCGATGACGGAATCGTTGGCCTTGGGATGCTGGAGCACCACACTGGCGGCCTGGTAGGGGTCGCGCACCTGCCAGCGGCGCACCGCCCGGGCCGGGCCCAGGTGACTCAGGCGATCGAGCATGAAGTTGCCCAGCACCACCCGGTCCTCTTGGTCCACCGAGCGCCCCTCCAGGGTCTTCACCAGCTCGCGCGAGAACTGAACCGGGTCGGCCGGGCCCTGGCAGGCCAGCTGGAAGACCGCGTGATAGGCGTCCACGTCCTGGAGCTTGTTGTGCAGGTCGAGCAGCGAGGGGGTCAGCGGGCCCTGCAGTTGAGACAGGAAGCGGCGCTGGCCGGCGGTATCCCAGCGGGTGATGCCCTGCAGGGCCAGCTCGTGAGCGCTGGCGGTGGGGCTCTGCAGGGCGATCACCGCCGCCTGGTAGGGGTCGCGGGTTTGCCACTGACGGATGATGCCGACGGCGCGCTGGTGAGAGGGAGCCTGACTCAGGCGATCGAGCATGAAGTTGCCCAGCACGATCCGGTCCTCGTGGTCCACCGAACGGCCCTCGAGGGACTGAACCAATGCGCCGCAGAGCTGCACCGGGTCGGTGGGGCTCTGGCAGGCCAGCTGAAAGACCGCGTGATAGGCGTCCACGTCCTGGAGCTTGTTGTGCAGGTCGAGCAGCGAGGGGGTCAGCGGGCCCTGCAGTTGAGACAGGAAGCGGCGCTGGCCGGCGGTATCCCAGCGGGTGATGCCCTGCAGGGCCAGCTCGTGATCAGTGGCGGTGGGGCTCTGCAGGGCGATCACCGCCGCCTGGTAGGGGTCGCGGGCCTGCCACTGGCGGATGGTATCGGCGGCGCGCTGGTGCGAAGGAGCCTCACTCAGGCGGTCAAGCATCCAATTGCCCAGCACCACCCGGTCCTCGTGGTCCACCGAGCGGCCCTCCAGGGTGCTGACCAGGGTGCGCGAGAGCTTGACCGGGTCCGTCGGATTCTGGCAGGCCAGCTGAAAGACCGCGTGGTAAGCGTCCACGTCCTGGAGCTTGCTGTGTAGCTCGAGCAGCGAGGGGGCCAGCGGGCCCTGCAGTTGAGACAGGAAGCGGCGCTGGCCGGCGGTATCCCAGCGGGTGATGCCCTGCAGGGCCAGCTCCTGGTCGCTGGCGGTGGGGCTCTGCAGGGCGATCACGGCGGCCTGGTACGGGTCCCTGGTCTGCCACTGGCGGATGGTGGAGGCGGCTCTCTGATGGGAAGAAGTCTCGCTCAGCCGATCGAGCATCCAGTTGCCCAGGACGACTCGATCCTCGTGGTCCACCGAACGGCCCTCCAGACTGCTGACCAGGTCGCGACTGAGCTGCACCGGGTCGGTCGGGCTCTGACAGGCCAGCTGGAAGAGAGCATGGTAGGCATCCACGTCCTTGAGCTGCTTGTGCAGCGCGAGCAGGGAGGGCGAGAGCGGACCCTTCAGCTGTCCAAGGAAACGTTGCTGGCTGGCCGTGTCCCAGCGGGTGATGCCCTGGAGCGCCAGGTCTGCATCACTCGCATTCGGCTGCTCAAGAGCGATGACGGCTGCTTGATAGGGGTCGCGGCCATGCCAGCTCCGGACGACGGCGGCGGCGCGCTGGTGGGAGGGAGACTGGCTCAATCGATCGAGCAGGAAGTTGCCCAGGACCACGCGATCCTCGTGGTCCACCGAGCGGCCCTCCAGGGTCTTGACCAGGGAGCCGCACAGCTGCACCGGGTCGGTGGGATTGTGGGTGGCGAGTTGGAAGACGGCATGGTAGGCATCCACGTCCTTGAGCTGCTCGTGCAGCTCGAGCAGCGGCCCGGGAGCCATCGCCCGGCGCTGGGCGGCAGCGTCGTAGCGCGGAAGGCTCTCGCGAGCGAGGCGAGCCGGGTCGATGGAAGGCTCGGAGAGGAGCTTCTTGAGGCAAGAAGCTGGGTCGCTCGTCTGCCAGGTGCTTGCGGCCCGGGCGGCGCTCACGTCGGTCAGCCCCTCCAGAATGGCTTGACAGAGCGGTGTGCGACGCTCGGCCTGGAGCTTGTCCAGATCGCGGGAAAGCGTGCGGGCCACGGCCAGACCGTCGCCGCCGGCCAGGGCCGCCTGCCAGGCGGGCTCGCGGGCAAAGTCCAGCCGGCGGTGCACCTCGAGCGCCACCCGGGCCCCGGAGTCCTTCTCGGCGGCCGCCTCCAGCCACAGACCCTGCAGCTCGACGTCGGCGCCGGCCTGGCGCGCATCCTGCATGGGGGCCATCTCGCTCAGCGCAAGGCGCGCCAGGGCACGCCGCCGATCCCCCTTCATCCCCTGCAGCAGGGTCTGGAGGTCGCCCGGGTGGCGTTCGAAGCGCCGCACCAGCTCCACCTCACCGTCCACCTTCTCGAGCCGGGCGGCGAACCGGTCGAGGCGCTCGCGCCGGGTGGCCGGGTCGCCGGCCTCGATCCAGGGCTCCCTGTCTCTTCCGATCTGGCTGGCGCTCAGAGCCGGCTGGGGGCGGCCCTGCTCGTCGAAGAACTCCCACCCCTCGGCCTCCAAGCGGGCCGACTCGGTGCCGCGGAACCGGTGCAACTCGCCCAGCTTCAGCTCGCTTTCGAGCGGCACGGCTCCGTTGTGGTTGTGGGCTACGAGTCCGGTCAGGCCGTGGGCAGGATCAGTGAGCGCGTTGTAGGCCCCGTAGGGTCCAAGTTTGCGGCCCTGGTCGTCGGCGAACTGCCAGCCGTCACCCTCCAGGGCCAGCAACTGCTCGGCCGGCGAGCCAGGCGGAGCCGGCTTGAGCCGCTGAAAGATGGCCGCTTCCTCGAGATCTTGCTGGCACTTGAGGGGGAGCGGGCTCTGGCCGGGCAGCTGGATGCGCAGCTTGCCCTCGGGCAGCTGCTCGGCCACCTCTTCGGGCTCCACGCGGCGCGGCCAGAAGGGCAGCCACCAGCGCGGCGCCGTGACTTCGGCTCCCGCCTCGACGACATCGCGGACCAACTGCTCGACGACCTTGCTCTCGCCGGGCGCGCTGGCGCGCACCGGTCCGGTGGGACGGATCTCCATACCATGCAGCTTAACGGGCGGGGCGGAAAGAATTCAGAAAGCGCGAAGGGTGCGGGCCATGAGAAAGTATGCCATCCTCGCCTTGCTCCTGGTGCTGCTCGGCTGCGGCAGCGGTCAGGACCAGCCCTTCTCCACCTTCGCTCCCGCCCCCCCGACCGACGCGGAGATCATCCAGCAAGCCATGGTCGCCGACGCCGACACGGCCCTCAAGCTGGTGCCCGGCGATCACCTCGATCCGATCCCTCTGCCCGTTGCGCCCAAAGGCACCCCGATGACCATCTCGGTTCAGGACCTCGAGACGGCCTATGAGATCCTGTTCTGCCATCTGAGCCAGAAGCTGGGCGTTACCACGAGCACCCCCCAGGTGGTGGACGACATCGCCTTCATCAAGAGCCAGCCCCAGACCGGTAATTTCGACCTCAACGCCCAGCCCATCTCAAACAACCCGCTGGGAGTCACGGGCGTATCCTTCCAACCCGTCTCTTATCAGACCACCGTGCCTCTGCCCGCTGGACCGGAGACCTTCCAGGTCTCCGGCGGGCTCTTGATGCCCCAGGGCATCTCGGCCTCCCAGGTCAAGGGCGTCATCGTCTACTTCCACGGCACCACCTTCAACAAGGAGCAGGTCGGCTCGGAGTACGCCGACAACAACGAAACCCAGCTGACCGCGCAGGTGTGGGGCTCTCAGGGCTACATCGTGTTGATCCCCGACTATGTCGGCCAGGGCGACGACTGGCAGAATGTCCACCCCTACGTGCTTTACCCGCGGGTCTCAGCCCAGACGGCCGTAGACATGCTTGCCGCCGTCCAGCCCACCATCGTGGACGAATACAACTTCGCCCCTGACGCCCCGCCTCTGAAGCTCTTTTCAGCCGGCTACTCCGAGGGGGGTGCCTACTCGCTCTGGTTCAACATCTACCTTTCCGAGAACCCGGGCCTGCTCGACCCCTTCTACCAGCTCACCCATTCAGTGGGCATGGAGGGCGCCTACAACACCTCCTCCATCACCTACGGCTACCTCTTCGACGACGTGGATGCCAGCGGCTCCAACCCCTACAACGTGCAGAGCCAGACGCTGGTCAACATGGTCAAGCCGATTCTCAGCGCCGATGCTTTCCTCAGCTACGCCACCTACTCGGTCGGCTCCAATTTCCTGAGCATCTTCAACGCCGACTTCTTTGCGATGCAGGCGACCTTTCCCGTCCTGCAGGATCTCTGCAACGTGAACGGTCAGCAGGTCAACATCGCCCAGGCCTTCGCCCTGCCCGACACCACCATCGCCACCGAGGTGCTGGCTTCAGGGCTGGGAAAAACCGGCAATGGAGCCAGCTACCCCGGCCCCATCGAGGTGGCCTTCACCAGCAAGAACAGCATCGATCCCCTGGTGAGCAGCAACCTGTTGACCCCCGAGGCCCAGGCCGAGTTGCAGCAGGTGCTGTTGGCAGCCGACGTCGACCTGACCGCGGTGGCCGACCAGGGCGTGAGCATCATCACCCTGGCCCAGGACTCGGTGGTCGTGTCCAACAACTTCGACTTCCTGCTCGCCAGCTATCCCGGTAAAATCAAGAACGCCATCAAGATCGACCAGAGCCAGATTCAGGTGCTGTCGGTCTTCAGCGAGAAGTTGGGCTACGCCTACTTCGTGCCGGTCGACCACCTGGGCGGACCGATCTACGAGTTCTTGTATGCTTTAAACATCTTCAACTCGTTCTGATCCGGGTCGGCGGTCCGGGTCCACAGCCAGCCTCCGTCGCTCTGGCGCTGGTGACGGTCGACCTCCATCCGGTCTTGAACCGAGCATGCGTTCGTCCCCCGCGGGGACAAACTGGCGTTCGTGACCGGGAGTCGGCTGCGACTCGGCCAGGCGCAGCTCAGGCTGCCTGAGGCCTGGCGTTCGGAGCGGGCGCGGGCTGAGGGTCGACGACAGGCTTCTTGGGCTCGGGCCCCTCCTGGCGGGGTCGGCCGGCTGGCTCGAGCCCGAGCGCCGTGCGCCCCAGCACCTCCATGCGCAGATTGGGATCGGGGGGCAACTGACGCGCACCCTCGGCCGCTCCCAGGACCTGGCCGAGCTGCATGTCGGGGTTCAGCAGGGCCGTGAAGCAGCGATCGAGGCAGCCACCGATGCTGGCCGAGCTGGCCCCATGGCCCACGTCGCCGACCGTCCCGGCCAGCAGCGACAGGCCGTCAGGACTGATGTCGGGTCGCGACTTGAGCACGCTGAGGCCCTTGAGGAACAGGAAGGGGGTCTGTTGCCCACCCATCGGGCCGACCGCCCCGTGAATCGAGTCGTAGAGACGCATGAGACTGTCGGGACGGGTATCCGGCCCGCGCAAGGACATGACCTCCATGGACTCATCCGAGCACTGCTGGGCCAGCGAAGCCGCCACTGCGGGAGGGAAGTAGGGTTTGATCCTGTCGAAGAAACCCTGCTTCATCTGCTCGAGCTCGGGCGGCCGCAAGTCGCGCCGTTTGGAGAGTAGGGTAAGCATCTTGGGGTCGCGGGTATTGTCGAGGTCGATGGGGCGCAGGTCCGGTCGCGCAGCCAGCGTGGCCCGACGATTCGGGTCCTGCAGGCTGGGACGCAGGAACTTGTTGCCGTTGATGTCTTCCTCGAACAGGTCCTCCTCGCGCAGGTCAGGGCGAAGGCTGAGCATCTTTGAGATCTCGCCGCTCTTGTCAGCGTTGCTCAGGCGCACCGCCTCGCGAGCCGTCAAGTGGCCCCGGGAGGCACGCTGGGCGGACACGTTGGCGCCGCGCGAGTCGAGCGCCTGCAGCTCGGCGTCAGACAGGTCCGCCACCTTCTTGTTTTCGAGCAATACCTTCATGTAGGCATCGTAGCGAGCGTCCAGGGAACGGCGCCGGTCAACGTGCTCGGGGCCGCGGTCGAGAGGCAGCTCGAGGGCCGTGGGCCCGGCCGGCTCGCCCACCGGCAGGCGAGTCGGGGCGAAGGTCAGGGGCTGGGAGGGGGCGGCTTCGCGAATGTTCATGCTCTGATCTCGGGGCGGTCGGGGCGTTCATCTAGGGGAACAATGTAAACTTTGTATGACAGCGGGCTCAATGAATCTCGTGTTTACATAAAATTTCTAACACAAAAGACTGCCTCAATCCCCATCCCCTGCGCCCGCCCAGGTGGGTCGGGTGGATCAGGCTGATCCAGGCAAGTGCCCCGCGCATGCGCAGGCCAGTCGGGTGGATCAGGCAAGGAGGGGGGGAGCAGTTCGGTTTGGAACCCGTCACAGACGTGTCTCCTTCCTCATTCAAGCTGGTCAACCGGGTAATGGTGCTGTGCTGGCGCCTGGGCCTGGGACGGCTCATCAACTGCAGCCCTGCCCGCCTGGGGCGGATCATGGTGCTGCGCGTCACCGGCCGCAAGAGCGGTCAGCCCCGCCTGGCGCCGCTCAACTACGCCCCCGGCGACGGGGAGGTTTCCTGTGTGGCCGGGTATGGCGAGAAAAGCCAATGGTTGCGCAACCTGCAGGCCAACCCCGAGCTCGAGGTCTGGCTTCCCGACGGGCGCTGGAGCGGGAGGGCAGTGCTGGTGGAGGAGCCCGAGGCGCGGCTCAAGGCCCTGCGCAGGGTGCTGCAGAACAGCGGCTTTGCGGCCAAGAGCCTGGCCGGAGTGGATCCGTTCGCGCTCTCGGACGAGGAGCTAGAGCAGAAGACGGCCGAGTATCGGGTGGTGCGCATCGTGTTGCTGGGGCCTGCGGTGGGGCCGGGCGGACCCGGGGATCTGGCCTGGCTGCTCTGGCTCGGGCTCGGGCTGGGGCTGCTGGTCGTCAGTCGATGGTAAGCTCGGTCCAGGTCATCCTGTACGTGGCCTCCCAGCCAGCCAGCCGCGACTTCTACAGCCAGGTCCTGCAACGGAGCCCGGCGCTGGACGTACCAGGGATGACCGAGTTCGAGCTCCCCGGCGCCAGGCTCGGCCTGATGCCGGAGAACGGCATCGCCCGCATCCTCTGCCCCGCCCTGCCCCATCCCGACCAGGGTCAGGGGGTCCCGCGCTGCGAGCTGTACCTCCAGGTGGACGACCCCGAGGCCTGGTTGCAGCGCTCGCTGCAGGCAGGGGCCCGGCCGGTCAGTCCGGTGCAGGAGCGCGACTGGGGTGACCTCGCCGGCTACGTGGCCGACCCCGACGGGCATGTGCTGGCCTTCGCTCGCAAACTGACAGGGTAAAGTTTCTTTCAGCACCAGCGAGGTTGGCAAGCTGATCTCCCCGGGCACGCTCAATACCGTGCGCGAGGACCAGGACTCGCTGGTCATCGGCGGCGTGGTACTGAAGAAGCGAGCCTGATTCCGCCCCTGCAGGCCGGGTCGATTCTGGCCGAGAAACTTCCCCGGATGTGGCCCTTCTCGAAGAAGAAGACCTCGGATGAGCCCCCTGCTCCTCCCCCGAGCTGGGGCCAGACCGGCGGAGCCGAGCTGATCGCCAGCCTCACCTTCCCCACTCCTCTGGCGCAGGTGCGACTGGTCTGCACCGGCTCGCCCGCCCCGGACCTTGAGGCGGTCATCAAAGCCGCCCTCGACACCGGGCGCTTCCTGCGCATCGAGAACGCGGCCGAGTTTCGCCTCGAGGTCGACTGTCAGGGTGGCTGCGAGGTCCGCGTGCGGCTGGTCAGCCCCGAAGGGCGAGTGCTCGAGGAAGAGTCCATCCGGGCTGAAGGACAGGCCGGCTCGGTCAGCCTGGTGACCGGGCTGGCGGTGGACTGCCTGCACCAGCTGGCCCCGGCCGAGCGCTTTCAACAGCTCACCGGACGATCCCACCCGCTCGAGCCAGCCGGGCTGAGCTCGGTGCTCATGGCCTGCGCGTTGAACGGCCAGGTGGGAGCGCTACACCAGTGGGCCAGGCGACTTGCGCTTCGGGCCCACCTGAGCAACAACCCGGATAGTTGGCTGCGCACCTCGGAGCTGCTGAGCTACAACGGCGACCTGGCCGGAGCCCGGGCCGCCCTGGAAAGAGCCGAGAAGGCTGGCTTCCCGGCCGAGCTGGCTCAACTGCGTGGCTTTGGCCTGTCGATGCTGGAGCGTTGTGGCCGACAGGTCTTCGCCATGGTCTTGCTGCACGGGATGGTGGCCCACATCGAGCAGCTCCAGCAGGCCCAGGGCCAGGAGCTGAGCGCCGAGGACAAGTTCAACTCCATGCTGACGCTCAGCATTCTGGACCTCATCATGCAGCGCGCCGGAATGGCCGATCGCCCGCTGCGCTACGACGAGCGCATCGAGGCCCACCTGGGCCAGGAGGCGGGAGTGCTCTGGACGCTGCCCATCCTGTGCGACATGGTGGGGATCGGCCAGTTGAAGGCCGACCAGGTCTTCGGCCACCTGCTCAAAGGCATGCCCCTGCTCTACCACGTTTATGACCGGGCCGGGATCCTGCGCCAGCAGATGGAGCCCACGGCCCTGGTGCAGGCCTGTCAGAGCCTCTTTCAGGGGCAACGGCTCAATCCTCAGGGCACCGATCCTCCCGAGGAAAATCAACGCATGGCCGTGCTGGCGGAGGCTCGCCTCTACCTCGACCACCGCCGACCCGAGGGTGCGCTGGAACGGATTCAGGCCTACCTCCAGGCGGGGCCTGTCCGGGCGGATGCGTTGTTGATGCAGGCCGAGGGGCTGGCCGGCCTGGATCGGGGACAGGAAGCGACCAGCGCCCTGGAGCAGGCGGCCGGCATTCCGCTCCAGCCAAACGAGCAATTCATGCTCGCGGGCCTGGCCGAGAAGGTGATGGCCACCTGGCCTGAGCAGACCGAACGCTGCCGCGCCCTGCTTGCTCGCTCGCCATAGCCTCCCCGCCAAGGAAGGGGCCTCCGAAGCTCGGAGGCCCCTTCTTGCCTACGTTCGCAGATCAGCGAGCCACCTGCACCCCCGGAATCTTCCAGCTCCCGTCCAGAATGGAAGGTGCTTTGGTCTTGGGCCAGTACAAGCGCAGCATCAGGATGAACCGGCCCGATGGCGTGGGCAGCCAGTTGGACTCCTTGTCGGGGCCCGGGTTGGTGTTCTGCAGGTAGAGGTCCACGGACCCATCCGCGTTCTTCTTCAGGTTGTTGCGCTGGCTCAGCGTATATCGGTTGAGGGGGTTGTCCACGAAGAAGTAATCCGCATCGTACATCGTCAGCGACCAGAAGCCGTCCACCGGGGGAAGCTGCCCGGCCGGGAAGCGCATGACGTAATTCTTCGAGCCGTCGTAAGGCTGATCGGCCGCGTCCCTCTCGGAGGTGGGATAGATGGCGTCCTGAGGCCGGTTGGCTCCCAGGCCGATGGCGGTGATGAGGGCGCGCTCGAGGTAGTCCGTGCCGTACTGTCCGGTGCCGGTGGTGAACAGCCAGCCGTTCTCGTTCTTTCCGGCGGCCTTGAAGTGTCCCATGATAACTTTGAAGGAGTCAGCCGGCACGCTCGCCAGGGAGCTGGCAGTGGCCGGGTCGGGCTGGAATCTCTGGCCGGGGACCAGGCCGATCCGGGCCATCCGGGCGACCATCGGGGCGTCGGCCGCGGCTGGCGGATTGGACTTCATCAGGTCGGCCATCAGCTGAAAGTAAACTTCCGCGCTCAGGGCGTTCACCTGATCGCGCACCGGGGTCTTCATGTCGATGGCGGGATCCACTTTGCCGGCGGGGGGCTGGAAAGGCTTGCCGTAAGAGCTCAGGGGAACGAGCTTGACCCCATCCTGCATCTTGTGCACGGCGGCGTAATCCTCCGGCGTGCCGGTGCAATAGATTCGGCCGAGCAGCCAGACCATGGAGGTGGGCGACTTGTACTCGGTCACGCCCGCCGGCAGCGTCCCCTTCCAGCCGGGACCGGTGATGGCGTAGGTCTGGGCGGCGGTGCCGGTGGTCCGCTTGCCGGGCACCTGGAAGACGTTCGTCCAGGCGTCCAGCATGGGGAAGAGGTAGTAGCGCCCCTGTGCGTCGGGAATGCTGAGGACCCAGGGCTCCTTGCCCACGTCCAGCCATCCGGTGGTGTAGAGGGTATCCGCGTTGGGCGCTGTCACGTCGCGGAATTTGGCGTCGGGATAGCTCCGCAAGCGCACGAGTTGGTTCATCGGAGCGCGTGTCCCCTCCGACCTGGCCACGTTGGTCATGACGCGGCGAGTCATCTCCATGGTCACCAGAGGATAGCCGTAAATGTAGGCCTCCTGGGCGATCTTACGGGCCTCGTCTGGCGAGGGCTGGGCGAAGGAAGCTCCGGTCAGGCAGAGCATGGCGGCACCGGCTATCAGGCACCTGCGGGTCAGGTTCATCGGTCGTTCCTTTCTGAGTCATCGACGTGGGGAGCAAAAGTGCGCCATGATGACCTCACAACCCTTCAAGCGGCATAAACTGCTTTCCGGGCCCACAGAGTGCTGAGTTCACACAATGTGCATTCTGTCAATGCGTGCTTTCAGGCCCCTTTGAGGGGTTTGCGCTGGAATGGAGGACGTGCAGATCCTACCCCTCCGGCTCACCCTACCCCCCACTGCCGCCTCTCGCCCTCTGGACGAGGGACCGGTGGACATGCTCACCACCCTCAAAGAGCAGGGCCTCGAATTCCGCCAGCCCCGCTGGCTGAAGCTGCTGGGCTGGACCCAGGCGAGCCCGGCCGAGGCGGCCGAGCTGGTCTTGAACGACGAGCCGGACGATCTGCAGGTGCTGCAGGCCGGCAAGTGGCAGCCTCTGCGCGACAAGCAAGAGCTGCAGGCGCTGCACGCCTTCCAGACGAAGACCCCCGAGCGTCTCCCCCACCCCGAGCTGGCTCACCACATGGAGAGCTTGACCCGGCTGGGCTTCCGCTTCCAGGTCGGGGAGGAGAAGCTCGAGCCGTGGGCCGCTTACAGCCGGTTGGCCCAGGGCCAGCCTCTGGAGACTGACGGGCCCCGCCGGGCCCGGCTCACCTCCGGCCAGGATGTCGCCATGCTGGCCTACCTCCAGGGGACGGCCGGGCTCGAATCGCTGGAGCGCCCTCGGGTGGGCGAAGCGGCCCGCGCCTTCGAGGAAGCAGGCTACCTGGGCGATGCGCTGGAAGCCTACCGCTCCGGTGCCGAGGAGCTGCATCTGCAGCATCGCGGCGCTCCGCTGGGCACCTGGAGCGTGCGACAGCCACTGGATCTGAGCGCCTGGCGAGAGCGCCAGCAGCACCTCGACAGCGTCAGCCAGCTCATCTCCGAGCGACCGCTGGAGGCCGCCCTGGCGCTGGAAGCGCTGCCGACCGATCGGCGTCCGGCCTACCTCGACTGGCTGCGCGAGCTGCAAGACCCGCAAGCGGCCGCAGCCGTCGCTGCCCTCGACCCGGCCGGGCAGGACCGGGTCAGGGACTTGCTCGCGAGAACGTCCAACCAGCTCCAACCCGAAGGCACCTGGGCGCTCCGCGACGGAATCTGGACCGACGGTCCCCCGGGCCCTTACCAGCCCAACCAGCGCGCCGCGCTCAGCTTGCCCCCACTGACACTGAACAATTTCCAGCAGGTCAAGATGAGCTTTCGGGCCAGCTTCGATCTCGAGTCTGGCTACGACTCGGTGCAGCTTCAGGCCAGCCAGGATGGCCAGAGCTGGGAGACCTTGAGGAGCTTCACCGGCAAGCGCGACTGGCAAGACGAGAGCCTCTCGCTGGCCGATTACGAAGGCAGGACCGCTCATCTGCGCCTTCTCTTTTCCTCGGACAGCAGCAACCAGCAAGAGGGCTTCTCGCTCTCGGGACTCAAAGTGGAGGGTGTTCCGCGCTTCGGCTCGCAGAGCCAGACCCTGTTCGACGAGTCCCCCCGGGCCGAGCGTGCCCGGCTGGCGGGCGAGCTGGCTCGAGCCCTGGCCGACGGCCGCCCCGTCGAGCCCCTGGAGCAGCTGGTGGACGCTTGCGCCACCCCGGCCGAGGCCCTGTCCCTGTGGCAGGCGGTGCTGCAGAACCCGGCCGGCACGGCCACGTTGATGGAGCTCAACCGCGAGGTGGGTCCAGCCGCAGCCGTGGCCCTGGCCAGCCGAGGAATCGACCTGGGCACCTTCCGAGCCGCCCTGGAGCTGGCCCCCGAGCCAGGTCTGGAGGCCGCCCTGAAGGTCTGCGATCAGCTGCAACCCCTCTCCGAGCCGGGTCGAGTCGCCCTGCAGGCGCTGGTGGAGCGACTGAGCCAGGCCTGGCAGGCCGAGGGACATTGGGCCCGCAACCCTGACGGGAGCTGGTCGGACAGCCCGGCCGGTCCCTACCGTCCCAACCAGAACGCCTCCCTGACCAGCCCCGAGCTGAGCCTGGCCCACCTGAGCGAACCAGTGGCCCGCTTCTCGGTGCGCCACGAGCTGGAGAAGGGCTACGACAACGTTTCCCTGGAAGCGTCCAGAGACGGCCAGAGCTGGGATCACCTCACCGCCTTCACCGGCACGAGCGCATGGCAGGCCCACGAGGTCTCGCTCAAAGCCTATCAGGGCGAGGCCATCCGCCTGCGCTTTCGTTTCCAGTCGGACGCCTCCAACCAGGCCGAGGGGCTGGACCTGAAGGATTTCGTGGTGGATGCTCAACCCGCCTACGACAGCTCCACCCCGCGTCGGGTCGTCTTTTCGGACCAACCCTCCAGCCGACGAGCCACCCTGGATCGCCTGCTGGACCTGGCCAAGAAGGGCGACACCTCTACGCTGCAGGCACTCGTGCGCCTGGGTGGGCATCCCGCCCAGGCCTTCGACCTGTTGCCGCTGGGTGAGGATCCGGCCCTGCGCGAGCTCTCCGCGGCCATCGGCACCGAGGCGGCCGTGGCCCTGTGGCCGGAGGTGGGTCCGGGGAAGGCCACCGAGGCCGCCCGAGCCTTCGAGCTGGGACGCGAGCTGAGCTACACCCTGGCCCAGCCGCTCCGCCAGGAGACCTTGCTGGGGCTGACCCGCGACCTTCTCAAGCAGGGCAGCGTGGGGGAGTTGGAGAGCCTGGTGGGGGTCGCCGGCGGCTGGGAGAAGAGCGCCTGGAAACGCCTGCCGGACGGGAGCTGGGTGGACAACCTGATGGGGGTCTACCGCCCCAACGAGGACAGCGCGCTCACCACCCGACCCATCTCGCTGGCGGGTCAGAGCTCGCCAATAGTGAGCTTCGAGTGCCGCCACCAGCTCGAGCAGGGTTACGATCGGGTCGAGCTGCAGGTGGGCCGGAACGGCGACTGGCGCACGCTGGAAAGCTTCACCGGGCAGGCCGACTGGGGCAAGCGCGAGGTCGATCTCTCCAGCTACGCAGACCAGACCGTCCAGTTGCGCTTTCGCCTGACATCGGACTCAAGCAACTGCCAGGAGGGTTTCGCGCTGCGCAACCTGCAGGTGGGCGAGGCCTTCGACGATCGGCCCCGGGCACTGGGTGAGCAGTTCCAGGGGGTGCTCGAGTCGCTCGGCCAGGGCCGCAGCCTGACCGCCCTGGCCTCGGCCCACGGCCTGCCGGTGGCTCTGGACCTGGCTCGCCTGGCTCCTCAGGACGGCCCCCGCCGGCAGGCCCTGGCCCGGCTGATCGAGCTCCAGGGCCGGACTGCGGGACTCAAGCTGTGGGAGAGTATGAAGGACGTCCCCGAGGAGCGTCTGGCGCACGAGATCGAGCTGACCACGCTGGCGGCAAGCTTTGCTCCGCTGGGCGTCGAGGTGGAGGGGTTGCGCGAGGCGGGGCTGGAGCCGCCGGCCCTCAAAGCACTGGCGAATCTGCGCGACCTGTTACAGGCCGGCGGCTGGCAGGCCGAGGGGGAGTGGTGCCGCTCCGGGCCCGACGGCTGGCGCACCAGCCCCCACGACACCTACCGGCCCAGCCAGAACGCCTCGCTGACCAGCCCGCCCTTGCTCGTGAACGGGCCCCTGACCTTCCAGACCGATTACGAGCTCGAGCAGGGCTACGATGGGGTCTTCGTGGAGGCCTCCTCGGGTGCCGAGGGCTGGCAAACCGTGGCCCAGTTCACCGGCGAGGGTCGCGGACCCCAGAAAGTGGGTCTCTCCGCCTACGAGGGCAAGACGGCGCGTCTGCGATTCCGGCTCTCGTCGGACGCCTCCAACCAGGGTCGGGGCCTGACCTTCTCGGACCTGCGGGTGGGCGACGGCTATCGCGAAGATGGCGGCCGCTCTGCCGCGCAGGGACTGGTCGCCCTGGCCGCCGACCGGGAGGTTCCCGCCGCCACTCGCTGCGCCGCCCTGACCACGCTGGCCGGGCTGCCTGTCAACGTGGGGGCGGCCGTGCTCAACCGCCTGGGCATGCGCATGGCCGCAGGCGAGCTGACCGGTGCCGAGGCCACCCAGCTCTTGAGCCGGCTGCCCGCGGCCCTGGTGGCCGAAGACGTGGACGCGGCCCTCGACCGCATTCTCGACGCCGGGCCCAACAGCGCCATCCAGGACACCAAGCAGGCCGTCATCGTCGGCTCGGTCCGGGTGAAAAAGCGCGAAGAAGGACCCGAGCAGGGCCCACCCCCACCGGGGTGAAACAGTGGACCGGGGAGGGCGAAGTCTCACGCTCCCAGGCAAGGGTCAAAGCCGAACCCGGGCTTGATCCGCGACCATCAGGGCAAGATCGTGAGGGGTTCGGGACAGTGAAGCGAAACGGTGTCACCATCATCGAGGTGCTGGCCATCCTGGCCTTCCTGGCCCTGATCGCGGCCATCGTCGTGCCCAACTTCATCAAGGTCAAACCACGCGGAGCGAGCACCGCCTGCAAATCCAACCTCAAGAACATCGCCACCGCGCTGGAGATGTTCAGCACCGACAACAAGGGGGCCTATCCTCCCCAACTCGCCGGTCTGACCCCCAACTACCTCAAGATGATCCCCAACTGCCCCGTCGCGGGCTTTGACACCTACAGCTCCAGCTTCGAGAGCCACCACACCCCTCTCAAGAGGCCGAAAATCGTGTGCCCGGGCTATCATGCCGAAAACCCCGAATGTCAGGCGAACCTGGCCCGGTTGAACGATTCTGGCAAGCTCGACCCCAAAGTTCGCTGCCCGCTGGCTGGCGAGTACCTGCTGCGAGAGTCCGAAGGCGCCTTCACGGTCATGTGCAAGGGACTCAACCACGAGGCCGCCAACATGCCCGCCGACCACCCGAAGTATACCAGCAGCCAGGGTCTGATCGAGCGCTAGAAGTCCGGCCGCAAACCCCCTGTGGTGTCGGAGGGAACCTCCGCCACCACAAGATACTGTAGGCGGCCGAACTTCTAGCACAACATGTTGGGCGTCACGCAGCCGGAAAACCGTGTCAAGGGGGTTTCCGGCTGCGCTCCTAGCAGGGTTCGGGGAAATTTCATTCCCCCCGGGTAAGCTCGGGTTATGCTGGTGCACTCTACCATGCCGCAGTCAGCCTCGCAGCTCGAGCGCAGGCCTCCGCCCGGCGCCCGCCCGGCCGAGCAGGCCGGGGTCGACAGCGTGCGCCTGTCGGTCGGATCCACTCCGGCCGAGGAGCCGCCCGAGTCCCGCAAGGGCTGGAAGGCGGCCATCGCAGGAGGCTTGCTGGCGGCCGCCGCCGTGGCAGGCGTGATCGGGGTGGTGATCAACGCGCCCGAGAGCATCCTGGAGGATGAGCGACCCATCGAGGTAGGGAACGGCTATGGGGCCTTCCAGTTCGACCAGAAGGTCTTCGCCATGCAAGAGCGCGCCCTGGAGGTGGTGCTCGAGCTGCCCGAGCCCATGCGGGGACGAGGTGACGTGGCGGTGCAGATCCATGCCCGCGACTCGGCCGGCGCGGAACAGTGGACCACCTGGACGGCCGGCATCCCGGTGGCCGAGAACCCCGGCTACGACGCTGCCACCGGACGCCTGAAGCTGACCTACGACCCCACCCCGCGGGCCGAGAGCATCCAGGGACACACCGACCTGGCCTTCGATCCGGCCCGACTGCTGCATAGCCTGACGGTCGGCATCAACTCCCCTGTGGACGGCACGGTGCGACTGCTGCAGGCCCGCCTGCTCAAGGTGGGCCCGGGCGATACGGCTCGCGCCCAGGAGCGACCGCTGCTCAAGACCACTCCCGACGCGCCCCGCCCCCTCCGGCTCGACCAGGTGAAGCACGGGGTCAGCCAGTACATCCACTACGGCGACCTGCACGACTTCGAGAACGTGAAGCCCGAGTTGGAACGAACCTTTGCGGCCCAGCAAGACAACGGGCTGGACAGCTTCCGCTGGATGGGCGGGCTGGACCTGCGCGAGACGGCCGGGGGTATCCGCCTCGGCGAACGCGAGCACGAGGCCATGCGCCAGGCCCTCGAGCTCTCCGAGCGCTACGGCCAGAAACACTTCATGTTCACCCTGCTCGATGGGGCCATCCCCAACCAGACCGTGCAAAAGGCCATGAACGATCCCGGGGCTCGCCAGGAGCTGGTGGAAGCCCTGCGCCCCTTCGTGCGCGAGTTCGGCGAGCGGCCCATCGTGTGGGATCTGGTCAACGAGATCCACGGCGTCAGCGGGGTGACCGAGGCGGGGCGCCAGGCGCTGGTCAACGACCTGGTGGAGCTCTTCGCCCAGGAAGCCCCCGGGGCAACGCTGACGGTAGGAGTGCAGAACTACCGCGAGCTCTCGCACTGGACCTACCTGGCCGAACGCCATCCCGATCAGAAGTTCCTTTACACTTTCCACCTCTACGAGCCGATTGCCAACGTGCCGGCCGCCTGGGAGCTGAACCTGCCCCCCAACGCCGAGGTGGGCATCACCGAGGCCGACCCGGCCAGGGGCTTGCGCTCTCAGGTACGCCAGGCGGCCCAGAAGGGCTACTCCTGGATGCTCTTCTGGGAAGACGGCCGCTTTGCCTACGACCCCGGCGCGCACGCCCGCGCCCTGCGCTGATCCTTTGCCCGGGTCGCTGTCCGATCAGCACTGATCAGGGTTCTTTCAGCCCCTCGCGCTACTTTCATGGCATGCTACCCGCCGTGGGTCGAAGTCTGCTTTTTGCCACGCCGCGTCCGGCTGTCCTCAGCGCCGACTCGGTGGACCAGGTCATGGCCGGACAGACCCCGCCGGGGGCCGAAGGCAAAGCCCTGCGCAAAGGGCTGATCCGCATGGCCCGGCTGTCCGGGAGCAGCGAGGAGGCGGCCGCCGCCCTCAAGGAACTGCTCCCCGAGCTGCCGCAGGGGGCCCAGTTCGAACCCGCCTTCCATCGCTACCTCGAGCGCCTCGAGGTGTGCCAGGGAGAGCTCGCCTCCGGCCGGCTGGCCTTCGATCACTATGAGAAGGAACCCGCCATGGCGGGCTACTTTGCGGCTCTGGCCGAGGTCACCCCGGGCCAGGTGGGCCAGACCCTGGCCCACTCGGAATACCTCAGAACCCACAGCCAACCGGGACGCGAGCGCGAGCGCATGGTGCGCCAGTGGGTGGACGCGCTGCGCGAGCACGGCTTTGCCACACCCGAGGAGGTGGCCGCCCACCTGGCCGCGCCTCCGCCAGCTCCCGAGCCGGAGCCCACGCCTGAGCCCACGCCAGCACCCGCGCCCGAGCCGGCTCCGGTCGAGCCCCCCAGCCCGCGCGAGCTGGCCGCCAGGCTGCTGGCCGGCCAGCCGGTGGACGGCCTGACCGACAAGAAGCTGGGCTCCAGCCTGGACACCATGAGCAACTACCTGGGCAACCTGGAGCAGGCCGAGCAAGAGCTGAAGACCCTGCTGCCCACCCTGGCCGCCCGGCCGGATGCACCCGGACGACTCAAGCAGTATCTCCACCTGCTCGAGCTCTCCGAACAGGCCGAACCGGCCCGCGAAGGCTTCCTCTACGTGGACGGCAAGGGCGCGTCCCACCTCAAGGCGTTGGAGCTAATGCTGGGCGAGAACCGCCCCCTGGACGACTTCAAATGGCTCGACTCCCAGCTTGCCCCCACGGCCGATCGCGAGCAGGAGACCCGGCGCTATCTGAGCTTCGTGCAGCACACCGACGACCGCGCCATCTACGAGCGCAACCTGGCCCTGCCAGCCGAAGCCTCGGGCAAGCTCGAGCGCCTGCTGGAAGTGGGAATGGGCGTCGAGGAGGCCCTGGGCGACCTCGAGCACCTGAGCCAGAATGGCTTCAAGGCTGATGAGTTCGCCATGCTGCGCAGCTTGCGCGAGCGCACTCCGACCGGGGCCGAGACCCTGAAGGTGCTCGACTTCCTGCGCGGAGCGCCTTCGCCTGAAGCCAGGACCGACCGCCAGCGCACCTACCTCAAGCTGGTCGAGGTGGGGGACAATCCCGACCAGGCTCTCAAAGACCTCGAGTGGCTGGCCACCGACCGCCCCGCCGGCGGGCTCGAGCAGGCCGCCGAGACCTACCTCGAGCTGCTCGGACGCGTCGACCGCGACCACCACGACGAGCTGCGCGACTGCTATCAAAAGCTGCACGAGAACGCCCCGCCAGCCCAGAGCCCGGGGGGCTGGTTTCGCAAGCCGGTCACCTACGAGGGGGCCTTCGGCACGCTGCTCGAGTTCGACCCCGATCCCGAGCAGGCCCTGACCGACCTGCGCCTGTTGCAAAAGCACTCGGCCCACGATCTGCGAGGCGGCCTGTCGGACCTGAAGGACCTGTTCAAGATGGCCAACGCGCGCGACTCGGAGGCGGTCCGCCAGGCTTACGAGTTGCTCCAAAAGCCCCCCCGCTTTCTCGACCACGACCGGCTCAAGAAGCTGGTCATCCAGCTCTCGCGCGAGACCGATGACCTGGGGCTGGGCACCCGCATGGCCGCCTTGCTGGCCCAATCGCGCACCGAGGGCGAGTTCCGCTCGCGTCGCTCGGCCTTCAGCGAGTACCTCGAGCTGGGCAACTCCATCGCCCAGACCGTGGGCCTGCTGGAGACGGCCGAGCGCTGCCTGCCGCCCACCGACGATCTGCTCAAGATCCACCCCGTGCTGCTCGAGCACAACAAGAACCGCCCGCCCGAGCTCGTCTCCACGGCGCTCGAGCAGGCCGCCGGCGCGCTGGCTCGAGGCAAGGTCGAGAGACAGTCAAGCTCGGGTCTTTTCCGCGCTTACCTCAACCTGCTCTGCAGGGCGGAGCAAAAAGAGCAAGCCGAGGAGCTGGGCAAGGTTCTGAAGACGGAAGGGGAGTCAGCCTACTCGATGACCCGCATGCTCGAGCCCATGCTCGATGGCTGCGACTCGGTGGGGAGGGCGGTGCAAGAGTACGCCTTCGTGCGCGATCAAAGGAGCCAGCACTGGCCCGACTGTCCGGCCGAGCTCGAGGAGCTGACCCGCACCCACGCGGGCACGCTGCTGGTCTTCAAGCAGACCGGGCGGCACAACCCCTACGAGGCGGCCCGCTCGCTCTTGCTGTGGAGCTTCGAGCATCGCAACATCGGGCCGGTCGAGCTGATCACCGAGGTGGGCCGTCGTCTGGTGATGGGGGCCGAGGTCGAGAAAGCCAAAGCCGAGGCCCTGGAGCACTTCGAGAACGGCGGGCGCATCAAGGACAAAGAGGACCACCTGGTGATCGGTGGGGTGCGCATCGGCAAGAAGGAGGGACAGGCATGAACGTCAGCGAGTCGAGCTTGCTGCCCTACGAGCGGGAGCGGCGCGGGCGGCGGCTGCAGGTGGCGCAGTCGGTGGCCATGGGGGCAGCCAGCCTGACCACCGGGCTGACCAGCGTGGCCGCCGGGCAGGTGGCCCAGGGCAGCCTGGGCGGCTTCGTGCTCGACCAGCTCAGCCCGGGCACTGCCGCCGACGCCTGGATGCCGCTGCGGATCGCTTCGGGCGTGCTGGCGGTGGCCAACCTGGGGGTGGCTGCCTACAGAGTCTTTGGCGGCGAGGAATCTCCCGGCCCCTGGCGGATCGCCAGCGCGGCCGGCAGCTTCGTGACCGCCGCCGGCCTGGCCGGACAGGCCCTGGGATGGGGGCCGTGGACGGCGGCCGTAACCGGTTTGGGAGTGGTGGCCACGGTGGTCACCCAGACAGTTCAAACCTACACGGGAGCGAGGTGAACAAGCAATGAAAGTGGATAGTGTGCCCTACAGCGAGAGACGGCTGCAGACCACGGCCAAGCACGTGAGTCGAGCCGTCACCGATGTGGCGGATGCCTTCGTCACGGGGCTGACCGTCATGCAGCCCAGCACGCCCGGGCTGTTCTGGCTCAACGTCGGCATGGGCGTCGGTCACGCGGCCTTCGGCATCAGCCGGCTGAGCCGGGCGACCGAAGAGAGCATCACCCCTCTGCAGAAGCAGAAGTTTCTCACCCAGGCCTTCGGCGAAGGGTTGCAGGTGGCCGGTTACGCGGGTCTGGCCTTCGGCCTGGGAGCCTGGGCTCTGCCCATCGTGGCCACCGGCGCCATCGTCAGCAACTTTGCCCATTTCCATTAAGAGGAGAGCTCTATGAACGTGGTAAGCACGGCGCCCGTAGCCGCCAGCTCGGGCACCAATCAAACCTACAGCGACCGGGTGCGCACCAGCCGCCTCAAGGGCGCCATCTACGCCGGCGTGGGAGCGCTGGACGTGTATGCCGCTACCGCCAGCACCCTGGCCCCCGACGGCTCGGTCTTCAAGAACATGGGAGGCTGGGTGTGCGGCGCCATGGCGGTCGGCCACGCAGTCTACGCGATGACCAACCTGGTCGGCAGCGAAAGAGACCGCTGGGGAGAAGAGCACCTGGCCTTCAACCGGCCGCCTCAACGCCAGTTGATCGCGCTGGGCCACGGCATCACCGCCCTCGGCTTTGCCGGCCTGGCTTTCGGCGCGGGCGTCATGGCCCTGCCCCTGGTGGCTCTGGGCGAGGTAGCCGGAGTGGTCGGCGAGTATCTCAACTCCAAGAGCCAGTCCTGATCACCAGAGGGCCAGTGGACAGTGCTCGAGGATGGTCCGGTCCTTCGTGACCAGGGGCCGGAGCTCGAGCGCGACCACACCCACAGGGCTCACGAGGCCAGCAACGCCCTGCGTCCGGGCTGATCAGTTGCGCCAGACGACCACGTGGGTATACCGGCCCGTAACGTACGTCAACCAAACAAAAACCGTACGCTTTAGATTTTGCCCGCTTGCTGGTAAGCTATCCAGGTATAGTAACTGCCCAGCAGCCCCAGCACGAGCAGGAAGGCGAAGAAGACGCGCTTCATCCCCTCCTGGCGCGAGATGATGCCGATGGCGCCCATCACCAGGCACATCTGCAGATACAGCGTGCCCTGGTCAAAGACGTCGCCCACCTTGCCCAGCTCGCGAGCCACCCGGTCGAACTCCTTGGCCCCCGGCACCTGGCCCAGCTTGCCATCCACTTCCTGGACCCAGTTCTCCTTGCCCACCTTCTCCGACCCCTCCAGGATCTCGGTCTTCTCTTTCTCGTAACGTTCGACTTTGGTTCTCAGTTTGGCCACCTCGGCCTCCACCGAGGCCACTTTGGACTTGTCGACCGAGCCCGTCTCAATCATGGTGGTCATGAAGTTAGCCTGACCCTCCACCAGGGTCTGCTTGATGCCCTTGCTCTGGTACCACAGATAGGCTCCTGCCTTCTCGTTGGCGGCCAGAATCTCGTCGTCGCCGTACTTGCCAGCTCCCAGATCGCAGATGGCCAACACCGCCGCAAAGATGGCCAGCACCACTCCGAACAGAATCTCCCAGTGCTCGGAGGACTTGTCCTCCTTCTCTTCCTCGGCCATTGCCAGTCAAGGCTCCCTTCAAAAGAATGCGCCCTCGAGTTCGGCTTGCCGAGGAAATCAGCCTTCCAAGAACAAATGCTCCCTCTATGAGCGGCACGCTGGGCAGGACCCGCTATGATTTCGCCTGGGAGATCCTGCGGGTCTTCATCGAGGGCGACTCCCCCATCGACCTGCCCGCCCTGGCCTTCGACGATCGCCGCGAGGCCCGCAAGTTCCTGGCCGACTATGGCTACGACCTGGACCAGGAGGACGAGCGCGACGAGGCCAACCGGGTGCATCTCGAGGCGGTGGCCTTCATCAAGCGCTACTTCAGCGATGGCCTGACCCTCCCGGCCGAGGTGGAGCGACCTCAGGACCTGGTCGACCTGTTGATGTGGGCCTCCAGCCCGGAGCGCGACAACCTGCAGATGTGGTCCTGCGCCGTGCTGCGGGTGATGCACACCATCAGCCACCTCAACCACACCATCCGCTCCGAGTTCTACCACGAGATCAAAAGGCAGATCCTGGACCGATTCAGCCACCACATCTTCAAGGACGGCGAGACGGGCCAGCTCAGCCTGGGCCGGGGACCCGAGGCCGTACCGCTGGAGGGAGTCTACTTCAAGGAGGACAAGAGCCGCGACAGCCTGATCCTCAAGCTGCTGCACAAGCCCAACAACGTGGCTCAGGATGTCTACGACCGGCTGGGCATCAAGCTGGTGGTGCCCGAGCAGCTCGATGCCCTGATGGTCTTGCGCTACATGCGCAAGCACAACCTGGTGATCTTTGCCAACGTGACGCCCGGGCGCTCGCGCAACAACATGCTCGACCTGGACCAGTTCCACCACCGCTTCGAGGAAGAGCACCCGCCCGAGCTCGACTTCGAGGACTATGCCGTGCAGCACCATCACGAGCGGGTCGAGGCACCCGACCTGGTGCTGGAGAATCCTTATTCGAGCCCGGAATACCGCTCGATTCGCTTCACCTGCCGGCACCTGGTGAAGGTTCAGAGCCCCACCTTCAAGATGGCCCAGAAGATGCGGGCCTACCTGCAGCGTTTCCACGTGGGGCCGGAGCTGGAGGCCATGCTCGAGGAGTTGGAGGAGCGCTCACCGCGCGAGCAACACTTCCTCTTCCCCTTCGAAGTGCAGCTGATGGATCTCCACAACCACGGCCAGAGCCTCAACGGAGCCTCCTCCCACGACGAGTACAAGGCCCGTCAGCTGAAGGCCGCCCGCCTGCGGGTCATGGGCAATCTGCTGAAACCCTCTTGAGCAAGCGCCCCTGCCGCTCTTGCAGCGCTCGTCTGAGCGAGGCGGGCAGGTCGCGTCGGCTCAGCACTCCCTCCACCAACTGCAGCGCCGCCTGGTAATCCTTGCGGTGGTGCTCGAGATACTTGGCCAGCTCCACCCCGGCGGCCGGGTCGTGCGGGTGCTCGGTCAACAGCTCGGCCCACAGGTTGGCCGCCCCGCCCTGATCGCCGGCCCGGCGCCGGGCCCGGGCCACCCGCAGGGCGGCTGAGCGCCGGTGCACGGGAGGCAGACTGCGCGAGAGGGCCCGCTCCATCAGTTGCCAGCCGAGCTTCTGCAGACCCAGCTCCTCCAGCCATCGGCCCAGCCCGAAGTCGGCCAGCCCTTCGCGGGGCTGCTCGGGCTGCTCCAGGCAGCCGCGCAGGGCACCCACCAGGCCCATCAGGGCCAGCAGATCGCGCCGGTTGTGCTCCAGGATGCGACGCAGCGAGCTCAGGTTCTGAGAGCGCAGGAAGTTGAAGTAGATGCGCGGGATCATCCAGCCGGGCACGTCGTGGCTGCGGGGCTGGCCCAATAGCTCGCTTTCCAACGTCTCCAGGCGGCAGTCGGCGTAGCTCGACCCCCAGATGCGCCGGCAGGGGTGCAGCAGATCAAGGTGCGGGATGCTTTCCAGGTCGACCTTGAGCCGCTTCATGATGAAGCGCGTCTGCAAGAGCTGCAGGTCAAAGCTCTTCCCGTTGTAGGTGACCAGCCCCCCGCAGCCCTCCAGGCGCTCTTTGAGATACCCCAGCAGAGCTGCCTCCTCCTTGTACTCGCGCATCAAGAGCTGCTCCACCACCAACCGGCCGTCCTCCACCCAGGCCAGGCCGATCAGGAAGGCGTAGGTGCCGGTGCCACCAGAAAGACCGGTGGTCTCGGTATCCAGGAAGATCACCCGCTCGGGGTCGAGCTCGGGCAAGCCCAGCCGCTCGAGCCAGCAGCGCGAGAAGCCGCGCACCGAGGTGAGCGGCCAGGGACCATGGGCGTGAGCGACGTCTGCCTCCCAGGAGCGCAGCAGGAAGGGCCCTTCCTCCTCCCGGGGCTCAGAGATGGGGGCCGGCGCAGCCGGCCGGGTGCGCTGCAACAGCTCGAGCTGGCGCCTCACCGAGCTCATCGCAGGGCCTCCTCGATGCGCGCCTTCAGGCCCACCAGCTCGTGTCCCGAAGCCTGGCAGAGCGAGAGGCCGTGGTGCAGGTCGCCCTCGCGCATCGCCTCCAGACCTTCCATGTAGTTGCTCATCTGCTCGATGAAGAAGTGCACGTAGGCATCCAGGGCCTCGTTTTGACCCGTCAGCGGGCTGACCTGGGCCTCGAACTGACGCCAGATGTCATCAGCCCGATCCATCTGCTTGTCGATCTCTGCAATCAGCTCCTCGCGGCTGGAGGCGCCCAGCTCGACTCCGGCCACCAGCTGCTCGAGCCGGGCCAGATGGGCCGGGGACCGCCCCCGAGGCGGACCGGCGGTGATGTCAGTGTACTCGGTGGGACCGGTGCTGGAGCCCAGCACCGCCTTACAGGAGCGACAGAAGCCCTGACCGGGCGGATTGACGGCCCCGCACCGGAAACAAGACACCTGCTGGGGCGACTGAGCCCCCAGCGAAGCGCGCGCCGCCTTGACCAGCTCGATCATGCGAGGCAGAGTGGCCTCCAGCCGGGTCCAGCCCTGCAACACGTGAGCCGGATCGTCATCTTGCAGGAACAGGGCCATCTCGGCGTAGGCTTCGCCCTGGGCCGACAGCAACTCGGCCAGCTCTCCCTGCACCTCGGAGAGCAGCTCTTCTTGCAGCTTGCGATTGTGCTCCAGGGCCCGCTCCAGATCAAGCCGAGAAGCCCGCCCCCGGGCCACCTGCAGCACCAGCTCACGGAGCAGCTCGAACTGGGGAGCCTCGGCCAGCTTGGCCATCTCGGCTTCCAGCCGGCGCCACAGCTCTTCCAGGCCCTGGCGAACCTTCTCGAAGCCGCCTTCCAGGGCCACCAGAGGGGTGCCCCGCGGATTGTCGGCATAGAGGGGAGCGACTCTGGTCATCTCCCGGCCGAGCTCGCGGGTGGCCGTGTCGGTGCGCGACCACTCCGCCTCCAGCAGCGGGAAGAGCGACAGCTCGCGCACCGAGCGCACCTCGTTCTCATAGTGGTAGAAGGTTTGCTCGACCCGCCCCCAGAGCAGGCGAATCAGCTCGCGGTCGGCCTCAGGATGAAGCCGCTCCTGGCCCAGGCGCAGCTCGTTGAGGATCGGGACGGAAGACTGGGCCCGGGCGACCTCTTCGAAGGCGCGCAGGCTGGTCAGCATTCCGGTGGAGCCGGCCCCGAGCAGCTTGAGCCCGTCCAGCAGGGTCTGGGAGTTCGCTTCCCGGAAGGCTTGAGCCACCGCCCCCAGCCCGGCGCGCATCTGAGCCAGCGGTTCGATGGAGGGCTGAACCAGGTCTGACCGGTCATACAGGCGCCGAAAGCGCTCCACGTCCAGGGCCAGTCCTTCCACGACCTTGATGGTGGCGCTCAGCCGGGACTCGAGCTCGACGGCCGGGAGGGCGCCATTGAGCACATTGATGCCCACCTTGATGAACTGGTCCACCTCACTGACCGGTGAGTAGCGCGGGCGCTTCTCCTCCTCGGCCCGCAGCTGGGCGGCCAGCTCCTGGCAGCGTCCGGCCGTGCTCATGACCGTGCCCAGGGCTTCTTGCAGCCCGCGCTGGCGTCCTTCGCGGGCGGTCTGCAGGAGTCGGTCCAGGGCCTGCTCCTGGGCCTCGAGCTCGGCCCGATACTGGCGCTGCAACTCGGCCACGGCCCGGTCAATGACGATGCTGCAGGCCACCCGCTCGAACAAGAATCGGTGATCACGGCAGTAGGAGAGGGCGGCCCGGCCGGCTTGCTCGAGATCGGAAAGCTCGGCCTGCCCCTCGCCAAACCTTCGGCCAAGATCGCCGAGCTGGGCCAGGACGGGTGCCACAAACATCGGGCCAAACCCCTCGGGAGCAGCCAGACAGCTGCGTCATGGTAGTTCCCTCCAGTTGCGCGCAACAGGAGACGAGCCGTACCCGGAAACCCGGGCTCGACCTGAATCGCTTCGCCATCGGAAGCGAGCTTTGCTTCTCAGATCGGCTTTGAAATTCCTTCAGCCGAGCCCATTGGGCGGAATCAGCGTCGTGCCGGGCGGCAAGTTGACGGTGGGGTAGCCGAAGTGGCCCACCATGTCGGGGCGCGGGAAAATATTGTCCCACTGGGTGCCGAACGGGTTGGTGGTCAGCGCGCTGGCTCCCGGTTGATAAGGCGGGTAGATCAGGTCGCTGGTCACCATGACCTCCTGGATACGGTCCCCGAAGGCCTTGTAGGCCACCTGCCCGTCCCAGCCCGAGGCCTGACGAACGCTCATCAGGTTGGCCAGCGTCTCCACGTTCCGGGTGCTGCCGTCCGGGTAGGTGAGGAAAAAGTTCTTACTGTCGGCGTCGAAACGCAGCCGATCATTCTGCTGCAGAGCCCACCAGACGGTGGTGCGCTCGTTGGCCCGTCCATCGTGATTGAGATGGGGGTCGGTGGAGGTGAAGTGGTAGGTGGCCTGGGCGCCGGGGTCACCGGTCAGGCGCAGGGCTACCACCTGGCTGGCCGAGGCCCAGCTGGTCACCGATTCAAAGGGGGGCAGGTTGGGATAGGCTACCTGCCCGTTCTGGACCCGGGCGTAGGGCTCCACGCCCCCGGTCGGAGGGGGGCAGGGGTGGGATGTGGGCGGCTGGTAGCCGTAGGGCTGGGGCTCGTAGCTGACCGGTTGCGGCTGGTAGCTGCCATAGCTGACTGGCTGGGTGTTGTAGGGCTGATAGTAAGGCTGATACGAGCTGACCGGCTGAGAGCCGTACTGGTAAAGTCCGGTCTGGTAGGCCTCCAGACCGTAGCTATAGGGCTGGCTGTAAGTGGGGGCGTAGGCCTGGGGATGCTGGTAGGCCGGCTGGCTGTAAATGCTATGTCCAGGGGGGCCCTGCATGGGGAAGGGATTCTGGGCGAACATGCTCTGCTGGAAGTAACCCTGGTAAGCCGTGGGGGAGCCATAGACGTAGGGGTTGCCAAAAGCCTGGCTGACGTCGTAGCTGCCCATAGGAGGCTGCGCGTACTGGGGCGGCGGTGGGGCCGGCGCCTGGTACTGGACTCCGTTGTAGGGGAACTCCGAGGTGGCCTGGCAGCCGCAGGTGGCCTGAATCTGTCCGTAGTGGACGTTGTTCCAGGGGGCAGCGTTGAGGTTCCAGACGGCCTGGTTGAGATAACCGCTGGCCTGCGGGGTGGAGCCGAGATAATTATAGCTCGGGCCCTGCCCTTCGATTCCGAAGAAATTGTAGCCCGGGCCCTGCCCGTTGGGGAGTTGCCCTGAGTTAACCTGCGGCGGCGGCCCGGTCATGAAACCCGCCAGACTCCCCACGGTCATCAGGGCCATCGCTCCCGAGGACATCCCGAAACCCGTGGTCAGAAACCCGACAGCCGGCAGTGCACCCAGCATGAAGCATCCTCCTCGTGTGGTCCTGGGGAAAGATAGACTCCCCAGTATCCCTATTCTACCGCATGATGTCCAGGGATCAAGTGTTCCCGAAGCGCTCGCGCAGCTTGCGGTAATCTTCCTCGGACAGGTGGTCGCGCAGATGGTCGAAGTTCTGGCGGGCCTGGCTGACATCGGCCGGCTTGAAGGCGCGGGTGGCCTGCTTGCTGGCCTGCTTGAAGATCTGCTTCATCTCGTCCTTGTTGACCTCGCCCTGAGTCTCGAAGTAGCGCATGGCCACCTCGCCCAGGCCGTAGGTCCAGCCGTAAACGAACGGAGCGGTGACGATCTTGCCGATGATGGGAATGAAGCTGGACACGAACATGGTGGTGATCTGACCGAATACGCTGGCGCCGCAGGCAGCGGCGATGTGAGCCAGCATCTTCTCGGGGGGATCCTTGACCCCGTAGGCCTTGCCGATGGAGATGACCATGGCCGTCTGGACCGGCATCAGCAGCACCAGATCGGCGAATGGGATGGGAAAGAGCACGATACCGGCAGCCCAGAGCGAGAAGTTGCGGGCGATCTCACGGGCCCGCTCGCGAGACGACTCGCGCTCGGTCAAGGAGAGCGAGCCCACCGGAGAGGAGGACGACTCGGAAGAAGGTCCTTCTCCCATGAAGAGAGGCGGCAGGGGACGCGAGGCGTCGGTAGGGCGATAGCCGTCGTTCCAGCCCTCGTAGCGGGGAGTGCTTTCCGGCCTGGGGCTGGGATAGTCGTAGGACTCCCAGTACTGAGGGGGAGGCGCGGTCGTCTCCGGGGCCACCGGCGAGACCGGAGCAACGAAATCGGCACGGGGATCGGGGCGAGGTCCGCCGTGAGGACTGATCGCTTTGCGCTGGCGCATCTGGTTGCCGCACCCTCCGCAGAACTTTGCGGACTCGCGCACCTCACCGCCGCAATGAGGACAAAATCTTGCCATGCCTCTTCTCTCAGACGGCCCGCCATTTTGTCTGCAGGGTTTGCGCGCCGCCTTTGAGAGCTTTCGCGAGCGCTGTCAGTTCCCCTACCGCGCGATTGCCAGCCTTCTGGCCGCTGCCCGGGGAAAAATTTTCTCCCTGGCGCAGGGGTTTCGCCGGGGTCAGAGAATTGCCGGTGATCCAAAACGGCCGGGGGCCGCGGTGGATGAAACGTAAGAACAAACAGCTAAGGAGGGCATTGACATGACTGCAATGCCGACACGACGCCGCGGCAACGCGATGATGGCCATTATCGCCATCATCGCCCTCGTGGTGATCGCGGCCGTGGTATACATGCTGATGAAGCCGGGCGGCAAGAAGCCCGGTGGGATCATGGAGAGCGGCCTCAAAATGGCTCCCGCTACGTCCCAGATTTTCGTAGCGATGGATTTCGCGCCCGTCTATGACGAGGCCAAACAAAAAGAGCTGCTCGACGCTTTCAAGCAGACGCAAGTATTCAAGAACATGAGCGACGAGCTGAAGTCGGAAGGGCTCAACCTGGAAGAGGAGATTCTCTCCTGGGCCAAGCCCTCGATGGCGCTGGCGCTCGCCCCGCTCGAGGGCAAGCCGAGCATCTTTACCGACATCGAGAACGCCAAAGTGCCTCCCTTCACGGGCTTCCTGCTCATCGGCGTGCGCGACGATGCCAAGGCCAAAGAGAGCCTCGAGAAGCTCATGGGCAAGGCCAAGATCAAGTTTAAGAACGAAGACCACAAGGGCGCCAAGCTCTGGATCCCAGAGAAGGGCGTCGATGATGGACCCACCATCGCTCTGGCCCCCGGAATGCTGATCGTCGGCATCAAGGACACCGACGTGAAGGCCGCCCTGGATGGCCCCAAGGCCAGTCTGGCCGAGGCCCCCAACTACAAAGCCGCCATGGGCAAGATCAAGCACCAGGACGTCCTGGTGATGTATGGCGACCTGCAGGGCATGATCAAAGGCGCTGAAGCGGCCCTCAAGGAGATTCCGCCCGAGGCCGCCGAGCTGAAGAAGCTGGTGGAGGGCATCCGCTACCTGGCCGCCGGTGCCGGCACTGACGGCAAGGACCTCGTCAGCGAGGTCATGGTCAGCATCGATCCGGCTGCCTCCGGCAAGCTGGCCTCGCTGATCTTCAAGCCCAGCTTTGGCATCGACATCAAGAGCGCCGAGCTCTACCCGGCCGAGGCCGAGATGTACGGCTCGCTCAACCTGAAGATGTTGTGGCAAATGATTTACGACTGCATGGGCGAGTTCCCCGAGACCGCCCAGATGCGCGACATGCCCGCCCAACAGCTGTCGATGGGTGGCATCGACCTGCAGAAGAACATCCTCGACCCGCTCACCGGCGAGCTTGCTTATTCGGTGGACGGCTACGGTAAGGTCTTCTCGCAGTCGCTCGAGCAGGTTTCTCAGGGCGAGCAGCCGGACCCGGCCGACCAGATGGAGATGCTCCAGGAGATGCCGGTGGTCATGGCCCTCGGCCTGGCCAATAAGGCTGAGATCGAAGGTCTGATCAACAAGAACATCCCCGAGCCGGTGCGCGCGACCTTCAAGAAGGAAGAGCACAACGGCGTGACCATCTACAACGTGGAAGGTCAGTTCTACTACGCCATGACCGACGACTTCATGCTGCTCGGCATCAACGAGGCCAGCGAAGCCATGAAGAAGATGATCGACGCCAAGAAGAGCGGCAAGAACATCAAGAGCCTGCCCGGTTTCGGCCGCATCATGGGCATGCTCGGTGCGGACAAGCCGGTCTACTTCCAGTACATGGACATCAAGAAGGTGTACGGCGAAGCCGGCAACGAGCTGGCCAAGTCGGACCCGGGAATGGCCAAGCTGCTGCAGCTGGCCGGCGACTACCAGGGCACCTGGCAGGCCGGCGCGCTGCGCGCTGACGGCTTCTACATGGTGAGCCTGACCACGCGCAAGTAAAGCGCTCGGTCCGGTCCGAAGGAGCCCCGGGTCTTGCGACCCGGGGCTCCTTTCATTTTCAGCGGGGCCAGGAAAAAGGAGCAACGGCTGTCTTGAAGGGATGGCGTGTTCCACCATCGACGTCTTCTCGCACTTCGAGTCCGAAGACGATGCTTTGCTGCGTGCGCGCGATCCTGAAGGCAGACTTCTTGCCTGAGCTTGCGACTGAGCGGAGTGGAGTCATGGATGTCCAGGCTCGAACGGGGCCACACGCAGGACCTGGCTGACGTCAAGACTGGGGGTGATCACCACCCATCCTCAGCATCGAAGACGTTCTGTACCACGGGAGCGAGCGTTCCGCGCGCGGGTGCTCGGGGGGATGGTCAGCGAGTGACGGCAGGCCCGGCTGCCTGCTCGAGAGCCTGGGCGGCGGAGGCGGCCCAATCCAGCACCGGCTGAGGGTAGAGCCCGCAGGTCAAAAGGCCCAGCACCACCATGACCAGGGCCAGATTGAAGGCCCAGGTGGTGCCTGGCAGGCGCGGATCGTCCCCTTCACGCATGTACATCCGCCCGATCGGGTTGAGGTAATAGTAGGCTCCCAGCAGCGAGCCCACCACGCCCATGGCCACGGCCACTCCGGCGCCCTTGAGACCGGCGCCGAAGAGGAAGAACTTGGCCAGGAGCCCCCCTGCCGGAGGCAGCCCCGCCAGGGACAACAAGCAGAGCGACAGAATTGCCGCCAGACCTGGCTCCCAACGGGCCAGGCCGTTCAGGTCGTCGAGCACCACGGGTCGCTGCAGGCGGCTCTCCAGGAACAAGACGATGGCGAAGGCGCCCACGTTCATGAAGGCGTAGACCACCAGGTAGAACACGATGGCGGCAACCGAGCGCGGGCTGGCTGACAGCACGCCGATCAGCAGGTAGCCGGCCTGGGCGATGCTGGAGTAGGCCAGCATGCGCTTGAGGTTGACCTGGGGCAAAGCCAGCATGTTGCCAGCCAGGATGCTCAGGATCGAGAGCGCCATGAGCAGTTGCCAGCCCTCCACGAAGGGCAGCGGCGCATCCATCTGGATGGACTCGAGATCGAATTTGGGCATCTGCATGACCGGCGTGAAGCGCCACAGCGCACCCAGAGCGGCCGCCTTGGTGGCCACCGACATGAAGGCGGCCACGCTGGTGGGGGCGCCCTGATAGACGTCCGGGGTCCACATGTGGAAGGGCACGGCCGAAAGCTTGAAAGCCAGCCCGCAAAACAGCAGCGCCAGACCCACGAAACTGAGCATCCTCAAAGGTCCCTCGGGGTCCAGGCTGACCACCGCCGTGTACGAGGTGGAGCCGCATGAGCCATACAGAAGGGCCATTCCGTAGAGCATGACCGCGGACGCCAGGGAGCTGAGGATGAAGTACTTCAGGCCGGCCTCCTGGCAGGCATTCTCCCGGGGGAAGAAGACGCAGAGGAGGTACAGGGCCAGCGAGAAGAGCTCCAAACCCAGGAAGGTCATGATCAGGTTGGTGGAGGCTACCATCAGCACCATGCCCAGGGCCGAAGAGGTCAGCAGGCCGTAGTACTCGCCCCGGTGGACGACCCCGTGGGCATCCAGGTCGACCTCGCCCACCAGGCTCACCAGGAACAGGGCCAGCGCGATGACCAGCACGAACGAGCGGGTCACGCCGTCGTCGGCCAGCATGCCGTTGAAGGCCACTCCGGCCGAGCCGGTGGGCAGCAGGCAGGCGGCCATGGTGGCCAGCGCGCCCAGAGCGGTCAGCGCCGGGAAGATCCCCCGGGCTTTGCTCAGCAGGGTGTCCACCAGCATCAAGAGGAGCACCGTGCCAGCCAGGGTCAGGGCCGGCAGCATGGCCATCCAGTTGGGATTCATTGCCCCCCCCAGACGTTCAGCAGAGTCTGCCAGTCGGAGGGCTTGAGGCCCATCCAGACCACCAGCACCAGCAGCGGCACCAGGCAGGCCTGCTCGCGCCAGTTGAGATCGGACACAGTGGAAAGGCTGGCCTTCTCGCCATTGGCGATGCGCTGGTAAAATCGAAGCAGGTACCAGGCTGCTCCCACCAGGCTCAGACAGGCCAGCAAAGCCCAGCCAGGATTGACTTGAAAGAGGCCCGTCAGGATCATCAGCTCGCCCGGGAACGAGCACAGCGCGGGCAGCCCCAGCGCGGCCATCGAGAAGACCAATAGAGCCAACCCGAAGATCGGCATGGGCCGGGCCAGCCCGCCCAACTGGTCCATGTCGCGAGGCAGGGCTCGATCCTCCAGGCAGCCGAGCAAGATGAACAGCCCGCCCGTGGTCAGGCCGTGGGCCAGCATCTGCAGCCCGGCTCCCTGCAGGGCCATGCCCTGCACAGAGACGATCCCCAGCGTCATCATACCGGTGTGGGCCAGGCTCGAGTAGGCCAGAACCCGGCGGGTGCGGGTCTGCCCCAGAGCGCAGATGGTTCCGTACAAGAGGCTCAGCAAGGCCAGGGTGCCCAGCACCGGCAAAAGCTCGGCCAGAGCCTCTGGGAAGAAGGTGTGGCTCACGCGCCACAAACCATAAAGGCCAGCTTTGGACATGGCTCCCGCGAGCACCACCGCCACCGGGGCGGGAGCCGCCTCATAAGCGTCGACCTGCCAGCCGTGCAGGGGCACCAGCGGGATCTTGACGGCAAAACCCAGCACGAAGAGTGTCAGCAGGCTCACTCCCAGGGCGGGCGGGAAGGTGCGTGCGGCCAGGGCGGCATAGCTCAGGTCGGGCTCGCTCGAGGTAAACGCAAGCAGCACCAGAGCCAGCAGCATGGCCAGGCTGCCCAGCAGGGTGTAGAGCAAGAACTTGAAAGCGGCGCTGCGCCCGCCCGGACCGCCCCAGCGGCCCACCAGCAGGAACGCCGGCAGGATCATCAGCTCCCAAAACAGGTAGAACAGGCCCAGGTTGGCGGCCAGAAAGACTCCCTGCAAGAAGGCCAGCAAGAGGAGCAGCCAGCCGCAGAACTCGGAGAGACGCTCGGTCCGGGGACCGGAGGCCCCCAGCGCCACGGCCGTCAGCAGGGCGGTCAGCCCGGCCATGAGGGCCGAGAGGCCGTCCAGGGAGAGGCTCCAGCTGATGCCCAGAGCCGGAATCCAACGATAGGTCTCGTCCGGGGCCTGGCTCTGCCAGCCCACCGCCACCAGGAACATATCCAGCAGGGCAACCGAAATTGCCACCCGACGGGCCGAAGCAGCCGGAAGCAGCAACACCGCCAGGGCAGCTGCCAGGGGGAAGGCCAGGATAAAGCTCAAGGTCATGCGCGCACCTGCCAGAGCAGGTAGGTCATCACGCCGAGCAGCGCGGTGAGCAGCACGAGAGCATAGGTGCGCAGCAGGCCCGACTGGCTCAAGCCCAGCTCCTGGCCGGATCGAACCGCGGTCTGGCCCACCTGCTCGGGGAGTCGGTGGGAGGCAACGTCTTCCAGCCTGCCGCCCAGGAGCCGGCCCATCATCTGCATGGGTGCGATAACGGCCAGGCGCTGGACCTCATCCAGGCCCCAGCCCTTCTCGGCCAGCCGGAACACAACCGCGCTGGAGGGGCCCTGCGGACGGGTGCGGGCGAACATGAAATAGGCCAGGAGCATGCCCGGAATGGCGGTCCCAAAGGAGATCAGCAAACCGCTTCCGAGGTGGGTGGGAATGGGTGCGGTTCCCAGGTAGGCCTCCAGAGCCGGGGAGCCGGGGAATCCCAGCACCAGCCCGGCCCCGGCGGTCAGCAGAGCCAGCACCCAGCAGGCCAGGCTCATCAGAGCTGTCGGTCGGTGCAACTGGCCGTGCTCGGCCTGGCCCCAGAACACCAGAATGTAAGCCCGACCCACGTAGAAGGCCGTCAGGGCGGCGGTCAAGAGTGCCCCCCAAAAGAGGCTCTCCGTCATGGCGTTCTGCTCGATGGCTGTCAAGATCTCTTCTTTGCTGAAGTAGCCCGCCAGGGGAGGCAGGCCGGCCAGGGCCAGACCTCCGATCAAGAAACCCCAGCGGGCACCGGCCAGCTCGGATCGTTTGGCCAGACCCCCCATTTTGAACATGTTCTGCTCCCCGTGCAGCGCGTGAATCATGGTGCCGGCGCTGAGAAACAAGAGAGCTTTGAAGAATGCGTGGGTGACCAGGTGGAAGATGGCCGCCCCGTAAGCGCCTACTCCGCAGGCCATGAACATGTAGCCCAATTGGGACATGGTCGAGTAAGCCAGCACCCGCTTGAGATCGGTCTGGGCCAGCGCGCAGCTGGCCGCCAGGGCCGCCGACAGAAGACCCATGGCGGCGATCAGCGAGCCCATCTCGGGTACCAGGCGCAGCAGCGGCTCGCAACGGGCCAGCAGATACACGCCTGCAGTCACCATGGTGGCGGCGTGGATCAGGGCCGAGACCGGTGTGGGGCCCTCCATCGCGTCGGGCAGCCAGGTGTGGAGCGGGAACTGAGCGGACTTGGCATAGGCCGCCACCAGCAGGCCGACCACGACCACCATGGCCAGTTCGTCGGAGGGCCTCTGCAGGACGTCGCGGAAGGCCACCGAGCCTTGACCGGCCAGCACGAAGACGGCCAGCATCAGGCCCAGGTCGCCGAAGGTGTTGATCACAAAAGCCTTGCGAGCGGCAATGAGGGCCGACTGCTTGTGGGCGTAGAAGCCGATCAGCATGCAGGAGGCGAAGCCCACGCCCGCCCAGCCGAGCAGCAGCAGGGCGAAGTTGTTGGCCAGGACCAGCATCACCATGGCCGCCACGAACAGGTTCAGGTAGCCAAAGAAGCGGTCGAAATCGGGCTCCTCGGCCATGTAGCCAGCCGAGTAGAGATGGATCAGGTAGGCCACGCCAGTCACGGTCAAGAGCATGGTGACCGAGAGCGGGTCAATCCAGGCCCCGAAGTCCACCCGGGCCACGCCCAGGTCAAGCCAGCGAAACAGCACCTGATCGCGCTCGGACGGGGGGAAGAAGAAGGTCAGCAGGGCCGAAACGAAGGCCGCTCCCACCGTGCCGCAGGCCAGGGAAACGGAGAGCTTTCGTCCCAGGCGCTGGCCGTAGGAGAGGATGAAGAGCCCACCGAGCAGCGGCAGGAACAGGGCGGCCCAGAACATCGGCTCAGCCCCTCAAGGCGCTCAGATCGTCCACATCGACGTTCTGGCGACTGCGAAAAATGGTGATGATGATGGCCAGGCCGACCACGGCCTCAGCCGCGGCCACGAACATGACCACGAAGACGAAGACCGGCCCGTCGCTCGGGCCGCCCATCCCGCCCGGAGGCATGACGACCGGGTAGCGAGCGAACGTGAGCATGGCCAGGTTGGCAGCGTTCAGCATCATCTCGATGCACATGAACATCACCAGCGGGTTGCGGCGCACGGCCACGCCGGTGGCCCCCAGGCCGAACAGCAGGGCGCTCAAGATCAGGAAAAAGGTGGGCTGCTCAGCCATTGAGCTCCTTCTTGCCCAGCACCACGGCGCCCATCAGGGCCACCAACAACACGAAGGCGGTGGCTTCGAAGGGCAGCACGTAGAGCCCGGAGACCAGTTTGCCGAAGCCCTGGATGGTGCCATCCGGGCCGGATGCCGGGGTGCGGGGGAAGGCGACCATCAGCGCCCCCAGCGTGATCGCCAGGACCAGGCCCACGAAGATCCCGAGCAGGCGCTGGGGGTGGCCCGTGAGCTTGAACAGAGCCTCCTCGCGCGGAGCCAGCAAGGTGACCGCGAATAAAAAGAGCACCATCACCGCGCCGGCGTAAATCAAGACCTGAGCCAGACCGAGAAACTCGGCCCCCAGGAACAAGAACAAGACGGCCATGACCAGCAGGTTGACGGTGAGACTGAGGGCCGAGTAGACGGCCTGGGTCGAGCCCACCACGCCCAGCGCGGACGCGAGCGAGAGGGCACCGAGAAAGAAGAGGAATGCGTTGTCCAAGTTCTCGTTCTCTCCTAGCGCTCAGGCAGTCGGCGCACCAGGTTTCCCTTGCCGACCGCAGCGGCTGAGGTCTCGGAGCCGTCAAAGCGGGTCATTTCGCTGGGAGGACGTGGGTCCCAGGCCTGGGTGGAGCCCAGGGTGGCGCTTCCCATCGGCTCGAGCAGCTCCTCCTTCTCCATCACCAGGGATTGGCGCGTATAGCCGGCCAGAGCGGTGTTGGACTCGAGCGTGATGGCGTTGGTGGGGCAAGCCAGTTCGCAATGGCCGCAGTAGATGCAGCGCAGCAGGTCGACGCGGAAGATCTCGGCGTATCGCTCGCCCGCCGAAACGGGCCGGGCCGGGTCGTTCTCTCTGGCTTCGATGTAGATGGCGCTGGCGGGACAGGTGCCCTGGCACAAGAGGCAGCCGACGCAACGCTCACGGCCGTCCTCATAGCGGTGCAGCACATGGCGCCCGCGCGTGCGAGCGGGTAACACGCGTTTCTTCTCGGGATACTCCACCGTCACCGGTGGGCGCAGCATGTTTTTGAAGGTGATGCTCAGGCCTTTGCCCAGAGCCACCAGATCGGAGAGAATCTCGTCCATAGCGCGTCTTTCTTAGCGGAGGGCGACTTCGTGAAAAGATTCACGAACTCCTTTTCACGGGCTTCCTGGCTCACTGAACTGTGGGCGGGAAAACGCGAACTGACCATGATCCGTCACCAGAGCCCGGAACGCGCGTTCGTCGTGATCGGGCTCGGAAGCGGATCATGATCCGCCCCCGGACAGGAGCCCGGAACGCACGTTCGTCGTGATCGGGCTCGGAAGCAGATCATGATCCGCC
>BTUM01000070.1:0-41716 GCA_045863235.1 Candidatus Xenobia bacterium | reverse complement strand
GGTATGTTATCTCTACAATTCTTTTTGTCGTTGTATTTTTTTTTTTTTTTTTTTTGATATCTTGCTGTTGATGGGAGTGGCTTTTTCGCCCACACCAAATGGCCTCTCAGTGGATCTAGTGGATCGGGAATCTGATAATAGGGAATCAGGAGAGTAAATGACGAGGAGAGAAGTAAAGCCTGGGTGCCATTGTGAACTTCTCCTCTCCCTGAAAGGTCAAGCCAGAGACACAATTGCGCCGAAAACCCGTACTCAGATCAGAGGTAACCTCGGGGGACAAAGGAAGGCAAAGGTAGCCCGTTGACCATTTCCTCTGGCGATCCAGTTCTCAGAGAACTACTGTGCGATCAGCTGTTGACCAGCGGTTGCACAGTTGCTATGGCTCGATACAATGGCGGGAGGCGTGAATACCGAGTCTTCAAAGACGCGGATACTGCCCTTCACTTTGTTCAAGCCCAACCGCCCATGGCAAGCATAACTTTCTCTTCACCAAGCAATCGGATAGAGGGACTGGTTGATGAAGCCTTTCAAATACAAGCGCTAGCATTGGCCAGCAGCATAATAACTCGTGGTCGTGAAGTTCTTGTTATTGGACATGAGCCCGATTTGTGCAGCAAGAGCGCTTCACATCCCTACTCGGCGGCTGATAACCTGCCTGAGTTGCGGGATTCGCTTCATGACTTTTTGGGTGGTCACGTGACCGTTCTGGAGGAGCCTGATTGGTGGAGCAAAGAAAGTTTTGAAGGCTCTCCCGCAAAGGCTTTCGAGGCACTTGTCCCTTTGCCTGATGGAACTCTTTCTCGGGGGCGATACTAACTGGCGGAGGTCTCGCGCGGCGCGGCGTGCGACCTTACAGGTGCGAATGGGCCATGCAAGCTGATTTCGCACGCGTTTGACTTGACTCGACTTTGTCACACGTTCTCCTGTATGGATTCGGCGGGGGCGTTCCCGGCCGGCTGCTTGCTCCCCTGCAGAAGTCTCAGCAAGGGGTTGTCGGGGGCCGGAACCACCATCACGATAGCCGCCAGCACCACCACGATGGCCACCCACTGGGCGGGGGAGATCTTCTCACCCAGCACCAGCGAGGCATAAAAGAGCGTGGGCACGGGATAGAGCCCGCTCACCGGGCTCACGATGGAGGCCGGGCCCCGGGCGATGGCGGCAAACAGGGTGAGGTCGCCCAGGGCATAGAGGGTCACGATGAGCAGGCCCAGCGTGAGGTCGCGGCCCGGGGTCAGGGGGTGCTCGGTGGCCAGGCCATAGGGGAGCATGGTGAGCACGATGCCCACCCAGTTGACCACGAAGAAGCGCCAGTCGTCAGCGTGGGGCTGGTTGTAAGCCTGCTTGAACATGGTCACGGCCACCCCCCAGAAAAGGAGCGTGGCCACGCTGGCGGCCACCCAGACCCAGCCGGCGCCCCCCTCGGTGGCCCCGGTGTAGCCCAGGAAGAGCCCGGCCCCGATCACCAGCGCGATGCCGATGGCCTGGACCGCCACCACCCGCTCGCGCAGGAAGATCAGCGCCAGCAGGGCGGCCAGGGCCGTGTAGGCGGCGGTGATGGTCTGCACGATGGCCGCCGGGCCCAGGGTGAGAGCCGTGAAATAGCCGATCCAGGCCAGCCCGTTGAAGAACGAGCCGGCCATGGCCCAGCTCAGAAAGCCCCGCGACTCCTGGTCGAGGAAGGGTCTGCGGCTGAAGACCGCCCAGGCGCCCAGGTTGACCACCGATTTGGCCGCCACGTAGAGCAGGCTGATGGCCCCCAGAGTCAGGCCGCACTGCTTCCAGATGCCGCCGGCCAGTCCGTAGAAGGACACGGTGACCAGCAGCGGCAGGAGCCAGCCCAGCATGCAGCCCTATTTCCCGGCGGGCGGGCGGTCGGCTGGCGGTGGAGCGCTGTTGGGCAGATCCATGGCTGGATTGCGGTCAAAAAAGCCGTTGGGCAGGATCGTGAAGCCGGTCTTGTGGTGCGGCATGACCGGCCACTCCTCGGGGCGCGGGTTGTGGGTCACCCCGAAGTTGTACCAGATCACCACGTCCTGGTTGTCGATGGATTCGGTTCCCGACCAGCGAGGCAGCCCATCGCCTCCGCGTCCCTGGTTGGGATAGAGGCCGGCCGGATGCAACTCGCCCGGCACGTAGCGGGTCACCCACAGGTGATGATCCAGAAAGCGGGCCCGCTGGCGGATGGGGTTGTTGGCGTCCATGTAGGGGATGGCGTTCTCCTTGGGCACCAGCAGGTAGCCGTGCGGCGTGGCGCAGGCGTTCACGGAGGTGGGGTTGATCACGTTCCACTTGCGGGCGCTGGCGAAGTTCATGTCCCGCCGGGCGTCCTTTTCGGTGGCCAGCACCGTGGGCACGACACCAAAGGCGTTCTTGCGCTGGCCCAACTCGCTGAAGGACTGGTTGTTGAGCTCGACCACCGAGTTGCCGGTACCGTCGATGTCCATATCCAGCCGGTAACCGAAGAAGTGCTGGTGGTTGGGAGCCACGACGTGGGGGGCCACCATGCGCCCGGTCTTCTCCAGGGCGGGGTCGGTGACGGTCGCTTGCTTGACCCCCTTGGCCAGCATGATTCCGGTCAGCTCGCCCTCGACGCTGATGGAGCCGTCTTGTCCCAGGATCCACCAGAAGGCGTAGTCATAGTTGCCCACGGTGGCCACGAAGCCAAGCACCAGCTCGCGGGCTCGCCGGGTCTCGTCGTGGCCCGAGTCAAAGTCGAAGTGCTTCCACAGGATGCCCGCGTCGCGCTCATAGATGCCGTAGGCCGCGGGTTGCACGTAAGCCTTGCCGTAGTCGTCCACGAAGACCGAGTCGCGCGTGACCGCGTTGGGAGGCAGGTCGGCCCCTTTGACCAGGCTGTTGGCCAGCCGGCCCACCCCGTACTCGCCTAGGTCGAAGGCGTTGCGCCAGGTCCAGTTCTCGGCCGGGTCGCCGTAGGGCACCACCATCTCGGCCAGCGAGAGGCGATAGGCCACCGGGCGCAGCTTGCCCTTGTCGTTGTAGCGAAGGTCGTGCAGCACCAGGCCCTCGCGCGGGTCCATGCCGACCCGGAACTGCCAGTTCTGCCAGCTGATCTGGTTGCCCTTGATGGTGAAGCTCTCGCCCTGCGGCTGGGTGATCGACAAGGGTCTGGGGGCCTCGCGCAGCGGGGCGTTGGACTTCTCGTCAAAGTCGCTGGGGTGGTCGACCACCGGCACCACGCCCAGGTCGGTCACCTCGAGCACTTTCTCGTTGTTCATGTCCACCGTGGCGATGACGCCCTCGATGGGGCGGGCATAGGGATTGGTGGCCCCGCCTCGGTAGAACGAGAGGCAGCGGCAGATGCGACGGCCCTCGGCCATTTCGGCATCGCTCAAGATGCCAGGCGCCCAGACGTCGATCTGCACGTCGGAGAAGTTGGTGATGCCGCGCTTTTTCATGGCCGCCTGCCAGCGCGGGTCGGCTCGCACCAGATCCTGGGGGAAGACGAATTCGTCCACCAGGATGCCCGGCTGCACGCCCGGCACCTGCTTGTAGCTCACCAGCTTGCCGACGGCGACGTCCACCACGGCTTCGTAGACCTTGGATTGAGAGCGATCCAGGATGACCACGAAGGCCCGCCGGGGGACTGGATCTCCCGGCTTGAAGGCCAGCACCTGTGCCTTGGGCGGCTCGTCGAGCACCATCGTGGGCAGGCGGGCCTTGTCGTCGAGCTTGCCCTCGCGCTTGAGCACCGCCACCGCGGTTTCGATCTCGGGTTGCGTGAGTGGGTCGAGCGGGTGCTCCTGGGCTCGAAGCGGGCTGGCCAGGCCAAGGCAGGTGGCAAGACCGAGCAAAACGGCATAAAACTTCATGAAACGAGACCTCAAGCGCACGATTTCTGGCTCCCTTCGGCTCGATCCAGGGGTGTCCTGTCCACCTCGGGCTCGAGCTCTCGGTCGAGATAGCGGTATTCGAGGGCCTCGGCCAGGTCGCAGGCCTCCACCTTCTCGCTCTCACGCAGATCGGCCAGGGTGCGCGCGATACGCCTGACCCGGTCGTAGACCCGGGCGCTCAGTCCGAAGCGGCGCACGGCCAGCTCCAGGAAGTCGGCGCTGCGGTCATCCAGCCAGCAGTGCTCGGCCAGATGGAGTCCTTCGAGCTGCGAGTTCAAGACCCCCCGACGCTGCTGCCTGTCGCGCGCCGCGAGCACGCGCTGGCGCACCCGGGCCGTGCACTCGCCCGCCTGGGCCCGCACCAGCTCGCCCGGGGAGAGGCGGGCCACCTCCACCTGCAGGTCGATGCGGTCGCGCAGCGGTCCTGAGAAGCGCCCCTGGTAACGCTGGCGTTGGAAGGGACTGCAGCGACAGGCCCGTTGACGGTCACCGAGATAGCCGCAGGGGCAGGGGTTCATGGCCGCAACCAGGGCAAAGCGCGCCGGATAGGTCGCCCGGAAGTTGGCCCGGGCGATGGCCACCCGTCCTCCCTCGAGCGGCGAGCGCAGACCCTCCAGGCAATCGCGCCGCATTTCCGGGAACTCGTCGAGAAACAGCACCCCCCGATGAGCCAGGGTCACCTCGCCCGGCAGGAGGCTGCCCAGCAGGCCGGCCCGGCTCACGCTGGGGTCGGGGCTGCGGAACGGGCGCTCGGTGATGAGCCCGCATTCGAGCCGTTTGACCGAATGGATGCGGGTCACCTCGAGGGCTTCCTCGCTGGTCAGGGGGGGAAGCAGACCGGGCAGGCAACTGGCCAGCAGGGTCTTGCCCGAGCCAGGTGGACCCACCATGACCAGGTGATGGCTGCCGGCGGCGGCAACCTCCAGCGCCCGTCGGGCGGCCAGTTGACCCTTGACCAGCGCCAGGTCGGGTGGGGGAGCCGGGCCTGGCCTGGCCCGTGCCGCAGGTTCGGTCGGCTCGGCTCGGCCAGCGGCCACTTCGCGGGCGTGTCGCAAGCTGAGCACTCCGAGCACCGCCAGCCCGTCCACCAGGCGTGCCTCAGCGACATTGCCCACCGGAATCAGCAACCTCTTGAGGCCGTGGCGACGAGCCTCCATGGCGGCCGACAGCACCCCGCGCACAGGTCTCAGGCCTCCGTCCAGGGAGAGCTCTCCCAGCACCAGGGTTCCTCGCAGCAGGCTGGCCAGCTCGGGCTCGTCGGCACAGAGTACGCCGAGCGCGATGGCCAGGTCGAAGCGGGGGCCTTCCTTGCGGATGTCGCCCGGGGACAGGTTGACGGTGACCCGGCGCGAGGGAATCGGCGAGCCGCTGTTGCGCAGGGCCGAGCGTACGCGCTCGCAGGATTCCGAGACCGAGGCGTCGGGCAGCCCCACCACGTGGTAGGACGGGATGCCGCTGGAAACATCCACTTCCACGTGGACCAGGATGGAATCGATTCCGAGCAGAGTGCTGGAGAGCAGCGTGGCTGGCATGGAGGGCTCCACGGGAGAAACTCGTGGTCTCGAGCTCGTTCTGCTCGCAACCGCCGCGCGCCCGTCGCACGACGTCCCTCAAGACTCGGTAAGGATCAGATTTTCGGAAAATTCCTCAATCTTCCTTTCGAACGCCAGTTTGGGTGGCCTGGTTCGAATGGGGATCGGGGCCGGGTCAAGCTGTGATCTCGCCCACGGCGGGAGTCTGCTATACTGGGGGCATGCTGAAACGAAGCCTGCTTGAAGTCCGACCGCAAACCCCCCTGTGGTGTCGGAGGGAACCTTCGCCACAGGATGCTGCAGGCGGCCGGACATCAAGCACAATCCGTTGGGCGTCGCGCAGCCTGCAAACCTTGTCCAAGGGCTTTCCGGCTGCGCTCCTGATCGCCCTGATGCTCACCTCGCTGGCCTTTGGCCAGCCGACTGAGATCCGGGTCTTTCAACTGAGCAACCGACCGGCCGCCTCGGCCGCCCAATCCGTTCGCCCGCTGTTGAGCCCTGCCGGCACCGTGCTCAGCGACGACCAGACCAACAAGCTGATCGTGCGCGACACGCCCGAGGTGCTGGGCCAGATCGAGAAGATGATCCAGGCCATCGACGTGGCCGCCCCCCAGGTGATGATCAAGATCCGTTTCACGGGCCAGACGACCGGTGATGGTACCACCCTGTCCGGGGGGGTCGTGGGACAGACCAACCCCGATGGCTCCACCCGGGTCACGGGCTATCCCTATCAGGTGAGTTCGGGAAGCTCCTCGCAGACCTCCTCGGGCGAGCAGAGCCTGATGGTGATGAGCGGCGAGGAAGGGCGCATCGAGGTGGGGCGCCAGTTGACCTACGTTCAGCCCTACTGGGGCCTGGCCCAGCAGTACGGGCTACTTCCCGCCGGCGTGATCTTTCAGAACGTCACCACCGGCTTCGTGGTCAGGCCTCGCGTGGTGGGCGACGTGGTCACCGTGCAGGTAGCGCCATGGCTCAGCTATCAGAGCGGCCAGGGGCCTGGCCAGATCGTCTTCTCCGAGGCCGCCAGCACGGTGAGCCTCAAGTCGGGAGACTCCATCATGCTCAGCGGCAGCTCCCAGAACACCAGCCGCGCCGGCGGAGGGGTCGCCGGACGAGGCTATGGCGAAAAGGATCGCATCAATGCCTGGTCGGTCATCCTGGGCGGCTCCTCGGGCGGTCAGACGCAGTCGGCCGGTTTCTATCTCACGCCCACCATCATCCCCGACTGGTCTAAGGAATAGATAACCGCCACCAGAGCCAGGCCAGAGCCGCGCCTGCGAGCGCCCAACCGGCCGGGTGCATCCCCCCCCGGCGGGCGAAGGCTCCCAGCACGACCCCGGCCAGAAAGCCGCCCAGGTGGGCGTAGTTGTCGATGGGCAGAGGCTGGAAGGCCATCCCCACCGCCAGCGCAAAGACGACCAGCATCATCAGGGCCTGCTCGCGACTGGCCCGGTAAACCCGGCGGACCATCAGCATGACCAGCAGCCCGAACAGGCCGGCCAGGCCTCCCGAAGCGCCCACCCCTCGCGACTCGGGTCCGAACTCGGCCGAGACCAGGTTGCCCGCCACGCCGCAGTAAACAAAGACCAGCAGCACCATCCACCAGCCCACCAGCTCCTCGATCAGCACGCCCAGGGTCACCAGGGCCAGGGTGTTCATCACCAGGTGAAGCCAGTTCCCGTGCAGGAAGATCGAGGTCAGCATGCGGTGAGGCTCGGGCTTGAGGAAGAAGATCACCACGTCGCGCTTGCCGTGATGCAAGAGCCATCCGTGGCTGGCCAGGTCGGCCAGAAACACCGCCACCAGCAAGCCGGCCAGGCCATAGGTGGCCCAGGGCCGGCTCAGTCGGCCGGTCGCTTCCACGGCTCGAAGTGGGGGCAGTCGAAAGGTGGCTCGGTCTCTTCGAGCTTGCCCGAAGGAGGCTTCATCAGGAAGTCTTCCCGACTGGTCCAGTTGAAGACCTTGCAGCGAAACACGATGAACTCGGTATCAGCGATCTGCTCGAACTCGCGCCCCTGCTCGAGCACCTCGAGATTGCGGCAAAGAGCGCAGATCTTCCATCCTTCCTCTGGCATGTCAAAGTCTTCCTCCCCTGCCCTCCGGACTCCCTTGCGCCAAGAAAATGGCCGGCCCACTTGCAGTGGAGCCGGCCATCTTCTGTTGAGCGGTGACGAAGGGCTTACTTGGTGCTGCTGACCTCGCCCATCTTCTCCTTGAGGGCTGCGTGGGCCGCCGCCAGGCGCGCGATGGGCACCCGGAAGGGCGAGCAGGACACGTAGTTGAGCTTGAGCGTGTGGCAGAACTCCACCGACTCGGGCTCGCCCCCGTGCTCGCCGCAGATGCCCACCTCGAGGTTGGGGTTGGTCTGGCGGCCTTCCTCCACGGCGATCTTCATCAGCCGACCCACGCCCACCCGGTCCACCACCTGGAACGGGTCCACCTTGAGGATTTTCTTGTCCAGGTAGACCGGCATGAAGGTCCCGGCCGCGTCGTCGCGCGAGTAGCCGAAGGTGGTCTGGGTGAGGTCGTTGGTGCCGAAGCTGAAGAAGTCCGCTTTGGTGGCCAGGTCCCCGGCCACCAGGGCGGCCCGGGGAAGCTCGACCATGGTGCCGATCTTGTGCTTGACCTGCACGCCCATGCGCTTCTGGACCTCTTCCGCCTCGCTTTCCACCAGCTTGCGGGTAAACTCCATCTCCTCCAGGGTGCCCACACCCGGGATCATCACCTCGGGACGCGCATCCACGCCCTTCTTGACCAGCTCGCAAGCGGCCTCGAAGATGGCGCGGGCCTGCATCTTGTAGATCTCGGGATAGACGATGCCCAGACGGCAGACACGGCAGCCCAGCATCGGGTTGAACTCGTGCATGGACTCCACTCGCTGCAGCAGCGACTCCAGCGACTCCAGGGTCAGCTTGGCATCGCCCCGCTCCTCGCGGATCTCGGCCAGGGTCTTGTCGTAGCTGCCGGGAGCGGCTTGCTTGACCGTCTGCAGGCGGGTGACGTCCACGAGCAGGTCGTCCTTGGCCGGCAGGAACTCGTGCAGCGGCGGGTCGAGCAGGCGGATGATCACCCAGTGGCCGTGCATGGCCTCCAGAATGCCGCGGAAGTCCTCGCGCTGCACCGGCAGCAGCTTGGCCAGGAGTGACTGGTAGTGCTCCCAGGGCTTCTTGAGGCGCTCACGCATGGCCTCCAGGGCGTGGCGCGCTTCGTCTTTCTTGCGGCCCTCGGCGGCGCCCTCGTAATCCATTTCCAGCAGGTGGACCTGGCGCATCAATCGCTCTGCCTCGGGGGCGGTCAGGATCATCTCCTGCACGATCGGAAGGCGCTCTTGCTCCATGAACATGTGCTCGGTGCGGCACAGGCCGATGCCGGTGGCCCCGAAGCTGCGCGCCCGCTGGGCGTCCTTGGGGTTGTCGGCATTGGCGTAGACGCCCAGCTTGCGGAAGCTGTCGGCCCACTCGAGGATGGTCTTGGTCTCCTCGCTCAGGTCGGTGGGGACCTGCAGCGGGAGCTGGCCGAGCAGAACCTCGCCTGAGCTGCCGTCGATGGAGATCATCTCGTGCTTGTTGATGGTGCGATCGCCGACCTTGATGTTCTCGTCCTTGAGGCTGATCTTGAGGGCCTCGCAGCCCACGATGCAGGGGATGCCCCAGCCGCGGGCCACCAGGGCGGCGTGCGAGGAAGGCCCGCCGGTCGAGGTCAGGATGCCCTTCGAGGCCAGCATTCCGTGGGCGTCGTCGGGAGTGGTCTCGGGACGAACCAGGATGACCGGCTTGCCCTCCTTGCCCATGGCCGCCGCCTCGTCGGAGCTGAACACCACCATCCCCACGGCCGCGCCCGGCGAGGCTCCGGTGCCCTTGGCCAGCATGCGCCCTTCCTTGCGAGCCTCTTCCTTGGCGGTATCCGGGATGTAGGGGTGCAGCAGCCGGTCGAGTTGCTCGCCGCTGACGCGCATCACCGCCTCTTCCTTGGTGAGCTTGCCCTCCTTGAACAGGTCGGTGGCGATCCTCACGGCCGCCTGGGCCGTGCGCTTGCCGTTGCGGGTCTGCAGCATGAACAGCCGGCCTTTTTCAATGGTGAACTCCATGTCCTGGAGATCCTTGAAGTGCAGCTCCAGCTTCTCGGAGGTCTCCTCGAGTTGCTTGTAGACCTCGGGCATGACGTCTTTCATGTGGTCGAGCGGCATGGGGGTGCGGATGCCCGCCACCACGTCCTCGCCCTGGGCGTTGGTGAGGAAGTCGCCCACCATGTGCTTCTCGCCGGTGTTGTAGTTGCGGGTGAAGGCCACGCCCGTGCCGCTGTCCTCGCCCAGGTTGCCGAAGCACATGCACTGCACGTTGACGGCCGTGCCCAGGTTGTGGGGGATCTTCTCGCGCTCGCGGTAGACGTTGGCACGCGGGTTGTCCCAACTGCGGAAGACGGCCTCCACCGAGAGCTTGAGCTGCTCGAAGACGTCGTCGGGAAAGTCGCGCTTGAGCTCGGCCTTGAACTTGGCCTTGTAGGCGGCGATCATCTCGCGCAGGCTGGCCGGCGTGAGCTCGCGGTCTTCCTTGCAGCCCTGCTTCTTCTTCTGCTCGCGGATCAACTCTTCGAACTCGGTCTTATGGATGCCCATCACCACGTCCGAGAACATCTGGATGAAGCGGCGGTAAGCGTCCAGGGCGAAGCGCTCGTCGCCCGACAGGGCCGCCAGTCCTTTCACGCTCTCCTCGGTGAGGCCCAGGTTCAAGATGGTGTCCATCATTCCGGGCATCGAGAACTTGGCGCCCGAGCGCACCGAGACCAGCAGGGGGTTCTTGGCATCGCCAAAGCCCTTGCCCATCTTCTCCTCGAGCACTTTCATCTGCTCCTTGATCTCGTCCTCCAGCCCGGGGGGCAGCTTCTTGCCCGCCTCCAGATAGAGGTTGCAGACCTCAGTGGTGACGGTGAATCCGGGTGGGACGGGGAACCCCAGACGGGTCATCTCGGCCAGGTTGGCACCCTTTCCGCCGAGGATGTCGCGCATCTTGGCGTTGCCCTCTTCGAACTTGTAGGTGGCCTTGCCGTTGGTCAATTTCTCGCGCCAGTTTTGCATGGTGGTGGTCACTGGGAGTCTCCTTTCCCTGTCCCGGCGGGCTTTTCAGGCCGGCGACCTGCGGATATACCCGAATGGCGCCGCCGGTTCCTGCATGGATCGAACAAACTATCGGTACCAAATGTCACTGAACGCTCGCTCGAGCCCGGTTATTCTGAGATCAGTCACCAGAAAGCGAGGAGCAAGAAGATGGATGGACTCAAGAATGCCTGGAACGGATTCATCGGCCGAGGGGCCGAGCTCATCGATCGGCTGCCGGGTGTGCAACGGGCTCACGCCGCGGGCAAGTGGATGGCCCGGACACAGGAGCGGATCAAGGCCGAGTTCACCGGTTTGAAGCCTGATCAGGGCCGCGCCACCGACTTCAAGGACACCCAGCTCGACCACACGGTTCGGCTCATCAGAAAGGGACCGGAAGCCAACGCTGACCGGTTCGAGCAATCCGAGCGAGAGGACTGGGCCCCCTACAAGCCTGCTCAACGGGCTGCCTGAGGCAGGTTCCCCTGCCGGCGACCAGAACTCGTCTCAATGCCCACTCCTGCCCAGGCGTTCCTGGCCTCCTTCCCTGAGATCGAGGGCCAGCAACTGTCCCTGGTGGACGCTGACGGGCTGACCCCCGAGGAATATCCGCTCGATCGGGTGCTGATCTTCTCGGGCCCCGTGGCCGCTCTGCCGCCCGGATTCACCTGTCTCGACCTGGCCACCGGCAAGACTCAGGCGCATTTGCCTGAGATTGCCGAGTGGCTCAAGTCGGTCCACCAGGTCTGGGTCGATTCCGGCGAGAGCCGCGAGTTTGCCCGCTATTTCGACTTCAGCGAGAAATACGCGGCCGCCCGGGCTCCCGCAACGCCAGTGCTGATCGCCGTCTGTGTGGCTCTGTTCGGGGTCATGACCTTGAGCGGAGGCAGCACCAGCGCTCTCGTGCTGCTGCGCTTCGGAGCCGCCAACGGAGCCTTGATTCAGGCCGGCGAATGGTGGCGCCTGGTGGGCAGCACGTTCCTGCACATCGGCCTGACCCACCTGGCGGTCAACATGCTGGCGCTCTGGGTGCTCGGACGCCAGATCGAGCGCTTCTACGGCACCGGGCCCTTTCTGGGGCTGTACGCCCTGGCCGGGTTCTCAGGCAGCCTGGCCTCCCAGGTCTTCATGCCCGACGTCATCGCCGCTGGAGCCTCGGGAGCCATCTTCGGGCTTTTCGGATCGGCCGGTGTGCTCAGCCTCAAGTCCGACCTGCCGCGGGCGGTGGCCCTTTCGATGCGAAAGAGCGCCTTGATCAACCTGGCCCTCAACGTCGGGGTGGGGCTGTCTGTCCCCAACATCGGCCATGCCGCCCACCTGGGCGGCCTCGTGGCGGGGGCTCTGTTTGGGGCGCTGGTTCCTACCATCTTTCGGCCTCGCCCTCCCTGGCTTGCGCCAGCGCTCGCCGTGGTGGGCGCGCTCCCCTTTCTGGTCGAGCTCATCGTGCTGTATCACGCTCTCCACCCCGTGACGGCCACCCGTCCCCACCAGTTGGGACCGCTGACGGTGCAGGTGCCGGTGACCATGCAGCCCCGCGATGGGGCGCTGGTGGGGCCCCTGGGGATTCTGGTCTTTGAGTCCACACCCGAGCGTTCCCTGAAGCTCGAACCCCTGGTTCCTCGCACCAGCCGAATCGGTCCGCGCACGGTCGACGCTTGGCCCTGGCTACTGTTCCGAGCTGACAACAAGGACCTGTCCATGGTGGGCGCCGTCACGCTGGCCGGGGGCGAGGCCCTGGTCGTGCTGGCGGGGGCGGGAAGCGAGCGGGAAGCCCGGAGCCTTCTGGACTCCGTCCTGGCTACCGCCCGCCTGAGCCTGCCCGACTGGCAGCGACGGCTGGGCGCGGTCGACTCGGCCAAATCGCTTCGTTCCGAGTTGAAGAGCCTGCCCCCCGAGCCGGCCGCCTGGGAACTGGCCGGCCGGTTGGCGCTTCACTTTGACGAGCCAGCGCTGGCCGTGGAGTGTTTCTCGCACCTGAAGTCCCCTGATCGGGTGCTGATCGAGCGCGCCCAGGCTTACCAGCAAGCCGGTCAGCTGGCTCTGGCCGGGCAAGACTGGGAGCGCGCCCTGAAGCTGTGCAAGAATGATGAGCAGCGGGCCGGAGTACGCAATCACCGGGCCTGGTACCAGGCTCTGACCGGCCATTACGAACAGGCGGTTCAGGAGGCCACCGCCGCCCTGGCGCTCAAGCCTTCGAGCTCGCTTCGGGCGCGGACGCTGGACACTCGCGCCTTCGCCTATCTGGCTCTCAAGCGTTATGGCGAGGCCGAGGCGGATCTGGCCGCGGCCCGCAAGCTCAGTCCCGAGGAGACCTACCTTGTGCTTCGCCAGGCTCAGCTCGACGATGCTCGGGGCAAGAAGGCCGAGGCCATCAAGGGCTATCGCGAGTTCTTGAGCCGGGACCCTGAGGATGATGATGTCCCGGAGGCCCGTAAGCGGCTCGAAGCCCTCAGCGCTGCCCCCAGCAATTCCAAGAAGTGAGCTGGCTGGCGGGAATGCGTCCGGCCTTTTTGAAGTCGGTGCCCTTAGTGTAAGCGACCGGAAGCAGGGCCGTCTGGCTGACCCCCTCGGGAATTCCCAGGGCTCGGGAGACTTCTTGCTCGAACATCAGGTGCAGGATGGTCCAGGTGGAGCCCAGGCCACGCGCACGCAGGGCCAGCATGAACGACCAGGTGGCTGGAGCGATGCTGCCCCACTGTCCCGCTGCTTCCAGCAGTGTCGCCCGGTCGAGCTTGCCTTCGATGCAGGGGATGACCATGACGGGCACCTCATGCATGCGCTGGGCCAGGTACATGGCCGACTCGGTCATGGCCGGGGCCTGCCTGGTGCGCGGGTCTTCCGGGGGAAAGCTCGCCATGGACGGGAAGATCTGGGTGGCGTAGACATGAAAGGCCTTCCGGTAAGCCTCAGCCACCACCCTCTTGGGCTCGGGATCGGTGAGCACCAGGAAGGACCAGGTCTGGCGGTTGGAGCCGCTGGGCGCCTGGACGGCGATCTCCAGGCACTCCTCGATCACCTCGCGGGGCACGGGCCGGTCGAAGTCGAGACGCTTGCGCACCGAGCGGGTGGTGGTGAGGACCTCGTCAGCGGTCATTCGCGGCAGAAGACCTTCTTGCGCAGGTAGTCGAAGATCTGGTCGAGCGGGATGCGCTCCTGGGCCATGCTGTCCCGGTCGCGCACGGTGACCGCCTTGTCCTCCAGCGAGTCGAAGTCGACGGTCACGCAGAACGGACAGCCCACCTCGTCGTAGCGACGATAGCGCTTGCCGATCTGGCCGGTGCCGTCCCAGTCGGCCAGAAAGTGCAGGCGCAAGCTTTTGTAGAGCTTCTGGGAGAGCTCCACCAGCTCGGGCTTGTTTTTCTGCAGCGGCAGCACGGCCACCTGAACCGGCGCCAACTGGGGGTGCAGGCGCAGCACCACGCGGGTGTCCTTTTCGCCTTTGGCAGTGACCGTCTCGTCCTCGTCGTAGGAGTCCACCAGGAAGGCCAGAACGGCGCGGTCCACGCCGCCCGAGGGCTCGATCACCCAGGGGGTGACGTGCTCCTTGGTCTCCTCGTCGAAGTACTTCAGGTCCTTGCCCGAGAACTTCATGTGCTGGCTCAGGTCGAAGTCAGTTCGGTTGGCGATGCCCTCGAGCTCGGACCAGCCCCACGGGAACATGTACTCGATATCGAAGCAGCCCTTGGCGTAGTGGGCCAACTCGTCGGCCCCGTGGGCCCGCAGACGCAGGTTGTCCGCCTTGATGCCGTAGTCGAGATACCAGCGGTGGCGCTGATCGACCCAATCCTTGAAGCTGGCGTCGGCCTCCTCGGGACGCACGAAATACTCGATCTCCATCTGCTCGAACTCGCGCGTGCGGAAGGTGAAGCGGCGGGGCGTGATCTCGTTGCGGAAGGACTTGCCGATCTGAGCGATGCCGAAGGGCAGCTTCTTGCGCGAGCTGGTCTGCACGTTCTTGAAGTTGACGAAGATGCCCTGAGCCGTCTCGGGGCGCAGGTAGACGCTGGAAGTCTCGTCCTGCACCACGCCCATCTGGGTCTGGAACATCAAGTTGAACTGGCGCACCTCGGTGAACTCGTGCTGGCCGCCCTCGGGGCACTTGGCGGCCTCCTCCATCTGGTCGGCCCGGAAGCGCTGCTTGCACTTCTTACAGTCCACCAGCGGGTCGGAGAAGTTGCCCACGTGCCCGGAGGCCTCCCAGGTGCGCGGGTGCATCAAGATGGCGGCGTCCAACCCCACCATGTCGTCGCGCTCTTGCACGACGGTGCGCCACCAGAGGTCTTTCACGTTCTTCTTGAGCTGGGAGCCGAGCGGCCCGTAATCCCAGCAGTTGGCGAGGCCACCGTAGATCTCCGAGCCCGGGTAGATGAACCCGCGCCGGCGGCACAGGGACACGATCCGTTCCATCAGGTCTTCACGCACGTTCTTCTTCTCTTCAATCTGCGGCATGGTAGGCATCTCCTTTGCTGAGCAAACGAGGTTCTCGCCGCAGCAGGCTTTCCCTCTCAGAGCTCGCTCAAACGCTGCCAGAGCCGGTCCACGAAGTCGGGCGAGAGGATGTCCTGGCGACCCATCTCCAGTCGCGGGAGCGCGATCTGGACCGTGCGCTCGGCATCGTCGGCTGCATCGTGGAGAGGTCCGTCCACCTCGCCGTTGGCCCACACAGTGCGCTTGCGGCTCAAGCGGACCCCGATCAGCAGGTCCAGCCGGCGTGGCCCGCCAGGCACGAGCAGGGGGAGTTGCGGGAAGAGCACCACCGGAAACGGATCCGTGCCCACCAGGGCCGGCCAGCGCAGATCGCCGCTGGAGCGCCCGTCGAAGACCGGATGTGTGCGAAAACTGCAGCGCAGCGGTGCGAGCCACTCGGTCTTCAGGTTGTGCTTGAGCAGATGCAACCAGGCCAGCACTTCGAAACGCGAATCGCTCACGGCCTCGCGCAGGAACCTTCGCACGAGCGGGTAGTCTGTGCGCTGGCGCACGGGTTTGGTCAGCCAGAGGTAGAGCTGGCGGTGACATCGGCTGGCGTGCAGCAGCCGGATCCATGTGGGGCGCGCTCGCTCCGGCTTCGGGTCGGGCAGGCGCGAGCCAAAGAGCCGGTGCGCCTGGCTGACTGCGCGACTGGGAGGCTCGGTGGCCTCCAGAGCGCCCGGAGGGAGCCGCAGCGCTCGGGTGAGTCTGGCTACCTCCTGGGGAGTGGGGAAACGTCTTCCCTGCTCCAGGTCCGCAAGTCGATGGCGCCTCATCTGGGCCCGCTCGGCCAGCTCTGCCTGCGTTAGTTTCAGCATCTGGCGCGCAGTCTTGAGACGGGTGTTGAAAGGTACGAGTTTCATAAGCCGATCATCGCTCCAACCCGACTCGGATCTCTCGGATGCATGTGAACGGGAGCTTTCCGATTCATTGCCCTGAGGTTACAGATTGATGAACGATCTCGAGGCACGGGCATCGCGCCTCATGAGGCGCACTTTTGCTGCCTCACGCGCCGGAGCCGGGATGAGGCACGGGCATCGCGCCTCATGAGGCGCACTTTTGCTGCCTCACGCGCCGGAGCCGGGATGAGGCACGGGCATCGCGCCTCATGAGGCGCACTTTTGCTGCCTCACGCGCCGGGGTCAGGAGGAGGCGTCAGGCGCCGCGGATCTCGCTGTCGTTGTAGATCCGCACGACTCGAGGCGAGAGGATGAGGCTGTTGAGGGCGCTGCGCGGCACGTCGGCGGAGAAGGCGTTGATGATGTAGAGGTCGTCCTTCACCGTGCCGCGCAAGGTGCTGACCATGCGCCGGTCGTCGTCCTTCAGACCGTCCACCGTCTGGATGATCACCGTCAAAAGCTCGGGCGCGGTGGGATCGTCCGCCATCTCGCGCAGGGCGGGGTCGAGCTTCTGGTTCTTCAGTCCGGATTCGGATTCGTCGAGCATCAGCCGCCCTTCGGGCCCTCCCGCGCCAGTTCCTTGATCGCCTCATCCCAATAAGTCTCGCGGGCAAAGCGCAGAGCGCGGTAGCGTTGCTCGACCGGTTCGGCCGGGGAAGAGCCCGGCAGGTAGACCGACAGGCCCTCCGAGCCGGTGCTGCCCACCACCAGGGTCTCCAGCGCTTCCAGAGCCGAGGAGGCAAGCTCTCTCAGGTTGATCGCCAGCGACGGGTCCCCTTGCAGGCGACGCAAGAAGAGGGACAGGTCGCGCATCTCGGAGAGGGGCCGGTCCCACTCGTGCTTCCAGAAATGCGGAGTGGCCAGCACGTGCTCGCGCACCTTCGCGCGATCCGAGTCGAACGAGCGAGCCAGCTCGTCGAGGGCGTCCGTAAGCGGCTCCACGCAAGTCAGATCGAGCGCCGCCATGGTGGGGGTACGCTCGGGGGTTCGCTGGCAGGCCTCCACCACGGCCAGTGCGCCTTGCTCGGCGTCCCGGCCGGGCAGGGATTTCACCACCTCGCCCAGGGGGATGCCCACACCCTCCTCGGCGCTCTGGGCGGCCACCAGGTAGTGGGCCCTGGGATAAAGCTCGTGGGCGATCTCGGCCTGGGCCATCAGGCAGGAGTTGAACACCAGCACATCCGGCTTGATGCCGGCCTCGTCCAGGGCGGCGCGCATTTCGCCCGGCACCAGGAAGCGCCGCCGCTCGACATCGCTGACGGCCCCCAGAAAGCCTCCCCCGTGCCCTCCCAGCACCACCATGACCCGCTCGGCCGGGTAGTGCTCCATGCCCCAGCGCAGGAACTCGGTCAGCGAGGCGGGGCGACTCATATCCACGCCCTCCAGACGAGTGCCGTCCGAGCGCAGGGCCACCGCCTGCCCGTTCTCCTTCACGCCCAGCTGCGAGCCGACCACCACCGAGTCGTGGGGAGCGATCTCGGCCAGGCTCTGGCGGGCAGCTTGCTCGATGTCGGGCGAGGCGGAGCTATAGATCAACACCGCCCAGCCGGCTTTTATCTTTTCCATCAGATATAGTTTAGTCAGACCGTCCTCAAAAGGGACTGAATCTGAAAGCAAGAAGAAAATTCACATGCGACGGGGCCTCAGTTTGCTGGAAATCGTTGTGGCGGTGGGCTTTCTGGCCATCTCCCTGATCATGGTCTTGAGCCTGATGCCGGCCGGAATCCTCTCGCTGGATCAGGCCGAGAAGCTCGAAACCGCTACCAGCCTGGGCACCATGCTGGTGGAGGAAGCGACTTCCCCGGGCGCGCCGGAGACGTTGACCTTCACCCTGAACGGAACCGAGTACCGCTGCCATCGCTCCACCACCAGCGTGGCCAGTGACCTTTTCGACGTGCGGGTGCGGGTGGAGTGGCACAATGCCCGGGTGCCCCTGGAGTTCTGGCTGCGCAAGGAGCTGCGCACGTGAGCAGGCGGGCTTTCACGCTGGTGGAGGTGATGATCTCGGGGGGGCTCTTGCTCACCCTGATCGCTCTCAGCGTGCAGGTCTTCATTCCCGCCCTGGGCATCTGGCGCCGCAATCAGGCGAAGGCCAGCGTGCAGCAGGCGGCTCTGTCGGCTGTCTATCGCATCCGCCACGACCTGGGGCAGAGCGCTCCGCAACTGGTCCACGCCCGGGACGGCTTCCTGATCCTCCTGTCGGCCGGAGAGCCCCCGAGCTTCGATGAGTATGGCCAGCCCCTGTGGAGTGAGTGGGTGGGCTTCTGGCTCGACGATCGCGAGCGACTGTGGCGCTTCACCCGATCGCTGGCAGCGCCCTCCGCCGAGCAGCCCACGGTGGTGGCCAGCGATCCCCCCACTCCCGCCGAACTGGCCCGGGGCCGCATCCTGGCCCGCGGAGTGAAGAGCTTTCTGCCCTCTCCGGGGCCTACCGGGGGGGTGCGCTACCGCCTCGAGCTGCAAGAGGGCGCTTTTCGCTACGAGCTGCTCGGTGGCGGCAACACCGCTTACGAGGGCGAGCTGTGAGGCGGGGTCTGGCGCTGCCAACCGTCCTGGGCGTGGTCTCGGTGCTGCTTACGCTGGGACTGGCCCTGTGCACCCTCTCCACCGTCTCGCTCAACCTGGCCCGGCGCAACAACCTCGAGGCCCGGGCCCAACTGCTGGCTCGCTCCGGGATGGCCCAGCTGATGGCCGACCTGCGCCGCATCGAGGCCGACCTGCCGATGCCGCCCTCCATCCCCACCGTGGACCTGGTTGCCCGTTACCCTGATACCGAGATTGTTCCCGGTTGCCGCATCGGCTTTCTACCGGGGCTGGCCTACAAGTCGACCGACAATCTCTATTCGGAGTTTCCGCAGGCGGGCTACCTCGATCGGGGAACCCCCTCTCGCAGCGTCCCGCCTTTTACTCTGGAGTTGATCCTGAGCGTTCAGGTCGAGGGAGCCAGGCGCGAGTTTCGGGCTCTGGTGCGGCGAGTGTGGCCCTATGCCGCCTACGTCGGGCGCGGCCCGCTGGTGCTGTGCGGCTGGCTCGACGAGGAGTTGGCCCCCGGCCTGGAGGTGGCTCCCAGCCGGGTGGAGGGCTCGGTCTTCGTGGGGCGCGCCTGGCCCGGCAACATGTTTGGCAACCGTCCCGACAGCGATGCCGATGGGCCGCGCCTGTGGGTGACCCGGCGCGAGTTCCTGCGATGCCAGGTGACCCAGGTGCCGGGCACGATCACGCTGGGCCCCCGCCTGACCCGCAACGGCGCCTTCAATCCTTACGGGAACATCACGACCAGGCCGCTCGTCACCACCCTGCCCGACCGGCCCTCCTACTGGTACAACATGAGCGGAGGAGAGCGCGACCCGCTGCCGGCTCCGGTCGGTGGGGGAGGGGCCGATCTGCGCAACCACCTCGACGGTCGGGTCGTGATTCACGAAGACCAGGCGGCGCTGGGCGCAGGAGCAGTCTACGTGGCCCCTCGCAATCAGTTCGACGGCACTGTCTCGTATCAGGACCTCCAGGTAGACCCTCTGGACATCTTGCGCCGCATGATTCGCCCCGCGGTGGGCAGCGCCGTGCCGGGCATCACCATGATTACGCCGCCCCTGGAGGACCCTCGTCCCACCTACGTGCTCGGCAATCAGCTGACCCTGACGGGGGAGACCACCCCGCGCTGGGAAGTGAACGGCAATCTGGTCAGTCGCGTCATCTGGCCGGAAGGCGACACCGACCGGGGCGTGTTGATCGCCGAGGCCTACCCGGCCTCCATCACCCTCCGCGACTGCGCGCTGCATGTCAAGGGCGACCTCGATCTGTGGCGACCGCTCTCGCAAGATCCAACTTACGCCGACTATCCCCCCACGGTGCTGTCCGGCACCAACGCCACCCTGATCGTGGACGGGACGCTGACCCTGGGCGGGGGACGGCTCGACAGCCACGACCAGGGGATGGTGATCTACGCCCGCCACCTGGTGATGCGCGCCGGAGGGGACTTCAAAGGCCTGATCGTGGCGGATCGCTCGGCTTCGTTTCTTCCCGATGGGGCCAGCACGTTGAGCGTGCAAGGGGCCATTTTGACCGGCGGGATGCCCGGGGCCGAGGGAATCCCCGGGATGGTGTTGCGCTCGGTCAACCTGCGCTACGACCCTCGCTACCTCAAGACGCTGCACTCGGTGGGCAGCTTCCGCCTGACGGGTTGGCAGCAACTCTAGGAAACTTCGCGATTCATTAAGTTTCCTGAAAGTTTGCAGGAGTCCACCCGGCCTTGCGGAGAATTCAACTTGCATGCTGGAAGAACTGGAAATTTTCAACTTCGCCCTGGTCCAGGAAGCGCGTCTGGAGTTCGACGGGGCTTTCAACGTGCTGACCGGAGAGACGGGTGCGGGCAAGTCCATCGTGCTCGACGCCCTGGGTTTCTTGCTCGGGGGAGGGCTCGAGCGTGGGGGTGGCGCCGGGCAAACCCGGGTGCAGGGTCGCTTTCGCGTCAACAGCGGCCCGGTGCGAGCCCTGCTCGAGCAGTGGGGTCTCGATGCCGGTGATGAGTTGGTGCTCTCGCGCGAGCTCGGTGCCGGAGGGCGCAGCGTTGCCCGCATCAACAACCGCATGAGCACGGTGGCCAACCTGCGCGAGCTTGCTGAGCACCTGGTCGATCTGCACGGCCAACACCAGCATTATCGCCTGCTGCGCCCGTCGCGGCACCTCGAGCTGCTCGACCGCTCGGCCTCGGCCGCTCACCTCGAGCGAGTGGAGAGCTATGCCCGCTGCCAGGCTCGCGTCCAGCACCTGGCCGCCGAGTTGGAGGCGCGGCGCCAGGCAGAGCGCGAAAAAAACCGCGAGCTGGAGTGGATCGAGCACGAGTTGACCGAGATCGAGCAAGCCAGGCCAGCGGCCGACGAGGAGGAGGTGTTGCTGGCCGAGGCCAGGCGCCTGGCCTCGGCCTCCGAGCTCGCGGCGGGGACCGCCCAGGTGGCCGGACTGCTGGGGCAGAGCGGCCTGGATCGAGCCGAGCGCCAGCTGCGAGCTCTCCTGCGCCACGACCCCACCCTGGAGCCGATGGTCACCCGGCTGGGGGAGGCTGCTTCCCTGCTGCAGGAGACGTCACACGAGCTGGCCGTCTACTGCGACGAGCTGGGGTCCAACCCGGCTCGACTCGAGGAGGTGGAGGCCCGCCTCGACCTGCTGCGCGGCCTGAAGCGGAAGTACGGGGCCAACCTGAGCGAGGTGCTCGAGTATGCCGGGCGTGCCCGCCAGCGCCGCCAGGAGCTTCTTCAGCACGAGGCCCGCGGGCACGAGCTGGAGGCCGAGCTCGACCAGCTCAGGCAACAGCGCGACGAGCTGGCCGGTCAGCTCACTCTGGAGAGGCGGCGGGCGGCTCGCAAGCTCTCTCGCGAGGTGGAGGTCGAGCTGAAGGGTCTGGGCCTGGAGGGCACCCGCTTTGAGGTACGGCTCGAAGCGCTCGAGCAGCCAGGCCCGACCGGGCTCGAGCGGGGAGAGTTCATGCTGGCCCCCAACCCGGGGGTCGAGCCGCTCCCCCTGGCCCGCATCGCCTCGGGTGGCGAGCTTTCCCGGCTGATGCTGGCTCTGGTGGCCGTCTTCTCGCGCTTCGAGCCCGTACCCACTCTGGTCTTCGACGAGGTGGACGCCGGCCTGGGCGGGCGCGCCGCTGAAGCCGTCAGCGGCAAACTGCGCGAGTTGAGCCAGCGTTGTCAGGTGCTTTCGGTGACCCACCTGGCCGTGCTGGCAGCTGCCGCTTCCCGTCACTTCCGGCTGGCCAAGAGAGTTCAGAAGAATCAGACCCGCATCGGTGTGGAGCGGCTGGAAGGCGAGCTGCGCGAGGGCGAGCTGGCTCGCATGCTGAGTGGGGACGCCTCGCCGGAGACCGCCCGTCGGCACGCCCGCGAGCTCCTCGGATCGGTGGCCTGAGGCCCCACAAAGGGGAACCTCCCGTGGTCGTTGAAGCCCCGCCTCGAAAGTGGAGTGATGAAAGTTTTGCACAGACCTGGGCCGACTGACCTGGATGGGGCGCCCCCGAAGGATAGCTCAACCTTCATTACGTAACGCTCAACACTCTGTATGTACAAGAAAACCATCCTTGAAAACGGTTTGACCGTGGTCACCGAAGAGATGCCCGAGTTTCGTTCCTGCTCGCTGGGCATCTGGGCCACCGTAGGCTCGCGCAACGAGAAGTCCGATCAGGCGGGGCTGTCGCACTTCCTCGAGCACCTGCTGTTCAAAGGAACCCCCTCTCGCACCGCGGCCGAGATCGCCGAGGCGATGGACGGCGTGGGGGGCCATATCAACGCCTTCACCGAGAAAGAGTCCACCTGCTATTACGCCCGGGTGATGGATCACCACCTGCCCCTGGCTCTCGAGATCCTCTCGGACATGCTGCTCAACTCGCTGCTCGACGAGCAGGAGATCGAACGCGAGAAGGGCGTCATCCTGGAAGAGATCAAGATGTACGAGGATGCTCCCGACGAGATCATCTTCGATCTGTTCACCCGCACGCTGTGGGGTGACGATCCGCTGGGCCGGCCGGTCATCGGGCGGCGCGAAGTGGTCAGCTCGCTCAACCGCCAGGAGCTGAAGGGCTACCTGGCCCGCCACTATGTGGCCCCAAATCTGATCGTGGCAGCGGCCGGGCAGGTGCAACACGAGGCCTTCCTCGAGCAGGTCAGCGGTTTCCTCAATCAAGGCCTTCCCACTGCCCGTTCGGAGATGACTCACAGCGTCCCCCGCTCGAACCCGCGCACCACGGTGCGCACCAAAGATTGCGAGCAGGCCTACATGTGCTACGGCTGCGACGGGTTGTCGCAGACCGATGATCGGCGCTATGCCATGCTGGTGCTCGACAGCGTGCTGGGTGGCTCGATGTCCTCGCGCTTGTTCCAGGAGATCAGGGAGAAGCGTGGTCTGGTCTACTCGGTGGGCACCTTTCAAAACTCTTATCGCGACTGTGGAGTCTTCGGGATCTACGCCAGTACCAGCGCCGAGCGTATGCCTCAGGTACTCGAGCTCACTCGTCAGGTTCTTCTCAGCCTGCGCCACGAGGGGATGACCCCGGTCGAGTTCGAGCGTGCTCGCGAGCACCTGAAGGGCTCCATTGCGCTGGCGCTGGAGTCGACCTCCAGTCGCATGATGCGGCTTGCCCGCTGTGAGCATTATTACGGACGCCTCATCAGTCTGGAAGAAGTCATCACCAAGATCGACGCGGTCACCCCCGAGCAGGTGAAAGAGCTGGCCGAGTGGCTGCTCGATACCGAGCGCTACACGCTGGCGGTGCTGGGCCCGGTGACTGAGATCGACGGCGTCAAAGGCCGACCGCTGACGGCGGGGGCCGCCGGCGCCGCCGAGGCGGCCCGCGCTCAGTAAGGAGGAATCATGGCCGAGACCGATGTCATTCCGGTCGTCGTGGTGGGTGCCACCGGGCGGATGGGGCGAGAGACCGTGGGCACCGTGCTGCAGCAGGTCGACATGCAGCTGGTTGCGGCCGTAGGCCACGCCCGGCATCTCGGCGAGGATATCGGCCAGCTTTCCACCGGCGAGCCTTGCGGCGTGGCTGTCACCGATCAGCTCGAGCCGGCCCTGGAGCAGGCTCAGGGCGGCGTCATGGTGGACTTCACCGTGGGTCCGGCCGTCAAAGACAACGTACTGGCCGCCTTTCGTCACAAGGTGGCAGCCGTGGTCGGCACCACCGGCATCCCCGCCGCCGACGAGAACGAGCTCGATCAGGCGGCGGCCGGCAATCGCATGCTGCTGGTGCCCAACTTCGCCATGGGGGCGGTGCTGATGATGCGCTTTGCCCGCGAAGCCGCCAAGTACTTCCGCTGGGCCGAGATCATTGAGATGCACCACGAGCGCAAGCTCGACGCCCCCTCGGGCACGGCGGCGCGCACCGCCGAGCAGATGCGCAAGGCGCGTCCGGACGGCTTTCGAGCTGCCACCGAGGGACCCGAGAACATCAAGGGCGTGCGGGGCGGGAGCATGGCCGGGATTCGGATTCACTCGGTGCGCATGCCTGGTCTGGTGGCTCACCAGGAGGTCATCCTGGGAGCCGCCGGCGAGACCTTGAGCATCCGGCACGATTCTTATTCGCGCGAGAGCTACATGCCAGGCGTGATCCTGGCTATCCAGCGGGTCAACCGCATCTCGGGGATGGTGGTGGGGCTGGAGAACGTGCTCGACCTGTGAGGAAGCTGAACGTCGCCGTGGTGGGAGCCACCGGAGCCGTGGGCAAGGCGATGATCCGAGTGCTCCAGGAACGCAATTTTCCGGTCGACGAACTGCACGCCCTGGCCACTCCGCGCTCGGCCGGCACGAAAGTGGAAGGACACACCGTGCTGTCGGTGGAGGAGTTCGATTTCGGCCGGGTAGCCCTGGCCCTGTTCGCGGGCGGGGAGGTGGCCAGCTCGGTCTACGCGCCCCGGGCCAACGAATCGGGCGCCACGGTGGTCGACAATTCAGCGACCTACCGGATGGATCCCAAGGTTCCCCTGGTGGTGCCCGAAGTCAACCCGCACCATCTGGGGAGCTCGAAGCTGGTGGCCAATCCCAACTGCTCCACCATCCAGATGGTGGTGGCCCTGGCCCCGCTGCACCGGGCCGCCGGCCTCAAGCGAGTGGTCGTGACCACCTTCCAATCCGTTTCGGGCACCGGCAAGGACGCCATCGACGAGTTGCAGGCCCAGGCCGAGGCTTACGGGCAGGGCAAGCCCATGCCCGAAGCCAGAGTCTATCCCCGCCAGATCGCTTTCAACCTGTTGCCTCACATCGCGTCCTTTCAGGCCGACGGGTTCACCGGGGAAGAGCGCAAGATGATGGATGAGACGCGCAAGATCCTGGACCTGCCCGACCTGGCCATCACGGCCACCTGCGTGCGGGTGCCGGTATTCTATGCTCACTCCGAGTCGGTAGCGGCCGAGTTCGAGCGTCCTCTCGGCGTGGAGGAGGCCCGCAAGCTCCTCTCGGAGGCCCCCGGAGTGGTGCTGATGGACGATCCCGGAAAGGGCGTCTATCCCACCCCGCTCGACGCCCAGCACCAGGACCAGACCCTGGTGGGTCGCCTGCGTCAGGATCCGAGCGTGGCCAACGGGCTGAATTTCTGGGTGGTGGCCGACAACCTGCGCAAGGGCGCCGCCACCAACGCCGTCCAGATCGCCGAGGCCCTGCTCGAGCAGGGCAAGCTCTAAGTCCGGCGTGCGGCGCCTGCTGCTCGTTCTGGCTCTGTTGCTTGGGCCCGTGCAGGCCCAGGTCGACCTCGACCCGGGCGCCCAGCGGGAGGCCCGCCTGCTCTACCAGCAGGGGGTGAACGCCCATCGCGAGGGTCGGCTCGAACGCGCCATCGACCTGTACCAGAGCGCGCTGGCCACCGACCCTGCGCGCCTGGAGGCCCGGGCTTTCCTGGGCCTGGCACTGGACCAGAGCGATCGGCCGGCCGAGGCCCTGGAGCAGTACGACCTCTACCTGCAGCAAGAGCCCGACGATCAGACAGTGGGCCTGAACCGGGCCGCCGCCCTGGTCCACCTGGCCCGCTGGAGCGAGGCGCTGGAGGCGCTGGAATCGCTGCGCGTGGACCCCCGCCTGGAGGGCCTGCGACAGAACTTGCGCGGGGTCGCCCTGCTGCGCTCGGGGCAGGCTCAGAATGCCTCTCAGGCGTTCCAGAGCGCCCTGCAGGCCCAACCTGAGATGGTCGAGGCCCGCGTCAATCTGGCCGCGGCCCTGCTGGTACTGGGCCAGCGCGAGCAGGCCACCGAGGAGCTGCGAGCAGTGCTCTCGGCGAGGCCTCAGGACCCGCTGGCCAACAACAACCTGGGCGTCCTGCTGGCCGACCAGGACCGTCCTGCCGCGCTTTCCGCCTTTCAGGCCGCGGCTCGCGAGCCGGAAGCCGAGCTGAACCTGGTCACCATGCTGGCCGAGCAGGGTAAGCTGAACGAAGCCCTGCTGGCCGTCAGCCAGGTGGTGGATCTGCATCCCGAGCTGGAGCGGGCCCGGGTTCTCTATGCCGTCCTGCTCTACCGCGCTCAGCGCCCGGCCGAAGCCGAGCGCGAGCTGGCCGAGCTGAAAGGCTTTCTGCCCAGCCTCTACCGGGGCCTGTCACTGCTGGCCCAGAGCCAGACCCGGCGGGCTGTCAGCGAGTTGCGCCAGGCGGTGCTGGCCCGGCCCGACTCGGCTGTGGCCCATCACAACCTTTCGCTCGCCCTGGCGGCCAGCGACCAGCTCGAGGAGGCCGTGCGCGAGGCCCGCCAGGCTTACGAGCTGGCCCCGGCCAGCCCGGCGGCGGCGCTGCAGCTGGGGGTGCTGGCCATTCGCCGGCGCCAGTACAGCGAAGCCATCGTGCATCTCGAGAGCTACTTGCGCCTCTCTCCCAGGGCGTCCGACCGCGAGCTGGTGAGCGAAACCCTGTCCTGGCTCAAGAGCGTGGCTCCGAGCGTGCGAAGGAGCCCTGCCCGGAAGGATTGAATTTCCCTCGGTGCGACAACTCGGGGTGGTGGGCCTGTTCTTCTTGTTCTTGCTGGTCGGCCCGGTTCGGGCCCAGCCGCTGGAGGTCAAGGCCGACGCCAACGTCGTCTTTGAATGGAAGTACTGGGACGATTCCAAAGGTGAGTGGAAAGAGTTCGGACGCGGCAATCGGGCCGTGCTGCAGCGGGACCCCTCGGCTGCCAATGTGGCTGTCCGCTGTGTGGGTGAGTTGAATCTCTTCCAGGATCTGGTCGGGGAGAATTCTCGGGTTCCGCAGGTCACCCAGAGCATCAGCATCAAGACCGAGCCCAAACTGGCCCCTGCCCGAACCTCGGTTTGCATCGGAGCCGTGATCGGCGCGATCGCCGCTGGAGTGCTCGCGCTGCGCGCTCGACGCCAGAAGGTCGCCCTGCAAGAGGTGACCCAGACCTACATCCAGGCCCTGGACGCGCAGAACGTGGCCACCCTCTTTCGCACCGACGGTACCCACCCCGATCGAATCGGCGCCTACAAAGTCCGCTCCCACCTGGGCACAGGGGGCATGGCCATGGTCTACCAGGTGGTCTCCCCCGATGGGCACAGCTGCGCCCTCAAGCTACCCCTGCCCCAGTTCGGCAACGACCCCGAGTACCGCGATCGCTTCTCGCGCGAGATGCGCCTGGGAAGCTCGGTCAGCCATCCCAACGTGGCCCGCATCTTCGACGTGCATCTCCCCACCTCGCCGGCCGAATATCCTTACTACGTGATGGAGTACGTCAACGGCACCAGCTGGGAGGAGCTGCTCAAAATGGGCAAACTGAACGACAAGAACGTCTTCAAGTGGACCCGCGGCGTGCTGCAGGGCCTCGAGATGGTGCACTCCAAGGGGATCATTCACCGCGACATCAAGCCCGCCAACATCGTCATCGCTGCCGGGGGCATGGCCAAGCTGATGGACTTTGGCATCGCCAAGGACCTGCAGGCTCGCACCATGCTGACCAAGCCGGATGAGGCCGTCGGCACCCCCGCCTTCATGGCCCCCGAGCAGCTGACGGCCGGACCCATCGGTCCTCCAACCGACCTCTACGCCGTGGGCCTGCTGGTCTACAACAGCCTCACGGGCAAGCTGCCCTGGAAGGAAGACGACCTGCAGTCCATCCTGGTCTACAAGCTGAGCGGAGAGCCCCTGCCTCCCATGGACCGGCTCGATCTGCCCTCGGAGGTCACCGACTGGGTCATGAAGATGCTCGAGCCCGATCCAGCCAACCGGTACCAGACGGCCGCTGAGGCGCGAGTGGCGCTGGAGCGGGCCACCGAGAAGTTGCCGTGACCTTCTCCGACCGCCTGGAGCTGTGGTTCGGCGGCCGCCGCCGGGCCGCCGCCCAGGCGATGTTCTTTCGCTCGCTGGCGACCCTGCTCAACGCCGGCGTGCCCCTCTCGCGCTCGCTGGACGTGCTGGCCAACCAGGTGGAGTACCCACCCCTGCGCAAGGCCCTGCCGGTCTATGTCAACCAGCTGATGCAGGGCAAGGCACTCTCTCGGGTGCTGAGCCAGCCCACCGGACTCTTCACGCCGCTGCAGTTGCAGCTGGTCTCGGTGGGCGAGAGCACGGGAGGTCTACACGATGTCCTGGAGCGGCTTGCCAGCGAGTCGGAGAAGTCCAACGCTCTCTGGATGAAGATCCGGAGCGCCCTGACCTATCCCGTGCTGGTGCTCGTGCTCAGCCTGGTGCTGGTCGTCTGGGCCCAGAACGTCGTCTTCAAAGATCTGCTCGGCTTCCTGACCACGTTGGGGGTCGATTTGCCCTGGAGCACGCGGCTGCTCAGCTTCAGCTCCAAGATCCTGACCAGCCCCTGGGCCCTGGTGCTGGTGGTGTTGCTGGCCGCCGCAGTGGTGTGGGTGACGGGATTTCTGGCCAGCCGGCTGGACCTGCAGAGGCGCCTCTGGGCGGTGGCTTTCGAGTTGCCCGGACTTGGCACCATGCTGCGCACCGCGGTGGCGGTCGAGTTCTGCCGGGCCCTTTCCATCACCAGCTCGGCCGGGGTGCCCATCTTGCGCGGCCTCGAGCTGTCCGCCGCGGCCACCGCCAACCCGCTCGTCCGAGAGAGGGTGGCCAGAGCCCGCGCGGCCGTGGCCGAAGGCGTGCTGGTGGCCGATGCCCTCAAAGAAACCGACCTCTTTCCTCCGATGATGATCCACCTGCTCTCTGCCGGCGAGACCACCGGCAAGCTCGCCTTCCTGCTCGATCGTTGCGCGGCGGTGTGCGAGGAGTCGATGGACCAGGCCATCGAGATGGCCACCGCCGCCCTGCAGCCGGCCGTCATGCTGGTGGTTGGCGTCCTGGTCGGCTTCATCATCTGGGCCACGCTGGGGCCCATGCTCAAGGTCGTTGAATCGCTTTAAAGCCCACCGGAACGGGCACGATGTTCAAGATTTGGTTACCTTCTCGGTGTTCGATTCAGCATATACTCCGTCCGGGGAAATGGGGAACAAACGCGAGGAGGCCAATCTTCATGCAGATCCGTGACGTCCGTACCCTGAGCCAGACCTACACCGCGCCGGTGAGCTCGGGCGGAAAGAGGCCCCAGGAAGCTGCGGAGCCGCAGGATTCGGCCAATCTGTCCACCATGGGCACCTGGCACCGCAATAAGCTCGAGACCGTCAAGGCCGAGGCCGAGGCACTGCGCCCCTCGCTCGGCGAGTTCGAGCCGGGCGAGGTGATCGTCAAGGTGCGACCCGGAATGGGGCTGGACGACTTCGCCAGCGACTATGGCTGCAGCGTTGAGGTCAAGTACGACCTGCCCAAGTCCATGTTCAAGGACTTCGACGGCGAGATGATGCGCCTCAAGCTGCCCTCCGGCATGCAGACCGAGGAAGCCATCGCCATGATGCGCAAGGATCCCCGCGTCGCCTACGCTGTGCCCAACAACATCTATACGCTCGACCCCGGCCAGGACGAGCCCGCTCCCCAGAGCGCCGGGCTGCAGCAGAACACTCCCAACGACCTGGACCCGGCCCTGTGGGGCCTGAACAACACCGGCCAGAACGGCGGCAAGGCCGGAGCCGACATCAACGCTCCGGAAGCCTGGAACATCACCACCGGCAAGCGCCAGAGCGAGGGTGGCCCGCTGATCGCCGTGATCGACACGGGCATCGACTACAACCACCCTGACCTCAAGAACAACATCTGGACCAACCCCGGCGAGATCCCCGGCGACGGCATCGACAACGACGGCAACGGCGTCATCGACGACGTGCACGGCTACAACGCCTACGCCGACAATGGCAACCCCATGGACGGCCACAGCCACGGCACCCACTGCGCCGGCACCATCGCCGCCGAGGGCAACAACAGCCAGGGCGTGGTGGGCGTGAACTGGCAGGCCACCCTGATGCCGGTCAAGATCTTCTCCGACGGCGGGCGCACCAGCGCCGACGCCATCATCCGCGGCATCACCTACGCCACCCGGATGGGAGCCCGCGTGACCTCCAACTCGTGGGGCGGCGGAGCGGCCAACGACGCCATCAAAGACGCCCTGCGCACCTCCCCGGCCTTGCACATCTTCGCGGCCGGCAACGACGGCAAGAACAACGACTCGCGTCCGACCTACCCGGCCAACTACGACATCCCCAACATCGTGGCCGTGGCGGCCACCGACAAGAACGACCAGATCGCCAGCTTCTCCAACTACGGCCGCACGACTGTGGACGTGGCCGCTCCCGGGGTAGGCATCTACTCCACCGTTCCCAATGGAGGCTACGGCAACAAGAGCGGCACTTCCATGGCCACCCCTCACGTGGCCGGCATGGCGGGCCTGATCTTCGCCGAGCACCCTGATCTGACCAACGACCAGGTCAAGCAGCGCCTGATCGGTAGCTCCGACCGAGTCTCCAACCTGAACAACATGAGCGTGTCGCGCGGGCGCGTCAACCTCGAGCGCTCGCTCGAGACCGACAGCGCAGCGCCGGCCGCTCCCAACGACTTCCGTCCCATCGAGTCCACCCCCGGCCAGGTCACCTTGACCTGGACGGCCACGGGCGACGACGGCTGGTGCGGTCAGGTTTCCAACTACGAGGTGCGCTACTCCGACAAGCCGATCGTCGACGCCAACCCGGGCGACGAGCAGGTGGGCTTCGAGGACGCCATCCTGGTGGCCACCGATGCCCCGCAAGCCACGGGTAGCATCGAGTCCACCTCGATCAAGCTCGAGCCCAGCCAGGAAGCGCGCACGATCTACGCCGGACTGAAGCTGATCGACAACGTGGGCAACCGCTCCGAGCTGCGCACGGTGGCCATCGAGGTGCCGGCGGCCCCCCCGCCGCCTCCGCCGCCCCCGCCGCCTGAGCCCCCGCCCGAGAACCCGCCCAACCCGTAGGCGGAACAAGAGCCCGGAGCTTCATTCTCCGGGCTCTTTTCATCCCCCACGGAGGTTCAGGAGCGAAGCTCGGCCGGCACCACGACAGCGCTGGTCTGCTCCCAGCTGCGCTTGAGCCGCCCCACTTCCTCGAGCAGCCCGGCGCGCGCGTGCAGGGCTGCATCCAGGCGGCCCTCCTCGGCCAGGATGACGATCTGGGCCACCGCCCGCGCTGCCGGAGTGGCTGATAGCCCGGTCAGCCAGGCACCCATCTCCCAGGCCACCTCGACCAGGGCCTCGGCGTCGCGAGCGCGGAAGGCCTGGTCGAGCCGGGCCAGCCGGTGGGCCCAGCTCTGCTCGAAGGCCTGGCGAGCGTCCTCGCGGCGCTCCGGGTTGACCGGCGGCTCCATGCACGACGAGCTCGGACCGGCCAGAGTCGCCGCCAGGGTGGAGAGGAGCTCGGCCTCCTCCACGGGCTTGGAGAGAAACTTGTCCATGCCGGCTTCCAGACAACGCCGGGTCCAATCTTCGCGCTCGTGCCCCGTGAGGGCCACGATCGGCGTCGTGTTGCCCTGTGAGCGCAGCACCCGGGTGGCTTCCAGGCCATTCATGACGGGCATCTCGAGATCCATCAAGATGACGTCGAAGTCGCGCAGAGCGCACATGTCCACGGCTATCTGCCCATCTCCGGCCACGGTCACTTCGTGGCCATGGGGCTGCAAGAGACCGGAGACCAGGGTCTGGTTGATCAGGCTGTCGTCCACCAGCAGAATCTGCATGGGACGAGCCGGAACCTGCGGTTTGGCGGGCGCCGGGGCCGGGCCGGACACAGGCAGGGTGAGCGTGAAGGTGATGCTGGACTCGTCCTCCCAGAACTGGCCGCCCATCTTCTCGATCAACCCCTGGGTCAGCGCCAGCTCGAGCAGCCCGCGTCCACTGGTGGTCTCGGTGCGGTGGGCAGCGCTTACCACCACGCGAAGGCCAACCGCCTGCGCCGTGGCCGAGTCTTTCAAGACTTCCAGCTTGACCTGTCCCAGGCGGGTCGACTCCAGGGCGCGCGACAGCGTCTGGAAGAGAATCTGGCGCAGGCGGAGCGGGTCGCAGCTGAGGGTATCGGGCACGGCCGTGTCCACCTGCCCGGTCATTTCCAGCCCTCGCTGGCGGGCCATCGGCTGCAACTCGCTGAGCACGCCCTGCACCAGCCCGCGCACGTCGGTGGGGACGGGATCCAGGCGCAGGCGGCCGAATTCGAGTCGAGTGTAGTCGATCAGCCCCTGCAGCAGGCTGCGTACCTCGCGGGTGGAGGCCTCCAGCGCCTCCACAAACTGCCGCTCGGAGGGTCGCAGATTGGCGTCCTTGAGCAGGCGAGCGTTGCCGGTAATCCCATTCATCGGGTCGCGGATGTCGTGGCTCAGGGCCAGCAACACCGCCCCCGGGTCGCGCGCGGCCAGCGCCTGACGCGGCTCGAACTCGGGCTCGGCTACCAGCTCCGGACCCGACTCGCTGCCCAGGGCCGCCAGCAGGGCCTGGCGCACCTGGCCAGCCGACCGGGGGCGCAGGTCGGGCTCCTTCTCCAGCAGGCGGCGCATCAGCGCATCCAGCGAGGGCGGCAGGTCAGGGCGCAACTCGCGTAGCGACGGAGCCGGATCACGCAGGTGGGCCTGCAAGAGCGCAAAGTCGGTATCCCGCACGAAGGGCCACTTCCCGGTCAGGGCTTCGAACAGGGTCACGCCCAGCGAATAGAGGTCGCCGGGAGGTCCGGTTTCGCGAGTGCTGAGGATCTGCTCGGGGGAGACGTACGCGGCCGTCCCCATCATCACGCCCGTCTGGGTGAGACCGGAGCGGGCGCCCACCTGGCGCACCAATCCCAGGTCGGCGATCTTGGGCCTGCCGTCGCTATGGAAGAGGATGTTGCCCGGCTTGAGGTCGCGGTGCACCAATCCCCGGTCGTGGATGTACTCCAGGCCGTCGCAGATCTGAGCGAAGGTGCGCAAGATCTCGGGAAGCTCCGGATTGCGGGCCATCAGATCGTAGAGATTGCCTCCTTCGAGCAGCTCCATCACCAGAACGTGCTGGCCTTCGTGGTCGAGCGAGTCGATCAAGCTCACCACGTTAGGGTGCGAGAGGGCAGCCAGGGCTCGGGCTTCCTGGCGCTGGCGCTCGATTGTCTCTTGATCCGAGCCCGCGAACAGGAACTTGACGGCCACCTCCTGGCCGCTGCGCTGGTCCACGGCCCGCACGACCTCGCCCATTCCACCTTTACCCAGCGAGGAAACATAAGTCAGGAACGAGGGAAGTCGCATCAAGTGCGGGTCGGATCGGCCTGGCGGGCGGGGAGTTTGAGGGGAGTCTTGCCCTGGCGCTCGATGACGTTGAGGAACATCCGCAGCAGCTTGGGATCAAAGTGCTTGCCGCTCATTTCGTTCATCACCTCGACCGCTTTCTCGGTCGAGAAGGCCTCGCGATGGGGTCGACGGCGAGTCAGGGCGTCGAAGACCTCGCACATGCCAATCAACTGGGCCCCCACCGGGATGGAGGAGCCCTTCAGGGCGTAGGGATAGCCGGCGCCGTCGTAGCGCTCGTGATGGTAGAGGATCATCGGCAGGCTGCGCTCGAGGAACCCGAGAGGCTGCAAAAGGTCCAGCGCCTTTTTCGGATGCTCCTGCACCAGCGCCATCTCTTCCTCGGTCAATTTGCCGTCTTTGTAGATGATCTCGGCCGGCACCGACAAAGTGCCGATGTCGTGCAGCAACGCGGCCAGCCGCAGGGACTCCAGGTCGCGCTCCGACATGCGCAGCTCCTGTCCCACCTTCAGGCACAGCTCGGTGACCCGCGACGACTTGCCGCGGAAGTAGGGGTCGCGCTCTTCGATCTGGGCGGCGATGAAGGTGAGAGCCTCCAGTGAGGTGCGCTGGGACTCCACGAAGGCCCCTCCACTGTGGGCTGCCAGGGAGAACGGGATGGCCATGAAGGCGAGCAGGTTGACGTCCGAGCCGGTCCAGAAGGGCCCCGCCGACTGGCGGGCTACGAAGACCACCCCGAACACATCCGAGGCGTTGCGAAGGGGGGCCACCATGACTTCGTTGATCGGCTCGTGCTTGCGAAACACGGCCAGTTGGCGATCGCCCTTGCCGATACGAACGGGCCGCCCGGTCTCCAGCAAATACGTGACCAGCCCGGACTTGGAGGGCAGGCGCAAGTTCTCGCGGCTTTCCGCGGACAGGCCGTGCGCGCCGGCGATGACATACTCGTTGTCGCGCTTGAGCAAGAGGCCCGCGTAGTCAGCCGAGAGATACTCGCGGGCCATCTTGGTCACGTTGTCATAGAGCTTATCGGCGTCTTGAATGGCAGAAAGGGCCACCAGCATCCCCGGCAGGCCTTCACTGCGGCGCAATTGCTCCTCGAGCTCGCTGCGAACCTTGAACAGTTGCTCTTTGAGCGCTTCAGGGTCGGCTGAACGCCCTCCCATGCGGCTCAAGAACCAGCCGACCAGCAGGCCAGCGAGCGTTCCCCCGAGGGTAACGTAGAGGTTCAGGTCTTCCACTCGCCCTCTTGGACGTCCGGTTCTGAGGCCGGAGAATTTAGATCAGGAAGCTTCCTTCATGTCCTCGACGAACATCAAGGTGGGCTCTTCGCGCTTCTCGATGACCTCCTGGGTGATCACGCACTTGCGGGCATTGGAAAGCGAGGGGATCTCGTACATCACGTCGAGCATCACCTCTTCCACGATGCTTCGCAGAGCGCGGGCACCCGTCTTGCGGGTCTGGGCCTCGCGAGCGATGGAGCCGACCGCTTCCTTGGTGAACACCAGGTCGACGCCGTCCATGCTGAAGATCTTCTGATACTGCTTGACCAGGGCGTTGCGCGGCTCGGTAAGGATCTTCACCAGAGCGTCCTCGTCCAGCGCATTCAGCGTCACCACGATGGGCAGACGCCCCACGAACTCGGGGATCAGCCCGAATTTGAGCAGGTCTTCCGGCAGCACCTGCACGAGTAGATCGCCCACGTTCCGGTTGCGTTTGCTCTCGATGTTGGCGCGGAAGCCCATGTTCTGGTTGCGAATGCGGGTCTCGATGATCTTCTCGAGTCCCTCGAAAGCCCCCCCACAGATGAACAGGATGTTGGTGGTATCGATCTGGATGAACTCCTGATGGGGGTGCTTGCGGCCCCCCTGAGGCGGAACGTTGGCCTCGGTGCCCTCCAGAATCTTGAGCAGGGCCTGCTGGACGCCCTCGCCCGAAACGTCACGGGTGATGGACGGGTTCTCCGACTTGCGGGCAATCTTGTCGATTTCGTCGATGTAGATGATGCCCTGCTGGGCACGCTTCACGTCGTAGTCGGCCGCCTGGATCAGCTTGAGCAGGATGTTCTCGACGTCCTCGCCCACGTAGCCGGCCTCGGTCAGGGAGGTGGCATCGGCCAGCGCCAGCGGAACATTCAGGATCTTGGCCAGCGTCTGAGCCAGGTAGGTCTTGCCGCAACCGGTCGGACCGATGAGAAGGACGTTGCTCTTTTGAAGCTCGACCTCCTCACCGCTGGGAGTGTTGCCACCCTTCATGTGGATGCGCTTGTAGTGATTGTAGACGGCCACAGAGAGGGTTTTCTTGGCCTTCTCCTGGCCCACGACGTACTGGTCGAGGATCTGGTTGATCTCCTTGGGCTTGGGCAGGTTGCGGAAGCGCAACGGGTCTTCCGTGGTGCGGGAGAGCTCTTCCTCGATGATCTCGTTACACAGCTCGATGCACTCGTCACAGATGTACACACCCGGACCAGCGATCAACTTGCGCACCTGATCTTGATTCTTGCCGCAGAAAGAGCACTTCAGGGTACCCCGGTCATCCCCGAATCGGAACATCAAAACCTCCTCGATCTACCCGAACAGGCCGCCTGGGCCTGAATATCATTGTTATCGGGCCGGCAGCCCGGATGCCAGAAAGCTAACGACTTTCCTTGGTGATCACCTTGTCGATTATACCATAGCTCACTGCCTCTTCGGCACTGAGATAGTAATCTCTTTCGGTGTCATACTGGATCTTGTCCAGTGTCTGTCCGGTATGTTTGGCTAGAATTTCGTTCAATACCTGCCGGGTGTGCAGGATTTCCTTGGCGTGGATCTCGACATCGGTGGCCTGACCCCCTACCCCGCTCGACCAGGGCTGGTGGATCAGGATGCGCGCGAACGGCAACGCGAAGCGCTTCTCCTTGGCGCCTCCCGCCAGGAGCAGCGCCGAGGCGCTGGCCGCCAGACCCATGCAGATGGTCGAGACATCCGGCTTCACCAACTGCATGCAGTCGTAGATCGCTAGTCCGGCCGTGGTGGAGCCACCCGGGCTGTTGATATACAGGTCGATGTCCTTGTCCGGATCTTCTTGCTCCAAAAACAGGAGCTGGGCGATGATCAGGTTGGCGATCACGTCCTCGATCGGGTCCCCCACGAAGATGATGCGGTTCTTCAGAAGTCGCGAGAAGATGTCGTAGGATCGCTCGCCTCGAGCCGTCTGCTCGACGACCATCGGAACGAGATGCTGGGCGAACGAATCGTGGTGGCTCAACGAGGTTATCCTTCCTTCTTCCTGGCTCGGGTCTTGGGCTTCTTTGCCTCGCCCTCGGCTTCCCCTTCCTCGGCCGCCTCTTTTGCTTTGGGCGCAGCTTTCTTTTTGGGTGCGGGGGCGGCCTCTTCCTCGTCCGGAGCGGCTTTCGTCTTGGCCTTCTTGGGAGCGGGAGCCGCCTCGGCTGCCTCGGCTGCCTCGGCCTCAGCTTCCTCCGCGGGCTCAGCCTTCTTGGCCTTCTGGGCTTCCTTCTCGGCCTTCTTGGCGGCCGCTTCGGCCTGCTTCTTCTCCTCCTCGGCCAGCCGGGCCGCCTCCTCGGGGGTGATGTAGCTCACCTTTCCGTGCTCGGCCAGGAAATCTACCACTTTGGTCTGCAGCAGGTTGTAGCGCACCACCTCGATGGTGCCGTCCTGACGCATCTGCTCCTCCATCTCGCTGGGGGAGACGCCATGCATCTGGGCGGACTGAGCGATCTGGGCGCTGATCTCGGAGGCCGGAACGGTGATGTTCTCGCTGCGGGCCACGCTGTCTACGGCCAGCTCGATGCGGGCCTCGAAGGCGCCCTGAGCCGAGATCTGGCGGAAGAGACGGTCCTTGTCCATCCCCTGCGAGGCCATGTACTGCTCCAGGGTCATCTGCTCGCGCTCGAGCTTCTGGCCCAGGGTACGGAAGATCAGGTTGGCCTTGTAAGCCACCAGGGCTTGAGGGACCTGAGTGTCCTGGACCTGGCCCGCGAGCTGGAACAGGATGCGGCTGCCCGCCTCGCGGCGGGTGCGCACCTGGACGTTCTCGGTCATCTTCTCGAGCATGTCCGCTCGCAGCGCGGCCAGGGTCTCGAAGTCCGAAATGGTCTTGGCGAACTCGTCATCGAGCTCGGGCAACTGGCGCACTTTGATTTCGTGCAGCTTGAAGTGGAAAGTGACGTGCTTGCCGGCCAACTCGTCGTTGGTGTAGTCCTCCGGGAAGTCGGCCTCGAACTCTCTCTCCTGGCCTGCCTTCAAGCCCAGAAGGTTGTCCACGAAGCCTGGCAGGTAAGCCTCCTGCTTGAGCTCCATCAGGTAGTTCTGGGCCGAGCCGTGAGCTACCGGTTGGCCTTCGTGCAGGCAGGTGTAATCGACCAGGGCGATGTCGCCTTCTTGCAGCCCGCGGTCTTCCGTCACCGAGGCCAGGCGGGCCTGGCCGTTGCGGTAGTCTTGCAACACGTTCTCGACATGCTCGTCGGTGATCTCGGGCCGGGCCTGGTTGATCGCAACGCCCTTGTAGTCGGTGATGTCGACCTGGGGCTTGACCTCGAAGGTGGCCTTGAAGACCAGATCGCGCCCGCGCTCCTTGGAGACGATCTCCCAGCGAGGCTCGGAGAGGGGCACCAGCTGGCTCTCCACCAGCGCTTCTCGGAAGGCGCGGGGGAGCATCCCCTCGAGCACGGTCCCGGCGAGGCCGTCGTCGGTGATGTAACGGCGCGCGATCTGGGTGGGGACCTTCCCCTTGCGGAAGCCTTTCAGGTTGAGACTGCGGGCCATCTTCTCAAAAGCCTGGGAGTAGGCCTGATCGACTTTCTTGCTGTCGACCGTCACTTCCATGGTGCGCTCGACCGGGGTGTTCTCCGATACCGTGACCTTCATGGGTCCTCCGTGTGTTGAGCGTTACGTGCCGAGGGTCTTGCCCATCCTTCGGGGGCGCCTGTCGGCGCAAATGACTGCAATACCTTCAGCACTTCACTTCCGTTCTGTGTGATAAGGAGAGGAGGATTACGCTGCCCGTGGCCGAGATCCTACCTGACCCGGGAAAGAACGAAGCCGTCCTGGTTCAGGACGGCTTCATTGGAGCGGAAGACGAGATTCGAACTCGCGACCCCTGCCTTGGCAAGGCAGTGCTCTACCGCTGAGCTACTTCCGCAAGCTCACGCTGATGGTGGGCGAGAAGGGACTTGAACCCCCACGGATTTCTCCAGTAGATCCTAAGTCTACCGCGTCTGCCATTCCGCCACTCGCCCGCGGCGAAGGACAAGGACGATAATAGCGGTTGGATCTCGGTCCGTCAACCCCCGGGGAAGAGGCGCTTGAGGCCTTCGAGCAGCGTGGGCCGGTCGCGCAGGATGGTCGCCCCCGCTGCCAGACAGCCCGAGCGCAGCTCGTCGGTCCTGGCTTCGGGGCCGTACAGGAAGAAGGCGTCCCAGATCAGACCCTTGCGAAAGACGGGCCGCTCCGCCAGACCGGGCCATCCCTCCACCACGCGGCTCAGGTACCACCGGCTGGTGACGGCCCCCCGGTCAAAGCAGTGGGTCACGCGAGGGTCGGGCATCTCGGGTGGCCCGCGCCTGGCCGTAGCTTCGGTATCGGAGTCGAGCACCGGGACCCAGATGGTGATAACGCGCAGATTCCACTCGGGATGGGGCTGCAAGACTTCTCGGAAGACCCACCGGGCCCCGTAAACGCAGACTTTTCAGGTCGGCGAGATGAACAGGACCAGGCGCGGAGAGCCCTGGCGCTCGCTGAACAGGTGCAGGAAGTCATGCTCGGAGTCGAGAGGGACCAGCTCCTCGGCCCGGGCCGAGGCAGCCAGAATCAAGAGCGTGCAGAGGATGAGCAGAGGACGCACGAACCTGCGGCTTCGACTCCCCGAGCGGGGCTCCTGGAGGTCAGCCGAGGAAGCTGTTGATGCCCCCCCCGAAGGCGCCGGGAAGGAAGCCGGCGTTGACCGGGGGCAGGGCGCCCAGGGGGCTGAACCCGGGCAGGGGAGGAACCTGAACCGGCGGGATCAGGCCCACAATGTTGGTGCTGCCGGCGAAACCCGGGTTGGGGTTCTGACCGAGCACGTTGAAGGCCAGCGAGGGAAGCCCGGCGGCCAGTCCGGTGATCGGCTGGCCCATCTCGTAAGGGTTGGGCACCCCGTTCAGCCCGTTGGGAAGGCCGTTGTAAAGCGAGTTGGCATTCTGCAGTCCGGTCAGGCCCAGCGAGGGCATGCCGGCGAAGAGGCCGTTGGAGTTGCCGAAGCCCGGCTGCTGGAAGCCCAGGTTGGTGCTGGGGAAGCCGCCGGGGATGCCTCCGAAAGCCGGCTGCTGGAAGCCCAGGTTGGTGTCGGGGAAGCCGCCGGGGATGCCCCCGAAAGCCGGCTGCTGGAAGCTCAGGTTGGTGCCGGGGAAGCCGCCGGGAAGGCCGCCGAAAGCCGGCTGCTGGAAGCCCAGATGGTTACTGGGGAAGCCGCCGGAAAGCCCGAAGCCCGGCTGTTGGATGCCATAATTGCCGCCCTGGTTGGCCAGGGCCCCGCCCAGCTGCAGTCCGGCCATCAGTCCCTGCATCCCGGCCAGCGCGTTGGCGTTGCCTCCGAAGTTTGGGTTCTGGCGCTGGGAGCAGAGGCAGCCCTGGTGCGGCCCGCCCATCGCCTGGCCCAGCATCGAGCCCGCCATGTAGCCGGCCAGGAACTGCACGATCTGCTGCAGGGCCTGCTGGGTTGGGTTCTGGCGCTGCAGGCCCTGGTTCTGCGTGTTCCCCGAGATGGCGATGGCGACGCTGCCGACGGCGTTCATGACGGGTTGTCCTCCTGAGTGGTTCTTGCTCTCAGGATAGGGCCCACCGGCGGCCTGTCCAAGCCGCCGGGATTGAACGGGAGGTTAGCGATGTTGCCGTTCTGTTTCAACCAGGTTTCACTTTATGGCCGGGCGTCTTGGCAAGCCGCCAGACCTACCAGCCCGTCGTGCCCGGGCCGCCCTTGAAGGGCCCGCTCACCAGGGAGGTGATCCAGCCGCCGTAAAAGTCGCCTGGCTGGGCCACGACCAGCTCACCGTCCACGCGGCATGACTCCACTCGTCCGGGATAGAAGGCCAGATATCCTTTCAAGGCCGCGAAGGCAGGGGTTGGCTCGGGATAGCTCCAGGCGGCCCTGGGCGAGCGCTGCCCAGCCACGACCAGGTCATAGTAAGCCGCCTGCCCTTTGAATTCGCACCAACTGGTACCGGACACGCTCTGGAGCAAAGACAGGTCCACGTCTTCGGGCGGAAAGTAGAAGGTGGGCGGATGGCTCCTCTCGAGCACCCTCAGCGTGCGCCCCGAGTGCGCCAGGCGCCTGCCCGCAAAGACGACCTCGCATTCCAGGTCACAGGGTAGCAGCGCTGGCGGACGCGGATAGTCCCAGACCGACTCGGTCAGCTGATCTCCGCTCCGGGGGGCAGCTCGGCGCTTGGAGCCATCAGCACGATGGAGCCGTCGGGATGATTGGCAGCCAGGATCATGCCCTCGCTCATGATGTTGAAGATCTTGCGCGGCTTGAGGTTGTCCACGATGCAGATGGTCCGGCCTACCATGTCCTCGGGAGCAAACGACTTGCGGATGCCGGACACGATGGTGCGGTCTTGCCGCTTACCGTCATCGAGCGTCAGGCGCAGCAGCTTGTCGGCCCCCTCCACCGCCTCGGCAGCCACCACGCGGGCAGTGATCAGGCGAACCTTCTTGAAGTCTTCGTAGGTGGCGTGCACGGGCTCGGGGGGAGGAGCGGGTGCGGACGGGGTTTCAGCGGTCTGTTCGGTCATGCCGCCTGCGATTCGGCTCCTTCGCGCTACCCCCTGCCAGCGACGTGCTTGCGGCCGCTCGGATCTCGATCCACAGGTGGCAAGATTTTGGGCTGGGGAACCAGACCAGTGGCGGATCGCCGCAGGTGAGATTTGGGCTGGGGAACCAGACCGAGCGGCAGACTGTTGTGCCCTGGGAAGGCGGACAAATCGTCCGGCCCCACGAAGGAGGAGAGGATGAATCGCTGGCTCTGGTTGGTGCTCAGCTTTCTGGCCGCCTTCGCGCTGCTGAATCTCTGGTCGCGTGCGCCCATCCCAACCCAATCAAAGGAGACTCGGAAAGTAGTGCCCAGCAAAGAAGGTCTTGAGGTTGCCACCATCGGGGGCGGTTGTTTCTGGTGTTTGGAGGCGGTGTTCCTCGAGCTCGAGGGAGTGGAGCAGGTGGTCTGCGGCTACTCGGGCGGCAAGGTGGATAATCCCACCTACAAGCAGGTGTGCAACGGGGATACCGGCCACGCCGAGGTCGTGCAGATCTACTACGACCCGAGCAAGTTCAGCTTTGACGATCTGATGGACGTCTTCTTTCACCTGCACGACCCCACCACGCTCAACCGGCAGGGCGACGACGTGGGTACGCAGTACCGCTCGGTGGTCTATTACCACGACGAGGATCAAAAGAAGCGGGCCGAGGCGGCCAAAGCCAAGGCGCAGGCCAACTACAATGACCCCATCGTGACCGAGATCACGGCCCTGAGCAAGTTCTACCAGGCCGAGGACTACCACCAGAATTACTACGCCAACAACACCGCTCAGCCTTACTGTCGCTTCGTGGTCGGTCCCAAGGTGGCCAAGGTGCGCAGTCAATACAAGGACCGGCTCAAGAAAGCCGAACGCTGATCTTCGTGTGACGGCGCATCTCACGGACCGCGAGTCGTTACCCGCATCTCCCCCCGCAACACTTCCCCCACCCGCTCGAAGCGCGGCTGACTGGCCGGACCGCTGATCTTCAGGTAGCCTCGATGCACCAGCCTCAGGTGGCACG
>BTUM01000069.1:0-42147 GCA_045863235.1 Candidatus Xenobia bacterium | reverse complement strand
GGCCCCGACGCGGGGCCCTGCCCGACATTGTTCTACCCGGTCAGGGTTTGCTCTCACTCTCGAGCAACTCGACCCGCCCGGTTTCGAGGCGGTAGACGCCCCCGACGATCCGGACGCGCCCCGTCTTGAGGGGCTCCTGCAGGGCCCCCAGCCCGCTCAATTCGCGCACGGTCTGGTGTGCGTTGGCTTCCACGCCCAGCTGAACGCGTTGCTCCAGGGGGCCAGGCCCGATCCCGACCAGGGCGGGCACGATCTGTTTGAGCAGGCTCTGCACACTTAGAGGCTCGGCCCTGTAATCCCCCAGAGCCGAGGTCACCGCTCCGCATTGCTCGTGGCCCAGGACCAGCACCAGCGACGCGCCGGCGTGGAGCACCCCGTAGACCACGCTGGCAGCGACGCTTTCGTCCACGATGTTGCCGGCCACGCGGACCACGAATAGGTCACCGAAGCCCTGGTCGAAGACGAGCTCCACCGGCACGCGCGAGTCCGCGCAGCCCACGATAACGGCCACCGGATGTTGCTCTCTGGTAAGCCGATCTCGCCACTGGTGGGTCATGTGCGGATGCTTGCTGGTATCGCTCACAAACCGCTGGTTTCCCTCCAGCAGTCGGCTCAGAACCTGGTCTGGAGGTAGGACTGCATGGTCCTCGGCCTGCCCGGGAGCTCCCAGGGCCACGACCGCCAGCCAGAGTCCCAGGGCTGCAAGACGGAGCGCATTTCTCACTACGGAGGTCCCTGCAGCGATTCCATGACCTTGTCCAGGCTGCAACTGCCGGGCTTCTGGCTGGGCGGAAATTCTCGGAACGTGGCCACAAACTTCTTGCGCATCTGGGGGTCCTTGAAATAGTCCGGATGCTCCGGCTCGTCCTCGGCATTGAGATGGTAGAGCGAGCCGAAGAACTCGTCGAACCCGTGAGCGGTGGGCAGATGCTCGTCCCGGTCTCCGAGATGGTTCTTCCCGAACTGTCCCGTCTTGTAGCCCTGCGCCTTGAGCAACTGGGCGATGGTCACGTCGCGTGCCTGAAGGCCTTCCGGGGCGCCGGGCAGACCGACCTTGAGCAGGCCGGTGCGGAAGCCGACCTGGCCGGTGATGAAGCAGGCGCGTCCCGCAGTGCAACTTTGTTGACCGTACCAGTCGGTGAACATCACGCCCTCGCGGGCGATGCTGTCGATGTTGGGCGTCCGGTAGCCCATCATGCCCTGGTTGTAGGCACTGACGCTGCAATATCCGATGTCATCCCCCCAGATGATGAGAATGTTCGGTTTACCCGGCTCGGCCTGGGCCAGGCCCGTGAGCAGGACCAGGGCCAGGGCGATGAGCATCCGTTTCGCGAACACTTTTGAGTTCTCCATTCTATAGATGAAGCCAGCATGTTCTGGGCGTTGGTGTCTCTTCCTGTGTCTATCTGGACAAAGAACGCCCGACCATGCTTTTCAGGCTTTGGTCAGAGCAATCCGATAAACTCGCGGTGATGAGCATCGCCAGTCGGCTGTGGGGCTTGATCACGGGCGCGCCCGAGCGTGAGCCTGTCTACCAGCCCTCGACGCCGCCCCCAACGCCGCCCCCCGAGCCCGCCGAGTCGGTTCAGCTGACCTTCGCCGACCCGACCGTGGAGTCGCTCTGCCGCGCCCTGACCCGGCAGGCCGACGACCACCTGGCAGCGCGGCTGGAGGGCCGGGCGGCGGCCATGCAGGTGGCCCAGAGTCAGAGCGGCCTGGCCGGAATCGCCCTGGAGCTCTGCCGCGAGGCCCGCCACGAGGACGATCGAGCCAGCCTGGGCGAGGCCGCGCTCACCCATCTGAAGAAGCATGGAGCCCCCGGCCCCTGGGCCGAAGGGCTCAAGCTGGCCTCCACCAGCAGCTACGCGAAGGTGCGCTGGACCGCCTGCGAGCAGGCCCTGGCGGCCGCGCCCGGGGTCCCCCTGGCGGCACTCGGCCTGAGCATCGCCACCGCGCTTCCCGTCTCCAACTGGAAGGAAGAGCGGGTCGAAGTGGCCCGCAAGACCCTGGAGCTGCTCAAGGACGATCCCAACGCCCGATTGGCCCTGGCGGCGGCCGGCACCTCGAGCTACGCCCTCCCTCGGGGGGCCATCATGGAGACCTTCCTGGCCGAGCCCAGCGGCGACCCGGTGGCCCTGGCTCTGAAGGCGCTGGATCAGATCCCCACCAATAACTATGCCGAGGAGCGCGCCCTGGCGGGGGAGGAGTTCGCCCGCAGCCTGCAGGCCGGTCGTCCCGCCCTGGCCATGGGTCTGGCCGCCGCCGGTACCAGCGGCTACGCCCTCCCGCGTCGCATCCTGGTAGAGGCGGCTCTGGAGAACGCCAGCGTCGAGAAGCCTCAAGAGTTGGCCGGGCTGGCCCTGGCCATGGTGCGGGCCGTGCCCGCCAGCAACTACGGCGAGGAAGCGGCCGCTGCGGGCCAGAGCTTGCTCAAATCGCTGAAGGCTCATCCCGAGACGAAGGAGCTGGCCGAGCTGGCGCTGGCGATGATCAGCACCAGCAGCTACCAGCTACCTCAGCGCATGATCGCGGACAAGGTGCTGGAGACCGCCGCCCGGGGCGGCACGCCCGTGGAAGCAGCCCGCCTGGCCGTGCAAGCCATCCCCACCAGTAACTACGGCGAGGAGGCGGCGGCCGCCGCCCTGGCCGCACTCAAGCGGCTGCGCGCCGACCCCGTGGCCGACATGGCGGTGCGGGCTATGGAAACGTCGAGCTATCAACTGCCTCAACGCATGATCGCCGGCGTCGCGCTGGAGGTCATGAGCAGTCCTGATTCCCCGCCCCTGGCCCAGGTGGCTCTGCGCATGCTGGAGGCGATCCCCACGTCAAACTACTCCGAGGAAGCCGCCGAGGCCGGACGGGCCATGGCGAAGGTGCTGGCTGGCCGCTACAGCGGCGCCCGCGACCGCCTCGATCGGGCCATGCAGGCAGGCGACAGCTCGCGCGAGCGGGTGGCGGCCCTGCGCGAGGCCTTCGCCTCCATCCAGGGCGCCGACGACGACGCCGCTCACATTCGCAAGCTGGCCGAGGCCGTCACCGGCAAGGCCGAGCCCGTGGCCATCGTGCAGAAGGAAGACGCCATCATCGTCGGCGGCGTGCGGGTCAAGGTGCGCGCCAGCGACGCTAACGCCCCGCGCGGTTGATCGGGGCCCTGATCCACGCAATTGCCCCGCGCATGCGCAGGCAGGTGAGGCAGGCATGTGAACCGGGTGAAGCCGATTCGTTGCCAGAGTCTTGCCGGGAGCTTAACGATTGATGAACGCCAGCGCGTCCAGCGCCTGGGCCGGGTTGGGCGGGTGGAAAGGACCCGCCTGGGCATCGCGCAGCAATCGCTCGAAGGGGAGCCGACGGTCCAGCGCCGCTCCCCCCACGATGCGCGCCGCCAGCTGGGCGGCCTGCAGAGCGGCTTCGGTGGCGCGCACCTTGGCCAGGCCCACCTCGGGCCCCAGCAGGGGATCACAGGCCGCACGCGCCACCGTGTAGAGCAGGCTGCCCGCCTGCAGCCGCTCGGCCTCGAGCTGGCCCATCAGCGCGCGCACGCTCTCCAGCTCGGCGATGGACTTGCCGCCCAGATTGGTGGGGCGGCGCGAGCAAGCGTAGGCGGCCGCCTCGCGCGCGCAACATGCGGCCAGCCCCAGGTAGACGGCCGCCACGCTGAGGTAGAACCAGGGGCGCGGGCTGCGCTTGAAGCGATCCCCGGTGAAGCGGCGCATCAGCGATCCCACCGCCCCTTCCAGCACCAGGTCGTGGCTGGCCGTGGCGCGCATTCCCAGCGTGTCCCAGGTGGGGTCGATGCGAAGGCCCGGGTCGCTCGAAAGAACCAGAAACTCGCCGATCTCGTCCTGGATGCGCGCCTGCACCAGGAAGTGGGTCAGCACCGGGGCTCCGGTGGCGAAGGTCTTACGCCCGGTCAACCTCCAGGCCCCGTCCACCTGCTCGGCCTGAGTGCAGGGCAGCCCACCCCGCGAGGGGCTGCCCAGCTCGGGCTCGGAGGCCACTGAGTTGATCAGAGCCCCCTGCAGCACCGATTCGCAGAGCGCGGCGTAGACCGGCTCGGGCCAGACCTCGGCGTCGGCCGCGCCCCCGACCAGGTGCAGGGTCATGGCCAGGATCAGGGCCGTGGACGGACAGCCCCGGGCCAATCGCTCCACCACGAAGAGCGTCTCCACCAGGTCGTAGCCCTGCCCTCCCAACCGCTCGGGTACGCTCAGGGCGGGAATCCCCGCCTGGATCAGCGGGGGAAAGTTCTCCCCCGGGCAACTCCCCTCACGGTCGTGCTCGGCTGCGCGCGAGGCAAAGTCGCGGGCCAGCTCGTCGAGGCGGGGGAAGAGAGCCTGCACGCGGGGCGAGGCAAAGACCGATTCCAGCATCGCTCAGCCTTCCGGCTATCCGGCTCAAAGCCTGCCCAGCAGACGCAGCAGGCCATCGAGGATGGTCAGCGGGTGGGGAGGGCAGCCGGGGATGGAGAGGTCGACGGGGAGGATCCCGCCCAGGCCGTTCTCCACCTCCGGGTGATCGCGATAGGGCCCGCCCGCGACGGCGCAGGCGCCCACCGCGATCACCAGGCGAGGCTCGGGCACCGCCTGGTAGGTCTTGAGCAAGGCCTCGCGCATGTTCTGGCTGACCGGTCCGGTGACGATCAGCCCATCGGCGTGACGCGGCGAGGCCACCACCTGCACCCCGAACCGGCCCAGGTCGAAGACCACCGTGGAGAGCACGTTGATCTCGGCCTCGCAAGCGTTGCAGCCGCCGGCGCTGACCTGGCGCAGCTTCAAAGAGCGTCCGAACAGCTTGCGCGAGCGGGCCTCGAGGGCCTCGGCCAGCTTGAGCTCCTGTCCGGTGAGCACGAGGTCGGATCGCGAGCGTACCGCCATGCGATGGTCATTTCCGAAGGCGATGGCTCCCGAGGGGCACGCCCGGGCGCACTCGCCGCAGAAGAGGCAGGCACCCAGGTCGAGCTGCGGCCCGGGGCTGACGGCGCCGGTGGGGCAGACCTCAGCGCACGACTTGCAGCCCTCCTGACAGTGCTCGGAAGAGAGCACCGGCAGGCCCTGGTAGCCCGAGGGCAGCGAGGGCGGAGCCTTGTCGGCCAGGGTCCGGTGGCCCTGGCGAAGTCGTTCGGTAAGAATCTTCAGCATCAAAGATCGTGCCCACAGTAGCTCAGATTGAAGCTCTTGTTGCAGAGCGGGAAGTCGGAGATCTCCTGGCCGCGCATGGCCAGCGCCAGCCCTGGCCAGTTGAACAGGCTGGGATCGACGATCTGGTAGCGCCCGAAGCGCCCCTCGTCATCGGTCACAGCCAGGTGGCAGACGGCCCCGCGCCAGCCCTCCACCAGCGAGACCGCCAGGTGGGAGGGGGCCAGCGCCCCGACCTCCCGCCAGAGCTCCCCTTCGGGCAGAGAGAGCTGTTGCAGGAAGTCGAGCGAGGCCTGCACCTCCCGCCAGCGCACCAGGGCTCGGGCCATCACGTCCCCGCCCTCGGCGGTGCAGAGCGCCGGTCGGGGCAGATCCTCCTGGGGCAGCTCGTGGCGCACGTCCAGGGCCAGGCCGCAGGCCCGCGCCGCCGGACCCACCAGGCCCAGCTCCCGGGCCGTTTCGGGACTCAACCGGCCGGTGTCCTCGAAGCGAGCCCGCACCCACGAATTGTCCAGCATCAGCTCCACCGCTCCGGCTGTATCGCGGCGGAGCTCATCCAGGGGGGGCAGCTCGAAATCGGAGCGGACTCCGCCCGGTCGCACCAGACCTCGCCCGAAGCGGTTGCCGCACAGCTCGGCCGTCAGGTTCAGGTAGGCTCCGCGCAAGCGCCCGCACCACGAGGCGGTGGGCAGGAAGGCCACGTCTCCGGCCAGCGCCCCCAGGTCGCCCACGTGGTTGGCCAGGCGCTCGAGCTCGAGGGCCACCATGCGCACCGCCCTGGCCCGCGACGTCGCCTGCACCCCGGCCAGCTCCTCGCACAGCTCGCTGTAGCAGGTGGCGTGGGCGATGCTCGAATCGCCGGCGGCCGTCTCGGCATAGTGGATGCTGCGCCGAGCAGGCCCCCCCACCATCGCCCGCTCCACCCCGCGGTGCTGGTAGCCCAGCGCGATCTCAAGGTGCAGCACGTGCTCGCCGTTGCACTGAAAACGAAAGTGGCCAGGCTCGATGACGCCGGCGTGCACCGGTCCCACCGCCACCTCGTGCACCTGGGGGCCGCGCACGCGGTAGAACTGATCCCCCTCGCGCAGCCGGCGCAGCGGCTTGAGCCATGGGTGGCCCACCGCTCGCAGGCCGTGCTCTTCGAAGAGGGCTCGCTCCAGGGCCTGGGCCGAGGGCAGGTCGCTGGTAAGGGCGGGGTACTCTTGCTCCACCCGGGTGGCCCGCACGACCAGTCCCTCGGGACGGCACAGCACCGCCAGCAGCTCGCCCTGCCAGAAGGTCAGGGAGGCCAGCCGGCCCTGCCTGCAGGCGCCTCTCCATTCGTGCATGTCCAGGCGGGGGATCTGGCTCAGCGGCAGGATCATTGCCCGGCGGCTCCGCGCAGAAGTTGGGCCAGCGGCTCGGGAAGGTAGACGCCCAGCACCAGTGACAGGGACAAGAGCAGCAGCGGAGGCAGCACAGACCAGCCTGGCTCACTCTGCGGGGGTCGCTCGGGCGGCGCACCCTGAGCCATCCCCAGCACGGCCCGGGACATGCCGATGAAGACCAGGGCCAGCGTGGCCGCGAACAGCCCGGCCACCACGAATCGCCCGTCCTGGAGAGCTCCCCGAAAGATGATCAGCTCGCTCATGAACGGTCCGAAGGGAGGCGAGCCGGAGAGGGCCAGAAAGCCTCCCAGCCAGAGTGCCCCCGAGGCCGGCAGCCAGCGGGTCAGGCCACGGACCCGGGCGATGGTGCGGGTGTGGTAGGCGTGCATCAGGTTTCCGGCCACCAGGAACAGGGTGGCCTTGACCAGCGAGTGGTTGACGGCGTGGAGCATGGCCCCGAAGCGGGCCAGGCCGCCCAGCCCGGTGCCCAGGGCCAGGATGCCCATGTGCTCGACGCTGGAGTAAGCCAGCATGCGCTTGAAGTCGCGGGTATTGAGGATGAACAGGGCGGCCACGCCCAGGCTGACCAGACCCAGAGTGACCAGCATCCCGCCCGAGTACGCTCCGATGCCGGCCGCCTCGGTGATCTGGCAGCTGCGCAGGATGGCCAGGAAGGCGCAGTTGAGCAGCGTGCCCGAGAGCAGGGCGCTGACCACGCTGGGCGACTCGCTGTGGGTGTCCGGCAGCCAGGTGTGCAGGGGGGCCAGGCCCATTTTGGTGCCGTAGCCCACCAGCTGGAGCACGAAAGCCAGCTTGAGCCAGGGGACGTCCAGCTGTCGGGCCCGGGCCACCAGGGCCGAGAGTTGCAGGGGGGAGGAGGCCAGCTCGCTCACGGTCGAGCCGGCCACCACCAGGAACAGGTTGCCCAGCAAAGCCAGCCCGATCCCCACCGAGCACACCAGCAGATACTTCCAGGTGGCCTCCAGCGAGCGGTGGTGGCGGTGGAAGTAGATCAGAGGAGCGCTGGCCAGGGTCGTGGCCTCCACCGCGATCCAGAGCAGGTTGAGGTGGTGGCTCAGGCAGACCAGGGTCATGCTGGCCAGGAAGGCCAGCAGGCAGCCCACGAACATCGACAGGGGAGCGTTCTTGAAGAGCAAGCCCTCGATCAGGTCGGTTCGCGCCCCGGCCTCCTCGCGCTTGAGGTAGCCCACGGCATAGATCGCGCCCATCAGGAAGAGCAGGCTGGTGATGCCCAGAAACATCGCTCCGGTGGCGTCGAGCTGGATCCACTCCGCGCTCGGGGGAGCCAGCGGCTGACCGAGCAGCCAGCAGGTCAGGCCCAGGTGGATCAGCGCCGTGCCCAGGAGCAGGGCGAAGAGCAGGCCCGGCCGGCGGGTCATGAAGGCCAGCGCGGCGGTGAGGGCGGGCAGGGCGATCAACAGGTCCACGGGCTAGTCCTTCAGCTGCACGAGCCGCTCGGTGCTGAGCGAGTCGAAGGTTCGATTGATGTGGAACAGGGTGATGCCCATGACCAGCACGGCCACCAGCGCGTCGAGCAGGATGCCGGCTTCGATCACCAGCGGAGCGTGGGGCAGCACGGCCAGCCCGAAGGCGTAGATCCCGTTCTCGAAGACCAGGTAGCCCAGCGCCTGCACCAGAGCTTTTTTCCGCGCCACCACCAGGAAGAGCCCCACGGCCACGGCCGTGAAGGCCACCGGCACCAGCAGCTTGGAGGGAGCTTCGGAGGGCAGGGGGATCTCGGCCGTGAAGACCAGCGACGCCCCCAGCGCCAACACGCCGAAAAGAAGCGACAGGTTGTAGCTCACCAGGGGCTCCACCTCGCGCCGGACCCGGGCCTCGCGCAGGGCCCGCTGCATCAGCCATGGGAAGACCAGCCCCTTGACCGCCAGCCCGGACAGGCCCACCAGCAGAACCTCGCTCTCCAGCCCGTAGGCCAGCATGGGCATGATCCCCAGCAGGACCCCCTGGTAGCCGACCACCCGGATGAGGGAGGGGATCGAGCCCGAGCCGAGCAGCCAGAACAGGCTGAGGATCATGAGCACCAGGGCGGTATCCATCAGCTGCCCCTCGTCTGCAAGAGCAAGGCCAGAGCGGCCAGGGCCGAGGCCGTGGCCAAGAGCTCACTCACGCGCAGAAGTCGCAGCCGGGCCACGCTGGACTCCACCACCCCGATGGCCAGGGCCAGGCCGATCTCGGCCCCCATCAGCTCGAGCAGGCTCAGGCCGGGGGCCAGCAGGCTGGCCGCCAGGGCCCCCAGGACCCACAGCTTGATGGCGGCCGCCCAGGTCATGAAGGCCAGATCGGGCCCGCTGTGATCGAGGATCATCACCTCGTGGATCATGGTCAGCTCGAGGTGCGTGTTGGGGTCGTCCACCGGCACCCGGGCCGATTCGGCCAGCACCACGATGAACAGGGCCAGCCCGAGCAGCAGGGAGGGCTGCTGCTGCGACACGCTCACCGCCAGCGAGAAGAGCAGCCCCAGCTCGGCCAGGGCCGAGAACTGCACCTCGCGGCTGGCCCCCATGCCTTCGAAGCTGGAGCCGGTGTCCAGGGCCGCCAGCACCATCCAGAACCGCTGCAGGGCCAGCAGGGAACAGGCCAGCAGCAGGGTGGGCAGGGCCTGGGAGGGCAGCAGAGCGGCCGCTCCCAGCGAGCAGGCCAGGCAGACGCTGGGGGCCAGCTTGAAGACCCAGGTGGTGGTGTGGCTGTAGACCGCCCCCTTTTGGACGAGGCGCAAGAGGTCGTGATAAGGCTGCAGCAGGGGCGCGCCGCGACGCCCGGCAAACCAGGCCTTGACCCGGGTGATGACGCCCAGCAAGAAGGGGGACACGAGCGCTGCCAGCACCAGGCTCACAGCTGCCCCCAGGCCAGCAGGCCCACCAGGGTGATCAGCACGTAGAGAACGTAGAGCTGCACGCGCCCGTGCTGCAGTCGTCGCAGCAAGCCGGAGAGGCGCTCCAGCCCCTCCAGCATGGGGCGATACACCTCGTCTTCGAACAGGTCCGGGGTTTCATCCGAGAAGCTCTCCTCGGCTGGAAAGATCGGCTCCATGCGCGGCTGGCGCACCCGGTGGTGCAGCACCGAGGCGAAGAGGTCGGTCAGGGGCTGGGTGAAGGAGAGCCCGGTATACTCCATGCGGGCGCTGGGGGCCAGGTAACCGCAGTCCCAGGTGGGCGCCGCCCCCACGGGACGGGTCTTGAGCAGCTGGCTTCTCAGGGCGTAGAGCGCCGCCGCCAGGGCCACCACCAGGCCGGTGAAGCTGAGCAGGCTGGCCAGCACGGCCGCCTGCTCGGGGTAGGTGCTGGAGAGCAGCCAGGGGGTGCCGGCGGCCAGGCCCAGCGCTGCCAGCGCCAGCAGCGCCATGGGAGTGAGCATGAGCGGCCCCGGGTCGTGGGCGTGAGCCGCGCGCTGGCTGCGCGGCTCTCCCAGGAACGCGATGCCGAAGGCCTTGGTGAAGGCGGCCAGGGCCAGACCGGCCACCAGCGCCACCGTGAGCAGCGTGACCAGTCCGGCCAGCACATTGTGTTGCATGGCCTGCACGGCACAGAGCAAGAGAAGCAGCTCGGTGATGAAGCCCCCCAGCGGAGGCAGCCCGGCCAGTCCGGCCGCCCCCACCAGGAAGGCCAGGCCGGTACGGGGCATGCGGCGCAGAAGCCCACCCATCTCCTCCAGGTCGCGGGTGTGGGTCTGGTGCAGCACGCTGCCGGCGGCCAGAAAGAGCAGGCTCTTGAGCACCCCGTGGCTGAGCAGGTGGAGCATGGCCGCGGCCGTGGCCAGCGGCTGCCCCAGCAGGCCCAGGCCGAGACCCAGGCAGACCAGCCCCATGTTCTCCACGCTCGAGTAAGCCAGCAGTCCCTTCAGGTCGCGCTGGGCCAGAGCGAACAACACTCCCGTCAGGGCCGTGATGGCGCCCACCAGCAGGAGGGTCCAGCCGATGGCCCGGGCGTGCTCGGGAGGATGGGAGAGAGCTCGCATCAGGCCATAGATGCCGGTGTTGATCACCACCCCACTGAGCAGCGCCGAGACGGGCGAGGGGGCCACCGGGTGGGCCTCGGGCAGCCAGATGTGGAGCGGCACCAGGCCTGCCTTGGAGCCGAATCCGATCAGGCCCAGCGCGAAAGCCACCGGCCCCACGCCGGATTGGCCGAAGTCGGGCGTGATCGCGAAGAAGGCGATCAGGAAGAAGCTACCCAGGTGGGTGGCCACCAGGTAGATCCAGCCCGCCTGGCGCACCTGGCGCTGCTCGTCCTCACTGGTGACCAGGAAGAAGGAGGCCAGGGCCATCACTTCCCAGGCCACCAGGAAGAGCACCCCGTTGCGGGCCAGCAAGACCAGACCCAGGGCGGCCATCATCAGGTGAAGGAAGAACCAGGTCGAGCGCCGGCCGGGGCGGGGGAAGTAGCCCACGGCGTAGACCGAGGCCAGGATCCCGAGCAGGGCGGCGGGGACCAGGAAGAAGGCCGCCAGGGGGTCGAGCAGCAGCGAGAAGGAGCCGCCCGGCACGGCCCAGGGCAGCTCCAGGCTCTGGGGGGTCTGCAGCGCCAGCACCTGACCGCTGCCCTCCAGAATCGTGAGAAAGCCGGCCGCGGCCGTCACCAGGGCCACCCAGCGGTGATTGAGAAACAGCGTGGCCAGGCCCCCCACCACCAGGATGACCAGACCCGTCAGCACCTCGTTCACGTGGACAGCTGGTCCTCCGCTGCCTTGAGCGCCTGCATCAGCTGCTCTCGGCTGGCCTGGCGCAGGAGCGCCTTGTGCCAGCGGGAGGAGCGCAGAGTGAAGAGCACCCGATTCAAGAGCTGCAGCGAGGCCCGCTGGGCGGGGCTGACCAGGGCGATCAGGCATCGCACGGGCTGGCCATCCAGGGCCCCGAAGTCGACCGGTCGCTCGAGAAAGAACAGCCCGGCCACCGGCCGGGTGATCTCCAGCACGTTCGGAAAGACCAGCTGGGGGGCGCCCACCCCCAGCCCGAGGGCGGTCGAGGCCAGTCCCTCGCGTGCCTGCAGCAGCGAGCCGAGGTAGCTCCGGTCGACCTCTTCGGGCAGCCGGATCGACTCGGCCACGTGCTGCAAGGCCTGGTCCGGGTTGCGTCCCTCCAGTCGATAGACGATGCCGCCGGCTTCGATGGCCTGGCGCAGGGTGGGGATGGGGGAGGCGGGCGGGTGCTCCGAGAGCACCTCGGGGGGCACGTTCAGTCGTCTGGAGGTGGCCCAGGCCAGCAGCTCGGCGCGGTTGAAGCGGTACTGCTCGCTGACCTTGTAGACCGGCAGACTGCCCTGCTTGATCCAGCGGTAGATCGACTTTTCCGAGACCTTCAGCAGCTCGGCCGCGTCCTGGACGGTCAGGCGCATGGTTTCTCAGAGATGCTCATCGGTGGACATCTTTGGACATCAGCTCGTGATTGTCCTTCTTGGTGGACTTTTATACCCCTGGGGACAGTTGCCTCCCCGTGAGGCGCCGCGGTTCAGCGCCTGGGCACGGCCACCCCGCCGACGAACGGCCGGGCTCGGCCAGCACGGCGGTGGGGGAGGGGGGATGCAGGTGGTCCAATCGCAGGGTGCCGGAGGGCTCGCGGCTGATCAGCCAGTCGGTCCCGGGCACCAGTTTCGGAGCCGAGCCGGCCGTCGCCAGAGGAGGCTCCAGCGGCTCGAGGGTGCGCGGGTCGAGCGTCAGGAGCTCAGCGGAGTCCGTGCGTCTTCGACCACTTGACCCGTCCATCCGGCTCGAGGCACTGGAGCGAGGCGTCGGTCATCACCAGCGTATCCCCATCGCTCAGCGGAACGCTGGCCCTGCAGACCTGTCCGGGCAGACGCTTGACCGGCTCACCGAGGCGAAACAGGGCAGAGGACTTCATCCCCCGAGTCGAGTCGGCGGCGCTCAAAGCCCGCTGAAAGCCCTTATCGGCGCTGCAGCTCGCCTTCCACCGGACGGTCGCTGATACCGAACCACTGCTCGAGCTGCTGCTCGAAGAACAGCGCCGACTGGGCGTCGGACAGACCGGTCAGGAGCCTCTCCTTGGCCCCGCTCTTGAGCAGCACGCTGAGGTTGTAGCTGCGCGATCCCTTGCTCCCGCGAATCTCCTCGGAGTAGAACTGATCCACGTCGTTGAGCGGGATGGTGCGGTTGCCGGGCCACTTCAGCGGGCCGTGCTTGATGCTCACGTCGTGTCGGGTCATGGTGAGCACGGTGCTGTTGACGTACATGGACAGGCAGGTGTAGGTCAAGAACACGCCCACGGCCACGTGGAAGACGGGAAAAACCAGCATGATGATGTTGGGATGAGGCGACAGCAGCGCAGCCGTATACCAGACCATGAGGAAGCCATCCCAGAACAAGCAGAAGATGGTCAGCGGGATGGCTCCCAGGTTGAACCAGCGCCGGGTGAGGGTGAGCACGTTCCCCTGCCCGCTCACCTGGATGGCGTCGGGTCGGGGAATCGCCGGGCGAGGAGGCGCCGAGGGCTCACGCGGCACCTGGTCGGCGAAGGAGAAAATGGCGTTGCACGGCTGACAGGTGGCCACCAGGGCCTGCACGTTGACCTGCTCGACTCCCACTGGCGCTCCGCAGGTAGGGCAGTAGACTTGCATGGTCGAGCATTTCGTGCGGCCGGCTGACGTGCCTGCCGGTCGAGGCTCGAAACTCCCAGGAGCTGACGGGACTGGGAACCGATTCGTGGCGAGAGGGAGTCTGCCGGGTGAACCGAACCAGGTCGGCCCCATGGATCTGAGGAATCGAGGAGTCCTATGAAACGCTTGTGTGCCGCGAAGACCTCACTGCTGGTGCTGGCAGCCTGCCTGATGGGCTGCACCGGAGGAGACACCCTGACGATCAACGGCAACGCCGTGCCCATGCTCGCCTCCAATGTGCAGGTTCGGCATGAAAATGATGAGGACTTCATCGTCGAGGACGTGACCGAATACCATTACACCGGAGAGGACGCCGCGGGCAACGAGGTGTTTACCCAGCAGCTCCCGGAAGGCGAGGTCCACGAGCTGATCGTGCCCACCTCGGTCACGCTGCTCCGCATCGAATACTACGCACCGGACCCGGACGGCGAGGGGCAGATCTTGCGGCACGGAGCCAGGCTTCCGGTCGACTTGAGCGATGGTGGCGAGAGTGTCAACGTCTTCGCCGAGCACGTTCAGGCCGGCGCCACGCTTCCCACGACGCTGGTCAACAACTCGTCCACCCCCCTGAACGTTTATGTCTTTGGGGTTCTGAATGGAACGCAATCCTACATGGAGGCAAGCGGCGCGGTGAAGGCCTACACCTCGGGGCTCAATGTGCCCAGCGTGGCCACGATTCCCGCTAAGGGCACGAAGAGCCTGAGCCTGCCGGCCTTCCAGGCCCTGGGGCGGGTCTACTTCTCCAAGGGCGATCTGAGCTTCTCGGGCTGGGAGCTGGCGCCTTCCTACAGCTCGAAGCAGCTGTTCGACTTCGTGGAGTACACCTACACCAGCCCCACCCTGGTCGCCAACACGACCTGCGTGGACGCCTTCTCGCTCCCTTTCATCATCCAGACCACCCCCGCCAACCAGCAGAACGTGGGAGGCTGGTTCCCGCCCAAGGTGGGGATCGATGCCGGGGGAAGGACGAAGATCTTCCAGGCCGTCCAGGCTCTGGGCGCCCCCTGGAACAAGCTGATCGTCATGGACGGCCAGACCCCGATTCGCCTGCTGGCTCCCTGGAGAAAGGAGGCCATCAGCGCCGGCTTTCCCACCAATGTCCTGGCTGCAAGTATCAACAACCAGTGGGGCAAGGCGATCCCCTCCCTCAATACCTACGGGTTTGGCACCTACACGGCAGCGGCCGCCCCGGCCTCGGGCGACTGGACCTTCACGCCGCAGGGCGGGGGCGCCGCGGTTACCTTCGCAAAACCCGATTCTACGGCCGCTTTTGCCTGTGTACTGACGCTCAAGACCGCGGCCGGCGGTCCGGCCAGTCGTATCAACGACATCCTGGCCGTCGGGCTCAATCGAGGCACCCTGCTCAACAAGAACACCAGCCCGTCCTGTATCCCCTTCACCGCAGTCACTCCCGGCCAGCCCGACTTCACCCCGGCGAACTTCTACGTGACTTCGGCCCAGGTGCCGGTGGTCAACCAGTATTCCAAGATCCTGCACCAGAACAGCCTGGGTCCGACGGAGCCCAGCGCGGGCTGCCCGGGGACGGGCGTCACCTTCCAGTACGGCCTGGCTCCTGACAACGAGGGGAACGTGTCGTCCCAACTCCAGAACAACACGGTCGCCACCTTTACCATCACGGTGTCGTCCTTCTGAGACACTGGCGTGGCTCCGGGCGATGGCCAGCAGCAGGGCTCTGAGCTTGCGGTAGAAAGTGCTTGCGCGGCACTTGCTGGTCAGCGAGGAGACCCGAGGGGGCGCTCGAACCAGCTTTCGTGAACATTGTCTGTCCCCACTGCGAAGCGGTGAACCGGGTCCAGAGCGAGCGGTTGGTCGACCGCCCGATTTGTGGCAAGTGCCAGAACACGCTGTTTGCTGCTCACCCCGTGGTTCTGAACGGCCAGGGCGCTTTCGAACGGCACCTGCAGCGCAACGAAATTCCCGTCCTGGTCGACTTCTGGGCCGAATGGTGCGGGCCTTGCCAGATGATGGCTCCCCAGTTCGAGCAGGCGGCGGGTCAGCTCGAGCCCGAGGTTCGCCTCGCCAAGCTGGATACGGAGGCCTTCCCGGCCATCAGCCGCTCGCTCGGCATCCGGGGCATCCCGACCCTCATCCTGTTTCGCTCCGGTCGGGAAGTAGCCCGCCACTCGGGCTTCATGCAGGCTCCCCAGATCGTGGCCTGGACCCGTCTTCAGCTTGGCTCAGCTTGACAGCTTTCCCGGGCCTGTGTTACTGTTCGTGCCATGAGTGGTAGAAGCTCCGTCGAATCTCGGTCTGCGTTCTGCTGCTCCGTTTCCCTCTGTTGTTGTCGCGCCCACGCCCGACGCAGGATTCACCTGAGGGAAAGTTAGCTAAACCCGACCCAGAGTCGCGGTCTCGAGGCCCCCAGGATGATTCCTGGGGGCCTTCGTGTTTCTTCAGACACCGGCGACCCGAGGAGGACCCCAGATTGCAAGAGCCACAAAAGCCGAAGCAGCCAGGCAGGCCCGCCGAGCCGCTTCCATCCCATGTACCACAACGCGCATCGGGTCGAGTTTCTCAAGACCCTCCCCAAAGAAAGGAAGCGACATCATGCTGAAAGTTTATCCCAACGTCTATTCCGACAACGCCGAGAGTATCGGGCGCACGCCCCTGGTGGCTCTCAACAAGGTGGTGGGGGGGACCCGGGCCACCCTGCTGGCCAAGATCGAGGGGCGCAACCCGGCCTATTCGGTCAAGTGTCGCATCGGGGCCTCGCTGGTGTGGGACGCCGAGGAGAAAGGGCTGCTCGGCCCCGGCCGGGCCATCGTGGAGGCCACCAGCGGCAACACCGGCATCGCCCTGGCCTTCGCCGCCGCCGCCCGCGGACTGGAGTGCGTGCTGACCATGCCCGAGACCATGAGCCTGGAGCGTCGTAAGGTGCTGGTGGCCCTGGGCGCGCGGCTGGTGCTCACGCCCGGGACGTTGGGGATGAAGGGGGCCATCGACCGGGCCGAGCAGCTGGCCGCGGAGGATCCGGGCCGCTACTTTCTGACCCGCCAGTTCGATAACCCGGCCAATCCACTCATCCACGAGCGCACCACGGGACCGGAGATCTGGCAGGATACCGGAGGGCGGACCGACGTGCTGGTCACCGGCATCGGCACCGGCGGCACCCTCACCGGCGTGAGTCGCTACTTCGAGCACACCCGCGGTCAGGCGCTGCACTCGGTAGCGGTGGAGCCCTCCCACTCCCCCGTGATCACGCAGACCCTGGCCGGTCAGGAGGTGCGCCCCGCGCCCCACAAGATCCAGGGCATCGGGGCCGGGTTCGTGCCCGGCAACCTGGATCTCTCGCTGGTGGACCAGGTGGAGACGGTGAGTAACGACGAGGCACTCGACATGGCCCGCAGACTGGCTCGCGAGGAGGGGATTCTGGCCGGCATCTCCTCGGGCGCGGCCACGGTGGCTGCTCTGCGCCTGGCCCGCGACCGGCGCTTCGAGGGCAAGACCATCGTGGTGGTTCTGCCCGACGCGGCCGAGCGCTACCTCAGCGGGGCCCTCTTCGAGGGCCTGTTTGACGAGGTCGAGAAGGCGGTGGCCTCGTGAGCTCCCGGGCCGTGGTCAACGACCTGAGGGATCTGGCCGAGCAGCTTCGTCTCAACCCTCCGGAGCCGGGTCAGCGCCCCTCTCCCCGCGAGGCGGAGGCGCTGCTCGAGCTGATCCTCGATATCGTCCTGCCCGGCTACTTCTCAGAGCAACCGGTCGACCTGGAGGCTCACCTGGAGGAGCTCGAGCAGCGCCTGGGGCGCCAGGTTGGCCTGTGCGGGGCCGACCCCGCCCTGGCCGGTGAATTCTTGCGGTTCCTGCCCGAACTGCGCCGCCGGCTCCTGCTCGACGCCCGGGCCGCCCTCGAGGGAGACCCGGCCGCCACCAGCCTGGATGAGGTGATCCTGGCCTACCCCGGCTTTCTGGCCATCACCGTCTACCGCATCGCCCACCGGCTGCACCAGCTCGGAGTGCCCACCCTGCCTCGCATCCTGAGCGAATGGGCCCACTCCCGCACCGGCGCCGACATCCACCCGGGTGCCGAGATCGGGGAGAGCTTCTTTCTCGATCACGCCACCGGAACGGTGATCGGCCAGACGGCCCGCGTGGGCGACCGGGTGCGCCTCTACCAGGGGGTGACGCTGGGGGCGTTGAGCTTCACTCGAGAGCGCCCCCGCCATCCCACCCTGGAGGACGACGTGGTGGTCTACGCTCACGCCACCGTGCTGGGAGGGCGTACTGTGGTGGGCCAGGGGAGCGTGGTGGGGGGCTCGGTCTTTCTCACCAGGAGCGTTCCGCCCGGGCGCCTGGTCGCGCAAGAACCGCCCAACCTGCGCGTGCTGGCCCGTCCGCGCGGCAGCGGGCCCAACGGCGAGTTCCTGCCCGGCGACGTGGACTTTGCCATATGAGCGATCCCCGTCCTGCTGAACCCCCCCGCGAGCGCTTCCGGGAGGAGCTCGGGCCGGACATGGCCCCCGAGCTTCGCGCCGAGATCGCCGCAGGCTACGCCAGCTTCTCTGAGCGGCGCGAGATTTGGCACAAACTGGTCGACTCGCCGGCCATCGAGCTCTTGCGTCAGGGAAAGATGCAGGAGGCCCGCAGCGCGCTCGAGCAGACGCTCAGGGCCTGAAGAAGCCCCCCGGCTCGGGTTTTTCGGGCGCGTTGACCGAGTCGGCGATGTGCTGGCCGTCAGGTCGGCGCTTGATGACCACGCCGCCGATCACCATGCGGTTGGCCTGTTGGGAGATGGCCGGGGCGGTGGCGCCCGGGGTCAGGGTGGCGGCCATCTTGAGCACTTCCGTGCCGTGCTTCATCAGGTTGCCCACTCGGAGGCGGTCGCTCAGGCTGACGTTCTGGAAGGCGTTCTGGGGCGAGCAGTTGCGGCCCATCTTGACGCCCTTGACGAACAGCGCCAGGCCGGCGAAGGTGGCCAGCGAGCAGCCCACCAGGATGGCGGCGTTGCCCGGAATGCCGAAGGTGCCCCAGCCCATGAACAGGGAGGCGGTGAAGGCGATGGGCGCGCCCTCCATGAAGGGCCGACCCAGCGTGACCAGCGTGTCGGCCATCTTGCTCTTTTTCACGTCGGCCTTGAGGGCAAGTTTGTGACGGTCGAGGGCGGCGATGTCCTCGTCGGGCATTTTGGCCTTGAGGGCCAGGTCGCGCGTCTCATCCAGCCCTTTGAGGGCCTCGTCATAGCCCTTGTAGAACTCTTTGGCGGCCGGGTTGAAAAGAGGCAGCCCTCGAATGTAACCGAGCATGATTGGAGTGTAGCCGGAAGGACTGAAAGGAACCTATCCTTTCTCTCGTTGCTTGCGGGCCTGGAGCCGGTGGGTCATGCGCCGGTAGATCAGGAGATAGTAGCCTGCGGCGGCCAGTTCGGGAGTGCTGAGCTCGACCGGATCTTCCGTCTCCACGTGAGCCACCGGGTGAGTCTTGAAGGGATCGCTGTGGATGATGCCCCCTGGCTCGATACGGCCGACCGGGTGGTATCGGTAAACGTGATCGTGCACGAGCCCAAACCGGTCGACCCGCCCCACCGGGTGAAAGGCCGAGGGCCTGTCGTGGATCACGCCCGCCGCTTCATAGTAACCCACCGGCCGATGGCCCAGGGGACTGGCATTGAACGTCCGGTCGTCCTCGACCCGGGCGACAGGCAGGTATCCCCGTGGAGAGTCGTGGATGAATCGAGGCATCAGCTCCACCTTCTCCCCCGGGTCAGTCTAGGGGAGATGCCTGCTGGTCGAAATGATCTTGATCAGGGGGCCGAAATGAGCCGTTCCACCGTGCGGTCCATTCCCTCGGCCATCCCCACCGCGGGCTGATAGCTCAGGTCGCGCCGGGCCGCCTCGAGGTTGTAGTAGTGAGAGCGCGCCAGCTGGCAGGCCAGAAAGCGCGTCATGCGAGGCTCCTCGGTCTTGCGCAGGAGGCCGTAGGCCGTCTCCAGCGCCGCTCCCAGAGCGTAAGCCGCCCGGAACGGGATCGACCGCCGCACCGGGGCGATGCCCAGGCGCTCGAGCCACTGGTTGACCCAGTCCCACAGCACGACCGGCTGCCCCTGACTCAGGAAGTAGGCCTTTCCCGCCAGCGGGGCGCCCGGCTCGAGCCGATCGGCAGCCACGACATGCGCTTCGACAGCGTTGTCCACATAGGTCACGTCCACCCGGTTGCTGCCGTCTCCCACCCGCAAGAGCTTGCCCTGGCGGGCCCGGGCGATCAGGCGAGGCAAGATGTGGTTGTCGCCCGGCCCCCAGATGATGTGCGGGCGCAGGGCCACGGTAAGAACGCCGTGCTCGCCGTTGGCCTTGAGCACGAGCTTCTCGGCCATGGCCTTGGTCTGGCTGTAGAAGTTGAGAAACTTGCGCGGGTAGGGGAGCCGCTCGTCGGCGCCCAGGTGGTCCTGGCCGTCGAAAGTGACGCTGGGAGAGCTGGTGTAGACCAGGCGGCGAACACCGCCCTCGCGGCAGCCGTCCAGCACGTTGATGGTGGCCAGCACGTTGCTGTTGTAATAGTCCTCGAAGCTGCCCCAGAGGCCGGCCTTGGCGCCCACGTGGAAGACCACGTCCATGCCGGCGCAGGCCGCCACCACCCGGGAGCGATCGGCCAGGTCGGCCACAACCCCCTTTGCTCCCAGCGCCTCCATTTCGGGGTAGCGGTTGCGCCCCAGCACGAAGACTTCGTGGCCGTCAGCGAGCAGGCGACGGGCCAGGGCTCCACCGAGGAAGCCGCCGCCCCCGGTGACCAGGGCCTTCATGAGCGCTTGCTGGCCCAGGCGGCCAGCTCCTCGCGGTGGATTTTGGCGTTGTGGCGCGGATCTACCGGAAAGGCCGGGTGATAGAGCACCTTCTCCACGTCGCGATAGACCGGGTGCTCGGACAGAATCCGGCGCAGGGCCCCGGCCAACTCCTCCTGGCGGCGCCGGTCGTACTTCAGGGCTTCGGCCTCGGGCTCCACCACCAGCACCGGGGCCTGCGCCCCTCGCTCGCCTACGCCTACCAGGGCTGAGCGGGCCACCAGCGGGTGGGGGTTGACCATGCCCTCGGCCTGCTCGGGATAGTAGCGCACGCGCCCTTCCACGCGATGGGACTTGCGCCCCAGCAGCCACACCCGGCCCTGCTCGTCCAGGTAGCCCATGTCGCCCATCCGGTGCCAGATCCTGTCGCCCTGGCGGATCTTGGAGCGGCGCGTCTCCTCCGGCAGGCCGTCGTACTCCCAGGTGACCATGGGGCCGGCCACGGCCACCTCGCCATACTCCCCGGCCGGCAGCACCAGATCCTCTCGCCACTCGGGGATGGCCTCGTCTGTGATGGCCAGGATGGCCAGCTCCACCCCGGGCAGGGGGCGTCCCACGCAGGTACCGGCTCCGGCCGCGCTGAGCACGGCCGTCTCGCGCAGCACCTCGCGGGCGGTGATGCTCGAGAGTGGCAGCGCCTCGGTGGCTCCGTAGGGCGTGTAGAGCTCGGCCTCAGGGGGCATGATGTCGGCCCACTGCGCCATCAGGGCGGGGGGGATGGGCGCCCCGAAGGTGAGCAGGCGCTTGAGCGAGGGCAGGCGCACGCAGTGCTGCTCGCACCAGCGTCCCACCCGGGTCCAGATGGCAGGAGAGCCCTGCAGGTTGTTGACCCCGAACTCCTGGATGGCCCGCACGATCTTCACCGGGTCGCAGGTGGCGGGGCGGCTGGGGTTGAGCTCGGGCAGCACGCACGTGAGCCCCAGCGCGGTCGAGAAGAGCGCGAACAGGGGGAAGCCGGGCAGGTCGATCTCGCCCGCCTGAAAGCCGAAGGTATCCCGCAGGCAGGCCACCTGGGTCTGGAAGATGCCGTGGCGGTAGACCACGCCCTTGGCCGGGCCGGTGCTGCCCGAGGTGAACAAGATGGCGGCCGGCTCGTCCTGGTGGGTGCTGGCCAGATCGACCACTCGAGGGCCCTGAGCCGTCAGTCGGTGGGCCCCGGGAAAGGCGCCGTCCACGCTGATCGCCTGGCGCAGGCTGGCAAAGGCCTTGCGGAAGACGGTCCGCAAGAGGTGCGCCTTGCGAATGCCGATGAGAAAGTCGGGGTGGGCGTGCTCGATGCAGCGCAGCATCGGCTTGAGCCCCATCCCGGGGTCGATCAGCACCGGCAACGCCCCCACTCGGAATACGGCGAAGGTAAGGGCTACGAACTCGGGGCCATTGGGCACCATCATCAGGGCCCGCTGGCCCCGTTCCAGGCCCAGCTCGCGCAGGGTGCCGGTGTAGTGGCGGCAGAGCTCGAGCAGCTCGGAGAAGGACATCTGTTGCCAGCGACCCTGGCGTCGGTAGATCAGGGCCCGGCCGTCGGGATTCCGTTCGGTGGCCTGGTCGAGCAGCTGGGCGACGTTCAGGAGATGAACTCCTTGAGAAAGGCGATCACCTCGGGCGAGGCGTCCTGGGCCACCAGGTGGCCGGCCCAGGAGAGCCGCTGCACCTCGGCGTGGGGGAAGAAGGTCTGGAAGCGCTTGAGGAAGCGGGGGGTGAAGACGAAGTCTTTCTCGCCCCAGATGAGCAGGGTGGGCAGGTTGGAGAGGCGCGGCAGCCCGGCCTCGACCTCGGCCAGGGCGTCGTAGCTGGGGTGGGAGCGGCTCATGGGGATGTCCTGCACGAAGCGAAGGTTGGCCACCCGGTCATGCCAGTTGCGGTAGGGGAAGAGGTAGCCGCGCCGGGCGGCGCGCGAGAGCCGATCCTGTCGGGCCACCGCGAAGCGCACCGTGCCCTCGGCGAAGGCGTTCAGGCCGCGCACCAGGAGGGGGCCCAACCCGGGCAGGCGACACAGCTTGAGCAGCCAGGGCATGGCCGGGTCGGGGAAGGCGGCCGTGTTCATGATGACCAGCCGGCTAAAGCGCTCGGGATGGCGCACGGCCACGCCCAGGCCGATGGGACCGCCCCAGTCGTGCACCACCAGGGTGATGTCCTTGAGGTCGAGGTCGAGCACCAGCGATTCGAGGTTGCGAATGTGCTGGGCCAGGCAATAGGGGTAGCGCTGAGGCTTGTCGGAGAGGCCGCAGCCCAGGTGGTCGACCGCCACCACCCGGTGGGACTTGTAGAAGGCCCGGACCAGGTCGCGATAGTAGAACGACCAGGTGGGGTTCCCATGCACCATCAGGATCGGTTGGCCCTGGCCCTCGTCGAGGTAGTGCATGCGCAGCCCCATGCCGGGCTCGCGGTGGAAGTGGGACTGGAACGGGTACAGATCGCGCACGTCGATGGGCAGCCCCTCGGCCCCCCGGATCAAGCTGTTCTCTTTCACCATACGACCTCCATCGTAGTCCGCTCCGGATACGCGCGCGATCACTTGGCCGTGTTCGTGCAGCACAGGGAGAATGCGCGATTTGGGTACCGTCGGCGAAAACCCTCCAAAGCGTGAAGGGCGCCCCACCACGGGCGCCCTTCTTTGACCGACCGACGACTCTCACTGAGCGGGAGGTCTAGGCCTTGATGTAGTCGCTCCACTTGTTGAAGGCCTTGTCTTGCGCCTTGGCCTGGTTGACGGTCACGTCCTGCTGAATCTCAAAGATCTTGGTCTGAGTCTCGCGCAGGATCTTCCAGCGCTCGGCCTGCTGCTTCTGAGCGTCGGCCTGCATCTGGGTCTGAATGGTCTGGGCCTGGTTCTGGTCGCTCTGGGCCATCTGGGCTCTTGAGGCCGCATCAGCTGCCCCGCCACCGCCTCCACCTGCTCCACCGATCATTTCGTGTACCTCCGGTATCGATTGTTGATGTTATTCTCCCACAGCCCACCCCGGTCGACTAGCCCTGGCTATCGCGATTTCATGTTGCCGATGTTACCGGTTTGTAACTTAATGTGAACAACTTGTTGCCTCGGGTTGGGGGGGAGGCACCACCTTGAACTCCAAAACGCCGACAGGCTTGCCTTCCAGGAACAACTTCAGCCTGTAATCGCCGGGGGGATCTCCGGCGGCCACTTTCCAGATATGCACCACCAAACCGTTGAACACGTCCTCCTCGCGCTCGGTGATGCCCACCCGCCGGTCGCCCTGCACGCTCGTGTCGGTGCCCCACTTCTCGGGGGGCTGAGGAAGCTCGAGCTCTTCACGCCAGCGTACCATCGGGCGATCGGTGGCGACGTTCATGCACCAGCCGAAGTACTGGCCTGGCCGCAACGGCACCTCGCGACTGGACACGAACGTCAGGCTGCCGTTGGGCTGTTGTTGAAACAGCCCGAAGGTGATGCTGGAGACCTTCAGATCGGGCGCCACCTCGATCACCTCGGCCCGGGCCAGGCCGACCAGCAGCAACAGACACACAATCACACGCATGCTGGACAAGTTCTGGCTAAAGTCCCATCAGCCTCTTCACGAACTTGGGAGCAGGCGAGCCGAAGCTCAGCATCCGGTCGTGCATGGCCTTGAGGTCGACTTTGCCCGGATTGCGCGCCTGGTAGGCGCGGGCGATGTCGTTGAGCTCGAGGTTGCCCACGAAATAGGTCGACAGCTGGGTGGAAGACAGGCATGCGCGCCGCCACTTTCCGGCCGCCTCCCCCTCTTCCTGGAAGCCATCCTCCATCATCAGCTTGAGGGCCTCGGCCTCGGTCATCGAGGCGGTGTGCACCTTCTGATCCAGGATGCTGTTGATGATCAGCCGCAGGCGCATCTTGAGCTGCTGCATCTTGACTTCGGGCCCGCCGTAGCCGGCCTGCACCATCACCTGCTCGGCGTAGGTGGCCCAGCCCTCCACGAAAGTGCCGCTCATGGTGATCACCCTGACCCGGGTGGGCGCCTGAAAGCGGTTGGCATGGGCGATCTGCAGGTAGTGTCCGGGCATGGCCTCATGCACGGTCAGGTTTTTCAGCATGGAATCGTTGTACTCGCGGAAGAACGACTCCACCCGCTCCTTCTTCCAGTCCGTCGGGGTGGGCGAGATGGCGTAGAAGGTGGAGGGCTTTTTCTCCAGTGGGCCCGAGGAGTCGCAGTAAGCGACCGCAACACCGCGGGCAAACTCGGGCATGACCATCACCTGGAGCGGGTCATCGGGCACGCTGACCAGCTGGTGCTCTCGCACGAAGCTGGTGGTCTCCTCCAGGTCACGGGTGGCCTGGGCTACGATGGTGTCGTTGTCGGGACGATCCTGGGCCAGGCGGTCGAGCACGGCCTTGATCAGGACCCGGTCGGCCGGCACCGGCTTGCCGGGGAAGTAACGCTCGTACAGTGGTCGGGCGGTGCGAGCCATCTCCTGGTGGGTGAGCTTGAGCTCGGCCTCGGCTCGCTTGAGGATCTCTTCCTTGCTCAGGTCCGATTCCAGCGCGAAGCGCAGTTTCTGGCGATAGAGCGCGTCGCCCAGGCGGAAGTCACGGTTGGAGCGGGGCAGCAGGTCTTGCTCGAGCCAGTCCCCGTAAGATTTCAGAGCGGCAGCAGCCTTCTGGCGATGGGGAGCCAGGCGGGCGGTGAGGGCCGAGTCACCGTTCAGGAACGTGTCGATCTCGTGCTCGACGAAGCTGAGCGCCCCTTTGTTCTGGGCGATGGCTGTCTCGGTGTGGATGCGGGGAGGGTTCTCGAGGTTCTGGCGAGCCTGCTGCAGCAGCGTCTCGATGGCATCCAGCCGCTGAGCCAGCGACTCCACTCGCTCGGGCAGGGGGGCGTAGTCACGCGCCATCAGCGCGTAGAGCGCCGCCCCGGGGTTGTAGGTCAGGGGGTTCCACAGGTGCTCCTGCAGCTTGTCCAGCGAGAAGAGGGAATACTCCAGGCTGGTCTTCATGATCTCGTAGTCCACCTGGTTCTCGATCGAGAGCTGCCCGGGGTCGATGCCCTTCAATTGCTCGAGATAGCGGGAGGCCAGCTCGCGGCTGCGGGCGATGCCGGCGGGGCTGTAGTCGGTCAGCCGGCCGTCGAAGCGGTGCTCGCCCAGGCTGGTGGCCGCCTCGGGGCTGAGAGAGAGCCACTCCTCCACGTAGCGCTCGGCCAGTTGCACGAAGGTCGGGTCGGGGCTCTGGGCCCGGGCGGCCAGGGTGGCGCACAAGATCAGGCAGATCGTCAGGAATCGTCGCATCGGCGCGCCTTCGCCGATTGGCATTCGGCCCCTGCCGGACGACCGTCCCGCGCCTCCTGGGATTGCTGCGCGCTTGCATGCCTGGCTCCAGGAAAAAAGGGTGCCCCGGCCGTGAGCGGGATCGGCCGGGGCGGGGGTGGTGTGATTCACGCGGCCGCCGGGTGAGGCTTTAGCGCTAAAGCAATTATAGCCGTCGGGGGCGGGGAAGTCTGTGAGCTGGATCACACCCCGGGGGATCCGTTCACATCCGCGCAACCATTCAGCAAATTTTCAGCCCTTACAATGCAGCCCGGGGGAACCTCTCCAAGGAGCCAACATTGTGGAAGTCTTGAACGCAGTCAGCCAGGTGAGCCTCGAGGCCGCTCGTCGCGCCCGCTCGGCCAAACAGCCGAAAGCGGAAGCCGCCGCCGAGCCGAAGGAAACCTTCAAGAAGTCGGAGGCCGCTCCAAAGGAGCAGCCTCCCAAAGGCATGGTGAGCTATCTGCCTCAAGACGAAGGGATGCTGCCTCCGGCCCAGGCTCCCATGGATTTCGAGCCCACCAGCGGCGGCCCGGCCAACGAGCGCTTCAAAGTCTCCGTGCCGCGCAACATGCCGGTGGCCCGCCCTGACGAGAATGGCAACATGGTCTACGACCTGGACGATCCGCGTTTTGACTCCACCAATACCTTTTACACCGCCAACCGGGCTCTGGAGGTCGCCGAGGGGTACCTCGGGCGCGAGATCCCCTGGGGCTTCTCCAATGACCTCGAGCGCCAGCAGATGCTGATCCACCCCCATGCCGGGGGCAACACGGCCAACGCTTTCTATCACTCCGAGGCGGGCTCGATCAACTTCTTCCACTTCACCGATCCTTCCACCAGCGAGCTGCACCGCACCGGCACCTCGGCTGACATCGTGGCCCACGAGACCGGTCACGCCGTGCTCGACGGGATTCGCCACAACTACCTGAGCTCGCTGACCGTGTCGGCGGGCGGCTTCCACGAGTCGTTCGGGGATATGCTGGCCATCCTGGTGGCTCTCAATGACCCCACGGTGGTGGAGGCGCTGCAGCAGGAGACCCAGGGCAACCTGGCCATCCCCAACCTGGTTTCCGGCGTGGCCGAGAACCTGGGCTCGGTGGCCGGCAAGATGGACGGCATCGACACCGACTGCCTGCGCCAAGCCCTGAATTCGCACAAGTACAAGGACCAGCACTTCCTGCCCTACATCGACCCCAAGGACCCGTTCAGCGGCCTGGGCCAGGAGCCGCACGCCTACGCCAATCTGTTCACCGGCGCTTTCTACGAGGTCTTGTTCGGGCTCTACAGCGTGACCTCGTCGGATACGTCGCGCTCATTTGCCGACGCCCTGGGTGAGGCGCGCGACATGGCCGGCATGCTGCTGATGCGCGGCACCGAGTTTGCGCCGGTGGGCGAGCCGACCTATCGCGAGGTGGCCCTGGCCATGCTCAAAGCCGATCAGGTCGACTTCGACGGGGCCCTGCGTCCCTTGCTCGAGAGCGTCTTCGTGGGTCGCAAGATCATCAGCCAGGCGGACCTGGAGGCCTTTGACAAGCACGAGGCCGCCTTGCCCAAGCTGACCCTCGACCGGGCGGCCATCGAGTCGGAGGAAGCGGCCCTGGAGTTCCTGGACAACCACCGCGACGAGCTCAAGCTGGGCAAGGACCTGCCCTTCGAGTTCGACCAGGCCCACACCAACAATCGAGGCGAGACCTTCGTGCTCTACAAGTACTACCAGGACGTCGACCTGGAGGGCCCCGACTACGGCGTGATGGAAGGCGCTCGGGCCCGCATGAATGGCGGCCTGGTGCTGGCCTTCGACGCCGAGGGCAAGCTGTTCGCCTCCAACCACGACAAGGTGACCGAGCGCGAGATCGAGGAGGTCAAGAACCACCTCAAGTCGGCCGTGTCGGCCGAGATGCTGGTGGCCTCGGGCCTGACCCCTCGCTCGGACAGCGCTTCCGCCAGGTGCGAGCCGGGGGACCGCACCTGCAAGCACGGCAAGTTCGCCAGCCAGTATCTGCAGCTGAACGTGGTGAGCGAGGGCGGCAAGCCGGTGCTGCGGCGTTCGCCCATCGTGACGTGCTGAGCTTTTGATGGGCGCCAGGGGCGGAGCCGGAAACCCCGTTGACACGGTTTTCCGGCTGCGCGCCGCCCGACAGATTGGGCTGGGAGGTTCGCATAACGTGGGGGGGCGCGTATTGCTGGGCGTGCTGGTGCTGGTCACACTGGCCCGGGCCGAGATCATGGTGGCCGATAGCCTGGAGTGGCTGGTGGTCTCCAGCCCAACCGTAGCGGTGATGAGGGTGGAGGGAGCGGTCCGAGAGAATCGTGACGACGTCGGTTACATCCAGACCACCCTCAAGCTGGGGCTGGTGAAGGCACTCAAGGGCCAGCCTCCTCCCACCACCACCTACGGCATCCTGGTGCTGGACTCGGCCCGGCCGGGCGAGCTCAATTCCCAGCCCCAAGAAGGGGAGGACTTGCTGGCCTTCTGGCGGGGCCATTCGGTGCGTCGGGTTCTCAGCCTCAAGCACCCGCCCTCTCGGGGCGAGCAGGCCGCCTACACCTCGAGTTTCAAGCTGCTGCGCTCGCGTGAGGAGATCCTGGCGGCGGTGCAGCCCTGGCTCACCAGGCCGGCCTTGAAGTCGCGCAAAGTGGAGGTACCCACCGGTTCGGGAGCCTTCCAGGGTCTGTACTCGGGCAGCACCTGCTACCTGATCGTGCCTGACGAGTGAGCGCGCACGCAAAGACGTTTCACAAGCTCTTGGCGGCAAGCTCCGTGCCCGACTGCTACGCCTGGCTCTGGCGTGAGAGCAAGCGGCGCAGGGCGCGCTGGTTGGCTCGTGCCACCAGGTTGCCAGCCCCGGCCCCCAGGGCGGCGTAGGTGCCGGTCAGGCCGATGGCCAGGGCGGGCACCGAGAATCCGGTGGCCGCCCCCACGATGCCCGCCGAGTGGCAGAATCCCAGCCCCAGCACCCCGGCCGCCACCGTGCCCAGCAGCGAGCGGTTCTGCTCGGGCACCGACTTGAGCCCGATGGCCACCCCCAGCCCTCCGCCCAGCGCCATTCCCAATCCCTCGCGCAGCCCGGCCAACCCGAAGGTGCTCCAGGCCGCGGCTGAGGCCGCCCCGGCCAGGGCCGCCGCGCCCAGCGCCTTGATCGTGCCCAGCTTCTCGCGGGTCAGAAAGTAGGTGGCCGCGGCCCCGATGCCCCCTCCGATCAGCATGCCCACCGGTCCCAGGTTGGCCGTGGGCGCGAGCCCGAGTGCCTGCCAGCCGGCGTTGACCAGTGCCCCGGCCAGGTAGGAGCCAGCCATGGCTGCTCCCCAGCTTGCGGCCATGCGGGGCTTGTTCAGCTCGAACTGATCGCGGGCTTGCTCATGCACCTGGCGCTCCACCTTGTGGTCGCGTCGAGGTCCGAAGAAAGCGGCCAGGCCGTGGGGGGCGGGCAGGGCGAGTTGCATGCCCTGATGGTAGCCTCCCGTTCCCGTTTCCAGGCCTGACCGGCTGTTGACGTTTTGTAACCGATGTGAAGGCTGTGTAAACCGATCCCGAGAATCGGCCTGGATGCCTTTCTACCGTCGCGGCGATGTCCGGCTTCACTTCCTCGAGCGGAGCGGCCCCGGGCCGGCCTGGCTGGTCCTGCACGGGCTGACGGCCAACGCCCGGGCCTTCGACTCGCTGGCCTTGCCGGCGGCTGCCCGGTTGCCGGACCTGCGGGGGCGTGGCCTGAGCGAGCAGCCGGAGGACGGCTACTCGCTGGAGGAGCACGCCCTGGACGTGCTCGAGCTTATCGAGGAGCCCACCACGGTGGTGGGGCACTCGTTCGGAGGGCTGCTCGGCCTCTATCTGGCCGCCCGCCATCCCGAGAGGATCGCCCGCGTGATGCTGCTCGATGCCGCCGTGGGGGTGGCCAATCCCCGCACGCTGGAGGTGATCGGCCCTTCTCTGCAGAGGTTGGGCCGCACCTACGCCAGCTTCGAGGCCTACTTTGAGCAGGCCCGGGCGGCGGGCTGGCCGACCGAAGCTGAACCTTTCTGTCGCGCCGACGTGCGCGAGCTGCCCGGCGGACAGGTGATCTGCCGCACCCGGCCCGAGACCCTGGCCCGGCTCCTGGCAGCCGTGCAGGGAGAGGACTGGTTGGGACTGGCGGCTCGCGTTCGGCAACCCGTCCGGTTGCTTATGGCCGAGCGCGGGATCGTAGGCTCGGAGCAGTTGCAGGCCACTCGCTCAGCCATCCCCCAGTTGGAGCTGGCCACCGTGGCCGGAGATCACTTCACCATGATTTACGGCCAGGGCGCGCGCGAGATCGAGCGCAACCTGGCCGAGCCGGGTTCCTGAGCGTCAGCGCCGCTGCTGGGCGGGAGCCTCCTGGGGCGGCTGGCCCGTGATGCCCCGACTGAAGTCGCGGGCGCTATCGCGGGCCGCGTGACCGATGGGCTTGAGCACGCTCTCGTAGATTCCCTTTCCCAGATCGCGGAAACCAAGACCGACGTCGCGCATCCCCTGGCCGGTCTGGTAGCTGGCGCTGGGCGGCTCCTGGTTGGGACCGCGGCCGTGCTGGCCCATGCTGGCGCAACCGCTCAGTCCGCCGGCGGCCAACAGGGCCACGCACAGGGCGACGGTGCGACCGAGTGCTCCGAAGGAAGAGCCCTTCGACTCGGAGCCAGTCCCCGCTCCCGGCAGGCGGCTGGGCATCAGCCCGGCATCCTCGCGCGCGGTCCCAACGCCATCCTGGACTTCCGGGGAGGCCTGCTGGCCGCCCGAGCTGGCGCGGCTCACGTAGCTGCCCCCGGGCATGAAGTTGCTGAAGTTGGTCTGAATCATCACTGGCTCTTCCGTTTCTCTCAGAGTGTTGTTGCCGGAAGATTACCGTTTCGACCTGAAAAGGATCTGAAGGCTCACTCGGGCCGGGGTGCATCCTCGGGATCGAGTTGGCGGGTCACCTCGGGTAAGAGCTCCTCGAGCTCCTCGGTGAGCTGCTTCTTGCCTGGCTTCTTGCCGCGCAGCTTTGCCGTCAGCGCCTTCTGGGTCTGGGAGGCCACCTCCAGCATGTCCTTGTGGGTCGGCTTCTGGCCGGTTTCGAACCAGCGCATCACCGCAAAGCCGATGGCCACCGTGGCCGAGCTGGCCACCGAGGCCGACAGGGCCCAGCCTGGCACCCCGCCGAACTTGGAGAGCTGCTGGAAGAGAGTGCGGCCCAACAGGCCGGCTCCGAAGGTGGCCAGGATCTCGAGCCCTCGTTTCCAGGTCAACTCACGCCCGTAGATGCGGGCCAGCGTCAGCACCATGGTGGCCTGAATGGCGGTCAGGGGGATCAGGTCCAGGATCGGGATGGGCGAGAGGGCCACCAGCCCTGAGGCCACCGCCGCCCGGCGCACCGCCTGCCAGCCAAGCTTTCGCCGCAAGGGGGTGAGCACTTCACCCAGCTTGCCCAACAGGCGCGGCTCGGCCGCCGCCAGCTCGAGCAGCAACCGCTCCACGCCGTTGCCTTCCTGAGCCGAGACCGGCACCACCGACTCCGGGTCCAGGTCCAGCACCTGGGCCGCCGAGCGCACGACCTCGGCCTTCAGCTTGCCCGTCACCATGTCGATCTTGTTCAGGCAGACCAGATAGGGCTTGCCCAGCGCCTTCAGCTCGCCGAACAGGATGCGGGCCGAAGTATTCACCCCCACCGTGGCGTCGAGCACGATGAGCAGGAAATCCGCCCCGGCAGCCGCCTTAAAGGCTCGCTCGCGCTCTTCCAGCCCCATGGTCTGAGGCCGGTCAGCCCCGGGCGTGTCCACCAGAGCGAACAGCCCTTTGTCGGAGGTGAGCGCCGCCCGGGTCGTGCCCGGAATCGGCGAAACCTCGGCCTGCAACTCGGGGTCGTTCACCAGAACGTTGAACAGTGTGGACTTCCCCACGTTGACCGGCCCCACAATGGCCACCTTGGTGACCGGCGCGTAGACCGGCGCGGCCAGCCGACGGATCAACTTGACCAGGTCGGCGGCCGTGCCAGGCCTCTGGCGCAAGAGCCCCACGAACGCCCCCAGCGTGAGGGTCAACTCGCGGCGCATGTCGGCCGGCATCCCGGCCCACAGGGCCCGGGCCGTCTCGCGCGACTCGGGCGGCAAGGTTTCCAGCAGGATGTCGAGATCGCTCTTCACAGAGCTCATTTCGTTGACCCGGTTGGGAATCCTTGCACGGACAGGGCGACCAGGAGCTTACTTGCCTGCATCCGCGGCTCGGTTCAAGGCCGTCAGGTGGCTCTTGAGGACCTTCTGCTGGCCGGCCTCGTCGCCGCCCTTGATCTGCCAGGGCAGTTCGTCGTCTCCGCTGAGCCGCTCCACCTTGCTCTCGAGCACCTCTCCGTTGGAGCCCTCGCGGATGTAGGTAACCCAGACTCCCCGGCGGAAGTCGCCCGAGGCCAGGGCATCGGCCGTCTTGTCGGCATTCTTGATGATCCTGGTCAGTGGGATGCTGTCGGCGACCTTCTGGAGGGCCGACAGGGCTTTGTCCTTCAGCCAGTCCTTGATGGTCTGTTGAATTTGCTCCGTCGTAGACTTCGGTTCCCCACGGTCCACAGCGTAGACGCGCCAGCGCGGCTTGCGAACCACCACGGTGCTCTGATCCTTCTTGGCATCCTGGTAGTAGCCATCGCGATATCGGGGCGGGTCGGACTCATTGTCTTGCAAGAGCTCGCTGAAGATGATGCGGGGGGCATCGACCGTATGTGCTCCGCCTCCACCACAGTCGACGGGGCCTGTAGGGCTGGCCTGAGCCATCGGGGAGAGTAGGGCTCCCAGCAGCACGATCTGGAGAAACGACTTCTTGAGCATCTTGATTGCCTGCCTTTCTGATGCGCAGAGCATAGCTCTCCTGGCAGGTCTTGCTCTGTGGTCTGGATGACAGATGCCTGGTGCTCTGGCTCACAGCCGGGAAACCCTCCCAGATACACGAAGCAGTCCTCGTGGAGCAACCCGTCAATCCCGCTCGGCACCTCGAGAACCTGGTAGAGGAGGTGCTGGCCCAGAAAATCTTCGCCGTCGACTTCGCCTATGGCTTTACTCGCCTCGAGCGCCATCTGGCCGGGGTTCGCCAGTGGCTCGCCGGACGTGAGCTGGAAGGGCTGGACGAGCTCGAGCAGGCGATGGCCTCCGTGCGCGCCTTCGTGGAGCAGAAGTCTCTGGGCGATCTCGACCGGGGGCTGGCCACCGCTCGCCGGGCCACCTGGATGCTGGAGCAGTCCATGGCCCGAGCCGAGCTTGAAGGGAATGACCTTCCCGAGAGGCTGCGCATCGCGCCAGGTTTGCAGCGCGAATGGCAGGAGCGCTGGTCGGCCCGCGTGTTCCGCCATCAGGGCGAGTCGCGCATGGTCTTCGCCTGCAAGCAGTGCGATTTCGAGCTGACCTACGTGGCCGAGGCTGCGGTGGGGGAGGTGGAGCTACCCTTTTCCGAGCTCAGCTGCCCGTTCTGCGACCCCTGAAACCCGGCGAGGTTCCCTCGCTTGCTGGCAGCCGTCAGGCTGGCCAGCAGAAGGAGCCCGCGCAGCAGTCGCATCAGGCGAACCGCAGCTCGCCTTTCGTCCTGGCCACCGCTTCCTCGCGACTGACCCCCGGAGCCAGCTCCAGGCACAAGAAGTGGTCCCCGCAGCAGTCGAACACGCCCAACTCGGTGATCACCCGGTTGACGCAGCCCAGCGCGGTGGCCGGCAGGCTGAGCCGATCCATCAGCTTGCTCTCGCCGGTCTTGGAGGTGTGAGTCTGCATGACCAGCGTCTTCTTGGCGCCGCCGGCCAGGTCCATGGCGCCCCCCATGCCGGTGACCATCTTGCCGGGGATCATCCAGTTGGCCAGGTCGCCGTTCTGGGCCACCTCCAGCCCGCCCAGGATGGCCACATCCACGTGTCCGCCCCGGATCATGGCAAAGGAAAGAGCCGAATCGAACAAGCTCGCGCCCCTGGCCAGAGTGACGGTCTGCTTGCCGGCGTTGATGACCTGGGGGTCGATCTCGTCCTCGTAGGGGAACGGGCCCATCCCCAGCAGGCCGTTCTCGGAGTGGAACATCACCTGGATGCCTTCGGGCACGTAGTTGGCTACCTCGGTGGGCAGGCCGATACCCAGATTGACGATGTCCCCATCCTTCAGCTCGGCGCCGGCGCGCCGGGCTTGCTCCTCTCGACTCCAGCTCATCTGGCCTCCCTGGTTCGCACCGTGCGGTGCTCGATGGGGTTCTCGTGGCTCGCTTCAAAGATGCGGTCGACGAAGAGTCCCGGCAGGTGGATGTCGTCCGGGTCGAGTTCGCCCACCTCCACGAGCTTGTCCACCTCGGCCACGGTCACCCGGGCAGCCATGGCCATCAGCGGGTTGAAGTTGCGCGAGGTTCGGTAAAAGCGCAGGTTGCCGAACGTGTCCCCCACGGCCGCTCGCACCAGGGCAAAGTCGGCCTTGAGGGGCTTTTCGAACAGGTAGAGTCGCCCGTCGATCTCGCGCAGCTCTTTGCCATCGGCCACGGCCGTGCCCACCCCGGTGGGGGTGAAGAAGCCTCCCAGCCCGGCCCCGCCGGCCCGGATGCGCTCGGCCAGGGTGCCCTGCGGGTTGAGCTCCACCTGCACCTCGCCGGCCAGGTACTGGGCGGCCAGATCGGGGTTGCCCCCGATGAAGCTGCAGACTACTTTGGAGACCTGGCGATTCTGCAGCAGGGCCGCCAGACCACGGCCCTGGTTGCCGCAGTTGTTGCTGATGATGGTGAGGTCTTTGATCCCGCTCTCGGCCAGGGTCTTGATGCACTGCTCGGGGTTGCCGCACAGGCCGAAGCCCCCGGACATCACGCTCATGCCCGACTCCAGCCCCTGCAGGGCCTGGCGGGCGTCCTTGACGACTTTCATGCTGTCCCTTCGTCCAGCGCCTGCTCGAGCAGCCCCACGACCTCGTCGAGCTGCTCCTGGCCGATCACCAGCGGAGGCGCCAGGTAAATCATGTTGTCGCGCCGGTGAGTATACACACGGCGCCTTTTCAAAGCGTTGTAGACCCCGGTGGCGTCCAGCGGCTCGCGGGTGCCGGGCCGCACCAGCTCCACCGCCCACAGCAGGCCCAGGCCGCGTACATCGCCGACGCAGGGGCGCGTCCGCAAGACGCTCAGTCGCTCTCCCAACCATTGACCGAGCTGCGCGGCTCGCTCGATCAGGTTGTCGGCCCGGTACGCCTCGATGGCGGCTCGGATGGCGGTACAGACGAGCGGGTGGGCATAAGCCGTCAGCCCGCAGAGCAGAGTTTCCTCGTCGAAGTGGCGAGCGATGCGCTCGTGCACCACCACTGCGCCTCCGGGCGCGTAACCCCCGGTAAGCCCCTTGGCGCAGGTCAACAGATCGGGCACGACCGGCTCGTGATCGACCGCGAACCACTTGCCGGTGCGGCCGAAGCCCGAGAGCACCTCGTCAGCGACCATGAGCACCCCGTAACGGTCGCACAGCTCGCGCAGGCGCGTGAAGTAACCTGGCGGGGCGGGGAAGACCCCGTTGGCGCCGGTCACGCCCTCCACGATCACCGCCGCCACGGTCTCGGGGCCGGCCTCCAGCAGGGCCCGCTCCAGGTCTTGAGCACACTCGCGTTGGCAGCTGTCGGGGCTGAGGCCGAAGTTGCAGCGGTAGCAGTAGGGGTCGGTCATGCGCACCACGCCCGGGTAGCCCGGCTCGAAGGGCTCGCGGCGCGGGTCGCCCGAGATGGAGAGGGCGGCCAGGGTGGCGCCGTGGTAGCTGCGGGTGCGGCTGACCACCTTCGAGCGTCCGGTCACGAGCCGGGCGATCTTGATGGCGTTCTCGTTGGCCTCGGCTCCCGAGAGGCAGAGAAAGCTCTTGGAGAGGCCGGGCGGGGTGATCTCGGCCAGCAACTCGCCGGCCCGGGCCTTGTCCGGGAAAACGGCCGTGGGCCCGGCCACCAGGCCGCGCGAGGCAGCCTCGGTCAGGGCGGCGCGCATGGCCGGGTGGCCATGGCCCAGGTTGGCGTTCCAGGTGGTGCTGCCCAGATCCCACCACCAGTCCCCGTAGGCGGTCTGAAAGCGGGCCCCTTCGCCGCCGATGACCTCGAGCGGAGCCGCCTTCTTCTGAGCCGTCCAGGTGAAGAAGACCCGCTCGGACTGGCGGGTAACGAGCTCGCTCAGGCGGCCACCTCCTGGCACACCTGGGCGAAGAGGTCGGCGGCCACCCGGGCCTGTTCCTGGGTGATGACCAGGGGAGGGGAGATGCGGATGGTGCTGGCTCCGCACTCGAGCACCAGCAGGCCCCGCTCGTAGCAGCGGTTGGCGACCCGCTCGGAGTGGTCGTGGGTATCGAACTCCACCCCCAGCATCAGGCCCAGTCCGCGCACGTCCTTGACGATGGGGTTGGATGTCAGCCTGTCGTGCAGAGCCTTCTTGAAGAAAGCGCCCACCTCGGCGGCGTTCTTGATGAGCGAGCCCTCCAACAGGTCCAGGGTCGCCATGGCGGCGGCGATGCAGACCGGGTTGCCGCCGCAGGTGGAGCCGTGCGAGCCGGCCGGCCAGGTCATGAACTCTTTGCGGGCCATCATGGCTCCCAGCGGGAAGCCCGAGGCGATGCCCTTGGCCAGCAAGATCACGTCGGGCGTGACCCCGAAGTGCTCGCAGGCGAACATCTTGCCGGTGCGACCCATGCCCGCCTGCACCTCGTCGAATACCAGCATGATGCCGTGCTCGTCGCACATCTCGCGCAACTCGAGCAGGAAGCTCTTGTCGGGCACGATGTAGCCGCCCTCGCCCAGGATCGGCTCCACGACGATGGCAGCGACCTCGTTGGCCGGCAGGGTGGAGCGGAACAGGCCCTTCTCGATGGCCTCGATGTCGCCGTACTCCACGTGGTGAATGCCCGGGATGAGCGGCCCGAACCCCTTGCGATACTTGGTCTTGCTGGCCGTGAGTGAGAGCGAGCCCATGGAGCGTCCGTGGAAACCGCCCCGGAAGGCGATCATGTGGTGCCGGCCGGTGTGGTAGCGGGTCAGTTTGATGGCCGCCTCCACCGATTCGGTGCCCGAGTTGGACAAGAACACCTGCCAACCGTTGTCCACCCTGGGCGCAAGCCGGTCGAGCCGGTCGCAGAGCGCGCCATAGCCCGGGTAGAAAAAGTCGGTGCCGCAGATGTGGATCAGGGTGTCCACCTGCTCCTTGACGGCGGCCGCCACGGCCGGATGGCAATGGCCCGTGGAGGCGGTGGCCACCCCCGCCTGGCAGTCGAGCAGGATGTTGCCGTCCAGGTCTTCCACCATGCAGCCGGCCGCCTTCTTGACGTAGAGCGGATAGCAGTGGATGAGTGAGGGCGACATGTGCTGCTTGTCGCGCTCGATGGCCGCACGGGCGAGTGGCCCGGGCAGCTCGGTGCGCAGCAGGATGGGGTGGGTGGCCAGATCCATGACTTCAGACATCATCGTGCAGCTTTCTAGGATGTGATGGTGCGGCTCTGCTCGCGCAGATAGCACTGCACGGTGTAAAGCCCGCCGATATTCTTGCCGGTGGAACCCGACCCCTTCCAGCCTCCGAACGGCTGTACGCCCGGCCAGGCACCGGTGGTGGCTCCGGCGGCGCGATTGACGTAGACCACGCCGGCCTCGATGCGGTCCAGGAACTCGTCCACCTCGTCTTGACGCTGGCTGAAGAACCCGGCGGTCAGGCCCAGGTCGGTGTCATTGGCCTTGCGCAGGCCTTCGTCCAGGCTCTTGACCCGCTCCACCACCACGATGGGCAGAAAGAGCTCGGTCTTGACCAGCTCGTGGTCGGAAGGCAGGTCGGTCACGATGGTGGGCTTGACGAAGTATCCCTTCGACAGCGGTCCCTCGCTGAAGACCTCGGCGCCGCTGACCACCTTGCCGTCCTTGCGGGCCAGCTCGGCGAAGCGCTTGTAGTCCTCATAGCCTGATTTCAGGCCCACCGGGCCCAGGAAGACGTTCTTGTCGCTTGGATCGCCAATCACCGCCTTCTCGGCCATCTCCTTGAGTCCGGCCAGGAACTTGTCGGCCACCTCCTCGTGCACGAAGACGCGCGAGCAGGCCGAGCACTTCTGGCCGCCCATCCCGAAGGCCGAGCGGAAGACGCCCTGCACGGCCCGGTCGAGATCGGCGTGCTGGGTGATCACGGCCGGGTTCTTGCCGCCCATCTCGGCGATGCACGGCTTGGGATAGCGCTGGCTGAAGTTCTTGAACAGCTGCTTGAAGCCCACGTCATACGACCCGGTGAAGGTCACGCCGTCCACGTCCGGGTGCTCGACCAGGGTTTTGCCGACCACCCGACCGCCGCCCGCCACCAGGTTGACCACCCCGGCCGGGAAGCCGGCCTGGTGGAAGATCTCGGCGATCAGGGCGCCCGAGATGGGGGTCTCGGAGGAGGGCTTGCCCACCACCGTGTTGCCCGCCACCAGGGCGGCCGCCATGGGCGCGCCCAGAAGGGCGTAAGGGAAGTTGAAGGGAGCCACCACGGCCCACACGCCGTAGGGGCGCAGCACGCTGGTGTTGCTGTCGGCCGGCGAGAGCTTGTTCATCTCGCGCACGAACCCGTCGTTGGCCCGCATCTGCTGGGCATAGTAGTCGTAAAGATCGGCCGTTTCCTCGATCTCGCCCAGGGCCTCGACCCGGTTCTTGCCGTTCTCGTAGACGAGCCAGGCGGTCAGCTCATAGGAGCGCTCGCGGATGATCTCGGCGGCTCGCTCGAGCAGGCGACAGCGCTCCTGCCAGGGGGTCCGGCGCCAGGCGGGGTAAGCGGCTCGGGCGGCCGCAACGGCCTCTTTGACGTCGGCCTCGGTGGCGGCGTGCACTTTGCCGATCAGCACTTCGCTGGCTGCCGGGTTGAAGCTGGAGATGGTCTGGTTGCCGGTTCGCTGCTGGCCGTTGATGAGCAAGGAAAATTCCTTGCCGAACTCCGCCTTGACTTTCGCGAAGGCCTCGTCGAGCTGGGCGTGCAGCTCGGTGTTGTCGGCCGTCAGGGTGGCGTAAGTGACTTTGAATTTCAGCATGGCACAAAGCTCCGATCAGGGAATGGGACGCGCGGGCGTGCATTCGTTTACGGGTCAGGAGGGTCCTCCAGCCCGGAATCGATGTGCACTCTGGTCACTGGCCCGGAAAGAGGAGACTCGCTGGCGAACTGGCCAGGCTCAGCGTGACTTGAAGAAGTCCCAGATGACCCGGGTGGCGTCGAAGTCCTGACAGACCGTGCCGATGGTGCGCCGAGGCAGATACTGCGAGGAGCCGGGCCAGCCGTGCCCCCCACCTCGCACTTCGTAATAGGCCACCTCGGTCCCATTCTTGCCAGCCCAGACCGAGCGAGTCACGCGGCAGCCATCCTCGGGGTCGCGATCCTCGAGCTCGTCCACCCGGGCCTCTGGCTGGCATCCATCGGCCTGGCGCCAGAGCTCCAGAGCCTTCTGGGTGGAGACGATCCGGCCCCGCTCGCCGCGAAATCCCACCCCGCCCCCGGCGTAGGGAACCAGCGGGTCGTCGGTGCCCTGGAGGATCAGGATCGAGACCGGCCGCGAGGGGGCGAACGAGGCAGCCACCGGCTCGGCGATGCCGCCCACCACCGGGGCCGCGGCCCGAATTCGTTCGGCCATGCGGGCCGCCAGGTAGTGGGAGAAGATCCCGCCGTTGGAGATGCCGGTGGTAAAGATGCGCTCGGGGTCGACCGGATACTTCTTGCTCAGTTCGTCGAGCAGCTGGCGGATGAAGGCCAGGTCGTCCACCTGCTCCTTGAACGCGGGAGCTTTGAAATCGGTCCGACCGTCGTTCCAGTTGTTCTTGTATCCGTCCGGGAAGACGGCGATGAACCCTTCCTGGCGAGCCAGCCTGGCAAAGCCGGTGTGGCGGGCCATCTGGCGAGAGTTTCCTCCGCCCCCGTGGAAGATCAGCACCAGGGGGGTGGGACCATCCAGCTTGTCGGGTAGAGCCAGGCGGTAGGTGCGCTCGCGTCCGTCCACGCTGAGCTTGCCCTCGAGCAGAGGGTCGTCGCGCTGGGCGAAGACGGCGGCGGTCACCGCGAGGATGAGGGTGGCGAGGAGGAGCCGGGCTTTCTTCATGCCCGGATGGAACCGGTCGGTCGGAGGAAAGTTGCCCGGACGGCCTCGAAACTCGGGCTCATGCGTCATCATCTGTTCGTCTTTCTCATTGCCCTGTTTCTCTGCGCCTGCTCGAGCGCCCCACCCAAAGCCGAAGGGGCCATCCACCCGGACAAGATCCCCATCTACCCCAAAGCTGCGCCCGATCCGGGGCAGTCCCTGGCCGGAGCCGATCTTGCCGGCGACGACGGTGCCTTCTACTCCAAGTACTTCGACTTCAAGACCGCCGACCCGCCCGACAAGGTGCGCGATTGGTACAAGACCAATTTCTCCCAGGCAAAGATGGAGGAGGATACTGATCTGGGCCAGACCCTCTTCACCTGGAGCGGCTTTCCGGGAGCCGAGAAGGGCGAGTCCATCACGATCGTGATCGAGAAAGAGGACGACGGCACATTGATCCGCGCCAAGGAATGCCTCAAAGCGGGCAAGCACAAGCGCGACTGATGCGCGCTCTGCTCCTCTGCCTGCTGCTGCTCGCCCCCTCGCTGGCCGAGACCGATCCGGCTTCGCTGGCCTTCTTTGAGCGCTGGCGGGCGCTGGACGGGCGCACCTTCGAGGGGCGCATGGTCTACCCCACTGACCGCCCCGATCACGAAATGGCCGGAAAGCCCATGCTGCTAAGGGTCCAGGTCGTCTCCGCCGAGGAGATCCGCATCCCCTTCCAGGTGGGTGAGGATGCCTCGCGCACCTGGATCCTGCGTCAGACGGTGGACGGATTGTTGCTCAAGCACGACCACCGTCTGGCCGATGGCAGCCCCGACCCGGTCACGATGTACGGGGGGCTGGCCCTGCCCGGGGGCCTGGGCCTGGTTCAGATCTTCCCGGCTGATAGAGAAACCGCGGCCATGCTGCCCGAGGCCAGCAGCAACGCGTGGTGCCTGGAGTTCAGCCCGGACGGCCAGCGCTTGACCTATACCCTCGAGCGCCACCAGCAGCCGCGCTTTCAGGCGGTGTTTCAACCCCGGTGAATCTCGAGCGCTGGGCCAGCCTGCGCGTTCCGAGCACGGAGCCTCCGCCCGTGCCTGACCGGGTGCAGACAGGTCAGGTGCTGATCCCGGGGTTGTTGCTTGGCTTCGCCGTCAATGCCGTGATCGAGCGCTGGCCTTTCTGGGTCGCGCTGGTGCTGGTGGCCCTGGCGGTTCCCATGCCCTGGTTGCTGGCGGTCTTCTCGCGCTTTCTCCAGCGGCGCCGTTTCGGAGTCTCCGAGCTGGTGCTCGACCGGGTGCCCTGGATTCCCGGCCAGCGAGGAGGCGGCACCATCGTGGTGCCCCGGGCCGTGCCTGGCATGGCGGCGGCGCGCCTGGCCCTGCAATGCGTCGACCATGGCAAGCTGCTCTTGCTGGCCGAGGATACCACCGCTCACCCGCGCGTCGAGGCGGATCGCACCCTGCTCAGCTTCGTGTTCGACATCCCCGAGCAGGGCCCCGAATCGGACGGCCGGTACGTGACCTGGCGCGTGCACGTGGGTGCCGCCACGGACGGAATCGACTATCAGGAGTATTTCGAGGTGCCCGTCTGCCGCACCGCCTCCTCGACCAGCGAGTAGAGCTCCGAGTCGCGCTCTTGCAGCACGGCCCGGTCGACCTCATAGCGCTGTCGGGCCAGGGGCTCGGGCTCGACCCCGGGCCTGGGGGCGCGGCGATGGCCGGCCGGGGTAGCCCAGGCGGCGAACCCCTCGGCAAAATATTCCACGGGGCTCTCGCTGGCGTAGCGCGTCAGAAAGCTGGCCTGACCGAAGGCCGCCTCCAGGCGCCCCCGCCATTCTCGCCATGACTGGGGTTGCCGGAAGGCGAAGCTGAAGTCGGTAGTGTGGCCCAGCTCGTGGAGCACGTACCAATCCGCCAGACCGTCTCCCCGGCGGAAGACCTTGTCCCAAAGGACGATGGCCAGTTGCGTGCCCTTCAGGCCGGCAAGCTCGCCGTTGATCACCATTCCGGCCAGGTTGGTGAGCCGGGGTGCGGTCAGAAAGCTCCAGGCGGCCGGGCTGACTCGGCGGCCCTGCCAACCGTAGCAGGCCGGGACCTGCAGGCTCTGACCCGGGGTCAGCGGGGTTTCGGCCGGGTGGTCGCGCAGCACGTTCAGCTCGGGGTTGGCCGGCAGCACGCGGCCCAACCATTCCGCGTCAGGCGCAAGTCCTCGCTGGCCAGCCAGCTCGGCCAGGCTGGAGGCTTCCGCCTGGAGGTCCTCCAGGGGCGGGTCGTGGACCTCCTCCACCTCCAGGGTCAGGGGATAGACCCCCTGGCTGTCCACTACGTGCAGCCGGTAGCCCTGCTCGGCGATGCTGGCCACAAGCCGGCGCGGCAGCAGCCGCAGCGCGGACTGGAGGTCAGAGAGGAATTCCTCGGCCGTGAGAGGGTGGATGAGCTCGACCCTGGTCTTCGGCTCCTCCTCCGGGCGCCCCGGGCGCACCAGGCCGGGGGCGAAGCCATCGCACGGCCCCTCCTCGGCCACTCGGGCGGGCGGACCCGAGCGCGGGAAGGGGCCGGTTGAGGAGGTCGGGCGCAGCGGATCCACCCCCTGAGGTTCGCGCCCTTCCGGCCCGGGCCCTCGCGCCGCGCCAGCGCCTGAAGCGTTTAACGCCTCAGGCGGTCTTCTCCAATCGCTCGAGGCGCTGCTCGACATTGGACAGGCGCACGTCATAGCCATCCACGAAGGTGTTGAGTGCCCGGACGACCTTGCCCAGATTGCTCTCCTGGGCCTCGTCGCTGGCCTGCGCCTGGTCGAGGTCGGCCCGCAGCCGGAGCACGGCCTGGCTGGTAGAGGCCTGTGCCTCTTCGAGCCTGTTGATCGACGCCTGCATGGAGACCTGTGCCCCTTGCGTTCCGGCCAGGGACTCCTGGGTAGCGGCCAGGGACTCCTGGGTAGCGGCCAGGGACTCCTGGGTAGCGGCCA
>BTUM01000068.1:0-43481 GCA_045863235.1 Candidatus Xenobia bacterium | reverse complement strand
GAGAAAGCGGAGCCGGTAGCGACCGAGCCCGAGAAGGCCGAAGAGAAGGCCGAGAGGGCGGAGCCGGTAGCGACCGAGCCCGAGAAAGCCGAAGAGAAGGCCGAGAGGGCGGAGCCGGTAGCGACCGAGCCCGAGACGGCCGAAGAGAAGGCCGAGAAGGCGGAGCCGGTGGCGACCGAGCCCGGGAAGGCCGAAGAGAAGACCGAGCCGGAGCCGGTGTCGGCGGAGCCAGAAAAGGCCGCCGAGGCGGCGGTGCCCGACCAGCCCGAGGCTCAGGTTGAGCCCGAGGAGGCCGAAGCGAAGGCCGAGGCCACGTCCCAGGCCGAAGAGAAGGCCGAGAGCAAGGCTGAGCCTGGGCCGGCCCAGGAGAAGACCGAACCCGAGAGGGACGAGCCGGTGGCGAGCGGCGCCCCCGAGGCCGCGGTCCCGCCGGAGCCTGAGAAGCCCGCGAAGACAGAGGCCAGCTCCGGGGCCGTCAAAGCTCCGGTCAAGCCTCCCAGCTCATCCGGAAAGTTCGCCAAGATCAGCGAATCTGAGCCTGAGAAGCTCGAGGCGAAATCCGGCGGCGTCAAAGCGCCGGTCAAGCCTCCGAGCTCTTCCGGGAAGTTCGCCAAGGTCGACTCTGGACCGGCAGAATCTGGCGAGGCGGCAGAGCCCGAGCAGCCCAAAGTGGTGGTCAAGGCGCCTGTGAAGCCGCCAAGTTCGTCCGGCAGGTACGAGGCTGTCCAGTCTGAGCCTCAGAAGCCCGAGAAGGCCGAGCCCGAGCCCCCACTCCCCCAGCCGGGTAAGCTTGCGCCCGAGCCCGAGGTCGCCCCGGCCATCGCTGACCAGGTGGCCCTGCCTGAGCTCGAGCCGGCCGCGTCACCCGAGCCGGTTGGCGTTCTGGATGAGGCGTACGAGCCTGTCGGAGAAGAAGAACTGCTCATGGGCGCCCCGGAAGAGGGCGACGTCGTTCTCGAGGAGGTTGAGCTTTCCGAGGAGGATCTGCTGCTCGGGGCTCCCGATGAAATGGTCGAGGAGGCCGCGCCTCCCCCGGCTCCAGCCCCAGCCGCAGTCTCGCTCTCCTCCCAGGCGCCAGTGGTCATCCCGCAGGGTGCTCCCGACCACCTGCGCCACATTCTCGAGGCTTTGAACGCCGACCTCAAGAGCATCGACGCCTCCAAGGCCGCCGCCGAGGTGCAGGCGGCCTGGGACTTCATGCTCCGCTACTATGCTGGCGTGGTATCGATGAGTTGGAGGAGCGCCGAGCGCAAGCTTCCCGAGAACGCCCGCCAGTTGATGCGCAACTGGGCCAGCCTGGGAGCCTGCCGCGAGCTCCTGGTCATGGCTCTGGGCCGCATCAACTCCTCCGAGGCCATCAACGCCGCCCTTGTGGCCGCCTTCAAGGGGGGCTTCTACGACCGCATCCAGAAGCGGGGCGCCGAGCTCGTCGGCTGGTGCGAAAAGCCCCTCGAAGGCAGCAACGCGGCCGAAGCGATCAACACCTATCTGCCGGAGCTGCGCGACTGGCTCAAGAAGTCGGAGGAGTACTTCGAGGGTTGCGAGCACTTCGCCGAGCCTCCCTCCCCCGAGGGGCACCTTGAGATCGTGGTACAGTATGGCGAGTCCTTCCTCGAGCTGTGCGACCCCGATTTCGTCATCCAGATCCGCGAGTGCCCCGTATGCCTGCCCAAGCTGCGCTCGGCCAAGGCGGCCCCGGCACCCGTGCCCGAGGAGAAGGAGGCCGCCCCCGAACTCGCTGACCTGCTCTTCGGGGGAGCGCCGGACGAGTTTGGCACTTCCCAGATGCTGGGCGCAGCCGCTCCGCCCCAGACCCTGATCGTCAAGATGGGCGGTCCCGGACCCGCACCTGGCAAGACGGGCATCTTCGCGGGCCTCTCCAAGAAAATGAAGGTCTCCATGCCCGCGCCCCTGTCGGCGCTGGGCATCGAGATTCCCGAGAGCATCCCCGAGCACCTGGGCCACATCCTCAACCGCGTCAGTTACGGCGTCTCTCACCAGGACCCGCAGGAGACCAGCCTGAGTGTGCGCGACGCTCTGGAGTACCTGGTGCGCTACTTCGCCGGCGTGGCCGGCATGGCGGCCAGGAACCTCGGCAAGGCCGGCCCCGAGATCACCGACAACTGGACCGCAGAGCCGATGTCGGTCAGTCGCTGCGAGCACATCCTGTTCCACTCCCTCAAGGCTCTCTCGGCCTCGGACGACCCGATGGCCGTGCTGCTGCGCCAGGTCTTCCCCACCGGAGTGGGAGACGCCCACACCCGAACCATCACTCTGGATGTCGAAAACCGCCTCAAGGCCCTGGGCAAGTTCTGTGCTCAGACTCAGGCCAACTGGGACAAAGTCCGGTCTATCCGCGAGAACAGCCGCTTCCTGCCCGTGCTCAAGGACTGGCTGACCGCTTCCAAAGTCTTCTTCAACGTGGTGGAGACCCTGGCCGAGCCACCCTCCGAGGACGGCAAGATGGAGATCGTGGTCAACTACAAGGACCACTTCCTCGAGCTGTTGCCGCCCGACTACTGCATGGTGGTCCGCCGCTGCCCGGTCTGTCTGCCCAACTACAAAGGCACCGATCCCCCCGTACCCGAGGAAGAGGAGGCCGTTCCGCCGACCCCTCGTCCCGAGACGGTTTCGCCCCTGCCAGCCGAGTCGGCCGAGTCCGGAACCGGCGTTCCCGGGCGGCGTCTGGATCAGGCGATGGACGACCTGCTCCAGGGCAAGGCTCCCAAAGCTGAAGAGGCCAAGCCCCAGCCGTCCGGCGAGGCCCCCAGGCCTCGCCCGGGCCTTGCCTCACCGGCCGATGACGAGGAGCCGGCCATGGCCCACGACGTCTCCTTCATCGGCACCGGCAAGTCCGAGGACGGCCGCATCATCCACGGTGGCTACATCAACGTGGTCAACGTGGGGGGCGGGGTGCTCTCGGCTACCGTACGCGGCACCCACCCTTGCGTGACCGTCAAACCGGTGCGCTTCAAAGGCAAGCACTGCCGCATCGAGTACCAGATCGACGAGGCCGACCTGCCCAGCTCGCGCAAGGTCTACGTGGTGATCCGCTCGGCCAACGAGGCGCGCGAGATTCCGGTCTGGCAGATGCTGCCCCCGACGAGCACCCTGTCGATGTCCGATAACGCCTTCCGGGCCTTCATGGCCATCCCCATGATCGTCTATTTCTTCATCTTTACCCTCGTCCACACCCAGAGCAACCGCCTGATCGCGAGCATCATGAGCACAGCCCTGGGCCCGGACGCCATGTCCAAGACACCGGGATATCTGGCCACCGTCAAGCTGACTCCGGAGTTCATCGGCAAGCTGGCCGGAGTGGCTCAGTTCGACGGTCTGGTCTTCATCCTGTTCAGCGGGCTGGTCCCCTTAGCGGTCGCCAAGATCTTCTCGCTGGCGCCACCCGATCAGATCCATCGCAACCGCAAGTGGTTCATCGGCTTCCTGCTCGGCCCCCTGATCCTCGTCTCGCTGATTGTCATCCCGCTTTACAAGTCGGTGATCGTCGGCCGGCCCGAGCTCAAGGCCATGGAATTCACCAAGATGTATCTGTGGTTCTTGTTCCTCAACGGACTGGCAGCGTTCTATCTCTACATCACCAGACTGAGTGAGCTGGAGCAGTGGATCCAGACCCCCTTCCTGAGGAAGGTCGTGGGTGTCGTCGTCTGGACGGTCTACGTGCTCTGCGTGATGCAAGCAGCCTTCCTGCGTTGAAGAAGCGTCCGGCTGCCCCATCCAAGAAGGCCGAAACAGCCTCTCGGCGAGAGCTTCTCGAGCGAGCGCTGCTCGAGCAAGGTGAGCTTTCCTGGCGAGAAGGGCTGGCCCTGGCCCTGTTCAGCGCCGTGGTGGTGGCGGTGGTACTCCACCCCTTGCTCTTGACCAGCAAGTACTTCTACGGCTCCGGCACCGACCTGGTGGTTCTCGAGTATCCCCTGCGAGAGTTTTGTTACTTCTGGTGGCGGCAAGGGGTGTGGCCGCTCTGGAACCCCTACCTTTTCAACGGCCTGCCCCTGCAGACCGGGTTCCATCCCATGAGCTATCCCCCCTTGCTGATCGGGGCACTGGTCGGGACGGCCAGAGAGATCTGGATCTACATTCTCATGCACGCCTGGCTGGCGGTGGTGGGGATGGCAGTGCTCCTGCGCTGGCTGGGGCACGGTCGGGCCGTGGCTCTGGTCGTGGCCAGTGGCTTCGGATTGGGCGGATTTGGCCTCAATCAGCTCTACGCCGGTCATCTGGCCATTTTTGGCTGCTTTGCTTACTTCCCCTGGGCTGTCCTGGCGGTCTTGCTGGCTCTCAGGCGGTCGGGCGCCGGCTTCAGCGCTGCCACCGGCGCTCTGCTGGCCTGGGTGGCCCTGCTGGGTCAATACCAGATGGTGCACCAACTGGTGCTTGCGCTGCTGGGCCTGACCGTGCTGACCGTGGCTCTGGGCAGTCGCTACCAGGTCTTGCCCCTCAGCTGGCGACGGCCCTGGACCTGCCTCCAGGTCGATCGCGACCCTGAGTGCGCGCCCGGGGGGATGCTGGCCCGGGTGGCGGCCGGGCAACGCGGTCGGGACGCCCTCCACCTGCTGGCCCGCTGGCTGCTGATCCTGGCCGTGGCAGGTGCCCTCTCCGCCTTCCAGTGGCTCCCCCAACTGGCCACTCTGGAGCAGTTCAACCTGCAGCGTGTCAACTGGTCCGACTGGCAGACGACCCCGGCCCACCTCCTGAGCTTGCTGGTGCCCCACCTGTTCGAGCGCACCTTCAACGCCCAGTCCTGGACGCGCTGGATCGGCTGGGAGGCGGGCACCTACCTGAGCGTGCCCGTTCTTCTGAGCATCGGTCTGGCCTGGCTGCAGCCGCTCCGTCAGTGGCTGCTGGCCTCGGTGCTGGCTGCCGGGTTTGCCTTGCTTGCCCTGGGCGGGCAACCCCTCAGCTGGTATGCCAGGCTGGATCCCGCGGTGGCCTGGTTCGAGGCTCCCTCGCGCTTCACGGCGGCCATGCTGATCTTCCTCTGTTTGCTTGCCGCCAGCGGGCTCCAGAGCACTCTGAGCGACCTCACTCTGGGGCGTCGACGTCGCTGGCTGTGGCTCTTCTTCGGGTTGTTGCTGCTGCTGGTCACCGTCCTGTTCTATGCTGACCCCCGCTCGCAGTGGTGGCACAGGCTGGTTTCCTCCCTGACCACCCCCGAGGAGTGGATGGACATGACCACCCGTCACCGCTACCCCGAGCGGCCCGAAGCCCTGCTGGTGGCCACGACTTTGAGGGCCGGCCTGGCCGCCTCACTGGTCTTTGTGGCGGTGGTGCTGCTGTCGGCCCGGTCGGTAACTCGCAATCTGGCGCCGTTGATGCTGCTGACACTGGTGGACCTGACCGTGGCCGCCAACCCCTACCTCGAGGTGGCCCCCGAAGACCGCTTCCACATGGAGCCCGAGCTGGCCCGCTACTTCAGCGCCACGCTGGGAGCCCAGCGCTGGATGCCATTCGAGATCTTGATCCCGCCCAACTGGTCGGCGCCGGCCGGTCGCGCCTGCTCGGGTGGCTACGATCTGGCCACCCTCAAGTCTTTCGATCGTGCTGTCAGCGTCCAGAACAACTATCCCGCAGACACGCGGGTGCTACGCCTGGCTTCCGAAGCCCCTTCCAACCTGTTCCGCCTGCAGGGAACCTCCTGTTACCTGGCCGCTCGGGGCCCGGACAAGCCCCTCGAGCGAGCCCGGCTCTCCGAATTGCAGTATCTCGGGGAGCAGGTGCGCGGGGCGCACTTTTATGCCGATTCCAGAGCTCTGCCGCGCGCTTTCCTGGTCGGCGGCGCCCAGGTCGCCACCGACCAGGATGTGCTGGCCCAGATCGTCCGTGACGGCCAGGTCTTCGCGCGCACGGTCTTCCTGGCTCAGGCTCCGGCTGGTTTCCCGGCCAGCGCCGAGCCGATGGGGGCGGCTTCTTCCGTGCGCGTGCTCCCCAACCAGATTCAGATCCAGATGCCCGAACTGGCCACGCCCGCCATCCTGGTTTTGTCCGATGCCTATTTTCCGGGTTGGCGGGCCGAGCTCGACTCGAGTCCGGTCGAGGTGCTGCGGGCCAATGCCGGCCTGCACCGGGCCGTCCTGGTGCCGCCAGGAAGACACCAGGTTCGGTTCTTCTTCCAGCCGTTGTGGCTCGGGGAGGCAATCGCCGTGAGCGTGGGCAGCGCCCTGCTGCTGGCCGGCTGGCTGGCTCTGACCCGGCGTCGAAGTCAGCCAGGCTGATGAACGCGCGTTACAACCTCTTCTTGCGCTCCTCCAGACGCTCGTTCCAACTGGCCGCCTCCTCCAGCTTGCCCTGGCTGCGATACAGGTCCACCTTGGCGGCCAGGGCCAGGGGCATCTCGGGCTCGAGCAAGAGAGCCTCGTCGAGGAGCTTCTCGGCCTCGGCCCACTTTTGCTCGTCCATGCGCAGCAGGGCCAGGTTGACGAGATCCTTGCCGCTATAGGGATCCATCTCCATGGCCGTGCGCAGGGCCTGCTCGGCCAGCTCGGGATACTTGGGATAGAGGTCGCTGGCCACCCCCCGGTAGGCGCGCACCCAGTTGCCGATCACGTAGCGAAGCCAGAAGGGCTGGAGCCGGATGTCCATGCGATAGTTGCCGCGCCGCTGGCACGAATCGAGGAACGCGAGCACCTCGCGGGCCTTTTCGGCACGCTCGTCGGCGGTGGGGGGCGTCTCGTCCTTGTTCAGGTAGCGGAACACCAGGCCCTCGAGCAGGTAGTGCCCCTCCGGGGCCTCGCCGAACTTCGAGGTGGTGTAGACGGGAATGTTGCGCGCGCGGCATTCGTCGAGCAGGAACTGGGTGTGCTTGAGCTCGGACGGCTTCTTGGCGGTCTTGAGGGCTTCCTGGTAGCGTTTCTCGGTGGCTTCGCCCAGTCCGTCGCGCATCCACATCTCGCGATACCAGGGCGCCCCCATCAGGCCCGGAAACACCCCGAGCACGTCCGGACGCTGGCCCTGGACCACGTGCAGGTAGTCCCATTCGCCGGCGGGGAGATCGCCGTCGAGCAGCACCACGGCGTTGGGCGGCAGGTAGCGGCAGATGGCGGCCATGTGGTCGTAGGGCTGGTACTGGCCGCGCTGCGAGCAGGCGTTCCAGTTCATCAAGATGGAGTAGAGGGCCAGCAAGGGCATCAGCCAGACGAAGCGAGCCCACTTGCCCGCCCGCCACTCGGCCTCGAGCCAGGCCAGGCCCAGGCTGATGAAGCCGGCCACCCCCATGTAGGAGATGCAGTAGAAACGCTCCACCATGTCCATGAAGAACTCGACCGGGGGCTGATCGGAGTAGAGCGCGAAACCCGGCCCGTTGATGAAAAAGGTCCAGCCGTAGAGCCACAGCAGGGGGGGCTGACGGAGCGCGAGGAGGACCCCGCCCACGGCGATCAAGATGAGAGGGAAGGGGAACTGGTTGCGCACCAGCGAGGCGAAAAAGCCGATGGCCTGGGCCCCCCCCCCGCGCTTGACGGTGCCCGAGGCCGGGTTCAGGCGGCCGGTTCCGTAGCCTTTACGCAGCACGTGGTCCATGAAGAGCTTGTAGGTGCTTGGATTGCCCCAGTTGAGGGGGCCATTTTGTTTGGCCCGGAAGTAGAGGTAGCTGTAAGGGGCCAGTCCCAGGACCAGGGTCAGGGCCAGCGCCGTCCAGGTCAGGCCCCAGGCCCGGCCCTGGCGGGCCAGGATGAACCAGATGAAGCAGCCCGGCACCATGAAGATGATGGTGTGATGGTGGGCCGCCGCCAGCCCGAAGACGGCAAAGCCGAAGTAGATGACCTTTTTGCGCCCGGCGTCGCTGGCGTCCCGCCACAGGATGCAGCCGAGCAGCAGGGCGCTGACGAAGAAGATGTGCAGGGCGAAGACCTCGGCCCCCACCCCCTGGCGCCAGGGGGTGTAGGAGAAGCCGAACAACAGGGCCGCCGTCACCCCGGCGGCGGGGGCCCGGGCGGCCCGGCCGAAGGCCACGCTCAGGCAGCCCACCGCCAGAGATAGCGAAAAAGCCGAGTACAGGTTGATGCGGTAGCCCACCTCGCCGATGGGCAGATAGCTCCACAGGTGGCCCAGCATCGTGTAGAGGGGATAGCCAGGGGGATGCCCGATGCCCAGCACGATGCAGTTGGACATCATCTCGCCGCTGTCGTGCCCGCCGGGAATCGAGGGGGCCACGCTGGGAACGAAGATGACGAAGTGGATCAGGAAGGTCAAGAAACCCAGTCGGACCCAGTAGCGATCAGAGCGCACCTTAATGCATTGGGTCCGGCCGGCCCGGCTTCCTTCCGGCAAAGAAAAAAGCCCCGCCGGAGCGGGGCTTCTCGCCTGCAGCCCGGGTGGGCTACTGGCCGTTGGTCTGGTAGGTCGCCGACGGGTACTCTTCCATGTAGAGCTGGGCCGAGAAGTTGGAGGTGGTCGGGAAGAACGGAGGGGGCACCTTGGAGGCCCACTCGTCGTAAGCCATCTGCACGTCCCAGCCCTGCGGGTTGCTCGAGCCGCCCGGCACCTGCCAGTTGGCCGCGCCGCGCCGCTCGATCAGACCGCCGAAGAGCTTGAAGTAGCCGTACTGGCTCCCCGACACGGTGTCCTTGCCGTCTCGCAGGTTCTGCATGTCGGTGGTGTTGTTCAGGTTGAAGATGCGGAACCCGCCCTTCTGGTTGTTGGCATTGCCCGAGTCGTCGTCGGCCCCGCCGCGGCCCGCCAGGATCACTGCGTAGATGCGCAGCGGCGGGCGACCGGCCGAGCTGTAGTTGACGTTCGGGTTATTGCGGTAGACGTTGTTGAGGTCTTCGCGGTGGATATTGAGGCCCACCCGCTGGGAGACCAGGCCCAGAGCGTTGCCGCCCGAGGTGGGCTCGGTGCCCGGGGTGGTGCCCCACTGCAGCAGGTCGGCCCGGTCGTCGTCGGAGCTGCTGCCGTTGGTGCTGTTGATGGTTCGTCGCCGGTTGGTGCTGGAACTCGAACTGGCGTCGTTGGGATACTTGAAAGAGCCATAGTTGATGCCATTTTCCCGTTCCGCGACCGGCACGCCGATGGAGATGTTCTTGCCGGTGCTCAAGCCCGGGTCGCCCAGCGGGGTGGCGATGGTGCGCTTTCCTTTGTTCACCCCGTGCAGGTTATGGATGTTGTCCTCGGAGTAAACCACGCCATTGAGCGTGCCTGCCAGGATCTGAACCTCGGCTTGCTGGCCGTTGGTGCGACTGTCCTTGATGACCACCACGCTGCCCGTTCCCACGTTGAGAGGGGCGCTGATAGGCACGCCGTTCTGAGCCAGCACCTTGCCGCTGAACGTCACCGGCAGGTTCATCGGGGTGGTGTTCACTTCGATCACCCGGTCGGTCGGGTAGTAACGGCTGGAGGTGATGGTGTTGGTGATCGGCGTCACCGTCGTGCTCGTCGAATAGAGCGCCTGGGTGGTGTACTGGGTGCTGTAGTTGCTCGAGTAAGCGGTCACGAAGTTGGAGTAGACCGACTGGCTCCAGCCCGTGGGCACGTTCGTGGTCGTGTTGATCACGTTCTGACCGGTGGAGGTGGAGTGGTAGGTGGTCTGGGTGAACGTCTGGGTGACGTCCTCGCCGAACCCGCCGCCGCCGGCCACGACCTGGGTCGAGTAGTTGTACTGGGTCGAGACTGAATAAAGGATCTGGGTCGAGGACCTGACCGACTGCGACCAGGCGGTGGCCACGTTGTTCGTGCCCGTCTGCCAGAAGGAAGCGGTGGGGGTAGTGGTGGTGATGGTGTTGGTCGGGTAGACCGTCTGTCCGGTCGATACGCTGACCACTGAATTGGAGTTGGTCACCGAGTAGTTGGGCGGGTTCAGCGTCGCGGTAATCCTCTGGTCCTGCTGCATCATCAGGGCCGGGTTTCCGGTCTGGGTGACCGCGGTGTCGGAGAAGTTGACTACGCCGGTGTTGTTGGCGACTCCCAGCACGGCTTCGCGGGTCTCACCCTTGACGTAGACTCCGCCCTGGGCGCTGGATCCGTTGTTCTTGATGAAGATGCCGGTGGTACCACCCTCGGCCCCGGCCACCGGGTTGGGGGTATCGAAGCCCCAGGCCGCGAGTTGCAGGTCGGAGGTGGTGGTGGGCAGATTGATGGCCGAGATGCCCTGCAGGTTGGCCCGGCCCCCGGTCAGCTTCTCGTAGGCGTTCGTCTTGTCGGCGCCGCCAGAGTCCCAGGGGAGGAAGTCGTTGGCGTAGCTCTGGAAGTTGCCGCCCTTGTAGGCAACCCCGTCGCGGCCGCTGAAGTTGGGCCAGTCGATGTCGGCCTGGCCCTGCTGGGGGGCGCCCGCGTAGGTCATCTTGACGAACGAGGACACGCCGTTCCAAGCGGCGCCGGGGTTGAAGTACTGGTTGTTGGCGGGGCGGATACGGAAGTAGGAGTTGGTGTGGAAGGGCCCGTCCACGCTCTTCTGGCCGAGGGTGGCGGTGTAAGGGGTCGTGCCCGGCCAGGTGTCCACGAAGCGAGCATAAAGAGCGAAGCTCTGCTGGCCGATGGTGACCTTCGAGCGCATGCGCGGCTGGGAATTGTCCGGGTCGCCGAAGGGATAGGCCTCGGACACGATGGTGTAGTAACGCAGGGCCAACGAGACGGTGGAGTCACCGTTGGGCTGCCCGGCGTTGACCAGCAACCCGGGGAAGCGCTCGGGGATCGGGTAGGTCTGGCGGTCCGGGAAGATCCAGGTGCGTACGGCCCAGTTGCCGACCTGCAGATCGTCACGAACGACCAGATAGGGCTTGGCGCCGAAGCTGACACCGTCGAAGTCGGCCCCGGTCGACCCGTTGAAGCGGGCCAGGTTGCCGTCGGTGGTGTAGGTCTCGCTATCGCTGTCGCCACCGGGGTTCCAGTAGGCCTGGCGGTCGGCCGCGGCCTTATCCATGCGAAACGGCTCGTTCTGGGTCTGGGCGCCGTTTCCGATGCTGCCCGGGACGTCCGGGGGGTTCGGCGCGCTGGTGTCGACCACGGCCGACAGCCACTTGACCGCGTGCTTGGTGCCCAGACTGCAAGCGTAATGAGCCTGCAGGTCCTGACGCGACCGCCCGGCCGAGTGCATTTCGGATGGAACTACCCGAAACAGCGCCAATGCTAGCAAAAACAGCAGCATCAGGAAGAAGATCGCCAGTAAAAGCGCGCTTCCTCGCTGTTCCCTTCTATGAGCTCCCCTGGGTCTTTTCATGGGACCACCTCCGTTCGTTCCTGAGGGCATTACCAAGACTTAACGATCAATCCCCGTGAAAACCGGCAGGATCAGGGCCGATTCCAGCGCGTACACCCGACGGTCTCCCCCGTTCACGTTGTCGGCGTCGGCGCTGAGGTCGTAGCGGCGCATCAGGTCGCCGGTGTGCACGTCGCCGCCCACGCGGTTGGAGGTGCGGATGTTTACGATCACGGTGGACTGCTGGATGCGGGTGAAGGTCATCTGGTCGATGTGCTGGGCGAGCACGCGAGGGTCGGTGTTAGTGGGGTTCAAGCTGTTGATGTCGAGCTCTTGCAGGCGCACGGAGAAGTCTCCGTCCCAGCTGATGCGATAGGCATACTGCACGACCCGCCGGAAGTCTCCGACAACCCCGGTGACGGCCAGCTGGTTGAACAGGTCCACCGAGCTGCGCCAGTCGATTCGATTGTAGCCGGCCTGATCGGCCGGCGGGAAGAACAGCGGGTCGGTGGCGTCATCCTGGGATACCCGGGCCGCGGTGGTGATCAGCGGCACCATCTTGTCCATCAGCAAGCGGGCCTGCTGCTGCAGGGCCATCCGACCGGTGGCGTGCTCGGCTTCGGTGAGGCCGGAGCGGTAGATGACGATGAGAGCCACCGACAGCACGGCCAGGATGGCCATGCTGACCAGGATCTCGGGAAGGGTGAAGCCGTTCGTTCTCTTTCTTCTCATCGCGAGCAGTAGGCCCAGGTAGAGTAGGATTTGGGGTTGCCGGAAGCCTTGTCGAAGAAGGTGATGGTCACCTTGACCCGGGCCAGGCGGAAGTCTTCCCAGGTCGAGCCGGCCACGACTTTATCCTGGACGGCCTCGCCATCGGGGTCGGCCGCGCCCGGCGCGATGTACTGGATCTGGCGGTAGAACATCGCCCGGTCCCCCGCGTCGTTGAAGAGCGCGTTGTAGGGGCTGGCGTCCACCGGGGTCCAGGTGCTGGGGTCGTTTGCATCGAACCTGGGCTCGCTGCCCCGCAAGACCCCGGGGGCATCCCAGGCGCCGTTGATGATGATCTGCTCGAGCAATCTCCGGCTGAAATTGGTCGCTTTGGTCATCCGGCTGCTGTTCTCGCTGGCCTGTAGGCCGTACGAGAGCGCTCCCAGAACCCCCATGATCCCGATAGCCAGCACCACGATGGCGATCAGGATCTCGATGAGGGAGAACCCTCTGTGTTGTTTGTTTCTGTGTCTCATCTCTTGCACTCCCCTAGCAGTCTATCCCATCGGGCGAACTTCGTAACCATACCGCAGTATGACATGCCCTCCGTTACGGAAGGTAGCATAGAAACCGCTGGCCGACCATTTTTCCCGTTCCAGGGTCGCAAGCGGCCGAGGGGGAAACACCTGTTGTGATCCGTCGAGCCCTTCTCCTCCTGCTGGGCCTGTGGGCGCTGGCCACGGCTGCGGTTGCGCCTCCGGTGCCGCAGCCGCCGCTCTCGCCGCCGCCCCCCCTGGCCCTGCCGGCGCGCAATCCTCCACCCGGGGCCGCTCGTCTCCAGCTTGAGTCGGGCTGGACCGCGCTCTCGTTTCCGCTGGCCCGTCTGGCCGGCCTGCAGGGGCTGTCTTTTTGCCTCTATCGCCAGACCCCCGAGGGTTGCGTGGCGGTGAGCGAGTTGGAGGGGCTGGATACCTCGCTGGGCTACTGGGCCTACAGTCCGCGGCCCGTGCAACTGGTCTACTGGGGCGAGCGCGCCACCACGCCCCGCAGCAGCACGCTCTTTAAGGGTTGGAATCTGCTGGGCTGCCCGAGCCCGGAGCCGCTGGAGCTGGCTCACCTGAGCCTGACCCTGGCGGATCCGGGGCCCGTGCGCACGGTCGCTCAGGCCGCGGGTGATCCTCAGGACCCCTGGCTGGCCTCGCCGGCCTACCAGGTCACCGGCGCCTTCGCCCTCTCGGAGGTGGATCTCGCTCGGGGCGGCGTCCTGCGCCCCGGCCAGGCCCTCTGGGTTTACTGCTACCAGGCTTTGGAGCTGCGCTGGGAGGGGAGTCAGACGGCCCCCCGGGTGAGCTCGGTCAGCGACCAGCCCGCCCGCCCTGGCCAGATGATCACCCTCACCGGCTCCGAGCTCGACCGGGTGGATGGCCTCACCCTTCAGGGCCTGCCTATTCCGGACGTCGACATCTTGAGCCGGGGGGCGCAAGAAATGACCGTGCGCCTGCCCGACTGGGCCACCACCGGCCAGCTGGTTCCCTATCAGGGGACCCGGCCGCTGGCTCCGGTCAGCCTGAGGGTGGACGCACCCGATCCGCTCAACGAGGGCCTGCTCATGGGCCAGGTCGAGGATCCCGATGGACAGCCCCTGCCCGGGGCCAGGGTGGAGCTGGGCGGCAGACAGGCCCTGACCGGCCCGGACGGCCGCTTCTACCTGGCTCACCTGCCCACCGGAGCCTACCCGGTCACGGTCGAGAAGGAGGGCTTTCGACCCGGCTCGGGCCAGGTCGCGATCACCCCGGGCAAGCTGGCGCGGCTCTTGACTACCCTCACCTGGATCAAGCCTCCCCCGGAGCGCAAGGCCCGCCTCTTCGTGACCGTCTATCCCTTCCAGTTGGAGGGCCGCCGATTCTGGGTGCGGCGCGTGCGGATCTGGGAGGTGGGCGATTACCACCGACGCGCGACCGAGAACTACTACCTGGACGCCCCCAGCCGTCTGGTCGACTGGGGAGATGCCCGCCTGGGCTCACGGGTGCGCGTCGAGATCACGTGGGTGGACGGCCGGGGCTACGAGCGCTTCGAAGCCTGGGATCGGCGCATCTGGAAGGACTGGCAGCACGAGTTCTTTTACTCGCCCTGGGACTGAGCCGGATACTTCGCGTCCAGCTCCTGGCGCTGCTTCTGGGCGTCCTGCCTGGCCTGCGTGGCGGCCGCCGAGTAGCTCTCCATCTCCCGGCTCAGCTTGGCCATCTTGTTGACGTCGGCGCTTCGGCCCTTTTTCATCTCCAGGGCCAGCTCCTTGTAGTTGCCGAGCATCTTGCCCATCATCAAGAACATGTCTTCCACCGACTTCTGGTAGTCGGCAGCCTGCTTGGGCGCGGGAGGGGCCTTGCGCAACTCGGCCAGGATGCCGTCATAACGCTTGCTCAAGACGTCGAGAGGGACCTCGAGGTCCTCGGCCATGCGGGCGGCCAGCTCCGGGGTCATGGCCACCTTGTCCATGCGCTCTTTCACCTGGTTGCTCAGGTGAGCGTACTCCCCCATCAGGTCCACATACTCGGACAGGGGCTTATCGGTGGCGGCCGTGTAGGCGCGCACCTGGGGGCCGGGATCGCCGCAGCCCACCAGCAGGCAGGCCAGAAGGCAGAGGGTGAGTGCGCGCATAAGATGGTCCTCCTCGAGATGGTTGAGAGGAGCATTCTATGGAGGGGCTGGCAGGCCTCTCGTGGTATAAGCGCCCTCTCATGGTCATCCTGCCCACCCAGATCGATCCCGGCTCGGCCGAATTCCGGGCCAACCGCGACTTCATGCTCTCGGCCGTGCAAGAGCTCAAGGAGCGCCAGGAGCGCGTGCGCCTGGGAGGCGGCCAGCGGGCCGTGGAGCTGCACTGCTCGCGCGGCAAGCTGTTCGTGCGCGACCGCATCGCCCGCCTGCTCGACCCCGACAGCCCCTTCCTCGAGCTCTCCCAACTTGCCGGCTGGGAAATGTACGAGGGCGCCGCTCCGGCCGCCGGCGTTCTGACCGGCATCGGCAAGGTCAGCGGCACCGAGTGCATGATCGTGGCCAACGACGCCACCGTGAAGGGCGGCACCTACTTCCCCATCACGGTCAAGAAGCACCTGCGCGCTCAGGAGATCGCCCTGGAGAACCATCTCCCCTGCATCTACCTGGTGGACTCGGGGGGAGCCTTCCTGCCGCTTCAGGCCGAGGTCTTCCCCGACCGCGAGCACTTCGGGCGCATCTTTTACAACCAGGCTCGCCTGTCCGCCCAGAAGATCCCCCAGATCGCCGTGGTGATGGGCTCGTGCACGGCAGGTGGGGCCTACGTGCCGGCCATGAGCGACGAGACCGTCATCGTGCGCAACCAGGGCACCATCTTTCTGGGCGGCCCCCCGCTGGTCAAGGCGGCCACGGGCGAGGACGTCTCGGCCGAGGACCTGGGCGGAGCCGACGTGCACTCGCGCGTCTCCGGCGTCACCGACCACTACGCCCACAACGACCAGGAGGCGCTGGAGATGGCCCGGGGCATCGTCTCCATGCTCAATCGCACCTTCACCCAGAGCATCGACCGGCGCGAGCCGGCCGAGCCGGCCTACGATCCGCAAGAGCTCTACGGCATCATGCCTCAGGACCGCCGAAAGCCCTTCGAGGTGCGCGAGATCATCGCCCGGCTGGTGGACAACAGCCGCTTTCAGGAGTTCAAAGCCCTCTACGGCACCACCCTGGTGACCGGCTTTGCTCACCTGTGGGGCTATCCGGTCGGCATCGTGGCCAACAACGGGGTGCTCTTCTCCGAGAGCGCCCTCAAGGCCACCCACTTCATCGAGCTTTGCAGCCAGCGCGGCATTCCTTTGATCTTCCTGCAGAACATCACCGGTTTCATGGTGGGCCGCGACTACGAGAACCGGGGCATCGCCAAGGACGGCGCCAAGATGGTGGCGGCCGTGGCCAACGCCTGCGTGCCCAAGTTCACGGTGATCATCGGAGGCTCGTTCGGGGCCGGCAACTACGGCATGTGTGGCCGGGCCTACTCACCCAGGATGCTCTGGATGTGGCCCAGCGCCCGCATCTCGGTCATGGGGGGCGAGCAGGCCGCCGGGGTGCTGCTGACGGTCAAGCAAGACCAGCTCGCCGCGCGCGGCGAGCCCGCCATGACGGCTGAGCAGGCCGAGGAGTTCAAGCGCCCCACCCTCGAGAAATACGAGCACGAAGGCTCTCCCTATTACTCGACCGCTCGCCTCTGGGACGACGGCATCCTCGACCCGGTGGACACGCGCCGGGCCCTGGCGCTGGGCATCGCGGCCTCGCTGCGCGCGCCCTTCCCGCCCCGGGCCCAGAGCGTGTTCCGCATGTGATGTTCACCAAGGTCTTGATAGCCAACCGGGGCGAGATCGCCCTGCGGGTGGCCCGCACCCTGCGCGAGATGGGCGTCGGCGTTGTCTCGGTCTACTCCGACCCCGACCGCGAGGCGCCCCACCTCGAGCTGTCCGACCAGGTCTACCACCTCAAGGGCGAGAGCGCCCGCGAGACCTACCTGCGCCAGGACCTGTTGTTGGAGATCGCCCGCCAGAGCGGGGCCCAGGCCGTCCACCCCGGCTACGGCTTTCTCAGCGAGAACCCCGAGTTCGCCCGGGCCTGCCGCGAGCAGGGCCTGGTGTTCATCGGCCCGCCTCCCGACGTGATCCAGGGGCTGGGCGACAAGATGGAGGCCAAGGCCGCCATGCTCGCCGCCGACGTGCCGGTCGTGCCCTCCTGGACGCCGCCCGCCGAGCTGAGCGGGGCCGACCTGACCCGGGCTCGTTCCCAGGCGGCCCGGGAGCTGGGCTATCCGATCCTGATCAAGGCGGCCGCCGGCGGCGGCGGCAAGGGCATGCGCCGGGTGGACGACCCGACCGAGCTCGAGGAGGCGGTGGGCGCGGCCCGCCGCGAGGCTGCTTCGGCCTTTGGCGACGACCGGGTGTTCCTGGAGAAGTATTTCGACCGGCCCCGCCACGTCGAGGTGCAGCTCTTCGGCGACTCGCACGGTAACGTGGTGCACCTTTTCGAGCGCGAATGCTCGATCCAGCGCCGCTACCAGAAGATCGTGGAGGAGAGCCCCTCGCCCGCCCTCACCCCCGAGCTTCGCCGGGCCATGGGCGAGGCCGCCTGCCGGGCCGCCCGGGCCCTGGGTTACCAGAACGCCGGCACAGCCGAGTTCCTGGTGGACGCGCAGGGCGGCTTCTACTTCCTGGAGGTCAACGCCCGTCTGCAGGTCGAGCATCCCGTCACCGAGACCCTGGTGGGCCTGGACCTGGTGCGCCTGCAGCTGGAGGTGGCCGCCGGCGGCAGGCTGCCGTTCACCCAGGAAGAGCTGAGCCCGCGCGGCCACTGCCTGGAGGTGCGACTGTACGCCGAGGACCCCGAGCGGGGCTTCCTGCCCTCCATCGGCACCCTGGAGGCCTTCGAGGTGCCCGCCTGGCCGGGCACGCGCCTGGATACCGGCGTGCGCCAGGGCAGCACCATCAGCACCCATTACGACCCCATGCTGGCCAAGCTGATCGCCTGGGGGGCCGACCGCCGCGAGAGCATCCAGCGCATGCGGGCCTGGCTGGAGCAGGTGGTGGTGCTGGGCGTGACCACCAACCTCGAGTTCCTGCGCAATCTGCTGGCCCATCCCGATTTCGTGGCCGGGCGCACCCACACCCACTTTCTGCAAGACCACAAGATCGTGACCGGCGGAGCGGTCCCAGACGAGGCCTTCGTGGCCGCCGCCCTGCTCGCGGCTGGCTCGCGACCGAGCGCGGCCCTGGCCTCTCCCTGGGAGAGCGGGCCCTGGAGGAACGGATGAGGCTCGCCATCGGAGACCGGGTGGCCGAGGTGACGGTCAGCGGCACAAAGGTGCTGGTGGATGGCGTGGAATACCAGGCCGAGCTCGAGGGCGGGCGCCTCTGGCTCGACGGTCGCGTGCTGGCCGTGCGCGGCGAGCGGCGCGAGCTCTGGCTACAGGGCCGCCGCTACCAGGCCCGCGAGGTGGCCGCCGGACGCTCGGCCGCCGCTCCCACCACCTTCGACGGCCATATCAGCGCCACCATGCCAGGTACCGTGCTGCAACTCAGGGTGGCCGTGGGCGAGCGGGTGGAGGCCGGCCAGGCCCTGCTCTTGATGGAGAGCATGAAGATGGAGATGACCGTGGAGACCCCCGGCCCCGGCACCGTGCGCGAGGTGGCCTGCGCCCAGGGCGACCTGGTGGCCGTGGGGGCGCTGCTGGTGCGGCTCGAGGTGGAGAGCGTTGGCTGAGGTCCGCCTGCTCGAGGTGGGCCCCCGCGACGGCCTGCAGAACGAGCCCGAGGTCATCCCCACCGAGGTCAAGATCGAGTATGTGCGCCGCCTGGCCGCGGCCGGGCTGAAGCGGATCGAGGTCACCTCCTTCGTCTCGCCCCGCTGGGTGCCGCAACTGGCCGACGCGAGCGAGGTGCTGGCCGGGCTGGACCTTCCCGGGCTGGAGCTGAGCGTGCTGGTGCCCAACCAGAAGGGCCTGGAGCGGGCCCTGGAGGCCGGCGTCAGACGCATCGCCCTCTTCGCCGCCGCCTCCGAGAGCTTCTCGCGCAAGAACCTCAACCGCAGCATCGCTGAGAGCCTGGACGACTACCGCCCGGTAGCCCGCCAGGCCCTGGCGGCGGGGATGAGCCTGCGCGGGTATCTGTCCACCTGCTTCGTCTGCCCCTTCGAGGGGCCCGTCGCGCCCGAGAAGGTGGCTGCGCTGACGGCCGAGCTCCTGGAGATGGGCCTGGACGAGGTGGCCATCAGCGACACCATCGGCGTGGCCGTGCCGCCCCAGATCAAGGCCACCCTGAAGGCGGTGTTGGAGGTGGCCCCGGTGGAGAAGCTGGCCCTGCACCTGCACGACACGTGGGGAACCGCCCTGGCCAACGTCTGGGCCGGTCTGGAGCTGGGCGTTCGCAGCTTCGACGCCAGCTCGGGCGGGCTGGGGGGCTGCCCCTACGCGCCCGGGGCGGCCGGCAACCTGGCCACCGAGGACCTGGTCAACCTGCTCGAGCGCAGCGGCTACGACACCGGTGTGGATCTGGGCCAGCTGGCCGAGGCCTCGCGCTTTCTGGTTCAGGCATTGGGGCGCGAGCTGCCCTCGCGGGTGCTCAGGCTCGTTTAGAGCGACTCCACCACCTTGAGCATGGGCGACATGGTGGCGATCACCACAAAGCCCACCACGATGCCGATTAAAAGCAGCATCAAAGGCTGCATGGCGGCCGTGGCGATGGCCAGGGTCTGCTCGACCTGGGTTTCGGCCAGGGCCGCCACCCGCTCGAGCATGTCCGCGAGCCGGCCCGACTCCTCGCCTACGGCCACCATGTGCAAGGTCATGCCGGGGAAGAAGTCGCTTGCCTGCAGGGCCTCGTGCAGAGCCGCTCCGTCGCGCATGCGGTCGCGGGCGGCGAGCAGAGCGTCCTGAAAGAGCTGGTGGTCGGCCGCCGAGGCCGACAGCTCCAGGCCCTTCAGGATGGGAATGCCGGTGGCGTAGCAGGTGGCCAGGCTGCGGGTGAAGTCGCACACGATGGCAGCCCGGATGGCGTCCCCCAGGATGGGCACGGCCAGCACCCCTTTCTCCACCTTGCGGCGCAGGGCCAGGTCGCTCTTGATCAGGTGGGCTCCTGCCACCAGGGCGCCCACGAGCGCGGCCACGGGTAACAGCACCAGGGGCGAGCCCATGACTTTCGAGCCCAGCACCATCAGCTGGGTGGTCCAGGGCAGCTCCACCTGCATCTCCTGCAGCAGCCGCAGCAGGTCCTTGAAGACCAGCGCCGGGGCCCCGATCAGCAGGGCCAGGGCCAGAACGAAGATGACCAGCGGATAGGTCAGGGCTGAGCGCACCCGGGCCCGAAGCTCGGTGGACTTCTCAGCCTGGCGGGCCAGCTTCTCCAAAATCAGGTGCAGGCTGCCGGTCTGCTCGCCCAGGGCCACCAGCTGGCTGTGCAGAGGGGGAAAGACCAGCCCGTGCTGGGCCATGGCGTCGGACAGGCGCTTTCCGCCTTCTACCCGGCGGGCGATGTCGCTCAGCGAGGAGCGAAAGAGAGGGTGCTCCATCTGCTCGGCCATGATGCGCAGGGCCCGGGTGATGTGGATGCTGGAGTTGTAGAGGGTGGCCAGGCAGCGATAGAACAGGGCCTGCTGGGTAGCCAGGCTGCCCGAGGTCCAGACCTCCACTCGCTGCTGCAGCGTCACTCCTGGTACAGGCCCTCGATGGTCGTCTGGAAAGCCTTCAGAACCACTCGGCGCTTGACCTTGAGCGTGGGGGTAAGATCGCCCGCCTCCTGGGTCAGCTCGCGTGGCAAGAGGGCGATCTTCTTGACCCGCTCATAGTTGGACAGGTCGCGACAGAGGCGCTCTGATTCGGCCGTCAAGAGCTCGAGGACCTGAGGGCTCGCGGCCATGGCTTCCAGGTCGGCGCTCACGCCCAGCCGGGCGGCCACCGCCTCGCGCGCGGGAACCACCAGGGCGGACACGAAGTTGCGATTGTCCCCCAGCACCACCGCTTGCTCGATCAGCGGGCTGGCCTGCAGCAGCAGCTCGATGGGGGCGGGAGCCACCTTCTTGCCGTTGGAGAGCACCAGCAGCTCTTTCTTGCGGTCGGTGATGCGCAGGAAGCCCTCGGCGTCGAACTGGCCGATGTCGCCGGTGTGGAACCAGCCTTCGGGATCGATGGCCTCGCTGGTGGCCTCCGGTTTGCCGAAATAGCCTTCCATGACGTTGGGTCCCCGCACCAGGATCTCGCCGTCGCTGGCGATGACGACCTCCACCCCGTTGAGCGGCCGCCCCACCGTGCCCAGACGGATGCGGTCGGGCGGGTTCACGGTCACGATGGGGCTGGTTTCGGTCAGGCCATAGCCCTCCAGCAGCTTGAAGCCCGCGTGCAGGAAGAAGGCCCCCACCTCCGCGCGCAGGGGGGCGCTGCCGCTGACCAGGTAGCGGATGCGGCCCCCCAGCCGCTGGTGGATCTTCGAGAAGACCAGCTTGTAGGCGAAGCGGCGCTCGAGCAGAAGAGACTTCGGCACCTGGCCGGCCTGGGCCGCCTCGAAGCAGCGGCGGCCGACCCCCATCGCCCAGTGAAAGAGCTTGCGCTTGAGGGGATGCGACTTCTCCACTCCGTCCAGGATACGGGCGTGCATTTTTTCGTAGAGGCGCGGCACGCTGGCCAGGATGGTGGGCCGCACTTCTCCCACGTTCTGGGCCACCGTCTCGATGCTCTCGGCATAGCCGATGGAGCCGCCCGCGGCCGTGATGGCGTAGTAGATCATGCGCTCGAAGACGTGGCTGAGGGGCAGAAAGGAGAGCTCCACGTCCTGGGGCCCGACCCCGATCAGGGTGCCGGCCTCAGTGGCGTTGGAGATGAGGTTTCCGTGCCGCAACATGGCGCCCTTGGGCTCGCCGGTGGTGCCCGAGGTGTAGACCAGGCTGGCCAGGTCGGTGGCCTTGAGGGCTTCCTGGCGCTGCTCCATCTCCTGAAGGTGGCGGCCCTGGGCCAGACCCAAAAAGGCTTCGAAGTCGTGCTGGGCCCCGCTGGCACCCGGCTCCATCACCACGATCGAGGTCAGGCTACTGACCCGGTCGGCCACCTGGAGCACCCGCTGGAGCTGCTCGAGAGTGCCCACCACCAGCACCCGAGCCTGGCAGTCGTTGAGAATGTAAGCGATGGCTTCCGGCGCCAGGGTGGGATAAAGGGGCACGTGCACCAGCCCGGCGTGCATGACGCCCAGGTCGGTGATGACCCATTCCGGGCGATTGTTGGCCAGCTGGGCCACCCGCTGCCCCGGCTCCAGCCCCAGCTCGATCAGGGAGGTGGCGAAGGCGTGCGCCTTCTGCTGGATCTGTCGATAGGTCTCGTAGAGATAGATGCCGTCTGCTCGCCGTCCCAGGTAGGGTCGATCGGCGTGGCGAGCCACCGTGGCTCGAAAAAGCTGGGGGATCGTCCGAGACGGGGCCCGTCTGGCCCATTCTTCGAGCGGACGGAGCAGGGTGATGCTTTCCATGCAGCATGGTTTAGACAGATGGGGAAGGGGACCTGCGCGACTGGAAAGAAGGGCAACACAATGGGCTTTCTGGTCACCGTGATCCCGGCGTTCAATCAGGCGCGCGAGCTGGCTCTTCTGCTCCCCCGCCTGAGCGGCCCGGTGCTTGTGGTGGACGACGGCTCCAGCGATCCGACCGCCCAGGTGGCTTCTCAGCACGGGGCTGCCCAGTTGCGATTGGCTCACAGCGGTTACGGTGCGGCCCTCATCGCCGGCTTTGCCTGGGCCCGCCAGCGAGGCTTCGAGCGGGTGGTCACCATGGACGCCGACCTGCAGCACGACCCCGAGGACCTGCCCGGCCTGCTGGCCGGGTCGGCCGACATCGTTTCCGGAAGCCGCTTCCTGCCTCAGTCGAGGCAGCGCGGTCTGCCTCCCCCTCCCGAGCGGCAGCAGGTCAATCGGACGGTGTGCCAGCGACTCAACGAGCTGACCGGCTGGGGGATCAGCGACGCCTTCTGCGGCCTGAAGGCCTACCGAACCCGGGCTCTGGAGCGATTGCAGCTCGATGAGCCCGGCTACGCCATGCCGCTGCAGCTGTGGGTGCAGGCCTGGAAGGCCGGTCTGAGCCTGCAGGAGGTGCCGGTCACCTGCATCTATCACTCTTCCGGCCCTGGACGGCCGCTGCACGACTACCTGGCCGTGCTCGAGCGAGAGGCATGCTCGACCTGCTCGCGGTAGGGGCCCATCCCGACGACGTCGAGATCGGCATGGGCGGCAGCCTGGCCACCCTGGTGGCCCGAGGCCGGCAGGTGGGAATTCTCGACCTGACCGACGGCGAGCCCACCCCCACCGGCTCCCCCGAGGCAAGGCTGGAAGAGAGCCGCCAGGCGGCGGCGGTGCTGGGTGTGACCTGGCGCGAGACGCTGGATCTGCCCAATCGCTACCTTCAGGACAGCATCGAGAACCGCAAGAGGGTCGCTGCCGTGCTGCGCCGGGTGCGCCCCCGGCTGGTGGCCGTGCCCTACTGGATCGACGCCCACCCCGACCACGTGGCCGCCTGCCAGTTGATGGAGGCGGCCGCCTTCTACACCAAGCTGACCAGAAGCGACATCCCCGGCGAGCCGGCGCCCATTCCCCGGATGGTGCACTACTTCTGCAATCACTATCGCTTGCACCCTCATCCCAGCTTCGTGCTGGACATCTCGGGCCAGCTGGAGACCAAGCTCCAGGCGGTTCGCGTCTATCGCTCCCAGTTCAATGAAGAGCGCCAGAACCTGGGGATCTTCGAGCGGGTTGCCGCTCATGCGCGCTACTGGGGCGGGTTGATCGGGGCTGAGGCGGGCGAGGTGTTCTTCAGTCGCGAGCCGATCCGGCTGACCAGCTTCGACTCCTTGTGCGGACTTTGAAGCCGAGCGAGCCTGATCGGCTCTTTCTCTGGCCCGAGCCCGCCGCCTGGCCCGAGCTGGCGGCCCAAAATCGCAAGCGGTTGCAGCGCCCGGACGGTCCCTGGCGGCTGGCCACCTCCCACCAACCGGTTCTGTTCCACGCCGGCATCTGGGTGCGCGAGTTCGTGCTCGAGCAGGTGGCGACCAGCTGGGGCTGGGAGAGCGTCTATTTCGAGGCCGACAGCGACGAGTGCGAAGTCAGCGCCGACGTGCCCCGGTCCGATCCTTTGCGCGTGGAGCGAGTGAGCCTGGCCCGGGGCATCCTGGAGCATCTGCCCGCTCCCGACCGGGCCGCCTGGAACGAGTTCTGCCAGCGGCTCCGCTCTGGCTTGCCTGGCGGGCTCGATCTTCGCTGTGATTGGCAAGAGCAGGCCAATCTGGCTCGTTTCCTGGCCTGCCTGCGCTGGCGTGCGGGCGGCCTGCAAGTGCTGGAGCGAGGCTGGCAGTCCCGGTGGCTCCAATCGCCGCTGGCAGCCCGGTTGGTGGAGCCCATCCTGGCCGACCCGGAGGGTTTTCGAGCCTGTTTCAACCGGGCCCTGACTCAGGAACGGGCCGAGCGACGGCTGCGCAGCCGAGCCCACCCGTTTCCCGACCTGAGGGTGATCCAAGGAAGGGTGGAGCTTCCCCTCTGGGTCGAGCGCAGGCCCCTTTTCTATGAGCTGGCCACCGACCGGCTCTGGACCGACCGACCGCTGGTCGCTGCCGGCCAGTGGCGTGAGCTGCCCCTCAGGCCCCGGGCCATGCTCTGGACCGCCTTCTGTCGCCTTTCCTGCGATCTCTACCTGCACGGAACTGGAGGAGCCAGCTATGATCGGGCCACCGATCACGTCCTGAAGAGCTTTTATCGGCTCGAGCCGCCCGGGTATGCGGTGGCCTGGCTCAACTACCGGCTCGCTCTGCCGGCAGACGAGGAGGCCCCCGCCCGGCTGGTGCGGGCGACTCAGGAGCTGCGCTCGCTCCGGCACAACCCCCAGCGTTCCCTGCCCGCCCACCCCCTGGCCGCCGAGAAGCTCCACCTGGTGACGGCTTTGCAGTCCGCCCCCCGGGGCAAGAGGGCCGAGCTTACGCGGGCCATCCAGCAGACCAACCGTCAGCTCGAGGCCCAGCTGGCCCCCTTGCGCCTTCGGCTGGAAGCAGAACGGGCCGCTGCCCGGCTCGCTTGCGACGAGCTGGCGGCGGCCCGATACCGGGGCTACAGCTGGTTGCTGGTCGACCCGGAGAAGCTGCGGGCTATTTCTTCTCTGTCTCGGCCATGTAGGTCTTGACGTCGTCCACCCCGGAGAAGTGACGCCCTTCTTCGCGACCTCTTCGCCAGGCGGCGATCAGGGCGGCCTGCTCGGGCGTCTTGGCCCGTCGCGGCAACCCCTTCATCCAGCCACCGGTGCTGGTGCGGCGCCGCTGGACGCCGGCGCGAGGACGACTGAGGTAGCTCCCGGCGGCTCCCAGGATCTCCATGCGCTGGGACATTTCCTGTTGCTGCTGCTCGAGGACGAAGACCAACGGCAGGCGAGCCTTCTCATCCGAGAAGAAGGTCGCGTCCAGATGATAGCGCTTCTGCAGCAGGAGGATGTGCGATGCGCTCAGCCGCTTGCGTCGATTCTCGACCATTTCGACGAACTCGGGCTTGACGCCCATCTCGTTGGCCAGAACCTCGCGCTGGCGATCGCGACGTTCCTTCTTGCCGATGCTCTCTCCATGGGTTGCCACGAAGAGCCCCTGACGCAGCACTCGAAGCCGCTCGGCGATCTGCTCGTCGAGCTCGCGGACGACCGGGCTGCGATAGGGCCGCTTCTCCCGATTCTCGTCTTTCTCTTCCATCAGCTGATAGCTCCTTGATTCCAATTCCTTCTGGTGGTGTCGCTCGATGCAAATGTGGTTGCAGTAATTTGCTCGCGATCAGCAAGCCTCGCCCCCGCTGTTGGTTGATTCCCCCGGTAAATCGAATCGATTGGGACCGATAGGAGCCGAGCGACCGGTGTAGACCTCCTATCTCGACCTCAATCTTCTCCCCTTTGCCAATCTCTCCTACCGCGAACCGCGTGTCAGGTGACTTTCTTGGAAATGGCTTCCTGTAAACTGTCGAGCGCTTCGCGGCACTCGCGGGCCAGGGCTTCATTCACTTCTTTGTCGGAGTAGCGAGCAATTTCAAATGCCGCTGTCAATTTCTCCGCGGCAGGTTGGCTCAAATTGCGGGCAAATGCCCGAGGTGTCACATATTGGGGACGGCTCCGTCCGGCTCCGGCCAACAACTCCTCCAAATCTCGATAGAGCCCGAGCACCTCCTCTCGCGGCGAGCGGGGACCGCGCCTCATGACTCTGGCCAGCGCCCGCGAGGCCCGTCGGGCCGTCCGGCCCAGCCGCCCGGTGCGACGGCTGGCCCAGCCGATCGCCCGCACCAGGCCGAACAGGCCGAGGGCGAGTGCGCCCACCCACCAGAGGCGCTGGAGCCGGTTGCTCCAGCTCTGCAACACGGCCAGGTCCTGAGGACTGACTTTGCTCTTGAGATAGTCGATCAGGGTGGTGAGCAGCCAGCGACTGCGCACCGGTTGCTCGAACTCCGGATTGGGAACGAAGCCTGGAGACGGGTCGAATGCGACCCAGCCCACCGTGCGGATGAAGATCTCGGTCCAGGCGTGGGCCTCGTTGTTCTTGACTTCGTAGGCGCCCGTGAAGGGATTGTAAGTGCCCGGTAGATAGCCGTTGACATAGCGGGCGGGAATGCCCGCCTCCCGGCACATCACCGTCATGGCCGTGGCAAACTGCTCGCAGTATCCGGCCCTTTGCTCGAAAAGGAAGTAGTCCACCATTTCGGCCTCGCGAGGGAAGGGCGGAATGTCCAGGGTGTAGCGGTAATTCTGCTGCAGATGCAAGCACAGGGCCGAGGCCTTCTCGTAGTCGCTGGCATAGCCATCGGTCAAATCGTGGGTCAGCTTCCGCACGCGCGTCGAAAGCTCGGGGATCTGCAGGAAAGGGTGCAAAGGAAGTGGATGGGTCTTGCGGCTGGAGATCTTCTTGAGGCGGCGGGGCGGAACCCGAGGGCTCAGGCTGATCAGCGAGTAAGTCATGCCCTCCTCCAGGGGGAAAGGGCTGCGCAACGACAGTTGCTTGTCGAGATAGACTTCGGTGCTGGGAAAAAAGAGCTGGTAGGGCTGGTAGGCCCCGAAGATCAAATTGGGCAACTGCCGCTGGATGGTGAAAATCTGGACGATCTGGCGATCGCCGCGGCCCTCCAGGGGAATCATCAGGGGCGGGCTCTCCACCACCAGGGTCTCGAGCTCGTTGTCCGAGAGCGACCAGGTACGGCCGTCGTAGCGGTCGAAGGCCAGGGCGTGGTAGTAAGTCCAATCCGAGGAGCGCACGCTCATGACCACCTCGTCGCTCAGCTCACCGCGGGCGTTGAGATTGACCACCGGATTGAAGCCGGCGTAGTTGTCCTGTTGCAGAACAGAAGGGCGGCTGGGGTCGAAGTCGGGGAACGAGGGATTGACGACCTCGCCCTGCGAGGTTCGAGGCAGGCCGAACTGAATGTCCCAGCTGACCGGCAGGGCTCGCAGGCGAAGCCCTTCATAACGAGGCAGCAAGAGGAAGATGACCAGCGCGCACAGCAGTAAGCCTGCGGTGGACCGGGCCGTGCGCAGGCCGGCGGCGGGCAGCTCGCGCAACTGCACCAGCTGCGCGGGAGGCCGTCGGCTCAGCTCGCCCAGGCGGGAAAGGTAACTGTAGTGGAGGGCCAGCAGCGCCACCGGCCCGAAGGCCAGCAGGTAGAGCACGAAGCCCATGCCGGTTGATAGCACGGCGCCCAGCGAGATCAAGATCAGGCCCACCAGCAGAGAGTAGTTCAGGTCGCGCCGGGCGGGCAGGTCGAAGCTGTGCAGGGTTTGCAGCCAGAGCAGGAGCTCGGCCAGAGGCAGGCGCGGATCCCAGGTACTGGTTCCGAGATGGGCGAAGAACTGGAGCAGGGCCAGCACCATCCCCACTGAGAGCAGGGCCTTGATCAGCCAGGTGTTGGCGTGGCGCATGCGATAGCTGACCAGAAAACCGATGGGGGTCAGCACCAGGGTCAGAAAGCCGTAGAAAGGCCACTCGAGCTGGTGACAGGTGGCCACGATGCCGATGAGCACCGCGAGCGCGACCACCACCCGGAATGGAATGGAGTTCTCGGGCGGATGCACCTGGCGCTTGAGAAACTCGATCCAGTTGCGCAGGAGTCTCATCGCCTCGAAAGCACCTCGAGCAGGTCGTCGCCCGGTTGCACGCGGCGCAACGTGACATTGGCGGGAAAGGCATGGGGGCCGGGGTGAAAGGCCAGAACGGTCAGGCCCAGGCGTTTCCGGCGCGCCTCCTCCCAGCCTTGCTGCCCCAGGGGCGAGGCGGCCAGGATGAGCAGCGAGCCCTGAGGCTCGGCCTTCTCGGCCGCCAGACGCAAGATTTCCGAGCCGTCCATGGCCTCGGCGGTCAGTCGGGCCAGCAGCTCATAGTGGGTGTGGCCCTGGCTCCCCGAGCTCTCGGCGAGCTGGCCGCGTCGCGCCGCCATGAGGCGCACCGCCAGACCCTGACGCAGGCCTAGCTCGACCAGGGAAGCGGCCGCCTCGATGGCCAGCTCCAGGGGGGGCGGCTCGCCCCCGGTGGCGCTGGCGGAGCCGTTGAGCAGCACCAGGCTCAAGCGTCGCGCGCTGGTTTCCTGGTGCTCGCGGATCATCAGCTGGCCGGTGCGAGCCGTCAGGGGCCAGTGGACGGCGCGAATGTCCTCGCCCGGCTCGTAGGGGCGGATGCGTCGCAGATCGTAGCTCGAGCCGGCTCGATTGTGGGTGCGGGCCGAGTAGGCGCGCCGCGGAGCCGTCTGCATCAAGCCGGTTTGCTCGAGCAGGGGGCCGCGGGGGTAGACCACCAGCTCACCTTCGGGACGCTGCACCCTGGTGACCCCGAATAATCCGAAGGGAGTGGCCGAATAGAGCTGGATCGGAGGCACGGGGAAGGCGCCTCGACGGGGGCAGGCCACCTCGACTTCCGCGAGGACCCGGCCGCGGGCCGGGATGGAGTCGATCAGGACCGGGGTTTCCCCGGCCGAGACGGTCAGGAACCTTCGGGTCCGGGGGAGCGGGTTGTCGATCTCGAGGCGCAGCCGGGCAGTCTGTCCGGCAAACACGGGAGCGCTGGCCAGAGCGCGCACGCGCAAGCCTTTCAGGGTGGCCCGCGAGCTGAAGAAGCTCACGGCCAGCACGCCTCCGATCAGCGAGCTGACCACGAAGAGCCAGCCCGTCTGGGTGTTGGTGGCCACGAAGAAGAGGAAGAAGGCGATGAACGCCAGGACCAGCTCGTCGGTGCGCGATTTGATGCTGTGGAGCAGGCGACGCATTGCCTGGATCAGGCAAGCTGGTGGCCGCAGTGGCCGCAGAACAGGGACTCGGCGTGCAGGGGACGCTTGCAGGATGGACATTCGCGAGCCACAGCGTGGCCGCAGGCCATGCAGAAGCTGGCTCCGGGTACCAGGGTGGACTGGCAGCCCGCGCACAGGAGGATGGGCAGCGGCCCGCCCACGGGGGCGGGCGCGGGCCGAGCGTGCTTGAAGGGCGAGAGAGCGACCCCCTTCTTGACCAGGTGGAGCCCGAAAATCCAGAAGAAGACCATCAAGGGCAGCACGGTCAGCATCAGCAGCGGTCGAGCCGAGAAAAGCACGAAGTCGTAAGCGCCGTGCATGACCGTGGCGACCGCCAGTCCGATCATGAGCAGCTGTGTTTCGACCGCCTTGCTCGTTGCAAAGCGGGCCTGGCCCACAAAGTAGCCCATGGCCACTCCGAACAGGGCATGGGCCGGCACCGCCAGGAGAGCCCGCAGAATGCCCACTCCCACGCCGTTACCAAGAACGTAGAGAACGTTCTCGAGCAGGGCGAAGCCGAGCGAGGCGGCCACGCAATAGACGATGCCGTCATAGGGCTCGTCGAACTCGGGATCGCGGTAGAGGGTGAGCCGCACCACCACGAACTTGCCCAGCTCCTCGACCAGCGCGATCACGATGAAGGTGTGCACGAACAGCTGGATCAGGGATGGGGTTCCCTCTTCGCCGACGTCTGCAAACCGGCTGCCCAGCGTCTCGAGGATGATGGCGGGGATGATTGACAGGGCTCCCAGGAACATCACCAGCACGATCTTGTTGCGTGGCTCGGGCTCATAGCGATCTTTGAGCCAGAAGAAGTACATCAAGGCGATAGCCGGGGCGATCGCGATCACCAGGAGATGGCTCAAGGCTGGCCCTGCAAGCGGGTGAGCACCTCGTTGGCCAGGGCCAGGGCCCGTTGTACGGCCTCCTCGGGAGGCAGCTTGCCGCTCACCGAGAGAGTCAGAGCGTCGTCGAGAATGCCCCGGATGGACTCCCAGGCGGGGGTTCGGGGTTGCACGACAGCGTGGCGCAACTCGCTCAAGCCGACGGCGTAGTTGGGGTGCTGCTTGAGAAAGGCCTGGTAGGCCGGGCTCTGGATGGCGGAGAGCCGGACCGGCAGGTAGCCTGTCTCGGTGGCCCAGCGAGCGGTGATCTCGGGCGAGGTCACCCACTTCACGAAGCCCCAGGCGGCCTTCTGGGCCGCCGGGGTGGCTCGCGAGAAGATGGCCAGGTTGGTGCCGGCCGCCTGGACCGCCGGGGAGCTGCCGCGAGGGAGCGGAGCCACGCCCAGCCCGGGCAGATGACGCTCCAGGCCGGCCAGCTTGGAGGTGGTCTCGATGTACATGCCGGCCTGGCCCCGCCCGAACCGGTCGGCGGCGTCGGGGGCAAACACCGAGCTCTGCTCGCTGGCCAGGCTGGCCCAGAAGCTCATGCCCTGCTCCCCCAGCTGGCCGCCGAAGACGGCCTGGTTGCCCACCACGAAGCTGCCGCCGTGCGCCACCAGATAGTGGCCGAAGAGGTCCACGGTGGGCTCGGCCACCAGGCCGGGCAGCCCTGTTTTCGCGTGGATGGTCCGGGCCGTCTCACGGAGAGCCTGGTAGCTCTGGGGCGGCGACAGCCCCAGCTTCTCGAACAGAGGCCGATTGTAGTAGAGCACGTAGATGCTCTTGTTGAACGGCAGGGTCACCAGGCGGCCCTGGAAGAGGTTGGCCTGTCGGAAGACCGTGACGAAGTCTTGTTGCTCCCCTGTCGTCAGCCCGTCGGAGCCCTCGAAGAACCCGTCGAGCGGGGTCAGAGCCCCGATCTCGAGCAACTGGGGGGTCCAGTTCTCGTAAACCTGAGCCAGGTCGGGGGGGGTGCCCAGGGCCAGACTTTCCAGCAGAGCCCGGTTCAGGGCGGCGTAGTCGTTGCCGCCCGGCTGATCGGCTCCCTTGAAGACGGCCACGATGCGAGGGCCGGAATGGGCCCGGTTGTACTCCTCCACCAGCCGCTGCAGAGCTTCGCCCCGCGAGCCGCGCAGGGCGTGCCAGAAACGCACCTCTTCCTGGGCTCGAGCTGGAAGCAGAGTCGTGAGGATGGCCACCAGGGCCAGGAGGAGCTTACCCACGAAGGCTACCTTCTCCCGAGAAGCGATTTCCCCCGCCGGACCTTGCCAGGCGGCCGGACTTCGAGCCCAATCTGGCGGGGATCGCGCAGCCGGAAGCGCGTGTCAAGTGGGTTTGTGGCTGCGCTTCCAGGCTCACTGCAGGGGCAGGGAGAGCGGGGGTTGATTGGCCGTGGTGAGCACGATCTGGGCCGGCACCGACTCCTGGGGCACCTCGAAGACAAGGTAGCCGAAGTTGATGCCATGGGGACGCAGAACCACCAGCCAGAAGTTGCTGAGGTTGTCCAGCCCGTTGAAGGCGTTGCCGGACTGGTCGACCAGGTTGAACTTGCCGGTGTAGATCTGCACTTCGTTGGAGATGTTCTGCTGGGAGAGATAGACGATGACGAACTTGTGACCCCCCCGGGGTTTGTAGAACTCCTTGAGCGAGTTGACCGATTGGAGGTTGGTGACCGTGACCATGAAGATCGAGTTCTGCGAGCTGCGGGGCACGAATACGTCACCGATCGCGCGCGGCTGGGTGGGGGCCAGGCCGGGATTGCCGCTCTGGGAGATGTACTCGCCGGTCATGGGCGCGGTGGTGGGAGAAGGAAGCGTCATATCCAGAATCGGGGCGCGCATGTTGGGCGGCAGGTTCTGGGCAATCGAGGGAACGGCGCCCGGGCTCACCCAGGAGGGGTCGGAGACGACGTTGGGATTGGTCCCGCGAGCCGTTACCGGCTGAGGGGGGGGAGCCGAGGGCCCGTAAGGGTCCGGGGTGGGGGTGAAGGCCGGCAGGGGAGTCTTGAGGGCCGTCGGCGCCGGCGGGGGAGGAGGCCCGCCCTTCGTGTTGAGCAGGATGCGGCGATTGGCCCCGTCCCATTCGACCGTGGTATCCGAGGCGCGGGCCAGAGCTTCCACGGGAACGTAAACCCGGCCATCTTGCATGACCGGGGTGGCCTCGATGGTGACCCCGTTGATCTTCACCTGGTTCAGGTTGGAGTTCCACTGCACGCTGATGCCCAGCGCTCCGGCCAGGGCCTGCGCCGGAACATAGGCCACTCCGTCGCGAACCAGGCAGGGAGCGGGGATACGCACTCCGTTGGCGTAAAGGGCCATCTCTTCTTGAGCCAGGGCCAGCCCAAAAAGAAGCAGAACCGTCAGGGAGAGCCCTGCCAGGCCAATTCTTCCTCGGACACGCGCCAGCATAGGCAGAATATACTGATTCGCGCGCTGCTTGGGAAGACCCCCACGATGCAGTCGGGTGGAGGAAAATTCCAGAGCCTTGTGAAAGCCTGCCTTTCGGGGCAGAGTGCCCTTTTTTCTCGACACCGCCAGGGGTAATGAGTTGTGATGAAGGTAGTCAAAGGTGGAGCGTAAACCGTCCGCACAGGACTCGATAGGGCTGGGTGCTGCCGATGAGGTCCAGTATCATTATCGGCTCGGCAATCAGCATCTTTACGAGAACCGGCTTGACGCTGCCATTCGCGAATACCAGCGAGTGCTGGTGCTCAATCCTGAGCACGTCCAGGGTCACTACGAGATGGGGACCGCCTACTTCCGCCAGGGGAACATCGAGGCCGCCATACGCGAGTGGCAAGAGGTTCTGGCCCTGGTGCCCAACTTCGTGCGGGCCCACTACAACCTGGGCCTGGCCTATGAGCGCAAAGGCTTGCGCGAGAAAGCCATCACCGAGCTTCAGGTGGCTCTCAAGATAGTCCAGAACCAGAATGACTCGACCGGCGAGCGGCGCATCCAGCAAGAGCTCGAGCGCCTTCAGGGCGTGGACGACTTTCTCAAGATCGTCAAGAAGGATCCGCGCAACGCCGACGCCCGCTTCAATCTCGGCCTGGTCTACTTCCGCCAGGGCAAGACCGAGCAGGCCATCGACGAGTTCACCCAGGTCATCGAATTGCAGCCGGAGAATCCCGAGGCTCACTTCAACCTGGGCCTCTGCCTGGTCAAAATGGGCAAGACCGACCAGGCCATCGAGTCGTTCGAGGCTTCGGTGCGCATGGACCCGGCCCACGCTTTCGCCTACTACAATCTAGGCCTGGCTCGCTCTCAGGTGGGCGATTTCCAGTCGGCCATCAAGAACTTTCAGAAGGCCATCGAGCTCAAGCCGGGCGAGGCCTACTTCCACTATAACCTGGGCCGAGCCTACGCTCGGATGGGCGATCTCGACGGTTGCATCGCCCAGTTTCAACGGGCCATCCACCTCGACCCCAATGATCCCTACACCCACAACAACCTGGGTATGGCTTACTTCCAGATGGGCCGATTCGAGCAATCGGTGCAGGAGTTTCACAAAGCCATCGACCTGGATCCAAACGACGCCGAGGTTCACTACAACCTGGGCCTGGTCTTCGCTCGTCTGGGCAAGCTGGGGGCAGCCCGCGGCGAGTTCTCCACCGCTGTCGACCTGGAGCCGGAGGACCCCCGCAGCCATTTCGAGCTGGGCAACATCCACGCCCGCCTGGGCAACTTCGACGAGGCGAACAAGCGCTACCAGCGCGCCATCGAGCTCGATCCCAACCTGTCCGAGGCTCACTACCGCCTGGGGCTGTCCTATGTGCGCCTGGGGCGCCTGGACCTGGCGATCAAGCGCTATCAGAAGGCGCTCACCATGGACCCCAACTCGGCCGAGATCTGCTCTTCGCTCGGCAAAGCCTATGCCGAGCTGAACAAGCTCGACCTGGCGATCAGCCACTATCGTAAAGCCCTGCTGCTCAAGCCCGAGAAGAGCCAGATCTACTTCTGGATGGGACAGGCTCAGGCCGGCATGGGGCGCTTCGAGGAAGCGCTCGAGAGCTATCGCAAGTCGCTCGAGCTGAACTCGCACAACGCCTTTGTCTCCCTGGCCCTGGGTCAAGCCCTGTTCGAGCTGGGCAACCACGACCAGGCGGCCGAGGAAGTGCGTCGCGCCGTCGAGCTCAACCCCAACTCCTACGAGGCTCTCTTTCTGCTCGGGCGCATCTACGATGCGCTGGAAGTGAGCACCCTGGCGGTTCGGGCCTACAACCGGGCGCTGGACATCCACCCCTACTGGGCCGAAGCTCACCACCGGGCCGGGCTGGCCCTGCGCCGCCTGGGCGCCGATCGCGAGGCCCGCGACCACTTTGCGCGAGCCTTCGAGCTGGAGGGCAGCCTGGCGGCCGCCGCCTACGAGGCCGGCCTGGTGGAGCGAGAGCTGGGGAGTCTCAAGGAGGCTCGCCGCTTCCTCGAGGGGGCCCACTCAGCCGAGCCTCACAACCTGGAGTACCTGGTCGACCTGGCCGAAACCTGTCGGCTGCTGGGCGACCTGCCGGCCGCCATCGCCCACTACCAGGCCGCCATCACTCTCAACCCCAAGCGAGCCCAGAGCCACTTCGAGCTGGGCTACACCCAGTGGCGAGCCCGCCACTTCGAGGCCGCTCGGGAAGCGCTCAGCTCCTGCCTCAAGTATGAGGCCGAGCATTGCGACGCGCTCTTCTACCTGGGTCGCACGTTCTACGACCTGGGCGACCTGGATGAGGCCCAGCGCCTCTTCCGCCAGGCACTCGAGCAGGAAGGCGAGCGTTGGGATATTCCTGGCTACCTGGGCCTGGTCTTGCTCAAAGGTGGGCGCTACAGCGAAGCAGCTCGGCACCTGGGGCGGGCGCTCGAGCTCGAGCCACCGGCCGAGGAGCTGGGCGAGTTCTACTACCAGCGGGGGGTGGCCCTGCAGGCCCTGGGCCGGGCCCAGGATGCGCTGGAGGCGCTCACGGCCGCCGAAGAGAACCAGGCCCGCTACTCCGACATCGCGTTCCGCCGAGCTTTGATCCACATCGACCTGCACCACTGGCCGGCGGCCGAGGCCGAGCTGGCACAGGCCTCGGTCACTTACGAAGATGAAGCTTCCCTGCGCTACCAGATGGGCCGGATGTACCTGCTCCAGGGCAAGGTCGAGCTGGCCCTGCAGGAAACGCAAGAAGCCCTGCGCATCGACCCTCGTCGCCTGGCCATCCGTTTCCAACGGGCAGCCTGCCTGGCTCAGGTCTCGGATGCCGAGGACCCGGTCAAGGAGCTGCACCACCTGCTGGAGGAGTATCCCGACTTCGCCTCCGCTCGCGTGGAGCTGGGTCGGCTTTACGAGCAGCGGGGCGAGCTTGATCTGGCCATCGAGGAGTACCAGCGAGCGGTCGATCTCGACCCCACCAACCCCGATATGCAGATCGTGATCAGCCAGGCTTATCTCAAGCGCGACGACAGCCGGCTGGCTGTCCAGGCCCTGGAGCGGGCCCTGGAGCTGCGCGGCTCACCGGATACTCTCGCCCGCATGGGCGAGGCTCAGGCGGCCGCCCGCCGCTGGGAGCAGGCCGAGGGATTCTTCAAGAAAGCCCTGGCGATGGATGAGAATTGCGCCCGAGCCCACGCCGGCCTGGGCACCGTGCTGCTTCGCAAAGGCAAATTCGAGCAAGCGCTGGAAGCGCTCCAACTGGCCATCGAGGCAAATCCTGGCTGGGCTCGGCCTCATTCCGAGATCGGCCTGATCTACATGCAGCAGGGCAATTGGGCCGAAGCTGCCCAGGCTTTCCGAGTGGCGGCCGAGCTCGAGCCGCGTCAACCCGACCACCTGATCAAACTGGGCCTGGTGCATTTCCGCCAGGGCGACTACGACGGTGCCATCGAGGTCTTGAAACGCTCGGTGGGTCTCGACCCCTATCTGGCTGAAGGCTATAGCCACCTGGGCATCGCCTACGCCGGCGCCAACCGCCTCGATGAGGCTATCGAGGCTTACCAGAAGGCCATCGGCCTCAACCCCACCGACTCCAAGAGCCAGTACAACCTGGGAGTCGCCTACTCCAAGAAGGGCCGCTGGGAGCAGGTCATCGAGGCCTACCGGCGCTGCCTGCAGATCGACCCGACCGACTTGAATGCTCGCTACAACCTGGCCCTGGTCTACGAGCGCATGAAAATGAAGAACGAGTGCATCGAGCAGCTGCAAGAGGGATATCGTGTTGCGGTCCGGAAACGCTCGGAGGCTTTCAAGAAACGGTTCAAGCGCGACCTCGACCGTCTGGGGGCTGGCACCAGCCGCGGCGGGCGCTGACTGGTCGACCGCTCCTGTCGTCGCTGAGAATGAGCTGGAGGAACACATGCATCTAGTCCGCGAGCGCGTCACCGCGCGCGTCAGCACAGAGCTGGAGGACAGTCTCTGGAAGCACCTGTGCAGCCAGTTCCAGCCCCTGGTCACGGACGTGGCCCTGGGCTTCCGGCGAACGCTGGGCCTGGAGATCAAACCCAATCGCAGTGGCGGGGAGATGTTCCTGGCCCCTGGCGGAGAGGTGCTCTACTACCTGGTAGGGGGTGACCGAAAAAGTCTGGAGGTCGGCGCGGTCTCGGGTCCGGAGAGTTCCATCTTCCTGGACTTCCGAGCCGCCATCGAGGAGATTCTGGGCAGCAAGAAGTGGGCCCCGATGCCCAGCATCTCGGACCGTTTCCGCATGCTGGCCGAGGATGCCGAGCCGTTTCGCGCCAGCCCTTCTGATCTCGAGGCCGCCGAAGTCCTGGCGAACCGTGGTTTGCGCTTGCTTCTCAACGAGGTGCGCAAGCGCCCGGGTCAGCTGTTGTCGGCCTTCCCGGGCAAGCGACAGGCTGGTCAGCTCGAGGCCCACGCCAATGAGCTCGATCGCATGGGGTTGGTGACCCGGATTTTCGAGGTTTTCGACCGCGAAACGGGCAACAAGCTGCTGCGCACCGAGTCCTACGAAGCGCTGGAGGAAGCCTCGAGTCGCGGTTTCAAGAACTTCCTGTCGGGTCGTCCCATCATGGAGGAGCGCGTCGAGCAGCTGCTCACCCTCACCGAGCGAGGTCGGCGGCTCTCCCAGGCCAACATCTGGCTGGCTTTCCTGGTGGCACGCGAGCTGCAGCGCTGCGGTATCTCCGAGCAGGACATCCTCTGGATCTCCGAGCGCGACGCCCACATTCTCGACCTCTTTGTGGCCTACCAGGGCGCTCTGCTCTTCTTCGAGGTGCAGGAAGACTCGGTGGCTCCCGATCAGGCCTTCCGATTCCTGACCCGGGCCCGCTACTTTCAGCCCGACGCCGCCTTCCTCGTCTGCCCCCAGCAGCTCAACCGTGATGCCGTGCAGGTGCTGTTGCGCCTGAATCACAAGGAGCCGTCCGTCTATGTCGTGGACGACCTGGCCACGCTCGAGGAGCGCCTCAAGGAAGTGATGGTGCGCTCCTCGACCGCGAACGTGCAGCGTTTGCTCGCTCGTTTCGAGCAGCTGACGGTGCTCAAGGTGGCCGACCTGATTGGGGAGCATCTCCTCGGACCCGCCCCCGAAGAGCCGGTGGCCGAGCCGGATGAGCCCGAGGTGGAGGTCGAGGCCCAGATCGCCCATCACACCAGCGTGTCCTCGACTCTCCCCGACGATATCGACGCTCTGGTCGGCGAGTTGCTCGAGGACGTGGATGTCTCGGTATCGGCCGGACCCCTCGGAGACGAGGGCGAGGACGAGTTGGGCACCTCGGTCGTCGTGGAGAGCGAGGAGGAGTTAACCTCGACTCTGGATGACCTGACCGAGCATTTCGACGAGGGACTCGAGGTGGACGAGTCGATTCTGCAAGATGAGGGGGCGCTCGACATCGATGCCCTGCTCGAGGAAGAGACCGTGCTCGAGGAAGCGACGGCGGCCGAGGAGATGACCTTCGGCGAGGAGCTGGTGCCCGAGATGATGGGCCTGCCCGAGCACGAGCGCACCAATGAAGAGCGTCTCGAGCAAGTCCTGCGCCACATTCTCGAGGATCTTCAGACCCAGGGCCTGACCACCCGGGTCAAAGAAGTCGAAGAGCTGTTGAGCGAAGTTCTCGAGGTGGAAGGCTGCTCGGCCGCGCTGGCCAGCCGCGAAGGTCTGATGGTGGCCGGCAAGTTGGAGACCGTTTCGGACGCCCCGCTGGTGGCCGCCCTGCAGTCGACCCTCTACGACGCCTTCGCGCGGGCCACCGAGGAGGGGGAGCTGGGCTGGCTGGCTTCGCTGGGGGTCGAGGGGGGGCAGTCGCGACTGTTCATCCAGCCCGCCATCGATGACCTGCACCTGCTGGTGCACGAGTCCAGGGTGCATCGCGAGCATGAGGACGGTGCCTCCTCGCTGCCTGGAGAGCTGGTGTTGCGCGAGGCCATCCTGAAAAAGGTGATGGAGGATCTGGGCCGGCTCGAGGGCGTGCAGGGAAACCTGGTGACCTCCCGAGACGGCCTGCCCATCGACTATCAGGTGGAGGAAGAGCTCAATCTCGAAGTACTCGGGGTGGTGCTGACCCAGGCCATGGTCGACTCCGAGCAGGCCCTCGAGCGCCTCGAGATGGCCCCTGCCCGGCAGTTCTTGCTGCGCACCGAGACGCGCTGGTTCAGCGTGATTCCGCTGGACAAGGAAGCGGTCATGATCACCTTGCTGGCCCCCGACATTCCGCGCGACGTCTGGCACCACAAGCTCATCAGCGCGGCCCAGATGCTGGCTTCGGTATTCCAATAGACCCGGAAAGGACTCTGATTCGATGGAAGACATCCTGGAGGTTTTGAACCAGACCCCTGGCGTACAGGGCAGCCTGATCGTCGGCAAGGACGGCCTGGTGATCGCCAGTGCCGGTAGCACCGAGCAAGACCCCGACTTTCTGGGCGCCACCACCGCCGAGCTCTATTCCTCGGTCGAGTCAGGGATGATGGAGCGCTTTGAGCGGGGCGAGTTGGACATGCTCAGCATGGAGGCCAACGGCGGACACCTGTTTTTCAAGAACATCAACGAGGTGACCTACCTTCTGGTGCTGACCAACCAGGACATCAATCTGGGCCTGATCCGCTACGACATCCGGCGGGCCTCGCAGGCCCTTCAGGAACAGCTGTAGGCTGTAAAGTGCAAGACCAAAGGCCCTGCACTTTAGCCTTTCAGGGCTAACTCCAGGATTGCCATGGCGAAGCGGTCGGCCGTGTACCAGTTGTGGTGCCCATCCTCGACCACCTGGGGCAGGTGGTTGGTCAGCCCGGCAGCTTCCAGCGCTTGCACGACCTGGCGGCAGCGATAGAAATTCGAGTCGTTGGGCTCGGCTCGCTCGGGACCGCTCTGCACGTAAAAGCGCACTTTCTGGCACTCGGGGCCGGGGCTCTGGAGCAGGGCCAGGGGGCTGTGCTGGGCCACCAGCTCGGCGTTCCTGGGATAACCGAAGATGGGCTCGAAGATGCCGTAGCTGAGGATGGAGTCGTCGGAGCGGACCGGATGGTCGAAGAAGCTGCCGTCGTAGGTGCCCACGTCGGTGAACAGGTGGGGATGGCGCAGCGAGAGCTGCATCGCGAGCAGACCTCCCAGCGAGAAGCCGATGGCGATGCGGCGGGGATTGTACAGTCCCAAAGAGCGCTCCAGCTGGGGCATCAGATCTTCGAGCAGGTAGTCCTCGAAGCGACCCAGTCCCATACCGCGCTGCGCGGGAATGGCCCGGGGATAGCTCCAGTTGGCCGCGATGGCGAACATCTTGCGGTCGTCCGAGCCAAAGCATGGGAAGACCAGGATGGCGGGAGGCAGGCGCCCCTCTTTGATCGCCTGCTCGAGCTGGGCAGGCAGCGGGTTCTGGCGGGAAGCGTCCTCGCGGCCCGAGATCCATTCGAAGTGATGGCCTCGAAAGCAGTAGACCAGGGGCAGCTCCTGGCCCGGCTGATAGTCCGGGGGAAGCTTGAGCGCCAGCCAGCGTCGCAGGCCCAGACTGGGGGAGAAGAACGGCACCCGCAAGATCTGGCTGCGCTGCTCGCGGCTCAGCTCGGACATGCGCACCACCGGCATGCCGTGGGAGAATTGGGGCGAGCGAGTGGAATCGCGTGCCACCTCGCCCGTCCGCCGGAAGGCGGGGCCCTGCGGGGAGGCCGCAGGGAGGCGCTGTTCGCGTGTCCAAGCCATGAACGGAGTGAATTCTCACTGTGCGCTTCCTGACCCTGCTGTTCGACCTGGATGGAACCCTGCTCGACTCTGGCCGGCTGGCCCTCGAGACGGCCCGGGTCGCGCTGGGCGAGCTGGGTTGCCCCGTGCCCGCCGAGGAGCAGATTTTGAGCCTGATTGGCCGGCCCGAGGAGGAATACTACCGCGGCTTGCTGCCCGAGTCAGCTCCCGCTGCCTGGGTGGACCGGCTGCGCCAGCGCGAGATCGCCGAGCTGCGCCAGCATGCGCCGCTCTATCCGGGCGTCCTCGAGCTCTTGAGGGAGCTGTTCGCCAGTGGACTTCGCCTGGGGCTGGTCACCAATGCCGGCCGCGGTTACATGGAGGCCGCCCTCGAGTCCAGCGGGCTGGACGAGTGCCTGCACGTGGCCTTCTGCGTGGACGACGACCCGGTGGGTGGAAAGCCGGCGTTGGTGGGGATGGCTCTGCGCGAGCTGAAAGGCCCGGCCGCCATGATCGGCGACCGGTCGAGCGACTTTGAGGCCGGTCGGGCGCACGGGTTGTTCACCATCGCTTGCGGCTGGGGGTTTGGCCCCCCGGCCGAGTTGGCCGGGGCGGACGCTCTGGCTCACGACCTGGCTGAGTTGAGGGCGCTCATCGAAACTTCGTCGCATTGACCGTGCTGCGGTGAGAAACTTGTTTCGAACCGCTTCCAAAGTGTTGTGGCACGGGCGATGCGACGAAGTTCAACCTGTTGAGAATTCACTTGAAGTGCTCGCGCAAGAGCTGGTTGACCCGCTCGGGCCACTCCAGGGTGAGCCCGTGGGCGGCCTGGTCGAGCTTGACATAGCGCCCTCCCGCGATCAGCTCGGCCAGGTGTTGTCCGAACGGCCACAAAGCGATGGGATCCTCGTCCCCGCTCACCACCAGGGTCGGGACCTTGATCGCAAACAGCCTGCTGGAGAGGTCGTGGCGCCGCATGGCCTGGAGCTGGCGCAGGGCGATGGGCGGATTGTCAGCCAGATCGCGACCGAGCAGGGGGGCCAGGTCCCGGGCCAGGGCCTCCCGGTCGTGGCCGGCCAGCCCCTGGCGCGACCAGAGGATGTCCAGGAAGGCGTTGCGGCGCATGGCCCGCGTTCCCAGTCGAGTGCGCAGGCCCAGCCGCAGGGTCTGCAGCGTCAGCCGGGCCGCCTCGGGCCCCCGCGAGAAGGTGCACAGGAGGGCCAGGCTCTTGACCCGGCCGGGATGGTCCAGGGCCAGCTGCTGGGCGATCAGCCCTCCCATCGAGTGACCGACCACGTGGGCCTGCTCCCAACCGACCTCATCGAGCAACTCGCGCGCGTCGGCGGCCATGGCTTCGATGCTGATCGGCTCGCGCAGCGGGCTCTTCCCGATGCCCCGGTTGTCGAAGGTCAGCAGGGCGTGGTCGGCGGACAGGCCCTCCACCTGCGGCTGCCAGGCCGAGCCGGTGGTGGCCACTCCCTGGATCATCAGCACCGGGGTCCCCTGCCCCCGGAGCTGGTAGGCCAGGCTCAGAACGTGATCACGCTGCGGATCGACTTGCCCTCGTGCATCAGCTCGAAGGCGTGGTTGATCTCGCTCAGGGGTAGTGTGTGGGTGATCAGGTCGTCGATGTTGATCCTGCCCTGCATGTACCAGTCCACAATCTTCGGAACGTCGCGCCGTCCCCTGGCCCCGCCGAAGGCGGTGCCCTTCCAGACCCGGCCGGTCACCAGCTGGAAGGGCCGGGTCGCGATCTCCTCGCCGGCCCCGGCCACCCCGATGATGACCGAGGTGCCCCAGCCGCGGTGGGTGCACTCCAGAGCCTGGCGCATCACCTTCACGTTGCCGATGCACTCGAAGGAGTAGTCGGCCCCGCCCTCGGTCAGGTGGACCAGGTGGGCCACCAGGTCGCCTTCCACCTCGGCCGGGTTGACGAAGTCGGTCATGCCGAATTTCTCGGCCAGGGCGCGCTTGGCGGGGTTGAGGTCCACCCCCACGATCTGGTGGGCGCCGGCCATGCGGGCCCCCTGGATGACGTTGAGGCCGATGCCGCCCAGTCCGAAGACCACCACCCGGTCGCCGGGGGCCACCTTCGCCGTGTTGATCACGGCTCCGATGCCGGTCGTGACCCCGCAACCGATATAGCACACCTTGTCGAAGGGGGCGTCTGAGCGGATCTTGGCCAGCGCGATCTCGGGCAGGACGATGTGGTTGGCGAAGGTGGAGCAGCCCATGTAGTGGTGCACCTGCTCGCCGTTGAGCGAGAAGCGGCTCGTGCCGTCGGGCATCAGCCCCTTGCCCTGGGTGTCGCGGATGGCCGTGCACAGGTTGGACTTGTTGGACAGACAGGTCTTGCACTGGCGGCACTCGGGGATGTAGAGGGGGATTACGTGGTCGCCCGGCTTGAGGCTGGTGACCCCGGCCCCGCACTCGAGCACCACCCCCGCCCCCTCGTGCCCGAGCACGCTGGGGAAGAGCCCCTCGGGGTCGCGTCCGGACAGGGTGAAGGCGTCGGTATGGCAGACGCCGGTAGCCTTGATCTCGACCAGCACCTCGCCCGCTCTGGGGCCTTCCAGGTCGATGGTCTCGATGGAGAGGGGCTGGCTGGGGGCCAGCGCTACGGCAGCTTTGGTCTTCATGGGCGGCGCCTTCGAGGAGGGAGGCCGGGTTTACTGCCCGATGATGGTGGTCAGGGTCCTGGTGTAGAAGTGGATCACGTAGGCGCCCACCACGACGCCCATGAAGAGCATCATGACCACGGGCAGGAGCACCATGACCTTCTTCAGGGTGTACTGCGCTTCCTCATCCATCATCTCGGAACCGCGCCGCATCATGTCGGACGGATCCCCCGTCTCCTCGCCGGTCAGCAGCAGCTGGGCCACCATGGGGGGCAACACGCGCAGTTTGTTGATGGCCGCGGCCGGGTTGAGCCCCTGGTCGATGAGCGGGGTGAGGCCCTTCAATCGCTCTTCCATGGAGAGGTTGCCGCAGGCCGAGGCGCTCAGCTTGATGGCCTCCACGGGCAGGAAGCCCGAGTCGTAGAGCTGGGCCATGCAGGCCAGGAACCGGGCCATGGCGATCTTGACGACCAGGCTGCCGATCAGGGGCAGGTAGAGCACGAAGGTGTCCACCACGCGGCGCAGGCTGGGCACGTTGGTGAGGGCCCGATAGATCAGCGTCATGGCCAGGATGGAGCCCCAGAAGGTCAGGAACACCGTGAGCGTGGTGATCAGGTAGGTCTTCAGGTCGGAGGTGACCAGCAGATAGAGCGGGGGGACAAAGATGCCCACGTGGATGATGCACAGCGGATAGACCAGCTTGCTCATCAGGTCGCGCTGGAAGCGAAGGCTCTTTTCGAGCCCATCGGCCAGTTGCTGGAGATTGCGCTCGAGCGTGCCGCCCTGCTCGCCGGCCTGCACCAGGGCCGATTCATAGCGGGTGAAGAGCTGAGGGTATTCCTGCATCACCTGGGCCAGCGAGGCGCCGTGGGTGACCTTGTCGGACATGTCCTTGCCGACTTGACCGATGGTGTGATTGGAGGCCCCTTCCAGCGAGCGCCCGATGGATAGCCCGGCCCGGACCATGGTGGCCACCTGGCGGAAGAAGAGCGCTTTCTTCTCGAGGTCGAGCCCGAACAGCCTGGAGAGCATGAGGAAGAGTTCCCCGAGAGCGGCGATCGGGCCTGCCGCTGCCGTCGACTGCTCGCCCAGAGTGCTGTCGTCGCTGAGAATGTGCCTGGACATGCAGGCACATGCGCGGGCAACTCCGCGCACATTCCCGGGCAGTCCAGAAATGTGCCTGGACATGCAGGCACATGCGCGGGCAACTCCGCGCACATTCCC
>BTUM01000067.1:0-43503 GCA_045863235.1 Candidatus Xenobia bacterium | reverse complement strand
CTCCTTCTCCCCATCCCACACCGTGGGGGGGCGGGGACCCGGCGCCCCGCCCCCACCACACCACGTCCAGCATCTCTTTGTGCAGCCGCACGTTGCTGGCCAGCATCGAGGGCCGGCGGATGTCAAACGGCTTCCCCTCGAGATCGGTGAGCATACCCCCGGCCTCGTTCACAATCAGGCTCCCCGCCGCCGTGTCCCAGGGAGCCAGGCCCAACTCGTAGAACCCGTCGAATCGCCCGCAGGCAAGGTAGCACAGGTCCAGCGCCGCAGCGCCATCACGTCGCATGCCTCGAGCGCGCAACGAGAAGGCCCTGAATAGCGCCAGGATTCGCTCCGGGTCGCGCCGGTAGGAGTAGGGAAAGCCGGTCACCAGCAGCGCCTCCTCCAGCCTCGAACGGTCGCTGACTGCGATGGGCCTGCCGTTGAGCCGCGCCCCTTCTCCGCGCCGGGCGGTGAACAGCTCCTCACGCAGAGGATCGTAGACCACGCCCAGCTCCATCACCCCGTTGACCTCCAGGCCGATGGAGACGGCCACGAACGGGTAACCGTGGGCGAAGTTGGTGGTGCCGTCGAGCGGATCCACGATCCACATGGAGGCGGCTTCGGCCGTAACGCCCCCTTCCTCGCCCAGAAAGCCGTGATGAGGGAAGGACTCCAGCAGGCGGTTGCGGATGAGGGCCTCGCAGGCGGTATCCACCTCGGTGACCAGATCCACTGCCCCTTTGTGGCGCACTGCGACGGGGCCGGCGAAGGCCTGGCGGATCAGCTCGCCGGCTGCTCGGGCGGCGGACTCGGCAACGTTCAGCATAGGCGCCGGCCCTTCGCGACAGGTCCGGCCCGCCCCCTCTCGCGAACAAGACGGCCATGAATCCGGGAGCGCTGGTGGAATACCTGCAGGGCAAGCGTCTGGCCTGCGCCATCTGTCTCAAGCGCGACAACAAGGACGTGCTCTACCTCCTGACCGAGGACAACCGCGAGGACAGGGTGGCCGCCAGCAAGGTGGTGTTCCACCAGCCCACCACCCTGTCGGGCGAGCCGGCCCGCGAGCAGGCCCTCTCCTTCCTGCAGTCGGCCTCGCGCCGGCGCCAGGAGGTGGCGGCCGAGATCCCCCTGGACGAGCTCTACGAGCTGCTGGCCGAGGACGCGGCCGACAGCTACGAGCTCAAGGAGCTGGCCGAGCTCTACTTTGGCGCCAGCTACCAGCCCGAGGACCTGTCCGGCCTCTACCGGGCCCTGGAGGCCGACCGCATCTACTTCACCCGCAAGGGAGAGCGCTACCAGCTGCGTCCCCGGGCGCAGGTGGACGACATCCTCACCCGCCTGCGGGTGGAGGCCGAGAAGGAGCAGAACCGCGAGCAGATCTCGGGCTGGCTCAAGAAGCTGTGGCAGCGCCCCGAGGGCTCCGAGCCGACCGGCTATCCGGCCGAGTTCGAGGAGGCCGCTCGCCGCTACTTCACCTGGATCCGCGAGGTGGCGCTGTTCGGCACCGAGGCGTCCCGCTTCAAGGAGGTGCAGACTCTGCTCAAGCAGGCAGGCATCAGCGGCAAGGACGCAGCTTTCCGGCTCATGCTCAAGGCCGGCCACTGGTCCAGCGATGAGAACTTGCTGCTCCACAAGAACCGGGTGGCCATCGACTTTGCCTCCGAGATGCTGGAGCTGGCCAGAGCGCGGAGCGAGGATCCCGCTCCCTTGCACGATTCGGCCCGCCTCGACCTGCGCCACCTGGAGGCCTTCACCATCGACGATGCCGAGACAACCGAGATCGACGACGCCCTGACACTGGAGCGGCTCGAGCACGGGGGCTTCCGGGTGGGCATCCATATCGCCGATGCCTCGGCCTACGTCGAGCCGGGCAGCGAGCTGGACCTTCTGGCCCGCGACCGGGGCACGGCCATCTACCTGCCCGACCTCAAGGTGCGCATGCTGCCCTCGCCCCTGTCTGAGCATGCTTGCAGCCTGATGGCCGGCCACGACCGTCCGGCCTTCTCCTTCCTGGCCGAGTTCGACGCCTCGTTGAAGCTGGTCGGCAAGAGCATGCACCCCTCGTTGGTGCGAGTGCGCCAGCGGTTGACCTACCAGGAGGCTGAAGCTGAGCTGGCGGCCGGAGCCGACTGGCAGCCCATGATCGCCATCGCCGAGTCGCTGCGCGCCGAACGCGAGGCGGGCGGGGCCATCACGGTTGGTTTTCCGCGCTTGAACGTGCGTTGCGTGCAGGGCGAGGTGGAGATCGAGCGCGAGTCACCCACTGCCCCCGGCCAGGTGCTGGTGAGCGAGATGATGATCCTGGCCAACCGTCTGGCCGGCGAGTTCCTGGCCGAGCGGGATGTGCCCGCCATCTACCGCAGCCAGCCGGCTCCCGAGCAGGCTCTGAATCCGGAGGATTTTCGCGACCCGGTAGCCCTCTTTCGCCTGCGCCGCTTCTTGCGCAAGGGGGAGATGGGGCTCGACCCGGCCCGCCACGCCGGATTGGGCCTGGACGCTTACCTGCAGGTCACCTCGCCCATCCGCCGTTACGGAGATCTGGTGCTTCAACGCCAGCTGAAGGCTGCTCTTCAGGGGCAAACGCTGTATTCGCGCGAGCAGATGCAGGAGGTGCTGGCCCAGATCCAGCGGGCCTCGGAGACGGCCGAGATGCTCGAGCGCGATCGGCGCAACTACTGGGTCTTGCGCTACCTGGAAGCTCGCCGAGGTCACGAGCTGGACGCCCTGGTGCTGCAGAACGGCCCTGATCGGAACCTGGTTCAAATCACCGAGGTGCTCTGGGAGACCGATTGCCCTCATCTTCCCGGCCGTCCTTTCGCGGCCGGCGAGCGCCTCTTCGTCCGCCTCGAGCTGGTCTGGCCGCGCGAAGGCGTGGTGCGGGTTTCCCCGGTCGCGCCGGCCTGAAGGAGTCCTTTCAAGATTCGGGAAAGTGCCGAGCGTGAATCCCGAGCGCGATAACAAGATTGCCGAGATTCTGATCAATGACAAGAAGCTCAAGAAGAAGCGTCTGGATCAGATCTTGCAGGAGAATGCCGGCAGCGAGAAACCGCTCGAGCAGCTGGTGGTGGAGGCGGGAGACGTCAGTCGGGCCGACCTTTTGAAGGTGCTCGAGTCGATCACCGGGCGCCCCTCGGTGGATCTGTCCTGCATGCGGGTCAGCCCCTCGGTGGCCCAGACCGTGCCCCAGTCGATGGCCAAGAAGTTCAACCTGATCTGCCTGAAGAAGGGTGACGGCAAAGTGCAGGTGGCCATGGCCGACCCTCATGACACTTTTGCCATCGAATACGTAAAGATGCGCACCGGCCTCGAGGTGGAGGCCATGGTGGGATTCCTCGGCGACATCCTGAAGGCTCAGGAGGAGGCCTACAAGGTCACCATCCAGTACATCGACGCCTCCACTCCCACCGGGGCCCAGGCCGCCAAGTCCAAGGAGCGCGAGCGGGAAGAGGCCGAGCAGAGCGGCGAGAAGCCCAAGTTCATGTCGGCCACGCGCGAGAAGGCCAAGTCGGAGGATTCGCTTCTGCGCGGCTCGGTGGGCACCACGACCTTGAAGGTCAATCCCATCAGCCTGGGCCTGGGTACGGGGCCGGTGGCGGTCCGCAGCGCCCCTCCTTCCAACGAGCTGGAAGCCTACAAGCGCCTGCTGGAGATCGGCAACGCGCTGACCTCCACTTTGGACAGCAACCTTTTGTTCCAGCACATCTTGCACGCCGCCGCCGAGCTGACCGGGGCGGAAGGAGCCTCGCTGATCTTGATCGGCGAGGGTGGCAATGACCTGTTCTTCAAGGAATCGCTCGGTCCGCGCTCAGAGGATGTCAAGCGGGTGCGCTTCCCGCTCGACGAGCACTCGCTGGCCGGTTTCGCCATTCAGAACCGCAAGATGATGCGCGTCAACGACGTGCGCCGCGACCCGCGCCACAGCAAGGTGGTGGACGAGGCGGTTCAGTTCACCACCCGGTCCGTGCTGGTCTGCCCGGTGGTCTATCGAGGCGAGCCACTGGGCGTCATCGAGGCGATCAACAAGACGGACCCCGGTGGCTTCACCGAGGTGGACGAGAAGTACATGGAGGTGCTCTGCAGCCAGGCGGCCATCGCCCTGCAGAACGCCGAGACCATGGGCCGTTTGACGAACTTCTTCAACGAGTCGGTGGAGATTCTGATCGAGATCCTGGAGAAACATGACCGGATCAGCCGCCACCACCTGATCGAGGTAGCCCGCATCTCCACCGCCATCGGCCGCGAGCTCGGGCTTTCGCCGCCCGAGATCGAGCGCCTCTGCTATGCCGGACTGCTGCACGACATCGGCAAGGTCAAATGCGCCGATCCCAACGACCCGGCCCACGCCGAGGTCGGCGCCCGCATGCTCGAGCGGGTCAAGATTTTCCGGGAAGTCATCCCCATCGTGCGCCACCACCACGAGCGTTACAATGGCAGCGGCACCCCCGACGGTCTGAAGGAGGAGGAGATCCCCCGCCTGGCTCGCGTCCTGGCCGTGGCCGAAGCCTGGGTGGAGGCTGTGAGCGAGAAGGGCGCCGACCGCAACGCGCTGCTCACCAAGATGCGGGGCGAGTTCGGCACCCGTTTTGACCCCGCTCTGCGCCCGGCTTTCGAGAACGCCGTCGCCCGTTAGGCGCCGCGCGTTGGCTTGGTGCCGAGCCGTTGCAAGATTGTCTCCTCGAGCACTTCATGGACCGACCCATGGTCACCGAACCTACTTCCCTTGCAGCCAGTCGAGCCAGCCCGGGAACGCCTCCTGGAAGTCGGGTGGGAAGGCATGCTGGCTGACCTTGGGGTAGAGCTGCAGCTTCGCCTGAGCACCAGCGCGCCTGGCCCAGTCGGCGTCCGCGCGCGCGCAGGCCACCGTCCCCGGATGCTCCTCCTCGCCCGCGACCAGGATGAAGCGCTGATGCTTGTTCCCCGGCGAGGCTGTGAGACCGCTGAGCTCCCCGTCATCACGCAGCCCAGGGGACATCGAGAGCGCTCCGACATAGGACTCGGGGTACGCCGCAGCGAGCTCGAACGCCATCTGGCCACCTTGTGAGAATCCGAACAACACAATCGAGCCCTGACCTGGGGTCAGCTTCTGCTTGAGCGCCTGCAGCCCCCTTTGCACCTGCCGGTGGTCCTGCTCGCGGTCTTCGCTCCAGCTGTAGGACTTCGGACCGAGCGCTCGCGTGCCGCTGACTCCCGCGAAGGCAACCCCCAGACGGTTCGAGAGCGCTTGATAGTTCTCATTGATGAACGCTTCATCGCCCCCCAGCCCGTGCAGTCCCACCACGGTGACGATGGGCTGGGCGGGATCGTACCCTTCGGGCACCACGCAACTGACCCGCAGGAGGTCCTGCTGCGCGTAGTACGCGTTGCAGGCACCCAGAAAGGGCCCCACCTGGGACCAGCGGGGATCGCTGCGCAGGTGGGCCAGGTCCGGGTCGCGCGTGGCCCAGTCCGCGTCCACCCCCTCCTCGAGGGCCGCCTTCTGCAGCCAGTAGAAGGCCGCTTCAAGCTGGTTGTTGCGGGCCAGCGCGCAGGCCAGGTTGTAGCGCTGGTCCGCCCCCCGGCTCACTGCCCAGGCCAGGCACCGGGCTGCCTCGTCCCACCGGCCTTCAGCAATGAACAAGGAGCCACCCTCGGCCAGTTCTTGAGCGCTCACACTGGACAGGTCGACCTCTCCCAGGTCCTTGCCCGGCAGAGGTGGAGCTGCCAGCTGCAAGGGCGGCGTGGGCTCCTTCGAGACCTTCTCAGAACCTGGCGGCAATACGGAAGTGGGGGAGGTGCAGCCGAAAGTCACGAGCCCGAGGAGAGCGAGAAGGAGCACGCGCATACCGGCCAGATTTCCGCAACTGGCTGGGGGAGCCTGCTTGCTCAATCGAACAAAGTTCCGATACCGCCGGTATAAAAAACGAGCACCTGTTCGTGAACCAGTCGGGGCGACTTGTCCATACGGCAACCTTTTGGAAACAACCGTGCAACGCATGCGCAACGGGCCTGGACATCATGGGAATCGTTATGATGACGATGATGAAACCGGTGACCGTTAGCGGTCTCCTGCTCGACAACAACTCCACGGGCCATGTATCGCCCAACCTGCTGCGCGGCATGGCCGAGTGCGGCTATCCCGCTCCTTTGCGCAGCCTGATGGATGCGCGCATCGACTACCCCGAGATCCTGCTTTGCTCCGGCTGGGAGCGCGAGTCCACCCTGGACGGCGTGATCTACACCTATCAGGCCGACTGCGAGGATGCCCGCCAGTCCATCGAGTATGGCCCAGGCACCACCCGCACCCTGCGCACGAGCTGCTACGGCCTCACCCAGGTCCTGGTCCGTCACCCGGACGGCCGGATGGAGGAGTGGTACGAGTAACCCCGGCTCTTGCCAAGCAGGCCCTGGCCTGTCTATAATGGGGGGCGCAAATAGGGGAGTAGCTCAGCTGGTTAGAGCGACGGTCTCCAAAACCGTAGGCCGCGGGTTCAAATCCTGTCTCCCCTGCCAACGAAAACCCGCCACAGAGCGGGTTTTCTGCTTCTCGGGGTTTCCTCTCTGGTGAGCGAAAGTGAGTCGAAAAGAGTCCTTTTGAGCGGGGGAATGGACACCAAAATGGACACCGGCCAGAGGTAGAGGTCTGACATACCAGGAGTGTGAATTTGGCTTGAATCCCATGATTCGCCGCCCGCTTTTTCGCTTAGCTTGACGGGGCGCAAGATGCCTACGGTCTTTTACGGTCTTTTTTCCCAAACTTCCACCCGTAAAGAAAAAGCCCCCGGGTTCTTCCGGGGGCCGTCTGGTTCACGCCTCCACTGAACTACTCGGGCTTGTTACAGCCGCGAGTCGGGCATTCCCACCAAGTTCCTCTCAACGGCAACTTCGTGGGGTACCAAATCTGCCCGCACTGGTCGCATTTCAGACCATTCTGGTTGACGATGGTGACGTTGACTCTGGCGAGGCTTCGCCTCGTGAAAGAGACTCTGACCGGCCTGGGGTTTGACAGCGCAGATTCCATGGGGATACCTCCGTGGTGATCTTGCTGCCCGTGTTGGTTGGATCGTTATTCGGCGTGAACCTCTTCGCTGTGCTACGCTACGCTATGCCCACTGAACGGGCTGCAGGTGTATCGGATTCGACGGTCACCTCTTGATCTCCCGCCGAACACTCTGCTTTCTGGAGCGCGCAGGCCGGGCAGGCGAGGGCCGCTCGGGCGCTGTCCAGGCGGGCTTGAAGCGGTCAGTGCTCACGGGTCACGTCGCCGAGAACAGCCTTCGCAGGGATGACACCGGCTTTGTCCCAGTGGGGGCGGGCCCATGAGCAGGGTTCGTGTGCATTCAGTGCACACGAACGTCTGGCCACCGCAGCTGTGTGTTCAACGCACAACACCCTCCACCTGGAACCCCATCTCGGTCAGGAGCTGGGCCATCTCGGCGAGTCTTCCGCCCCCGTCACTGGGGGCGGTTGCGTTTCGGCGCCAAAGAAAGAGCCCCCCGGTCTCCCGGAGGGCTGAGGGTGTGCTCCCCAAGTGTGTCAGTCAAACTCCCAGACAAGCCTCAATGCCGCGCGGAAAGCCGGGAACTCCTCCCTCTTGACCTTCTTGCCCTCCAATTCATGCACGACGTAGGCCAAGCTCACTTCCATCGCAAACAGCCAATCTGGCTGTTCTGGGTTCATGTCCACATAGATGTGGCGGTCGGTGGCGCGCCAAACATTGGCGCGCGCTTTCGTGGATGGATTTACACTCAACCTCCAACCGTAGTATACGAGGATCGCAAGCGTGAAATCGTCAAATGTGGCGTCACACTTGGTCTCTGGGTAGGCTGCGCGGTATGAGGCAATCAGGCGCTTGAGCAAATGAAGGAAACGGACAACCATTGCTTCCTCTGTTTCCGGGGAGGGTTCCAACCGGCGAGGTGCTTTGCTCTTGGCCCGGCGTGCTTTGTCGGCGTGAGCACGGCAAAGATTCCTCTCAGGGATGGGATGGCCCAACCTCTGGCAGCGACGTGCCTCCTCTTTGCTCACGACAGGCCGCTTGCAGGGCTTGCCATTGCGGTGAGTCCCGCGGCAGAGTCCAGGGCGGATGAGGTCGGCGTGCTCGGCGGTGATGGCGGTGAGCTGGGCGGCCAGCTCGGCCTCGAGTCCGTCATGCATGGCCTGGATCCAATCGCCGGGCCAGCTCCAGTTGCCGGCGCAGCAGCTCGACTTCGGCCAGGGCCTGCTCGACAGGGGCTTCCTTCACCTCGGGTCTTGCCGCCTTCGTGGCGGCGTCGGTCTTCTTGGACATCAGCATTCTCCTTTGGGCATGGCTCGCGCCAACCAGGGCCTCCCTGGCGGTGCGGCGGGGATCTATCTAGGCGGGCGTCAGCCCGGAATGGTCAGTCTTGCCAGGACACGAGAAACAGTCCCGTGATACCAGGGCCCGCCTCGCTGGGCCAGTATGCCCTCGTTGTTCAGGCGTTGGGCGATGTCCCGATGGTTCAGGCCCAGGCCGGCCAGCTCGCGCAGGCGATCAAGGCCACGCTGGTTATCGTAGGGTTTAGCGCCTAGTCTCTGACCGCATGCTTTCTTGTGTTGCAGCGCCGCTCGGGTCCTCTCGCTGATGAGGTTGCGCTCGAGCTCGGCGAACGCAGCGCCTAAAGTGAGGAACATCTTGCCCATCGCGGTGTCCGTTCTGAGGGTCACTCCGCCGAGGTCGACCAGGTGCATCGCGATCTTGCCCTGCTCCCACTCCTGGACCACCTGCAGGGCGTCCACCGTGTCTCGGAAGAGCCGGGCCAGCGTGAGGGCGACGACGTGCTGAGCCCGGCCCTCAGAGAGGATGGCCAGCAGCTCGCGGCCAGCCGGGCGGTTCTTCAGTGGCTTGCCGGCACTCACACCCTCCTCGCGGACGACGGCCACCAGCTCGAGGCCGGCCATGCTTGCGTAGGCTTCGATTCGAGCAGTCTGGGCATCCAGGGAGACTCCTTCGCGGGCTTGGTCCTCGGTGCTGACCCGGACGTAAGCGACGGCTTTCATGCTTGCCTCCAGAGTATTTGTCTCCCAAATACTAGCACCGGGGAGTATCTTCGTCAAGTATTTGACAGACAAAAACTAGAAAGTGTATACTTCTTCAAGCTATGGCGAAACATCCAGGCGGACGACCGCGAACCTACAACGGCGAGGGCAAAGGCAAGGGCGCCCCGAAGCTGGCGATTCGACTCAACCCGGACACCCTGAAGTGGATCCAGGGATTGGAGTGCGAGGAGCTTCGCGCGCTCACGAAGGCCGGCGAGAAGCCCGACGCCGCCCCGAAGGACAGGCGCCGAGTGAAGGACGCCGGTTGGGTCCGATACCTTTTGGAAGACTTGCATTCCGGGCGCCTGGAGGTTCACGATCCATTGTGTGTCGTCGTTCGGCCAGTCTCCTCCGACCCGACACCGGATGATTCCGTCCCCTCACCCGAGAAGCCCCATCCCTGGATCCCAAACTGGAGGCCCGGCGAGAAGAAATGACCGCCCGAACGATCACCTGGCGGGGCTTCCTCCACGGGTTCCCCGTCGAGCTGGTATGGCTGGAGGGCCGTTTTTCCGGGAGCGACCCGGCAATGGAAGCCCTCGCCCGCTGGTGCAACGGTCGAACGCGCTCCGTCCATCCTCCGTGCCTGCCCAGCGCAGACCTGCCCGGCTGGGGCAGCCACGCCATGCTCGCAATGGAAGCGGTGCATGGCGTCCTGGACGCTGGATACACGCAGGAGATGAACTTCGAGCCGGAGGCCGACCCGTTCCCGGAGGTCTCCACCGACGAGAACGGGACAACCTGGGTTCATCGCTACTAGCCACGGGCGCTGCCTTTCCGGGATTCCTTCAGGGGGTCGACGACATCAATCTGGACGCCCTGCTCAGCGAGGCGAGCCTTCATGGCCTCGGGCTCGACAGGCTTCCTGTTCAGGCCCAGGCCGGCCATGCGAGCCTTCAGGCGCGCGATGGCCTCCTGCTCCTCTTCCTTTGTCAGCTTGCGCTGAGCCGGGGCCGGCTTCTCCGGCGGCTTGAATCCGTGGAGGCTCAACCTGAAGCAGCTCTCGTCCCATTGCGCTTCCCGAATCGGGACGAGGACGGCCTGGAGTTGGCGTAAAGTCCACCGTTTCCAGACGTGGAGAGGGTCCAGGCCATAGGCGGCGGCGATGGGGTGAATGATCGTGGCCCACCCGGGGCCCTCGTTCTCGGTCGGAGTAGCTGGCTGGAGGTCGTGCAGCCCGGCCACGAGGGCCTGCAGGGCCTGCATTTCGGACGGCGAGAGGTTATCCCTGACCCAGGCCGGGGACGGCGGCGAGCCCTCCAGGGGGCGACGGAGTAGCCAGGCAAAGGCCTCCTCGAGCTCCCCCTGGATCATCTGTAGATACCGCTCGAGCTGGGCCAGGGTGAACTCCTGGATGCGAAACCTCCGCCCGGCGACCTCCACGAGCACGACCCGGCGGGTCAGCTCACTCACGGAAGCTCTGTCCAGGGGCCGGACCGGTGCGGCGCTTCTGCTCGATTTTGCGGCTCAGCTTGTTCACCACGGCATCGACCAGGCGGTTGACCTCGGGATCGCTCAGGCGCCCGAACTGGCCGTCCACGCTGATGGTGGTGTTGTAGACCTTCGACCCGTCGGGCCTGACCCGAGACCCGGGGCCATCGGCAAGCTGGGCCTGACCCGGCTTCTGCGAGGCAGCCACCCGTTGACGAATCTGCTCGGGGGTCTCCAGGCGGGGGACCTTGGGGGCCGTGGGTCGGAGGGCGCTGCGGCCGAAGCTCGACTGCTCCACCCCGGTAAAGTTGAACCCGTTCCCCTGGCCGAAGGCCTCCTCGAAGGACTGCAGCGGCGACTGAGGGCCACCGGCCCGGTTGGCCAGGCCCCGGCGGCGATCAAGCGAGCGGGCATAGTCCTGGTCCTGCTGCTCGAGCTGAGCCCTGGCGTCCCGGGTGCTGGCCTGCGAACGCTGGAACTGCTCCAGCGAGAAGGCTCGCAGCAGGGCGGTCTTCTTCAGCTCGGCCTTCGAGACGGCTTCCTCCTTGAGCCCGGTGGCCTCGATCTCGGCCTGGGTCTCAGCATCGATGGCTTCCAGGGCGAGGTTCAGGCGGTCGAGCCGGGCTTGCTGGAGCTTGCTCTCGACGTTTTCCCCGGCCGCCGCCCGAGCCTCCAGCTCCTGGATCGCCTGGTCCTGGGCCGAGAGCTCGAGCCCGCGCAGCTCCTGGGCTGCTTGCTGGCGAGCCTGGGCGATGCGCTGCTCCACCTGCAGGCGCTGCTGACCGAGCTGGGTCAGCAGCTTGGTGGTGCTGGCCTCGTCCAGGTTGGCGGCCCCGAGCCTACGCCTGGCCTGCTCGACCAGGCGGATCTGGGCATCCACCTGCTGTAGCTCCTCGAGCGTGTTCTTCGTTGGCCCGGCCCCGATTTCGCTCACCGAATCGTTCAAAACCTTGAAGTTCTCTTTGGGGACCAGGGCCAGGGCCTGGTCGCGGCCAGCCTTCGCGCTCTTGATCTGCTCGTTCACGAACTTGGTCAGCTCGGGCGAGGTGTTCTTGTAGGCCTCCCCGAGCCGTTCGAGTCGGGTGATGACCACCTCATAGGCATCGGCGGCTTCTTGCGAAGAGGCGCCGCTCTGGCTCTTCACCAGGTCGAGGGTGTCCAGGATAGACTGAGCCTGCGAGCGAGCCGCCTCCTCCACGCGCTTCGTGCCCTTTTCCCGGAGCTGTCGCTCGAGGTCGGCCCTGCGCTCCAGGATGGCCAGCTCTTCGTTCGACCCAGCCTGGACCACGTTCAGCTTCTCGTTCTCGTTGGCGATCATCTCCCGCAGAGAGGCCTCGCGGGAGAGGTGCTCCCGGCGGAACCCATCATCGATGGCCTGAACACGCTCCTGGACCCGCTTCTCCTCGAGCGCCTGCTGAGCTTCGGCGAAGTCCTCGGCGGCTCGCTGCTTGTTGAGCAACTCTTCGGCGAAGGCGGCCCGGGTCGAGCCGGGCTCGGTCTGAAGGATGTTCAGCAGGCCGGCGGTGTCCACCGGGATGCCCTTCTCGCTGGCGAATGAGCGCAGCTTGGTGAGCTGCTCGTTCACCGCCTCGAGCCCGGTCTGCAGGGTCTGAGCATCTCCGATCTGTCGTGAGAACTTGAGGAACCCGTCGATGCTCTTGCTGTCCTCGACCAGCTTGGCCATGGGGTCGGAGAGCTGCTCGAGCACGTCCACCAGCGACTGCATGGCCCCGGCCCGCTGGCCGAGCTGGCCGAACTGGAAGTTCAGCTTTTCCAGGACCTGGTTTACTTCCTCGAGCGAGGCTCGGGAGCGACCTCCGAAGAACTGCCGGGCAGCGGCCGGGACGGCGACGGTGTTGCCGGGCAGGTTGGCGATGCCCTCGGTAGCCGCCTTGAGCTCGACCAGGGCGGACCGGTACTGGTTGGCCTCAGAGCGATTCTGAGCCAGGGACTTCTTCAGCGATTCGCTTGAATGCCCGGCTTTCTCCAGGGCCCGGGCCAGCTCGACGGCTGGAACAGACTCGATGCTGGCGGCGAGCTGGTCGAAGAAGGCGCTGGTGTCGGATGTAGCGCTGACCTGGCCGCCTCCCAGGGAGTTGAGGAGGTCGCGCAACTCGCGCAAGCCCTGGCTGTTGTCGGCCATGGTCTTTGCCTGGAGCTGGATGGTCTCGCCCAGGCGCCGATAGTGTTCGTCCAGGGCCTGGACAGCGAGAATGGCGACACCCGTGGCGGCCCCGATGCCCAGCAGGGCGGGGTTGATGCTCAGGAGCGCCTGCGCGAAGGCCTTGGCCTTGACGCCGGCGGCCTCGAGCACGGTCGCCACCCGACCCGCCAGGGGCTGGAGCACCGGCAGCACGGCGGCGGCGGCCTGGAGCTTCTCGTTCAGCCCGAGCACGGCCTGGGTGGCGGCATAGCCGCCAGCCCCGAGCCCGGCCAGCCCGGCCACGGCGAGCCCGGCGGAGGCACCCATGGAGACCAGGGGCCCGGGGATCGCCTCGACGGCGCTGGCCAGGATCCCGATGCCCTTCGCGCCCAGCGAGACGGCCGGGATGAGGGCCCGGCCGATGTTGTTCCCAAGACGAATGAAGGTATCTGCCAGGTTGCTGAGCTGACCGTTGAGGGTCTGGCTTTGGCGCTCGATGGCCCCGGAGAAGTCGCGCTTGATGATGGCCTGCAAGGCATTGCCGGCCTTGGCGATCTCGCTGGAGGTGCGCAGGCTGAGGCCACCAGTCTCGTTGAGAACTGCGCCGAAGCGCTTCAGCTCGGCGCTGGTAATGCCGTACTCGTTGCGCAGCGACTCAAAGCCCTCGGCGCTGCCCGACAGAGCCTTGCCCACCACCAGGGCCGAGGCACCAAGGTCCTTGCGCATTCCGGCGGCCAGGTCGGCAACCAGGGGGAGAATCTCTTTGCTGCGCTGCCCGTACACCTCGAGCTGAACCGTGGCATCCACCACCTGCTTCACGTCGAAGGGCGTCTTGGCGGCGAACTGGACAGCCTCCTGGAAGGTCTCAGCAGCGGCGGCGGAGGACTTGAGCACGGTCTCGAGCTGGGCCTGCGACTGCTGGAAGTCGGCGGCGATCTTGACGGCCGCGCCTCCGATGCCAGCCATGAGAACGGAGACCGCTCCGAGACCAGTCGCTAGCGTTTTGCCGAAGTCCTCGGCGGCTCGCTTGCCCTCCTCCAGCTCTCTGCGCCGCTGGGCGGTCTCAGAGCCGCCGCCAGAGCTGCCTCCAGGAGCAAGCGCATTCAGGTCTTGCTTGGTTTTCTGGATGGCCTGGCCCACCGAGCTGTCGCGGGTAGCCATGATCTTGATAGAAATCGGGATGGTGCTATCGGCCACGCGCCACCTCACGAATGGTGGCCAGGTCGGTCACCAGAGCGGGCAAACGATTGAGCTCGTCGATGGCCTGGACCAGGCCCCGCCTCATCTCGAGGGAGACGTGCTCGCGCACCCATTCGGCGGTCGGTGGCTCCCCCTCCAGAGGGGTGGCCAGGAGGGCGGCCAGGAAGCTATCCTGGGCGGCCATCCAGGCGTCGAAGGCCTCGGCCAGGGACTCCGAGGAGTGGTCTCCCACGCAGCGGGCGGGGTTGGCCAAGGCCTCGAGCTGGGCGAGATAGGCCTGCAGACCAGGGACGCTGAACTCCTCGAGGCGGAACTGCCGGCCGGCCAGCTCGACGGTCATGCTCGGGCGGGTGATGACGGTCACGTTCATGGCTGAACCTCCCTCAGGATGCGCTCGGCGGCGGCGACGGGATCCAGGAGGGGAGGCGACGGCGGTTGGTTGGCCAGGACGTGGCGCCACACGTCATCATTGGTCGGCACGTTGCGGTTGGGGGTGCAGTAGGCGGCCTCCACGGCCAATCTTACCTGCTCTCGGGTGAGACCGCTGAGGGCCAGCGAGAGCTGCTGCGTTTTGCACATTGTCATTCTCCAATCGGGTTGCGAAGGTGGCTCCCCCGGCGGGGCTGGCAAGTATGAGAACCAGCCCCGCCGGGTCGGCCTTGAGACGAAGGAGGTCTCCCTTTTCGCGGCCACGCCCGGCCGCGAAACCTGAATCACTTACCCTGGCCCGACTCTTTGAGCCAGCGGTCGCTGAACTGCTCCTCAGACTCCTGGGCGAAAGCCTGCTGGACCAGCTCCGTCTGAACCGCATCCATCGCGTCGAGGGCCTTCTCATATTCTCGACCGAACGTGTCGGCTTGGCCGTTCAGTCGGGCTTCGGCATAGCGGTCCTCGCCGAAGAGGCTTTCCGCGAGCTCGGCCTTCTTACGGTCGCAGATGGTTTGAATGGTGTCGAGTTTGGTTTCCAGGCTCATGGTGTCGCCTTTCTCATTGAAGCTGGCAGCAAGTGCCGCGTTGGTCAGCGCCGGGAACGGGGTCGCGCTGACCTCCTTCAGGCGCTTGGGCTTGGTGAGCCGAATGCCCACCGAAAGTTTGCGGTAACGTCCCTCACGGACCGGCTTGATCGCGTCCTCTCCGACGAACCGTAGGATACCCATCAGGTCACTACCCCGGACGCTGACGCTCCTGACGTGGCCGATGGTATCTCGAGCGCTGCTCGAGTGGTCGAGCTGAATCGGAACATCCCAGTCCTCAAGGTCCGTCTTGGGAGCCTGGAAGGTGCTGGCCAGTTCCTGGAGGTCGGCCAGAGTGTAGCTTCTCCCGTTGTGGACGCCCACCGAGAACAGCCGGGCGGGGACATCTCGATAGGGCACCCCGTTGGCCGTGCGACCTTCCGAGAATCGCGCCTCGGACTCCTGAAACAGCTCTCCGTTGACGATCAGGTCGTGCACTTCGTTTGTCCTTTCACGCTGGGGATTGAGGCTGTGGTCAACCACACGCTGCAGAAGGGGGTTCACGCTGGCCCCCAGCGGCCAGACATCCGGTCGGTGCCAGGCTCCCAGGTCTCCCGGTGGCTGCTCTTGGCCGAGATGCTGATCACCTGGCGCTCGCGCGAGAGGCCTGGCTGAATGCCGGTATCGGCCCACTCGCGGCGGGCAGGCTCCCCATCGGGCCCGGTCTGAACCCAGCACCCGGCCCGATAATCGTAGCGCGGTGGCGGAACCCTGACCCGAATCTTGGTTTGCCAGAAGAGCTTGGTCTGTTCCGAATCCCAGGCCGCGCGAGCCTCCTCGGCCTGTTGGACGGCCCTGCGCACACGAGGAATCGCCAGATCGTCCTCGGAGATTCGCCCCCCCTCGGTCAGCACGTCCAGCGGGTCGCGGTCCTCGGGCTTTCCCCAGGAGTGGGGCGCGCGCTGTTGCAGGGCTTTCCCCTTGCGCAACAGATCCCCGATGTGGTCCAGGATGCCAGCCCACCCGTCCGACAGGGCGGGTCGGGGGAAAGATTCGTTGCGGCGGTTCTCTCTCGCGGCTTGGCGACGGACCTGCCAATCTTCCGTCCAGGCGGCCAGGGTGCCCTCGGCCTGTGACGCCACCTCGGCCAGGTCGGCGAGGGCGCCCTGGATGGTGGCCTCCAGGGCGCTCACGTCCGGGGTCTGGTAGCCCGCCCAGGCACTCTCTGACTGGAGGCGCTGCTCCTGACGCTGGAGGCGCTGCTCGGCCTGGGCCAGGGCTTCCTCGGCCTTCTGGCGCCGATTCTCGGCGACAGGCAGCATCGGGTGATTGGGCATTTCCTCGCGGGTCTGGTTGACGGCCAGGCCAGCCGCGTAGACTTCGGCCTTTGCGGCCTCCACGTCGGCACGAAATGAGGCGAGCGGGTCCTTTGGCGGGAAGATGTCCGCCCAGGAGATTTTCACCGTGATGTCCGGGGGAATCTCGCTCATGCTGTCCTCGCTTTGCTGTCCTGCCCTGAGATCAGCGCCCATGCTGCCTGCTCCCAACCCGGCGACCCCGGTCGAATGCCCTCGCGCTCGAGGGCTTGCTTGATCGCGGCGATGCCCAGCTCGGTCGCCACACGTTGCAGCTCGGAACGGGTGACGCAGAGGTGATCGTGCGATAGCCTCCGCAGCTCGGCGAGCAGAGCAGGCGGGAGTCGGACGTTGACGGGCACTTTGTTCTCGGGCTCAAACATTGGCTCATAGTCGGATGATGACACAAGGAGCGACTCCTTTGGGCGTGTGTGCTACGCGATTTTGGAAAATTCTCAAACTGGTCGCCAACCGAAGCCGCAACAGAGGGGGCGTGTCAGGTTGCTGTCGAGCAGACTCATTCAGAAAGACGACCTTCTGTGCCCCCCAGGGGTGTTCACTGAGTGAACAGCCTTATCAGATGGCTCCAGATAGCACCCCTCGCGTGAGCAACCCTGAGCCGCTGGCTCATCGGGCCGGGGGTCGAACCGTTGGAGATTCCCACAGTTGCTACAGTCCCTCACCAGGGGAGAGGGGAGCGGCAGCCCCGGCGTCATGCGGACTCTCCCAGCGGCCGGAAGAGGTCCAGGCTACGGTCACACCTGCTCGGCTTCGGCCGGGGGGGCGGCAAGGACGGACCCTCGGCCCTCGCGGGGGGCGTCGGATCCTTCGGCTCCGGGGAGGGTCCAGGAGGGGACGCTGAGCCTGGCGACGAGGGTGGCGGGGGAGCAGGCGCTCCGGTCTCGACACGGGCCACGAGCGGGCGGGGATCGTAGGCGGCCACCCGGCTCCCGTCCTCACCCCGTAGGGCCAGGCGGGGCAGTTCAATGGCGTGCTGGACGAACCAATGGATGGGCAGGTTGGTGCGAGCCTCCTCCACCCTCGCCTGGACCACTTGGCGGATGCGTGCAGCCCAGGCCCCGGATACCACGTCCCGGCCCTGGCGCTCCCGCTCCCGCTCGCTCAGCCGGACGTTCCACCCGACAATGACCCAGCCGGGAGCCCCGACCCGCTCGGCGTCCAGGAGGGCGGCCTCCTGGTGGGGCTGGAGTGCTCGAATAGGCCAGGAGGCCCCCTTCGTCACGAGCTTCAGCTCGACGGCGTGATAGCGGCCTGGAGGGGTGGCGATGACTAGATCGTAGGGTTTGACCGTCGTGAAGCGGTCGGCTTTGCCTGCGTCGGGGATGCGAGCCGCGTGAAACCCGACGCTACGGCAGCCGCGCAAGAACGCGGTCGTGAGGTCGCGCTCGTTCATGCGCCCTCCCGGTCCAGCCAGCGGCCCGGCTGTAGCCCGCCGACCCAGGGGGAGACGTGGGCAGGGCCCGGCACGATTCCAGACCCGGCTCCTGCTCGGCGTGCCGCCCAGCAGTGGCCGCTACGGTGGCGGGCTCGGGCTCGGGCGGGCGGGGCGGGGCGGTCGAGCTGCCGGAGGGCATCCTGGCAGGGCCTGGCGGTGGTCAGTCCCGCCCCATTCGGCTTGGTTGCGGTGGCGCCGAGGAGGGCCTCCAGGCGTCGCACCAGGGCCAACGATAGGTGATAGTCCAGGTTTTCCACCACGACCCCGAAGGGCGAGTATGTCACGATTCCTTGGGCGTTGACCAGCAGGCGGTCGAGTTGTCGGGCAGTGCGGCCTCTCTGGCGAGGGCGAATGGTGACGGCACAGCCGGCCGTGCCCTGGGTCCAAGTGATACTAGAAACGGTCAAAGTCGATGTCCTCCTCGGGTTGGATGATCTTGGCCTCGACGGTGCGAGGCTGGCGAATCGGGGTCAGCCAGGGCTCCACAGGCTCGGGGCGGGGGTCGGGCAGGCAGGGCTGACTCGGGGCCAGGAGGCCATCCTCGCCCTCCCACAAAACCATGTAGACCGGTCGCTCCTTCTCGGCGTTGACGCCGACTCCGACGTTTACCGTTGTGCCGGCCGGCGTCAAATGGCCCGTGACCTTGCTCAGGAGCTCCCAGGCCTTGACCTCCGCAGCGATGGCCTGGGCGGCCGGCTTGCCCCGTAGGGCCTGGGCCTCGGCGTCGGCCTTTGCCCGGGCGATGGCGTCCCGCAGGCCCTCGACGATCTCCACCCGCTCGACCCGGGCGAGGGCAGCAGTCTCCTCCTGCAGGCGCTGGATCTCGGCGGCCACAACGGGATGCTTGATCAGCTTCCAAGCGTGCCTGGAGGCCCACTTGCGCGAGTAGCCGCAAGCCTTTGCAGCGTCGGCGTGGCTGATGTCTCCCCGGGCCACCAGGGCAGCGAACTTGCGGTGGCGAGCCAGGAGAACGTCAGCAGCGACACGTCCCATGGCTACACCGGCCCCAGCGTGGCCAGGGCGTGGCCCAAGACGGCGTGGGCGGGCGATGGCCAGGGCCCAGCGTCCTCGCCCTGGCGGTCGATCCAGGTGGCAACCAGGCGCTGCGCCTTCATCAGCATGACGGCGGAGTAGTTCTGGCCGGCCAGTTGGGCCTGGTCGAGGTCGGGGGTCTCCTCGAGCAGACCCCGGAGGTGCTCGAGCACCAGGTGGACCAGGGCCTGGGCAGCCGGCTCCCGCAGGCCGGGCGGCGGCATCGAGGCCAGGCCGTGCTCAGCCAGGAGGGCCTCGAGTTGCTCCGGGCCGGTGGCCACGGCATGCTCGACGGTGGCGACGAGGATGGGATCCAGGGGTGATGTGTCAGTCATGGGTGCCTCCTTGAGGTAGATTCACGGTGTTCGGCGGCTGAAAGGCCGTCATTGCTTGGGTTCCGGTTTGTTGAGAACGGTTCAATGTCGAAGCAGGTAGACTGTTGACGGCCGTCAGTGATTCAGTGGCTGCTCGACAGTCAGCCAGGGTAACTGTCAGCGGGTCCAGAGTGGCGTCAGGACGCACTCCCCACCTGGATCCCCAGTCCAAGAGGCCGGCGAGTTGCTGCTCAGCCTCCTCCACTCGGGCGACCAGGGCCAGGTGCTCCCGGCGCTGGGGTGGGCCGTCCTCGGGCGCGCGCGAGGCTGCGGGGGCGCCTTGCTGGCAAAATTCAGCCTTTCTTCGCTTCGGGAAGCTGGGCGTTGACCACACCTCGAGCCGAATCGCGTAGTATCCAGGGAGGCGCAATCTAAGTCCACACAACGTTTTCTCGCGAAAGCGTACCTGCATGCGCACCCCGAGCTGAGCAAGCATGTCTGTCCACTCGTTGCTGGGCGGCCTCGTCGCATAGAGCCTCGCCATAGCCCGGATCTCGGCCTGAAAGTTCCCAATCAGCTCCCGAACAGGCTCGGGTTGCATCCAGAGGAGCAGGGGTTTGCTCTCGATGGTCTTGGCCAGGTGGTAGTATCCCGGCTGGTCGGTGTGCATGACGAGACTGACGTTGTGCCTGTGTAGCAGACGGACCAGGGCGGCTAACCCGAAAACGGTGAGGTGTTCGTGCCTGTGGATGGCCCTCACAGCAGGCCCTCGAGCTGCTCTTGGTCTCGCTGGCTCCATGTGCTCCGTGCAGGCTTTGCAGGGAGTGATCCCCCCACTCCCTGCGCACTCCCTGCACCACTCCCTGCAGCCTGGGTGGCGTCCTGGCGGGGTTTTTGGGTCGGGTGCAGGCATTGCAGGGAGTGATCGACACCATGTCGGTTCTCATGTATATTTTCTTCCCGCGCGGGGGGGGTTACATGACTCCCTGCAATGCCTGCAGATTGCTTAGTTTTGGCTACACGGAGCGGTTCCGTTTGCAGGGAGTCATGCAGGGAGTGGGCCAGTGGTGAGTTTTGTTGTTGCCCATGAATGGCGTCCTGGATGGGTTTTGGCTGCAGGGAGTTGGGTGCAGGGAGTGGGCGCGCGAGTCGCCATAGGTTGGTGCGGGTGCGGGTCATGCCAGAGAGCCGCATCTGGAGGCGCAGGCCGCCCACGTCCACCACCCGGCCGGAGTGCTGTCGCAGGAGACGACCGAGGGCCTTGGTCTTGTCGCGCCTGCCATGGAGGACATCGACCAGGATCCTGCGGCGTCTACAGAGTTGGATGAGGGCGCGGACCTCGACCTGAGCTTCTCCGTGCTCCTCCCACCAGTTTTCCACGAGCGCCCGGAGCTCTGGCAGCTCGGTCTCGGTGGCCTGCCACATGTCCTGACGGTTACCCAGGAGGCCGGGGATACCGGCGACCTCCAGCACGCCGCCCATGGTCTCGCTCCAGGCGGCGTAGCTCCCCATGGTCTGCTCGGTCCAGCGCGGCCGTCCAGCCGCGAGCCAAGCTCGCCAGAGGACCAGGCCGGCCCAAACCAGTTCCCCGCGGTGCTCCCGGCACCATCCGAGCAGGTCGGCATGGCGCCAGCCCTGCCTCTCCCAGGGCGCCTCCTCCGACGGCTCGAGCCGGATCGAGATAGCCCGGCGGGCCAGCTCCCCGGTCAGGGTCGGGTTCAGGCCCGTGGCGGCCCAGACACACCGGACGGGGCAACTAGGGACGGTGCTTCCGCCCAGGGTCCGGTCAGCGTAGGTTTCGGCCGTGAGGACGGCGGCCAGGGTGGCGCTGTCGAGCCCGGTCGGCACGTTATCGAGTGCGATCATCCTGGTCCCGGCCAGGAGGTGCGCCCAGAGGCGCTTGCGTAGCTCAGCCTCGTCGGTTGCGCCGCGAGTGGTCGGCCAGGTCGTGACCTCGGGCGTCGTGCCGGTGGCGATCACGCTGGCGACAGCTACGAGGAGACCCTTGCCGCTGCCTTGCGTCGGGCTGGCGACCAGGTGCAGGGGTGTCGGGCCGGCCACCAAATCGCGCCCGAATGGTAGCAACATCAGGGCGACGGCATGCGCCCGGCTGGCGCTCTCCGCGAGCGGAAAATCGGCCAGCGGCTCGAGGAGGAGTCCTCGCGCCCTGTCTACCTGGGCCTGCGTGGGGACGGTGGGGACGGGGGGCACTCGGAGGTCACCGAGCTCGAGCCAGAGGCCTGAGTCGGCATGGTATCCAGGAGCCAGGAGCAGGAGCCCATCGGCGGTGTAGACCGGGGCGGTGATCACCCCGTCCAGCGCGGGGAGCATCGCGAGGTCTGGCAGGCTCAGGATGTCCGCCACGACGTCCTTGTCGGGCCTGGTCGGCCTCAGCTCGCCTCCTGCGGTCCGGCGCATCCAGCGGATGGAGCGGTCGAGCACACCCCGCAACGCATCCGGCCCGAGAACCTGCAGGGAGGGGATCTCGGTGTCTCGGCGCAGACGGACGAGGGACTGTCCCCGCCGATAGAGGGTCGGGGGATCGTTATTGGCCACGAGGGCCTGCAGGGCCTGCTGGGTCATCCGGTGGACGGGGGGCTCGGCAATGATGGTCGGCGGCTCGCTCATGCCACCTCCTGCGCGCAGTAGCACGGCCGGTCAATCCACCCGGGCGACTGGCAGGCGATGCACTTTTTCATAGCGGCCTTGAAAGATTTGCAAATGCCGGCGTAGTATGCTACACTTGGGCTGTTGGTGGTTTCTGTGGCCGGGCGAGGTAGGATGCGCCCGGCTGCTGTATTTTTTCGCACTACGCCACCGCCACCCTGGAGGCCGGGATCGTGGTACGCTTGATCCACGAATCCAACGCACTCAAACGAATGAAAATGTGCCCTCGGACGCCCCCCCTGCGCACGACCTCGATCTCGCGGTGCCTGATGGCTTGGCGCAGGGTCTGGTGATGGCAACAGGCCAGCTCAGCGGCCTCTTTGAGCGAGATGCAACGGTCAAAGTCTGCAGCAGTCATGCCGATCTTAGTCCTCCTGTTTGAAAATATTGCGCGGCGCTGTTCTTTGCGTTAAAATGAGTCTAGCGATTTGGCCGGGGTCGCGCAGGACACACTTGCGACTCTGAAGTGTGCCTCAAGAGCCCAAAAATGGCGTAGAGACTAAAGAAAAAATGCTGAAGGAATCTCAAAGAAACAATCGTTTTGGCCTCGTGCGGAAGCGCCTGGGCCTGACCCTCCGCGACATGGAGGCGGTTGGCATCGCCGAAACGGTATGGAAACGCTGGGAGTACCACGCGGTGATCCCTCGTCGCGCCTCGCTGTTGCCGCTCCTGGGGGCGCTCGTTGCAGCCGGAGCCCCAGACCCTGACCGAGTGCTCGACGGCCTGGTGGGCGAGCTGGGGGAGCGAGAGTTTCGGCGCGCGCTCGGCGCGGTGGTCGTGATGGACGGTACAGCGTCGGACGCCGACCCGCTGGAGGTGCTCGACCGCCTCGCCGGCGTCCGAGGCCGGATCCTGGCGTCGGTGTGTGCGGGCGCCGTGCAGCAGGGCGTAGGTCACCTGACCGTGAGCCAGTAGTTGGAGGAGGAGCATCGCTAGATCGGCGGCGATCATCCGGCCACCCTGGCGGCGCGTTGCTCCTGGCGAGCTAACCAGGCGTTGAGGTGTGAGAGCCGGAAGCGCATGTGGCCCCGGGTGCCTGTGCGGCAGCAAGCCAACTCACGCTGTCGGACGGCCTCGCGGAGGGTCTGCTCGTGCCGGCCCGTGTAGACGGCGGCCATGAACACGTCCAGGATCGGGTCGAATGCTTTGCCGGCCTGGGCAAGCGTCGCCGCGAGATCCTGGAGCTTCGCCGAAGCGGTTCGCTTCCGCTCGTCGCAGCGCTTTGAGCTATTCGCTTTGTTGGACATACCAGCTTCCTTCTCGGAAGCAACGAGGGCCTGTGCGAGGTGAATTTTCTTCAGGTAGACTGGTGACTCCTCGCGAACACCTGCTCTGTTTGGCTCATTTTCCTATAGCGTCAGGCGGCGTCGCGCTCGGCCAGCAGATTCTCGAGGGGCACGTCCACCATGACGCAGGCCACCCCGGTCACGTCGGGCAGGTCATCCCCGTCCCGAACCATCGACTCATAATGGAAGGCCAGCGCCTCCTGCATTTCCCGGATACACTCCTCCTGTGTCGCTCCGGTGGCCACACAGCCGGGAACCTCGGGCGCATAGGCAGAGAAGCCGGTTGACGTGCTCTCGATGATGATAGCCACCTGCATCCTGCTCAACTCCTTTCAGAGGGCTACTTCAGCCCTGCCTGCTTGAGAATGCTGTTCTCCGTCCCCTTCGCAAGTTCATCCCCGGGCTTGCCGGGAACGGTTACTTTGCCAGGCTTTACCGGGTGCTCGAATTGACGGTGGCTGCCACGCTGGGAGGTCTGTCTCCATCCGTCGGCCTCGAGCATTCGGATGACTTCGCGAACCTTCACCTCACGACCCGCAGGTGTCGCCCCCGGCGGGCCAGGGCGGCCACCAGGGCGGCCAGGTCGGACTCACTCAGCCGGCCAGCGAGCACCTCCGCCAGGGCCTCGGGGTCGCCCCAGGGGAGGGGAGGCTCGGGCGCGGGCTTCGGGCGCGGGGCCAGCAGCTCCATGGCGGCCCGGTTGTGCTCGGGGCTCAGGTGAGCGTAGCGTTGGGTCACGGTGATCGTCTTGTGGCCAGCCAGGGCCTGAATGGTAGCCAGACTACAGCCGGCCATGGCCAGGCGCGAACAGAAGGTATGCCTGAGGTCATGCCAGCGGAAGTTCTTGAGCCCGGCCTTCTTGCAGGCTCGCTGAAGAGCCGTGTAGGAGGAGGTCTTGAGGTAGGGTTTGCTCGGGTCCTCGCCGGGCCAAACCCACTCTGCGTCATGGGAATCGAGCTGCGCGCGGAACAGCTCGGCCAGGCGGTCGCTCATGGGCACGGTCCGGCTCTCGCCATGCTTGCTCTCGCGGACGTGAATCACCCGAGCCCTGAAGTCGAGGTCCTTGCGCCGAAGCCCGAATTGCTCGCCCTGGCGCAGGCCGGACAGGTAGGCGATTTCCACCTTCAGCCACAGCTCGGGCGAGCAGCAGGGGCGCAGGAGGGCCTCTTCTTCGTCGCTCAAGTAGCGCACGACGCTGTTGTTCTCGCGGATTTGCCGGACCTTCGCCACGGGGTTGCTGCCCTCGAAGAGGGCGTCCCGGATGGCCAGGTTGTAGACCCGTTTCAAGAACGCAACAGCTCTGTTGACGGTGGCCGGGGCCACCCCGTCGACCTTCTGGCGCTTTGCTCTCCAGCTCTCGATGTCAGAGGGGCGCACCTCGCTGGCGGCCAGCGCTCCCAGGGCCTCGCTCCAGTAAGCAGCATACCGGCGATCATCAGCGGCGCTCTTCTTGGCCTCCCACTGGGGGCGGAATCGCTCGATCATGTCCCTCACCAGGAGGGCCTTCCTGGGGGTCAGCTCTGGGAGCTTCTTGCCCTGGAGCTTCTCGGTCTGGCGCTTCTGATAGAGGGTTCGGGCGGCGGCCTTCGTGCCCACCTTCTCGCGCTTCTTGTTGCCCTCGCAGTCGTTATACTGGATCCACCAAACCCCGCTTCCGGGGGGGCGCTCATACAGGCCCCGGTCAGGGTTGTTCTTCTTCGCCATGGTGCTCCTCCAGGGAACTCCCGGCCGTCGGGCGAAGACTACGGTGCTACTCAGTGCCCTGGCCTTCGGGTCGGGGTTCTGTTTTTCTCCCGACTCTCTTCCGCGCAGGTCCGCTCACCTCCTGTTATGGACACCTAAATGGACACCGGATTTTCTCCTTCGTCTATAACCTTTATTTTGCTGGGATTTTTCCGATTGGCCTTCTGTCTCCAAAACCGTAGGCCGCGGGTTCAAATCCTGTCTCCCCTGCCAACTAAAGTCCGAGAAATCGGGCTTTTTTGTTTGTCGTCTCGCTCGCCAGAGTGACTCAAAGTGATCCAAATTTAGCCTCGTGGGTGCCACCAGAAGTGCCACATCGGGAAGGGGATAGATGACACGCGAACCAAGATCTGGAAGAGCGCTGCGGCCATTCGCGTGCGCGAGGAGAAGGCCCACGCCGGGGAGGCCTTCGCGTGGCGGCAGGCCGAGCTGCGCGCCGAGCTCGAGCGCTACCGGTGCCAACTCGAGGACGAGCGCCACAGGCGTGAAGAGAAGTGGCAGCAGTTCCAGAAAGAGCTGCGTCCGGCCCTCCAGCAGATCGGCGACGCCTTCCAGAAGCTGCTGCACTGAGCCACCCGGGCCGTCGTTCCGCCTATCGCGGAACAGCGGTCGTGGCTCGGGTGGGAGCAGGCGCTTTTCAAGCTCCCTTCAGGCGGCCCGGGTAGACTGGGCTGGATGCACATTCTAGCCCAGAGCGCCGTCCGCACCCTGAGCTGGTTCGGGCCTCAGCGAGCGAGCTCGGCTGAGAGCCCGGACAGCGTCGTTCTGGGTGAAGAGCGCCCAACCGGCTCCGGGAGGATCGTCCCGGCCCTGGTAGCCGAGACGGCTGCCGTCCAGGCGCCGGCCCCCGAGGGCCGACTGGCTATGGCCTTCCTGACCGGACTGCGCCGGCAGCTCATCGCCGGGAGGGACCTGGACAAGCCCATGCAGGCCGAGCTGGGGCGACAGGCCCACGGCCAGGGGCATCCCCTGGCGGCCCGCCTGGCTCGCGTGCTGCTCGACGACCACGGACACTATGATTCAGCGCTGGAGATGTGGACGGCCGAAGCGGGCGACCCGGTGGCCTACCTCGAGCGCCAGCACGAGCGGCTGGCCGAGGACCGCTCTCAGCCTGACCGCGCTTTTGCCCTCCACCTGGACGTCTGGGGCCAGTTTCTCGATCACCTCCAGGAACGGCCCATGACTCCCACTGCTCTGCGCACGGTGGTGCATCTCTGGGCCGGGTTGGAAGATCGCTCGCGCCTCGAGCTTGAGGTGCGTGAGGAAGAGCCGGTCGAGCAAGACCTCAAGCTGGCTCAGCGCTGCCGCGCCCTGGTGGAAGCCTGGGTGCAGAGCGGGCAGGCCCAGCTGGTGGGTGGGACGCTGGACGAAGTCGGGCTGGGCGCGGCCGTTTCGGGGAACCGGATCGAGGTCCATCCCAGACCGCTCGACATCGCTCGCCTCGATCCGGCCGAGCCCGATCCCACCGCCCGCCTCCAGGCCGAAGGCCGGCTCGGGCGCGAGGGTGGCGAGCTGGCCTCCGCCCTGGGCAAGCTCATCGAGCAGCATCCCCAGCTCGAGGAGGCCGGATATGTGAGCCGCAACCTCCTGCCGCTGCTGTTCGCCGATCAGGTCGGACCGAGCTATGCCGCCCAGTCGTCCCTGATCGAGCTCTTCGAGCGCCGCCCCGAGCTGATGAGCCCGGTGCTGCAAGAGCTCTGTCAGCAGCATCGTGGCGTCTACCTGCCCGCGCCGGTGGAGAACACGGTCAAAGTAGCCGGGCTCAAGCTCGGTTGGCGGCCTGATACCCCCGAGCAGGTCGCCTGGGTGGCCGGCAAACTGTTTCAGTCGCGGGGCGGGCAGAGCGGCGAGCACCTGATGCGCAGCACCGACGAGTTCACTCTGGCCGCTCAGCTGTTGAAGGATTGCCCCGCGGAGCTCCTTTCCACGCTGCCCCTGAGCACCAGCCTTCCCGAGGCTGCTCTTGACCATCTGCTCGAAGTGGGAACCGACGACCGGGTTCTGGACGTTTGGAACCGCGATGTCGAAGAGACGGTCTACCCCTGGCTGGTGGGCGAGCGGGCCGAGTCGCTCTTGACCGGGCTCAAGACAGCCTACCAGCAGGCCGGCAGCCTGGAGGCCCTGTCCCCGCGCGCCCGGGCCACCCTGGCCCTGCTGCACCAGGACCCCGGGAATCGGCCGCGGCTCTATGCTGTCTTCGAGGGCGAGCTGGAGAGCCAGCCCCAGCACCGGGCCACCCGCCGGATGGTGGATGCGGCACGACTGCACGCCCTGGAGCAAGGCCCCGCGCGCCTGAGGCAGCTTTCCGGCTCCGAGCGCGCTGGCGAGCTCGAGCGCCTGCTGCGGCTCAACGCTCTGCTGGGCGAGGAGGTGCCCGATCCTCCCTGGCCGGACCGGGTGGAGGCCTACGAAGACCAGCTGCCTTCGGAGCGCTCGGCCCCCTTGCTGGCGGCCCTCGACCCGGCCGAGCGAAGCGCCCTGGCCGGGCCGGCCCTGGCCCGCTTCGAGGAGGGCTACCGCCAGGCCGGCTCGCTCGAGGAGCTGGGCCCCGAGGGCAGGGCTTCGCTCAGCTTGCTTTCCAATCTCTGGACCGAGCAGCCGCAGCTTTCCGAGAAGCTCTTGACCCTGCTTCGACCGGAGCTGGAGAGCGGCACGGCCACGGTGCCAGCCGAGCTGGAAGCCCTGGTGGATGGCTTTGTGGCCAACGAGGCCACTCGCGCGGTCAGCGGCTTTGCCGGCCAGGACCTGCCCGAGCGCCTGGCCAGTTACCGGTCCAGCCTCAAGCTGGCCCGGGCCTCCAGCGATCAGCGAGCCCTCGAGCAAGCCATTCAGGACGGTTTCTGCGCTCAGGCCAGGGCGCACCCGGTGCTCTCCAGGCTGGTCGATGCCGACGAGCTGGATGCCTCGCTGTCGGTGCTGCACGAGCTGGTTCAAGACCCCGACGGTTGGGCCAGCGGGGCAGAGCGCTATCTGGAGCTGCAGGCCCGGCTGCAAAGCGACGGGATGCAGGTTTATCAGCAAGCCCGCGAATTGCGCCGCCAGGGAATGCCCTGGGAGTCGGCGCGCGAGCTGGCTCTGCGGCGCCACCTGAAGGTGCCCGACCGCTCGCCAGGCGCTATGGTGGAGCTCTCACCGGGCAAGGTCACGGTGGGCGGGGTGGTCGTCCGCGAGCGTCGGCGCACCTGACGGCCGATCCCGATCCCCGGCCACCCCTCAGTGTTGCCCGCGTCAGGCCTCGACCAGCGGACCGTAGGCGTCCGGGCGGCGATCCCGGAAGAACTGCCAGGTGCGGCGCACTTCCTCGATCATGTCCAGGTCGAGCGTGGCCACCACCAGCTCGTCCTGGTCTTCGCTGCCGCAGACAATGATCTGCCCCCGCGGATTCACGAAGTACGAGCTGCCATAGAACTTGCCGATGTTCCAGGGCGCCTCGGTGCCGACCCGATTGATGGCTCCCACGTAGTAGCCGTTGGCCACCGCGTGAGCGGGTTGCTCGAGCTTCCAGAGGTGCTGCGAGAGCCCGGCCACCGTGGCCGAGGGGTTGTAGACGATCTCCGCGCCCGCCAGGCCCAGGGCCCGGGCGCCCTCGGGAAAGTGGCGGTCGTAGCAGATGTAGACGCCGATGGTCGCGTAGCGCGTCCTGAAGACCGGGTAGCCGAGGTTGCCGGGGCGGAAGAAGTACTTCTCCCAGAACCCGCTGGTCTGGGGGATGTGGGTCTTGCGGTACTTTCCGAGGTAGCTGCCATCCGCGTCGATGACGGCGGCGGTGTTGTAGTAGACGCCGGCCTGCTCGCGCTCGTAGACGGGGACGATCATCACCATCTCATACTGCCGGGCGATCTGCGATAGTCGCTCGACGGTGGGCCCCGGGACGGGCTCGGCGGCGTCATACCAGCGTTTGTCCTGGCCCGGGCAGAAGTAGGGGCCGTTGAAGATCTCTTGCAGACACAGGATCTGAACGCCCTGCTTGCCGGCGTCGTGAATCATCGGCAGGTGCTTGTCGAGCATGGCCGCCTGAACATCGGCGACCGGGCGGGACTCGTCGTTGATCGGGTTGGAGGCCTGGATGAGACCGGATAAGACGGTGCGTGCCATGGATTTGCTCCCCGAGTTGGTGTGGGCGACGAGTCTGCGACCTTGTCGACGTCGACCGCCTTCGTTCGCCTGGAGGTCTCTCCTTTGCTAGCCCTCGAAGCCGGCTCGATGATGAGGTACCTTGACTACGGCAGCGAGTGGGACGAGTGGGTGCCGCCCCGGCGGATCAAGAGACCGGACTGAGCTCAGCCGGCAAAGGCGCCGCGCGTTGAACGCTTCAGGAATTGGCGCGGCGCCGTTCAACAGATTGTCTACACTCCCGCGCGTTCTGATTCTGAACAGTCAACGCGCGGGAGTGTAGTTCTCTTTGAGCCCCTCCACCAGCTCCTGACAGCCTTTCTCTCGGCGAGGACTGTCAGACAGGCGGGTGCAGTCGGAAAGGTCCTCCTCAAAGCGGGCCCGGCGCTGGAGCTCTTGAGCCTTCTCGCGCTGCTCGTCGCGGAGCTTTTCGAGCTCCAATTGGCGGGTCTCGTTCCGGGGGCCGTAGGGTTGCGTCTGGGGGATGGAAATGCCACCGATGTCCATTGGACGTACCTCCCTGCGTGATGACCCCAGCATGCCCCGCCGAGTTGGAGCCGATCCAAAATCGTGTGAACAGGTTCTGAGCTTTTTCAGAGCCGTCGCCTAAGCTCAAAGCATGCTGCCCCCGGTTTGCCTGCGCCCGATCTGGAGCTCTCTGACGGTTCCCATTCGTTCCGCTGGGATGACTCCGAAGGTATCGGAAGGTCTCGAATCGACCTGCGTCCCGGCCGGGTTCAGGCTGGTGAATGCCGAGTCAGGCACCATCGCTTACAGCGGTCCTTCCTGCGTGCGGGGCAAGCTCGAGTGCGCCGGGGTGCACCTTCTGGCCATGCGCCACGGCCAGACCGTGGCCAACCTGGCACGCGAGCAGGGGAAGCCCGCCATCCTTTCGGGCCAGAGCGAGGTGGCCCTGACCGACACCGGTCGACACCAGGCCGAGGACGCTGCCGAGCAGCTTTTCTCGCAGCTTGGGGGCGAGGCCTGGTTGCAGCGGGCGGCCCGGGATCCTTCCCTCTTGCCCGTCGTCTACACCAGCCCGCTCACCCGGGCGGCTCTGACGGCCGAAGCCCTGGTGAGCTTGCTGCGTGAGCGCTCAGGCGGAGCGGTGGAGTTGCCCATCCTCCCGGATGACCGGCTCAAGGAGATTCACTTTGGCTGCTACGAGATGAAGACGCGTGACGACCTGCGCTCTGATTATCCCGACTTCGCCCACCGCATGGACTCGTTTCAAGGACCGGGCTACGACTTCGTGCATCGCTTCCCGGGAGGAGAGAGCCGTCTGGACGTGGTCGACCGCGTCCAGAGCTTCCTGGGGGACGTGGCCGACCGACACCCGGGCCGGACGGTTCTGGTGGTCTGCCACATGGAGACCATGGTGGGGATGCGGACCGCCCTGGGTTTCTCCAAGCAGCGCGAGGGCTCGGTGCGGGCCGATGCCCAGGAGATGAAGAACGCTACCCCGCTGACTTTGCTGCCCCGAAGAGGAGAGCTTACGCCGTGTACCTGATGCCATTGAGCGCCTCCAGCGCACCACCAGAGCCCACCAGTCGAGAGCGCCTGAACAATACCATCACGCACTTCCAGGGGCTGGTCGACAAGTGGGAGCCCGAGATCAAGACCGACCTGGAGAACTGCGAGAAGTGGCGCACCTCCGCCCTGAGGAACGACAAGATCGCGGGTTGGGGCCTGAAGGGAGCCGTGGCCGGGGGAGTCCTGGCCATGGTCGGGATGGGTGTCTCGCTGGCCATGGGTCTCGGCACCCACGGGGTCTTTCCGGGGCTGGGCGTCTTCCTGATAGGGATTACCACCTGCCAGGTGGCCTGCATGCGCCGGGACAGTGCCCGGATGGAGTACCAGATGACCTATCCCAGCGTGGAGCACCGGCAGGAGCTGTTGAAGACCCGGGCTTACCCCCAGTTGGCCCAGGCCCGCGCGGCGTTGCTCAAGCAGGATACCGAGGAGATGACCGCCCTGGCGGATGGGCTCCGCCAGGTCGGCAACATCATGGAGCGCAAGGACTCCCTGGTGGTCGGGGGGACCTTGATTCGCAAGCGCTGAGGTCAGGTGCTGGGGAAGTAGGCATCGATCTTGGAGTCATCCCATCCCAGTGCGGCCGCCAGAGCCCGGTTGGATTCTCGGCCACGCTCAAGCGATTCCTTCAGTGTCTTGTCGACCTCTTCTTGACTGGGCACGGTCTCGGGTGGACACTTGCGCTGGCCAGCTGGCATGGAAAAGATTCGGGGTAGCTTGATCACGGGTTGATTCTCCTCTCGATGGTCTGGGACCATCATGAGGCCGGGACCTTTCGTGCACCTTTCGGCCAGAGTGCTCGGGGTCGTCTCATCGCCCACGCAAGTTCCAGGCTCTGGCGGGTCAGTGCCAGCCGAAGTGGTCGCGCATCTCCATGTAGGTGTCCGGGTTGGCCAGCAAGTTCTTGTGGCTGCCGTACTGTCCGTGGCTTCTCACAAACTTGACCGGCATGCCCTCCAGGCCCAGACTCACGGCTGAGACGGTGCCGTCGCCCGGCACTGGCCAGAGCAGCAAGCTGGGCGTCAGCACGGCTTTCGAGCCCAGGTGCAGCACCGATTCGAAGCAGGCCATCTGGGTGGGCCAGCGCGAGTTCAGCTCTTCGCGCAGGGCCGAAGTGGGGCGGAGCCATTCCAGGGCTTGCTCGTCCTCGGCCAGGACGTCCTTGGTGTTGAGCAGCCAGCGCAAGTCCTGCCCTTTCTTTTCGTTGGCCAGGGTCAAAGCGCAAAGACCGGCCATGCCGGCTCCCTGGTTGGGGGTGCCGACCATCAGGAACTTACCCACGCCGTGGCTCTCGGGAAACTCGTCCACCAGTCTGCGCGTGGCCAGACCGCCCATGCTGTAGGCGCTGACGTCCACCAGGGCCTGGCCGGTGAGGCGAGAGACGGCCTCCAGGTTAGCCTTCAGCTCCGGGGCGGATTGGTCGGGAGCCAGGCGATGGCTGCTGAAGACGCTGACGAAGACGCGCATGTCCGGGCTGGGATGGGCCAGTGGGCGGGTGCACTCGGCGTCCTCGAACAGCTGGCCCTTCTGCACGAAGGCTGGCCGGCCGCCGTTGGCGCCGCCTTCGGTGAGCTTGTCGGTGAGGGCCTGGTAGAATTCCATCTTGGTGTGCCAGCCGTGAACCATCAGAACCGGGCGTGACAGGGTGGAGGCGGGCAGGTCGGCCAGCGGGCTGGGGGGCGGCGCCGGATTGATCTCTCGAGTGTTGTGGCCCAGCGCTTTGAGGGCCTGGCCCACCCCGTGGGCCACCGGTCCGGTCAGGAAGCTCAGGCAGGTACGTCCGGCGCAGTACATGGCCGTCCGGCGAGGGCCCTCGGGATGGACCACGGCGTCTTCCACGGCCTGAACCGCGGTGTGCACCGTGTCGACGACCTGGTCAAGGGGATCGGGCGCGCTCGTCGCGGCCGCCCGGGTGGGAATCCAGGCGGGTCGCAGACTGTTGAGAGCGCCAGCGATCATGGCCTGAGTCTACCGTTCCAGCTTGAAAGAACTCTGACAAGCAAATTTTCAGGTTCCTGGCTTATCCTCTGGCTATGAATCTTACCGCTGTTCCCCTTTTCAACCTGCAGGCAGACTGGGCCGAGCGCGAGACCCAGCGACGTCTGATGGTGTGCATCGCCGACCGCTATGAGCGCCGCTCTGATGCCAGGGTTGGGGAATACGACCAGTTGCGCCTTCAAATGCAGGCGGTTGAGGGCCAGAAGTCCCGCGCCACCACCACCGGCATGGGGCTGATCCTGCCCACGGTTCTCTCGGTTCCTCTGGCCGCCTCGGTGCATCCGGTCTTCGCACTGGGCGGCCTGGCGGCTGGAGCGGGAGTGTTCTATTGCCTGCGCCGTCACGCCGAGCTGGTGGACCTGAGCGAGCAGCTCGACCGCTGCTCCACTCAGCTGTGGTGTGACCGGGCGCAGGACCGCATCGAGGCCGACCGCTATCGGGATCAGGCTTCCCGTCACGAGCCGCAGGTGGCCGAGGCGCTGCGGCTCCTTACCGAGGCCCGCCAACTGAATGGCATGCTCCAGACGATGAAGGCTGGCTCGGGCTCGCAGTTGGCCGAGCGGGGCGGACGTCTGGTGGTAGGCGGCGTGGTGCTTGGGCGTCGCGTCTAAAGAGGCGCGCTCGCGAGCAGGTGGAGAGCCTGGCTCAGGCGGTCTCCGGCGAGCAGCCCGGGGCCGCCGTGGCCGAGACCGGCAGCCATGTCATCCTGGGCAACGTGGCCTTGAAGGTGCGCGGGCGGGTGCAGAAGGGCTGAGGAGGTGACGCGGAGATTCTGGGAGCCGCTCCTGCTCCTCGGCCTGGTCGGCTTGATCGGGCTGGTGTATCTGCGCCCACAATCCCCCGCGCCAGCGCCTTCCTCCAGTCCTCAGGCAACCGCCATTCCCCAGCCCCGTCCGCTTCCGAGCTGGGCCCCATCTCCCAATGACGGCTCGAAGTTGTCCACTGAGGAGCATCTCCTCTTGCGGACCGCCCTCCAGGGAGGCGAGCCGGGGAGCTACCTGGTGGTGCAGGACTCCGGCGTTTTCTACGGCGCCACCATCGTCATGCCCGGCCGTCCTGCCGGCCTCAAAGTCACCAGCCTCTGGAGGGTCGATCCCAAGCTTGGCTGGGTCCAGGGCGGCGAAACCACCGCCACGGTCGGTGTTCCCCCCGAGCCCGACGAGATCCCGATCGAGCTCTTCGAGGCGGCCCAGATCCCCGAAGCCGCCCGCCAGAAAATCCGCTCCGCCAAGTGGGTCCACCTCTAACGCTGGCGCTCCTCCAGGTCGCTCACCAGCTTCGTCAGGATGGCATCGCCCGAGCGCCGTCGGGTCAGCTCGCGGGCCAGCTCCAGGGCCGGCGCGTAGAGCTCCTCAGACAAATAGGCTGCCAGCAGTTCGTTGAGGGGGGCCAGGTCCTCCGGGTGGGCCTGCAGCTCCATCCGGGCCTCGCGGGCCAGGGCCTCGTAGCGCTCGCTCTCTTCGCTCGAGAGAACCCGCAGGGGCACCGGCAACGGCTCGTTGGGAATGTGCGAGCCGTCCGCCCGGAAGGCCGTCAGCGAGAGGAGGTAGCTCTTGCCCGGGGAGAGCTCGACCTGCAGCCTGGCTGGCTCGGGAGGCACCCGCTGCTTGAGCACCCGCTTGAAGGTACCCGCCTCCTCGATCATGACCTCTAGCTCCGAGAACCGCTCGCTGCTGACCCAGCGCAGCACCGGGCGGGAGGTCAGGCTGACCGGATCGTTGACAAAGCGCACCTCCCCCCGGCGCAGGCCTCCGATCTTGTCCAGGTTCAGGCCCGTGGGCAGGGCCGCCGATTCTCCCTCGGCGGGGCGCATTGTGACCGCGGGGGCGCCCTCGAGCACCTTCACGCCGGTCGGCTCCAGGCGGGCCAGGCAGGGCCCTTTCAGGCGCTCGCGCAGGCCGCCCTGCACGAAGCTGAGGCTCAACTCGGCTCCGGCGGGCAGCCGCAGCTCGGCTCCGGCGGACAGCATGCCAAAGAGGGCGACTCCTTCGATCTTGCCCTTCAGGTCGCTCACCATGGCCACCGGGGGGGCTCCGGCCGCGATCAGCAAGAGCAGCGCCAGGACCCAGAAAATCTGTCGTCGCTCCGGTCGTCGCTGAGTTCTGGCGACGGCAGGAACGGTCGAAAAGTGTCGCTTCATGCACCCTCCCGAGAGATCGCGTAGACGCGAACCTGCTTGACGCGTCCTTTCACCGGGTGCTCGCCCTGATCCTCGATGCGCAGGCCCTCGGTGGGCCCGGCCGCCTCCACGGTGGCCTGGCTGGCCAGGATGGCCACCCCCACCTTCTTGGTCAGGTCCTGGATGCGCGCGCCCTGGTTGGCGTTGTCGCCCACCGCGGTGTACTCGCTTTTCTGGTCGTTGCCGATGGTGGCCAGCAGCATCTCGCCCGTGTGGATGCCCACCTTCAGGCCGTAGAAGCCGGGTTTACCGAGCTGGGCCAGCTCGCGGCATCGCTCCACCATGGCCACGGCCGTCTGCAGGGCTGCCTGGGCCGGATTGGGGTGGGCCAGGGGAGCCCCGAACAGCACCATGAACTGATCCCCCACGAAGCGGATGATGGTTCCCCGGTGGGCGAAGATCACCCGGGACATCTCCTGGTAGTGCTCGTCGAGCATCCGGGCCACCACCACCGGGTCCTCCACCTCGCACACGGTGGAGAAGTCGTTGATGTCCGAGAACAGCACCGTGACGACGCGGCGGGTGTTGAGCTGGGAGCGGCGCAGACCGGGCTCGGCCAGCATCTCGTCGAGCACTTCGGGGGCCACGAAGCGCTCGACGGCTCGTTCGAACTCGATGCGCTCGCGTTCCACCGAACGCAGGCGGGTGGCCGTGGCCAGCACCAGGCAGAGAGGCTGCGACAGGAAGATGGGGGCCAGCTCCAACCAGCGCCCGGCCAGCACGAAGAGGAGGTAGCCGCCCAGCAAGGCCCCCAGGCTGACCGCCAGCCAGACCAGAAAGACCCGGGGGGCGCGCCAGAAGGTGGCCGCCAGAGCCAGCGCCAGGTTGGCCAGAAACAGGGCCCCAAAAGCAGCCCAGGGTGGCACCGGGAGGAGCTTCTGGCCGGTGAGCAGCGTGTTCAGCGTGAAGGCCTGAACCCAGAGGCCCGGCATGGAGTGGCGCCGTCCATCCGAGGCCGGCCGGAGGCTGAAGGGGGTGTCGGCCAGGTCTTGATCGGAGCGGGCCAGCGTACCCACCAGCACGGCTTTGCCCGCGAAGGCGCGGCGCAGCTCCTCGGGGGACATCTCCAGCACCTTTTCCAGCCGGTAGCTGGCGAAGTGGCTGCGGCTCTGGTAGTTGATCATGACCAGCGGCTCGCTGGCCTTGACGCCGGCCTTCCGCTCGGCCAGCAGGGCGGCCAGAAAGGGCCAGCTGTCGCGCCCCAGGGCCCGGTGGGGGAGGGGTTGCACGGCCTGGGCCCGGGCCACCCCGTCGAAGTCCCGGGTCAGGTTGGCCAGGGCCAGGTTCTCTGCCCCCAGCGCGGCCACCACTTCGTCGGCCGGGTGGACCAGCGTCACCCCGTCCAGGGCAGCGATCAGCACCAGCTTGCCGCGGTGCTGCACGGCCACCCGCGCAAAGTCGCCGAATTCGGCTGGCTCGACGTGGGTGGGGATGACGTCCAGCCCCACCACGGTGGCCCCGTTGTCCAAGAGCTTTCCTGCCAGCCGGCCCCAGAGGCCGAGCCAGAAGACCGGATGGCGCTCGATGGCCCGGTAGCTCTTCTCGTCGAACTCGATCAGGGCGATGGAGGGATCCACCCGCACGGCCTGATCCGAACGCCACACGAAGCGCGCGTCCAGCAGGGTGAGCTCGAGGCGGCGTACCAGGTCGGTCCCGCGGACCAACCAGAACAGGCTGCTGACCAGAGCCGCCAGGGCCATGGCGGTCACAGCAGGGCGGATCGGCATGGGCGCGAACTTCGCAGGAACGATCCCGGTCGCCTGCGGGAGGTTGGACTTGCTCCTCGTGATTCTCATTCTGATCGGCTGGCTGGCTCTGCCCGGGATGGCCGAGCCTCCCACCCTGATCTTGCAGGATGGGCACACCGACAGGCTGACCTGCCTGACCTTCGACCCTACGGGACGCTGGCTGGCCACCGGCTCGGTGGACCAGACCGTGAAGCTGTGGGACCTGGAGGCCGACAAGCTCCACTGCACCATCCATCTCGAGCACGATCCGGTGGCGCTGGCCTTCAATCCCGGTGGGCTCCTGGCGGTGGGAACCTCCCAGGGCGTGACCATCTACGATGCCCGCAATGGACTTGCCCTGAACCCCGGGCAGCCGGGCGCCGCCCTGACAAACCCTGCGGCTCTGGCCTTCTTGAGTCCCGATCTGGTGGTGGCCATCACCGGCGACCGATCCGGGTTGAGAGTTCGGGCCACCCTGGCCGACCTCAAGCGGGGCGGCCGGATCGGAATTGGCTGGCCATTGCCGAGCATAAAGCCCCAGGCGAGGCTGGTACCGGCGGGGCTGGCCCTCAGCCCGGACGGCAAGTATCTGGCCATGGCCTATCTCGAGCTGGCCCCTCGCGAGCTCAAAGCCACCGACCGCTTCGTGGCCGTCTGGGATGTCTCGGCCTTTGGCCGCTTCTCGGGCCCGTTGGTGGGGGACGATTTCCAGCCGCGGCCCGAGGTGCGGGCTCTGTTCGGAGACGGCCAGCCCCTGGCTCGCATGGCTCTGACCGAGCGGCAGGGGATCGACCCGAGCTGTGATCTGCAACTCAGCCTGGCATTCAGCCCCGACAGCCGCAAGCTGGCCGTCGCCGATCTGAACGAGGTGGCCCTCTTTGACCCCGCCAACGGCAGCAAGCTCGCTTCGGCTCCCGGCGCCTGGCGGCGGATCGCCTGGGGCCAGGCAGGCATTCTGGTCTCGAACTTCCTCAACACCAGCAGTCATCCCCGCCTGGCCTGGCTGGGGAGCGACCTGAAGACGAAGGTGCTTGTTGCTGAGCGAGAGTCCTATGAAGGCGAAGAGCTCGCCAGGGAAACCATGCAGGGCGCGCAAGGGAATATGCTCGATACGGTCGGTTACAACGCCGTGGCCGCCAGTCTCAAGACCAGTCTGTTCGCGGTCTGTCAGGGCGAGGAGTGCGAGCTCTGGGATGGGGCGCAGCTGAGCCAGAAGCTGACCGGCAGGTCCCTTTGTCTGACCGCCCTGGCCTTGAGTCCCGACCACCGGCTGCTGGCGGTCGGAGGCTACGGTGCCGTGGTCATCTGGGATCTGGAGCGGGGCAAGCCGGTCTACCGCTTCGGCCAGTTGGGAGGCCAGGAGGTGCTCAGCCTGGCCTTCTCGGCCGACGGCCGGATGCTGGCGGCCGGCGAGTATGCCAGAATCGGGACCGTGCGGCTCAGAGTGTGGGAGCTGCCGGGTCAGAGCCTGGTGCTGGAGAGTTCGAAAGCCGCTCCTCCCGCCTTCACCCGGCAGGCCGACGGGAGCATCAGCGGGCGCAGAACCGATACCGGCTATCTCAGCCTGGCCTTCAGTCCCGATGGGCGCTGGCTGGCGGCCGGCGAGGTGGTGGGACGCCTGTCGCTGATCGCCCTGCCGGGGGGCCAGACCCGGGTGCTGAAAGCCGAGCAAGAGGACACCTGGCGGGGCGCCCTGGGGGGCCTGGCTTTCTCTCCCGACGGGCGGCGTCTGGCGTCTGCCACCAACGGGGGAGAGGTGGTCGAGTGGGAGGTCTCCTCGGGGAAAGCGCGCACCCTGATGCCCCAGACCGACCAGATGGGCCGGAGCAGCCTGGCCTTTGCTCGAGATGGCACGCTGGTGACCAAGACCCGCAAACAGGGGCTGGTTGTCTGGAAGCCGGGGGCGGCCCCGAGAGTCGTGGACCCGGAGGACAATCCCTCCGTACTTTGCTCGGCCGACTCGGGTACCGCGCTGCTGGCTCAGGACCGGGTGATCGAGCAGCGGGACCTGACGACCGGCAAGACGCTCTTCTCGCTCACCCCTCCCTTTCCGACCGCTCGGGCCTTCCTGCGCGAGGGGGTGCTCATCGCTCCGGACTCCCAATCCTCAGTGGGATTCTGGAGAGCGCCCGAAGGCAAGCTGCTGGCCTCGGCCATCATGCTCGACGAGGGGGCTCAATGGCTGGTGGCCGCACCGGACGGATTGTTCGATGGCTCGTCCGCGGCCTTCACCCAGATCCAGTGGCGGCTCGGGGGGCAGCTCTACGCCCTGGACCAGTTCTACAACGACTTCTTCGCGCCTGGACTTTTGACCCGGCTGCTCCAGCCCGGGCCGGCTCCCCGGCCCGCTCAGGCACTGAGCAGCCTGAAGGTGGCCCCTCCCGAGCTGACCATCCTCAAACCCCAGGCCGGCGACTCGGTGAGCGAGACCAGCGTGACCGTGGAGGTCAAGCTCGAGGATCGGGGCGGCGGAGTCTCGCAGGTGCGTCTCTTCCAGAACGGCCATCGCGTGCCGGACGAGCGCATCCAGGTGGAGGGTGGTGAAGCCCGGGCCCGGGTCGACCTGGAAGGCGGCCTGAACACCCTGCGGGCCACGGCCTTCGACCGGGAGGGCAAGGTGGAGAGCCGGGGAGATACCGTGCGGGTCACCTGCCTGGCCCAGGGCGCCAAGCCCCGGCTGCATGTCCTGGCGGTGGGGGTCAGCCGCTATCGCGACAGCGCGCTCAACTTGAGGGCGGGCCGGGCGGACGCCGAGTCCATCGCGCGGGCCTTCAAGCCGGGCGGCCTGTTCGAAGAGGTGAAGGTGACCCTGCTGGTGGATGAGCAGGCCAGTGCGGCCGGAGTTCGCAAGGCCCTGGAGGACCTGAAGGCGGGAGCGGCCCCCCAGGACACGCTGCTGGTGTTCCTGGCCGGCCACGGCCAGGTGCTGGGGCAGACGTTCTACTTCGTGCCCCATGAGGGGAAAGTGGCCACTCCCGAGCAGATCCAGGCCAGTTGTCTGTCCTCCGTGGAGCTGGCTCAAGGCCTGACTCGGGTGGCCGCAACGCGCCAGTTCGTGGTCCTCGACTGCTGCCACTCGGGGGCGGCGGCCACCAGCATGAACCAGGCTCTCTCAGCCGGACTGGTGCGGGCCCAGCAGGATCTGGCCCGCCAGAGCGGGGTATTCCTGGTGGCGGCGGCCTCTTCGGACCAGGCGGCGCTGGAAGCCGGCAAGCTGGAGCACGGCCTGCTGACTTACTCGGTGCTGAACGGCCTGGGTGACGACAAGCCCCCGGGAGCGCCGGTGAACTCTCGCGGTCTGGTGACCGTGAACGGGCTGCTCTTGTTCGTGTCGGGCGAGGTGCCCCGGCTGGCCGAGGAGTACTTCGGCCAACCGCAAGATGTGGTGCAATACAGCAGCGGGCAGGATTTCCCGCTGCGGCGAGTACGCTAAGGAGGCTGACGATGCAAGTCCCGGTGGAAACGGTTCGAGTTCCCCTCAAGGCGGTGCCGATGTTCTCGGCCCTCAGCCTGGAGCAGTTGACCGAAGTGGCCCGGCACTCCAAGATCAAGAAGCTCCAGGCGGGTGAGCGCCTGCTCACGCAGGGCGAGACGGGTTCGGAATTCTACGTGGTCCTGGCTGGCTCGCTCAGCCTGACGGTGGACGGCAAATCTCTCTCCACGCTCAAGCCGGGCGACTACCTGGGAGAGATGGCCCTGCTCGAGGATATCCCTCGTCAGGCCACGGCCGACGCGCTCGAGCCCTGCGAGCTGTTGACCCTGGACCGCCAGGCTCTGCTTACGCTGCTGCAGAGCTCGGACTTCTCGCTGGGCCTGCTGCGCGGCATGGCCCGGCGCCTGCGCGAGTTTGGCGAGAAGGCCGCCCGTTGACGCCTTGGGCTGCCTGACCAAGAAGCTGGTCTCGCTCGACCTGATCAAGCCCCCTCGCTTCGTGGCCGAGAACGTCCACTACGAGACGTTGATGGGCAGCCAGGCCTACGGCGTTTCGAGCGACAGCTCCGACTCGGACGTCTACGGCTTCTGCATCCCCCCGCGCGACGTGGTCTTTCCCCACCTGGCCGGGGTCGTTCCCGGTTGGGACCAGAACGTGCCCACCTTCAACGACTTCCAGCAGCACCACATCGATCTGCCCAACGAGCGCAAATCCTACGACCTCACCATCTACTCCATCGTGCGTTACTTCCGTCTCTGCGCCGATGGCAACCCCAACATGGTTGACAGCCTGTTCACCCCGGCCCACTGCATCCTGTTCATGACGCCGGTGGGCCAGCGGGTGCGCGAGCAACGCAAGCTCTTCTTGAGCAAGAAGTGCTGGCACACGTTCAAGGGCTACGCCTTCGCCCAGATGTCCAAGATCCGCACCCGCACCGACCCCAAGAGTGAGGCTCGCCAGAAGTCGATCAAAGAGCACGGCTACGACGTGAAGTACGCCTACCACCTGGTGCGCCTGCTCAACGAGGTGGAGCAGATTCTGCTCGAGGGCGACCTCGACTTGCTGCGCGGCAACGACCAGCTCAAGGCCATCCGCAAGGGCGACTGGCCTCTGGAGGCGGTCTTCGCCCACTTTGACGAGCGCATCAAGACGCTGGAGAAGATCTACCCCGACTCCAACGCCGTGCCCCACGGCCCGCCCGAGGAGGCGCTCAAGGAGCTCTTGCTGGAGTGCCTCGAGCATCACTATGGCTCGCTGGCGAAGGTGGTGGAGCGGCCCAATCGCGAGAAGGTGATGCTGGAGAAGATCCGCCAGGTGCTCGACGGGGAGCTTTAGGCGCCCAGTCGGAGCATGATCTCGACACGCTCGACCTGGCAGACTCGGTCTTCAGCCCGAGCCAGGCCGACAAGCAAGAGAAGAACCAGCATGACCCTGCCCCTGGGTGGCTCTTCCGCACTTCGACTACGCTTCCTGGCCTGATCAAGGGTTCTCCAAAGGTCGGGCCGCTAAATTAGCCCAGGGTCAGCAGTTACCCACTTGTGGAGGCATCGATGACGCAGGCTCTTCATTCTGGCTTACAACAGCCATCCCGGCCGGTCGGCCCGGAGGGGGGAGTCCGTTCGTTTGGACCCGGCCGGCGACAGGAGGCCCCGCCTGCCCGGGACTCAACACATTTCAGCGCAGAGCCCGATGAGCCGGTCGACGCGCAGGCGCGGGCCCATCTGGCCGGGCTGAAAGCAAACTTCGGGTTCGAGGAGTTGATCAATCCATCGGCGCCGGTCGAGAAGGACTGCGCCGAGATTCTGGCGGCGCTGGGCGAGCCAGTCCCGGGGGACATCGATATGACCACCAACGTCACAGCCTGGTCGGTAGGTCCGGGCAAGCTGGCGGGGGTGGTCACGGGCGGGCTGGTCATGGACGGCCAGATTCCTGCCATGGGGACTTTGAATTCCAACATCGTCGTGGCCGAGGCCGGCTACCGAGGTCCCCTGCCCCCCTTTGTCAAGAGGCACGTGGACCTGGCTCGGGCGGCAGCTGCTCGGGTCGGGCTCAGACTTTAAGCACCGTTCAGGTGGCCTGGCCACTCACGATGCGGACCACCGAGGCCGGCTCGTCGAATCCGGGACCTGGGCGGCCGACTTAGCTCAGGTCGAGCTTCGCGGTCAGCAGGCCCGGCTCGAACCTCAGCGATTCCACCGACACGTGCAGCGGATCGACCCACTTTTGGCGCGAGAGCCACTCGTTCAGCCGGCGCAGTGAGATGCCGATGCGGCCGGCTTTCTTGCCCTGGAAACTGACCTGCTCCACGCTCAGGGTGTCCGATGGGAGGCCGGCTGCCACCAGGCGCGGGCCGGCCTGCTTGAGCACCTGGTCGGTGATGACGCCCCACAGCATCTTGGTCAACTGGCCCATCAGGTTGCCGGTGATATTGCCCCGGATCTGATCAAACGGCAGGTAGAGCACCAGCTCGCTGCCCTCCACGGTGGGCACGGCCACCAGCGAGGCGGCGCCGATGGGCAGCTTACGGTGCAGGACGAAGCAACCGTCCTGGTAGCTTGCCGAGAGGTCCTGCACCCGGTCGAGCAGCAGGTTGACGTGGGCTTCGGTGAGGGTCAGCTCGATCACGTCAGGCGCAAGGTGAGGCTCAAGCCCTGGGGCCCGAGTGAGAGCTGATCGACGGCCAGAGGTGGCCAGTTCTCCAACCTGAGCTTGAGCTCGGGCTGCAGGATCCGCACCGGATCGACCTTCAGCTTGCCGAACTGCAGCTGTCCCTCCTCCAGCGTCACCTGGGGGGCGAAGACGGTCAGCAGCTTCTGCAACGACTCGGGGTCGATGCTGAGGCTGCTCACCCGTTCCTCGGGCACGGCCACGGCGGTGCCGCAGCGGGTGCAAAACTTCTTGCCGGCGGCCACCGGAGCGCCGCACTGGGGGCAGGTCATGCCTCCCTGTTCGGGCTGCCGCAGGGGGGCACCCTGCCGCTCGCGAAACTCGCGCCCATGTTCAGCCTGGAATTGGACAAGCACGAGTACGACCCGCGCCAGATCGTGCGGGGCGTGTTTCGCTTCGCGCTCGACGCGGCTCGCCCCAACCTCAGGGTTGCGGTGGGCCTGACCGCCACCCGCGAGGGGGAGATGGTCTACGAGACCTCTCGTACCCTGGATGGCCCGCGCGAGCTGGCCTCGGGCAACTACGCCTTCGAGCTGCGTCTGCCCGAGGACGTCAAGGGCCCTGGCCTCTTCAAGCGTCTCAAGCAGGCCATCGGCCGGGCCGCTTCGGCCCCGGTCAAGTGGGAGGTCTGGGGCATCCTCGACCGCGAGATCGTCTGCAAGAAGGCGTTCGAGGTGGTGCTCGACGAGGACGATGAGGACGAGCCCGCCGAGGCTCCCCCCGCCCGGTCCTCGGTGCTGAGCCGGCTGAACCTCGAGCCCCCCGACTACGCCCCCTCGGGGCGTCTCGATGAGGAGGCTCCTGCCCGCAAGAAGCCTGCTCCCGCCAAGAGGGCCGCTGAGCCCTCCGCGCTGCCCAAGCGCACTGTCTTCTGCCCCTCCTGCGGGGCCCGCGAGGAGGACGCCGAGAGCGATTACTGCGGGCGCTGTGGCAAGGCCTTGCACTGAGCTGCTATAATCAGCTTACCGCGACCTCACAGCAGAAGCGTACATACGTAGCTCATCGGTAGAGCACTCGATTTTGGATCGAGAGGTAACTGGTTCAAGTCCAGTCCTTTGCTTCTGGAACTTGCGCGGGAGAGAAGGTCGACCTTCGGGTCGGCCTTTGTTTTTACAGCCCGAGTAGACAGTCCCGGTGCCAGCTCATGAGCAGACGCGCGGGCTGTCAACTTTGCCCCGACCGAGTTGACAGGCCCGGTGCCAGCTCATGAGCAGACGCGCGAGCTGTCAACTTTGCCCCGACCGAGTTGACAGGC
>BTUM01000066.1:0-44238 GCA_045863235.1 Candidatus Xenobia bacterium | reverse complement strand
TACCACCGCCCCGTGGTGGATCAGCTCAGCCGGTCTGTCGGAATACCCGGAGCTTTGCCCGGTACCGCCTCCATTCCGGCGCCTACAGGAAGCCGCGCGACTTGAGCAGCGCGCTCACCGACGGGTCGCGTCCCCGGAAGTTGCGATAGGCCTGAGCCAGGTCGAGGGTGTTGCCCACCTGCAAGATGCACTCGTAAAAGCGATTCGCTGTCTTCTTGTCCCAGGGGCCGCCGGCCTCACTGAAGGCCTCCCAGGCGTCCTGGGTGAGCACGTCTGACCAGATGTAGCTGTAGTATCCAGCCGCGTAGCCGTCGCTCGAGAACACGTGCCCGAAGTGGGGGATGCGGTGACGCATCACGATCTCTTTGGGCATGCCCAGTTCGGCCAGGGCCACCTTCTCGAACTCGCGCGGGTCGATCTTCACCTCGCCCGCCAGGTGCAGCTTCATGTCCAGGATGGCCGAAGCCAGCGCCTCCACGGTGGAGAACCCCTGGTTGAAGGTGTCGGCGCGCTTGATCTTGGCCACCAGCTCGGGGGGCATGGGCTTGCCGGTCTTCTCGTGCAGGGCGAACTTGCCCAGCACCTCGGGGGTGGACAGCCAGCGCTCGTTGATCTGCGAGGGGAACTCGACAAAGTCGCGAGCAACGTTGGTGCCCGCCAGGGTGGGGTAGCTGACCTGGGAGGCCAGCCCGTGCAGGGCGTGGCCGAACTCGTGAAACATGGTGTCGGCGTCGTCCCAGCTGAGCAGCACCGCCTGACCGGCAGGCGCCTTGAGGAAGTTGGAGTTGTTGGAGACGATGGGTGTGATGGGCTTCTGGAAGGCCTCCTGGGTGCGGTACTCGTTCATCCAGGCGCCCGACTGCTTGCCGGTCTTGGCGTAGGGGTCGAAGTACCACAGGCCTTTGTGCTTGCCATCCGGGCCGAGCACCTCGTAGACGGTGATGTCGGCGTGCACCGTGGGCAGGCCCTCCACCTTGCGATAGGTGAAGCCGTAGAGCTGCCCCGAGGCCCAGAAGATGGCCTCGCGCATGTTGTCGAGCTGCAGGTAGGGTTTGATCTCGCCCTCGTCCAGGTCGTACTTCGCCTTGCGCACCTTCTCGGCGTAGTAGCGATAGTCCCACGGCTCGATCGGGTGGCCGGCCAGCTCTTGCATGGCGGCCACCTCTTCCTTGACCCGGGCCACGGCCGCCGGCCAGACCTGCATCATCAGCTTCATGGCATTCTCAGGAGTCTTGGCCATGGTGTTCTGCAGGCGCCAGTGGGCGAAGGTCTCATAGCCCAGCAGTTTGGCCTTGCGAGCTCGCAACTGCAGGATCTCGGTGACCACGGCGTTGTTGTCGTGCTCGCCCCCGCCGTCGCCACGGCGGATCCACATCTTGAAGCCCTTCTCGCGAAGGTCCCGACGATCCGAGTAAGTGAGGAACGACTCCATGGCCGAGCGGGTGTTGAGGACCACCCACTTGCCCGCCTGGCCTTTCTCTTTGGCGGTGGTGGCGGCGGCATCGCGCAGCGACTCGGGAAGGCCGGCCAGGTCCTCGGGTTTGCCCAGCACCAGCATCTCGTTCTCTTCCTCGGCCAGGGCGTTCTGACTGAAGCGGGTGTAGAGCTGGGCCAAGCGCTGGTTGATCTCGGCCATCTCTTTCTTCTGGGCCGGCGAGAGGCGGGCCCCGGCCAGCACGAAGTTGGTGTGGTGGACCCAGGCCAGGCGCTGCTGCTCGCTGGTCCAGCTGGATTTGTCGGGCGCGTTGTAGACCGCCTCGATGCGGGCAAAGAGCTTGTCGTTTTGCACGATCTCGTCGACCAGGGCGGCAAATCGCGGCGACCACTCGCGCTCGATAGCCTGCACCTCGGGCGTGTTCATGGTCGAGGTGTAGACCCCGAACATCAGGCTGACCCGGGTAAAGGTGCGCCCCGAGCCCTCCAGGGCGGCCAGGGTGTTGGCGAAGGTCGGGGGCTCGGGGTTGTCGGCGATGGCCTGGATGTCCTTGCGGTAGGCGGCCATGGCAGCGGTGAAGGCGGCCGGAAACTCGGCCACCTTCACCTTGTCGAAGGGGGGAATGCCCCCGTAGGGGCCGGTCCAGGGGGTCAGCATGGCCGGGTCAGCGGTAGCCATCGCGGGCGGGCCGGCCGCCAGGGCCAGGCTGGCGCCTCCCAGAGCGAAGAGAAAAGTGCGTCGTCTCACAGATCTGCGCTTCGCGCGCCCACCTCCCGGTCCTCCGCAGATAGATACACAAACTTCATCTTCAGGTACGGAATGTTCACAACTTTCCAGACTCTGTCATAACTGCCAGGGCTGTGCCCGAGCCGGCTGGCAGGTAAGCTCGAATCAGATGATGACCATCAGCCCGGCCCTCCCGCAAAGTCCCCTGAGCCAGCACCGCACGGTCAGCTCCCCGGCCGGTCTCTTGAACCAGAACGGAGCCGACGGGTTTCGCCCCTCGCAAGATCTGCTCGACCGACAGGGGCAGATGGGGGCGGCCATGCTCGCCCAGGGCATCGCCGGGTCGCACTTTGACGGCATCCTGCGGGCACAGGCCCAGCAACTGATGGTGGCTGCCAGCTCGGGCACGGCCAATACGCAGAGCCTGGCCGAGCAGCTGATGAAGGATTACCAGAAGGCACGCGAGACCGGGGCGACAATCTCCCCTGAGACCGAGGAGCTGATCAAGAAGGCCCTGGAGATGGTGCAGGGAGGCCAGCAGCAGCCTCAGGCCGGCGGGGGCACACCCGAGGCCCAGGGCGCCGCTCCGGTGGGCAACGGCGGCGGTGGCAACTCGGGAGGAGCCTCGCCCAGCGGCAACACCGGAGGAGCCTCGACCAACCGGGGAGGCGGCCGCAACTCGGGCGGAGCCCGCCAGACCGGCAATGGGAACGGCACCCGGGAGAACAGCCCCAGCAGTGGTCCACGCAATACCAACTCCACCACACCGAGCACCCCCGAAAATCCCGACGCGGCCGCGGTCGAGCGAGTGCACGACCGGGTGGCCCAGGGCACCCCTGAGAACTGCAGCGCCACGGCCATCATCAAGGCCATGCAGCACCAGTGGGGCGCCGAGGCCATGCAGATGGAGACGATGCCTGACGGCAACGTGCGCGTCACCATGCGTGACGGCTACTCGGCCGTGCTGACGCCCGAGCAGATCCGCCAGGCCCGTGAGGCCTCCGACTACAGCGGCCGCGACCCCGCGGCCGTGGAGCAAGCGGCCCGCATGAACGCCGCCGCCGCCCAGCGCTACGCTCAGGAGAACGGGGTCTCTTACGAGCAGGCCCTGCAGCACATCAACACGCGCCAGTACCCCGATGAGATCGCGCGCTACTTCGGCGTGGCAGCTCAGAGCGTCGATCCGCGCACGCTCGACGGCCACGGCTACGGCATCGTCTACAACGGCGAGCATGCCGCCAACGTGATGCGAGGGCCCCGCGGCCAGCTCTACCAGGACGACCACGGGCGCATACCCAGAGGCCCGGATGGCCGCCGCCAGCCCTACAACGGCAACGTCATCTCCAACGGACAGAACACCGGCCCGGCCACGCGTGCCCTGATCATCCGCGACGTGAACCCGCGTCCGGGCGAGAGCGGCCAGGTGCCTGGACTGTCCCGCCAGGAGTGGCGCGGCTACGTGGGCGAGCGTCCGCGGCCGGCCACCAGCGGAGGGGCCACTGGCGAGCAGGGGCCGCGACCGGCCACCAGCTCAGGCTCAGGCAACTCGGCCAGCTCCACCACCCGTGGGACCCGGGCGCCGGGCGGCTCACGCGGCGGAGGCAGCACCTCGACCGTTGCCAAGAACACCACCCGCACGACGCGCAAGTCGAGCTCCAGCTAACCGGGCGCCGCCGCCCGGAAAGTTGACTCCGGGCGTGTCAACTTTGCCCGAGGGAATCGCGGGGGAACCGAGAACCAGCCCGGGTGGCCTTCTTCGGAGAAAAGCAGCACTACGAGAGCGCCCTGCAGAGCCTGAAGGCGCGGCGCATCGTGCTGGCCTCGAGCACCTCCTTCGGTATCGCGAGCGTCGGCGACGACGACCACGGGCGCTACGAGGAGGAGGTGGGGCTCTTCCCCAAGGATCGGCGACTCTTGCACGGGGTGAGCTGGATCATCAAGCGCTCCGGGCTGCGCCAGCGGGCACACCGCTGGCTGACGTTCGCTCAGGTCGGCAGCGTGTGGGTGTATCACTGGACCAATCGGCCCGACGGGATCCGCTTCAGCTTCGGTCCCTCCGGCTTCAACGTCCAGGGCGGCGGGCTGCGGTTCAGCATGGATACCAGCGAGCACCGCCCGCACCAGAGAGCGCTCGACCACGAGGAGCCGGACCGCTACTGGACCTGCCTGGGCGAGTTCCGGCTGTTCGGGCCATTCTACCGGGCCTCGTACGCCAGCGATCTGGCCGGTCACGTGGGTGCGGAGTTGGGCCTGCCCTGCGACACCACCCCGCGCCGGGAGCCGCGCCAGGGCCAGATCGCCGAGCCGGGCGAGGGCGACGAGGTCGACGAGGTCGAGCGGCCAAGCAGGATTGCCAGAGCGCGCGAGCCCGAGCCTCCCCAAGGAGAACCACAGACCCGAGCTCCCGAGCCTCCCCAAGGAGAACCGCAGACCCGGGTTCCCCAGGGAGAACCACAGACCCGAGCTCCCGAGCCTCCGGCGGCTGAAGAACCTGTGCCGCCGCCGCTCCGGGAGAAACCTGCCCGCAGCCTGCCCCGGCCGCCGAGCTACCGGCAGATGCGCTCTGACCCCACCGCCAAGAAGAAGCGCTAAGGGCGAGAGGCCAGGCGCACCACCGTGTTGCGGTTGCGCAGGGTAGCCGGCGCCCCCAGCAGCTTCTCCAGCACCGCTCCTGAGAAACTCGACAGGTGCGAGCTGACGCTGCACTGCCAGTAGACCTCGCGCCCGCTGACAGCGAGGCGATCCACCTCGTTCTCGAGCGCGAGCAAGCGCGGCTCGAATTCCGGCGGGGGCGGCGCCTTCAGGAAGGCCACGTAGAAAGCCGAGCTCTCGAGACCGAAGGGCAGAAGAGCGGCCACCGAGCGCACCTCGGTCGGGGTTCGCAGAAAGGTATCCACCCGGTAGCCCAGCGCCTGCTCGAGATGCTGCTCGATGTGCTGCTCCAGGCGCCTGGAGTCATCCTCGGGGGAGCTGAAGAGCACGTTGCCGCTGGCGATGAAGGTCTCCACCTCGCGAAGACCGGCTTGCTCGAAGTGGCGGCGCAGGTCGGCCATCTTGACGGTGCGCCCGCCCACGTTGATGGCTCGCAGAAAGGCCAGGTAGCGCTTCACCCCGCCTCTTCGTAGAGCCCGCGCTCACACCCCACCACGAAGCGCTCGGCGGCCGTCTTGAGCTGCTCCCACTCCGAGCGGATGCGGGCCGCCTCCTCGGGGGTGATGGCGCTGTCGGTGGTGTAGCTCTCCGAGACCGCCTGCAACAGCTCGGAGAACTCTTTCAGAAGCTGCTGGGTGGCCAGCAGCACCGGGCTGGAGGACGCGTTGACCGGCATCGGATTGCTGACGTAAAAGCCGTCCAATTGCTGACAGAGCCAGTGCAAAGGGGCCGGGTCACCGGTCAGCTTGACCAGTTGCAGCACCCGCTCGAGCGGGTTCTCGGCCCGGGCGTCCAGGTCGGCGTCGCGGGGCTGGCACCACTTGTAGAGCAGCGATTGGGTCAGCTTCAGCTCGGCCGCCGCGCGCTTGAACCCGTACTGGCTGAGAACGCCTTTGAGAACCTGACTCGACTCCACGGCCGGGGCGCTTAGGCGAGCCGGCCAGGAAGTCCTGCCCTGGCGCGAGAAGGCGCAAAATCAGATGTCCGATGCCGACCAGACTCTGGCCCAGAGCGAGCAAGACCTGGCCGAGGGGCGTCAACAGTCGCAGGCGGAGGGCGCTCCCAGCCTGCCCGGCTACCGGCTCGAGCGCCCCCTGGGAGCGGGCACGTTCGGCACCGTCTGGTCGGGAGTGCAACTGAGCACCGGCCAGCGGGTGGCCGTCAAGGTGCTGAAGGCCGCCCACCTCGACCTGACCGGGTTTCGCCGCGAAGTGGAGCGGTTGCGCGAGGTGTCCGAGCATCCCCACGTCATCACCCTGCTCGATGCCGACCTGGGTCACGATCCACCTTTCTTCGTGATGCCCTGGCTGACGCGCGGCTCGCTGGCCGCAGTCGGGCAACCCTCGGTGAGCCAGGCGGAGGCCTGGCTCGAGCAGATCGCCGAGGGCCTGCAGTTCACCCACGAGAAGGGCCTGCTGCACTGTGACCTCAAGCCCTCCAACCTGCTGCTCGACGAGCAGGGGCGCATCCGCCTGGTCGACTTCGGCCAGGCCTATGCCCGCGGCGAGGCGCGGGGAGCCCTGGGCACGCTGGGCTTCATGGCCCCCGAGCAGGCGCTGCTCGGCTCCGAGCAGGCCGGCTCCACCCCCGGCGCGCGCTGGGACGTCTACGCGCTGGGAGCCACGCTCTACTACCTCCTGACCGGGCGCTGTCCGCGCCTGTCCGAAGAGCAGCGCACCGCTCTGAGCACCCTGCACAGCGCGGCCGCGCTGCAGGCCTATCGCCAGCACCTCGAGCAGAATCCGCTCCTTCCCCTGCGCCGCCTCAACCCGGCCGTGGACCGCGACCTGGCCGCCATCATCGAGTCGTGTCTGGCCCTGGACCCGAAAGACCGCACGCCCACCGCCGCCCAGGTGCTGCAAGACCTGGAGCAGCGCCGGCGAGGCGATCCGCTCCTGTGCCGCCGTCCCTGGTCGCTGACCTATCGGCTCTCGCGCCTGGTGCGAAAGCCCGCCGTGGCGCTAGCCCTGGTCTTCTTGCTGGCTCTGACCGGTCTGGCGGGCGCGTCTTACCAGCGCATCGTGCGCAGCAATGCCGCCCTCAGGGTCTCCGAGCAGCGCTCGGAAGACCTGGTGGTGCAGCTGATGACCGACCGGGGGTTGACCGCCGAGCAGCAGGGCGACCCCTCCCAGGCCTGCCTCTGGTGGGCCGAGGCCCTGGTGAGGCGACCTGCGGATCAGCGCCTGCGGCTGCTGCTGGCCACCCACCCGCTGGACCGGCTCTTGTGGCGACAAAAGAGCGCCGACAAGCCGGGTCTGGCCCTCTTCACCCCGGACGGGGAGCGGCTGCTGGTGAACGAGGGCTCCCGCACCCGACTGCTCGAGCGCTCCAGCGGCAAAGAGCTGGCCGTGCTGCAGATGTGGATCCAGAGGGCGGCCTTCAGCCCGGACGGCAAGCTGCTGCTCACCCTGGACGACGGAGTCGAGCTGCGCGCCCTGCCGGACGGTGCGCCGGTCAAGCTGCCCATCACCGACCAGGTGGCCGCCTGGAGCTTCCGCCAGGGCGAGCTGCTGACCCTGGAGCGAGGCGGGCGGCTGGCCTTCTGGCAGCTGCCCGAGGGCCGACTGCGGCGGCAGCGCCAGCTTCCCCCCTGCGACGATGCCTGCTTCGCGGGCGACCAGGTGGCCCTGATCACCAGCCAGGGCTTGCGCCTGCTCGACCTCGAGGGGCGCGAGCAAGGGCGCGTGGAGCACGAGTACACCAGCTGGGTGGCCGTGTCGCCCCGGGCCGACCGGGCCGTGCTCGGCCAGAGCTTCATCGAGCTCCCCTCCGGGCGGGCCCTCCCTCCGCCCTGGGGCTCGCTGGGGGTCAGCCACCCCACCTTCAGTCCCGATGGGCGCTACCTGGCCATCAATGCCGAGGCCGGACAGCTCAAGGTCTATGAATGCAAGGATGGGAACGAGCTGGCCTCGGTGCAGGCCGGATCGGAAGTCAGCCGGCTGGTCTTCGCCGGCGCCTCGCTCTGGGCCGGTAGCGAGTCCGGCACGGTGCTTCGAGTCGGCCTGCCGGGCGGCATGGTGGAAGCGCGAGTGCAGCTCGGCGACCGCCTGCGCGACCTGGCCGTCAGCGCCGACGGGCGCTGGACGGCCTTCACCACCCTTTCGGGAGTCGAGCTGCGCGAGGTGCGGCGCTTTGCTCCCCGGTTGGAGCTTGAGCTGGATCACCTGGCCCGGGGGTTGACCTTCACCCCCGAGGCTCGCCTGCTGGCCGCCTCGCGGAGCACCCTCCTCGAGCTTGATGGCGAGCAGCTCCGTCCCCTGGCCCGAGTGCAAGGGGCCGACTTCGACCTGCTGCAGGCAAGCGGCGAGCAGGTGGCGGTCAACGCCGAGCGCTGGGGCCTGCTCTACGGCCTGAAAGCCGGCAAGACGCTCTTTGAATCACCCCGCGGTCCGATCATACTCGGTCCGGACAGCTTCGTGGTGCTGGAGGGAGGGGCGGTGCTCCACCGAGGGCATCGAACCAAAGAGTTGAGCCGCACCCAGGAGGCGCTGTGGGGAGCCTTCAGCCCGCAGGGCGACAGGCTGGCGCTCTCCATGCGCACCAACCCCCGCTCCGGGGGTCAGCTGCTGGTCTGGAGCGGGGACGGCCTGCAGCTCTTGAAGATCCTGGAGCTGCCCAGCCACGCCCTGTGGCCCTGTTTTTCGCCGGACGGCAAGTGGCTGGCCTGCACTTCCGAGAACGGCGAGCTGGGCGTGTGGGACCGGGACGGCCAGGCGGTGCTGATGAGGAAACTGGGCCCTGGACCGGGCAATTTTCCCGTCTTCAGCCCCGACGGGCAGCTGGCCGTCAGCTGCGAGGATGGGCTGGTGCACGTGCTCGAGCTGCCCTCCGGCAAGGATGCCTTCCCCGCCCTGGCCCACCCCTCGGGACTGGTCACCGCTGCCTGGCGGGGGGGACGGCTGGTCACCTGCGCCCACTCCTCGGGCCTCGTGCGGGTGTGGGACGGCCAGACCGGCATTCCCCTCACCCCCTGGATCGCCGCCGGAGCCAACGCCTTCGCGGACCTCAGCCCGGACGGCAAGACGCTGGCCACGGCAGGCTCAGACCGACTCCACCTGTGGGAGCTCTTGTTTGATCCGAAGGTCCCGGCCCGGGCCATTCAGGCTGAGGTGGAGCAGGCCACCGGCATGCAGCTCGACCCGGCCAGCTTTACAATGCGCTCAAGCACCCGCTGACGGGTCGCGCCGACGCACCACCACGCCGGCCACCGTAACGCCCGACTTGCCTTCGGCCAGCCCGGCCGGCGCGGGAGGCTCGGCGATGGCGGCCAGCTGGCGGCTCCCCTCCAGGCTCTCGCGGGTGCTCTGGAGCTGGCGCTCGACTTCCGACTTCTGGCCATCCAGAGCCTGAGTGGTCTCCTGGTGCTGGGCGAACTTCTCGCCCATCTCGTCGATGTGGTCCTGAGAAGCCTGCACGAAGGCAGCCGAGACCACCGTCCCCAGCAGGCCCGCCATGCCGACGTACATCAGCGCCGGTTGCTGGGTGATCATTCCCCCGAGCATGCCTCCGACGAACGTGGCAAAGCTCCCGATGAGGAAAGGCAGCGCCTTGTTCTTCCCTTTGTGCAGCTTGCGTCCGCTGGCCTGCAGAGCCTTCATCTGGTCGCGATGAGCCCGAGCCTGCGAGTCCAGCTCGCTCTCGCGCTCGCGCAGGTCCCCTTCCCGCCTCTCGAGCTCGTGGCTGTGCTCGGAGAGCGTCGTGGCAACGGTCGGGCGGGCAAGCCTCAGGGCGGGCAGGATCTGCATGAGACCATGCTAGGGGGAGGGGCTGAAAGAAAGCTGACCCTACGGCCGAATTCTCTCCAGCGCGTCGCTGGCAGCGAGGCGCACGCCGCCGACCGGGTCAGTCCTGGCCAGTTCCTCCAGCCTGGGCCGCGCAGCCTGGTCGCGGGCCAGGCCAACTGCCCGGCAGGCACGCTCGCGGATGACCGGGTCGGAATGCTCCAGGGCATCTCGCAGGGGAGGCAATGCTGCTTCGCCCAGCGTCGTCAGCAGCCCACTGAGGTCATGGTCACTCTGCTCGAGCAAGACCGGGATGACCTCGGGCAAGAAGCTGCCCGCCCGCGAAAGGCGACGGGCGAAGGCCAGGCGTACCTCGCGGTCGGGGTCTTGCAGGCCGCGGGCCATCAACTCGACCTGAGTCGTAACGTCCTGGATCAGGTCGGGGAGCAGGCGGCGCAGTGGAGTCTGCTTCCACAGGGACTCCACGTGCTCGGGGGGGATGAGCGGACGCAAGGCGGCCAGATCGTCCCCGCTATTGAGGGCATGCTCGAGGATCTTGTGGTCGATCTGAAGCAGCCCCTCGCGGGCCAGCTCACGCACCTCCTCGTCCGGATCGCCATCGGCCAGCTCGGCCAGCTTGCGGCGCAGGCCCAGCTCGATCTGGTCCAGAGACAGCTCGGTCAGGGCCCGCAGAGCGGAGCGCGGCACGAGAGCGAGGGGGCTGTCCAGGCCTGCCTCGAGACGGCCCAGTCGCCTCAAAGCCCGGGCGGCTGCCGCGGCCAGCTCCTCATTGCGGTTCTCGGTCAAACCCTCGAGCTCGCCGGCCAGCTCCTGGAGACGAGAGGTTCCCGCCGCCTCCAGCAACCAGATGGCAGCATCGTCGAGCGCGGGTGATCGCTGCCGGCGCTCGGCCAGCAGCCACCTCAGGCCACCCGGGGTGCGCCGAGCCAACCGAGCCAGGCTTGCCTCGGCGGCCCGCCGGACCTCCAGGCTGAGGGCTGCGTCCTCCTGGACCAGGTCCAGCGCCTCCAGGCCGATCACCCCATAGCCGGCCACCGTCTCCACCAGCACCTCGCGCGACTCGCTCGAGGAATGTATGAACGCGCTGGCCAGAAGCTCCCTCTCCTCGACGGTGGACAAGAGGCTGTGGGCCAGCAGCAAGGACTCCCGGGTCACCTCCCGCCCGGCCCGCAGGCTATCCACCAGGTTGGCGGGCAGGTGGCCGTAGTGCAGCAGCAGCCCGGTCACCGTCGAGCGCACGTTCGGGTCGGGATCGAGCCAGAATGCTTCGATCGAGGGGAAATCGCCCAGGGCCGCCAGCGACCCGAGCACGCGTAGACGCACCTGCGGAGCGGGGTCATCCAGGCGCTCGCGCAGAGCCGCAGCGGCCCGAGCCGGCGCTCCCGCCAGGCAGCGCGCGGCGGCCTCGCGCACCTCGGCCTCGGCGTCCTCCAGGGCGGGGACAACGGCGAGAAGCATCTCCTCCCCGGGGCCGTTCGTCCACAGCAGGCGGGCGAGCCGCAGGCCCTCGCGGCGCAGGCTGGCTTCGGAATGGGTGAGCCAGTGGCGCACGGCCGGCCAGAGGTGAGCCGGGAGGTGGCTCACTGCTGAATTCGGCTCGATAGGCAGTGGCCAGGGGGGCAGATGGGCCAGTAAATGCTCGAGCGCCTCCTGCACCTCCGAACCCAGCCGATCGACCGCCGCGGCCACCGCCAGAAGCGCCGCCGGGGTGGGCCCGACCTCGTCCCAGTGCCGAGCCAGAGCGCGCATGGCGGCGCCGACTCCGATCGGCCCGGCGCAGGCGAGCCACTCGGGCAGCTTCTCGTCGCCGGCCATGTGCCTCAGGCAGCTCTCCAGCGCCTGGCGCACGCGGGGGCTGGACTCCCCGAGCCAGAGCAGGCCATCAGCATAGTCGGGCCGGCGGTTCAGAATGGATTCGAGCCAGCTGGCGACCTGAAAGCGCACCTCCTCGTCCTCGTGGGTCAGCAGCTTGAGCAACTTGTCCTGGCTGGCCTTTTTTGACCAGGCCCGCAGGGCTCCCTCCCGACCACGACCGAACCAGATCAGCCGGACCAGGGCCTCCTCGGGCAGGTCATCGGTCAGCTCGGCGGCCACTTCCAGAATGCTCGGATGCTGCACCAGACCGCTGCGAACGCCAGCGAGCAGGGCGGCCGGCATGGTCTTCAGCTGGCGCAGCACATCGGCCACCCAGCTCAGCACCACGGGGTGGGGATCGGAAAAGATGCGGGCGATATCCTCGGGGGTGCCCCGGTGGCTCAGGGCGCGCACCGGAGCCATGAAGACCACGGGGTCGGGGTCGTCGAGCAGACCGCGCAGGAGGGCCAGGGTCTCCGGGTCCGGGTCCTCGGACAGGGCGTTCGCGGCCCGTCGGCGGACCTCAGGATCGGGGTCGCTCAACAGCGGGCGCAGGGCCGGCCACGCCCCGGGTTCCTGGGCCAGCCTGCCGGCGAGGGCCAGACGGACCGCAGGCTCGGGGCTCTTCAGGGCGGAAAGCCAGCTCTCCAGCGGCAGGCGCCGCAGCACGGAAGGGCTCAGCAGGCTGACCGCGCAGCGCTGGCGCTCGGGCGTACCGTGCAAGAGCTCCTCCAGAATCAGAGTCTCGGGGTCTCCCTGGACCTCGCAATAGTGGCGGGCAAAGGAGGCGACCTCGGGCACCTGGTCGAGCACCTGGGGCAGGAGCAAACGGGCGGGGGCGCGCTGCTCGACCAGCGAGACGGCCACCGCCTCGCGCACGGCGGGCTCGGGATCGGTGACCAGGGAGGCCAGCAGCGCGACCGCCTCAGACCGGGCCGGCCCGAAGCCCGACAGGGCGTGAGCGGCACGCACCCGCAGGGGCGTGTCGAAGCCATAGAGCAGCTCGGCCAGCGCTGCCAACGAGCCGGAATCGAGCCAGACAGGTGTCTGCACCCGTGCCAGCGCCTCGACCGCGGCCAGCGATCCCGCCTCCTGCATGGCCAGGAGGGCCGCCTCAGCCACCGGATCGGGCAGGTAATGGGCCACCTGACGACTCAGCGCTCGTGCCTGGGGCCCGAGGTACCAGACGACCTGAAAGAGCCAGAAGCGCGTTCCTCGCGAGGGCTGGCGGAAGGCCTCCTCCAGTTCCCCGACCACGGCTCGCCCTAGCTTGCCAAGCGCCCAGGCGGCGGCTTCGGCCGGCTCGGGGCGGCGCTCACGGCGCCGCAAGACATCCATCAATCCAGAGATGGCGCGCTCTTTGTGGAGCTCGATGGTCCGGGCCGCCCACGCGAAGGCGGTGATGCAGAACGTCGCAGAACGCAGGCCCTTCAGGCAGCGTTCCAGGCCGGGCCCGCGCGTCTCCCGGCGCAGCTCGCGGCTGCGCAGGAAGAGGGCCAGGCGCACCATCTCGCGCCCGGAGCAGCGCAGCTCCTCGGGCTCGGCGGCGCGGGCCAGGGCCCAGGCCAGCGCGGGATGGTCCACTGGCGAGAGCAGCAGCTGCTCGACCGCCTTCTTCTCGCTCAGGACGCGCAGGGCCATCAAACGCAGAGACAATCGCGGGCTGCCGAGCAATTCGTGCATCATGGTTGATTGTAGCAGCACGAGACGCAGTCAGCCGGATTCAGCACCCAAGTGGATGGAGGTGCCCCAGAGTTGACAGGCTCGGTGTCTGCTCATGAGCGGACGCAGTAGCTGTCAACTCAAGACTGCATACTATGGCTGCAAACCCCGACCGAGGGGTGTAGCCCCAAATGAGCGGTAAGACCAGGCGACGCAGCTACCAGTTCCAGTCCTGGTCGTCACCGGGACACGACGTTCCTGTCGAGGTGAAGCGACTGACCTGCGAGGTGGCGTTGCCCGCTCCATCCTGTAGCCTCACCTCGAGAACGTGCGGACCCGGTTGGAGCGGATCGGTTGGACGCCAGCGCATCCAGACGTCCTCGGCGTTGTTATGCTTCTGCCGATAGCGTACCCTGATCTCCAGTTGCTCCAGGGGTATCTCGATCCCATCGAGCTTCACCAGGGTACGATTGAGCCTCAACTGGGCCTGGCTCTCATCCCCGTCCACGGATCGAATCCGTATCTGGGGCCTCGGACCGGTGCGGGCCCCATCTTTCGGGTGCAGCTTGAGGATGACGGGGTGACTCCCGGCTCGAGGCCTCCGCACCGGAGCGTGAGCAAGGCGGCACCAGGACCGCCAGAAGTCTTGCTCGGACCGGTTGATGTGCTCCACGGATGTTCAGTGGCAGTCTTCGCCTTCATCATCGTCGCGGTCATCGTCACCGGGGATGACTGACAACTGGCTCAAGAGTCCGGAATAAGGCGCCCCAACCAGGGCGAGCAATCACAACAAAATCAGCGCGACTGCCCTGGAACGAAGCGCAGGTCGATGTCCACGACCTTCCCCTTCTCGAGCTTGAAGTCCACCTTGACCCTGCCGAACCGGGTCTGAAACGGGCTCTTCTGGCCCGGCAGCAGCTTGCCCAGACGCTTCTCATAAAGTGCCAGAGTCTCTCCCCGGCGCACCAGCAGCTTCCCGCCCACGGACAACTCGGCTCCTCGGACGCGCGTGATCTTTTCCTCCGGACTGACTTCCACATGCGTCTCGGTCTTCAGGTCGTCATAGGAAGCGCCCCCATTCGACCGGGGGGACCGGTTGAACTCTCCCCCGGCCGGATGATTGACCTCAGGATCGAGAAACTGCGAGCCGCAGACCACCCCGTCCACCGCCAGCATCACCTGGGACTCTGCCGCAACCGGCACGACGAGCAGCAGCAAGAACAAGAGAATCAACATAGCTCAGGCCAGCGAGGCCCAGACCACCATGTCCTGTCCCAGCTTGTGCCAGACCGGCTCCACCAGCTGCGGAAGCGGCCGGTTCACGGACGGCGAGACGCAGCCCGGGCCGCCCGCCCAGCGCGGGGCGATGGTCACCACGGCGGCGTCGGCCAGGCGCTCGCGCAAGAAGGCGTTGAGCACCCGGGCGCCGCCCTCCACCATCAATCGCCGGATGCCGCGCTGGTGCAGAGTGCGCAGCAAGCTGGCCAGATCCACCCCGTAGCCTCCGTTCCTGGGCAGCTCCAGCACCGTGGCACCCAGCTCTTGCAGGGCCCGGCGTCTCTCGGGGTCGGCTCCCACCGCGCCGGCCACCATCAGGCCGCCGGGGTTGGACCAGAGGCGGGCCTGAAGGGGCAGGCGCAGCTGGCTGTCGGCCACGATCAGGGTTGACGCGGTGGGCCGCGGATCGTCCGACAACACCGTGCCGATACCGACCAGGCTGCCGTCGTGCCAGCCCCGCAGGCGGTGGGTCATCAGCTGGGACTCGTAGCCCGAAAGAGCGCGCTGCTCGGCGATGCTGCCGTCCAGGCTCTGGGCGTAGGTCACCGTGACGTGGGGTCGATCGGCGGGAATCGGGTGGGCGTTCAGCCAGCCTTCCAGCTCCTCCAGCGGAGCGGCCGACTCGGGGGCCAGCTGCAGCAGGTGGTTCATGCGCTGGGCCTTGGTATCGAGGTAGGCCCGGTTCTCCGGGTTGACCGCCAGCGTGGTGGGAACCCGGGCGCGAACGCGCAGGCCCATCCCTTCCAGGGCCTCGATCTTGGTGGGGTTGTTGGTGATCAGGTCGACCGACTCGACGCCCAGATCCCGCAGCATCAAGACCGCGTCGGTGTAGTCGCGCGCGTCCGGCTCATGACCGAGCTCGGCGTTGGCGTCCACGGTGTCGAAACCCTGGTCTTGCAGGTTGTAGGCGCGCAACTTGTCGGCCAGCCCGATGCCGCGACCCTCCTGGCGCAGATAGAGCAGCACCCCCCGGCCAGCCCGAGCGATGAGCTGGAGGGAAGCCTCCAGCTGGGCCCCGCAGTCGCAACGCAGCGAGCCCAACACATCGCCGGTGAAGCACTCGGAATGGATGCGCGTGAGCACTCCCTGCTGTCCTCGCACCTCTCCGTGGACCAGCATCAGGTGGTCGCAGCCGTTCAGACCGCTGCGGTAGAGGCTGAGGCGAAACTGCCCCTCCTCGATGGGCAGCCGGGTGCTGACCAGCTTCTCTAGCCTGGGAATGCTCATCCGGATGAAGGTTCCTTTCCTGGGGCCGTGAGGTTCCCTCGCTTTCTCGTCCCGGTCACTGGATGCCTCCCGTGAAGTTCAGCCCCTTTTCAGCCTGTGGCGGTATTCTTCAGCTGATGAACCTGCAAGTCAGCAGCCTGAGCCCGGTCTCCACCCTCCTGGCGGGTCGCCCCCAGGCGGCCGCCTCCAGCCCGAGCGACCGTTTCGAGAGCGCCGTTCAAGACCCCATCGGGGCCCGCCGCCGCGAGCTGGTGCAGCTGATGCTGGACGAGAGAACCACTCGCCCCGAAGACCAGGTGGGCCTGGAGCGCGAGCTCTCCAAGGTGGGCACCGGAGCCCTGCGGCTGGCCCAGCAGGAGGGGCTGCAATTCGTCACCCTGCATCCGGGCGACGAGCTGGGCGAGGTGGGCCTGCTGCGCAATCAGAATCTTGAGGCCTACCAGGCCCGGCTGGGCGAATTGAGCGAGAAGGCCGCCGCACTGCACGAGATGCGCTCGGAGTGGCGCGGCCAGCTGGCCGGCGCCGATAAACCCGAGCAGGCCGCTGAGCTGCGCCGCCAGAATCGCAACTGGCTGGCCTCGGTCCTGACCGGAAACCAGATCCCGCTGACGGTCTACAACGCCCATCCCCACCGGGCTCTCTATCCGGGGGCCCCGGTCGACTCGGCCCTCAATCGCGACTCGGTCAGCCTCGAGGGCATGGCCATCGTGCACGGAGCCCGCACCCCGGAAGAGAAGCAGACGTTCTACGAGCTGGTGGCGGCCATCAACGGGTCGCGCCTGCAGGAAGCCCAGAACGAAGTGCGTCAGGCGTTGCCCGAGAGCCTGCGACCCGAGCGAGACGAGCAGCTGGCCATCGATCCCCTCAAGCATACCATCCTGGTTCCCGCGCTCTACTTCTACGGAAGCGACGAGAACCGGCAGCTGCTCGACGAGCACGATGTGGGCAGCCTGTTCTTCTGGCACCAGGACGCCGGCCGGGTCACCGACCTCAACAGCTCCGAGGACGAGCAGTTCAACGGCCAGCTGTTCTACGACGCCAACAAGGTTGCGGTTCGCGATCGGGCCACCGGCAGCAAGACCCCGGTGCACGAATTGGGGCACGCCCTGGAAATCTTCCTGGCCCGCCGCGCCCCCGAGTGGTATGAGAGCTTCAAGACGCGGCTCGACCGGGCCTACCACACCGCCCCACAGGCCATCAGCAACTACTCGCGGGCCAACCTCAAGGAGTACCTGGCCGAGGGTTTCGCCTACTTCCACCTGCAGCCCGACCGCTTGCAGGCGCAGGATCCGGCGCTCTTCAAGCTGATGGCCGAGATGGCCGAGGTGGCCGGGCAGCTCGGGGGGATCAACCCCCAGCTCGAGCAGGCCGGCATGAAGCACCTGTCCGGCACCCACGAGCAGCTCGCCAATGTGCTCAAGCAGGCCAAAGGCTCGCCCGAGCAGTCGGTCAGCGAGCTCTCCCAGGCGGCCGGGCAGTTGCGGGCCGGAGTCGCCCCGGCCCTGGGCAAGGTGGGCCTGGAGACAGCCGTGCAGGTTCTTCAGTTCGGAATGCTGGCCGGAGCGGTGGACGCCGTGCTGGTGCACACCCTCAAGCAGCCGGCCGGCGAGAATGCCGCCCTGCTCGAGAAGGCCCGCGGGCTCGAGCCCGCCCCCCAGGCCCAGGTGGCCAGCGAGGCCGGGCAGGCGGCCCTGCGGGGCGAGAGTCCGGACCTGGTGGCCCAGTTCGAGCAGGCTTACCTGGCTGGCGCGGCTCTGGCCTTCAAGATGGCCGGCTGAAGTCTCGAGGAACTCTCCAGGAGGGAGTGCGCCGGCGCTGCCGGCGCCCGCGGGCCTCCAGGTCGCTGCCGAGGGTGCTGCGCAGAGCCTCGATGAACTGCAGGGAGGCTCCGCCCTCGACCGAGGAGAGAGCCTCCTCGGAAAGCAGACTGTGATCGCTGCGCCCCCAGACCCGCCGGGCCTGGTCGGAAGCCAGCACGCCGTGGCTCGACATGCGGACATTGGTCACCTTCTGGCTGCCCACCAGGGCAACCAGCTCAATTGGTTCGTGCATTGGATCCTCGCTTGTGGGGTCAGTTTCTTGCCCCCACTCAAACACGACCACGAGACCAGGTTGTTACCGGAAGGTGAACTACCCAGCCGGCTTTGCATCAGCCTGCCGCTTGATCCAGACTCCCCCCACCTGGACCCGATCCTCCTCCTCCACCACCCCGGTACCGGCCGGCTGGCTTGCCGCGGCCATCTCCACCACCTGGCGTCGGGTCGGGTCGGTGGCCGGAGGCTTGAGATCGTAGTCCTGGCAGTAGGGGGCCCACCACTGGTCCTTGACCTGCTCGACGTGAGCCGACCAGCGACGCATCCTGGGGACGAGCAGGGGCCCGGCCACGGCTCCGGCGGCGGCGCTCAAGGCGCCGGCGGCGGCCAGCCCCAACAGCCCGGCCTGACCGAGCACCACCGTTCCCACCGTGGCGGCGACCCCGGTGGCCGCGCCCACCAGGCCGCCCTTCCGGCCGCCCACCCTTTTGCCGACACCGGCGCCCATGCTGGCGGGCAGAAAGACCCCGACAATGGGAATCAGAGTGCTGACCGGAAGGGCCGCCCCGGCCGCCGCTCCCTCCAGGCGGTCTTGCCAGACCGGCCGGGGCGGGAGCTCAGGCTCGGGCGGTTGCTCAGCAGCCTGGTAGAGCGAAAGGTCGACCAGGTCCGGGCTCTGGGCGGGGGCAAAGAAGAGGTGCCCGGCAACCTCCCTCAGAGAGCCCGGGACGACGGCTGTATCGGTGTCGGGCTGGTCTTGAAAGTGATAGGTCGCGGCAGCGCCTTCGGGCAGGTCAGCCGCCAGCAGTTCGGAGGTGGAGTCGAAGCGGCGTCCGTCGGACTGCCACCAGTCGTTCAAGGGTCGATAGCGGATTGCGTCCATGCGAGGCAGTCAACCACAGGGCGGTCTCCTCTGCATCTCGGGGGTGTCAGGGGGCAAGGCCGCACGTTGCCGGCAGACTACAGTCTCTTCCGAAACGTCCGCCCTATCCGGCGGTAGGAACGATCGGGTCGATGACCTCCAGAAAGGGGAAGACGGCGAAGTCGCGCACATTGTGGGTCATCAGACGGCGGATTCCGTAGCGGCGGGCAGTGGCTGCAAGCAGGGCGTCCGAGATTCGTCCTCTGCCGAGGCGAAACTGCTCCACGAGGGACAGGGCGTTCTCCAGGTCGACTTCCTGGGTGGGCAGAACGGCAATGTTGGTCCGACCAAGGTAAGTGCGTATGAAATCGATCCCATCTGCCATCGACATCGGATTGCCAAAACGTCGGCCATCCGTAAGGATGTGCAGAACCTCGTGCAAGATACCAACCGTCAGGACGACGCGCCCCGTTGCATCCACCAGCGCAGCCTCAAGCGCGCGCCGGGCCGACTCGTGCTCGGGAAAGTCCGATACCCGCGCGTAGATGAGAATGTTCGCGTCGACCACGATGTCGGACATCAGAAATGCCGCGAGGTGATCTCATCATAGATGTCTTCTCTGGTTGGGAGAGGCCCGAGTGGCTTCAGCCCGTGGACCACGGGGATTCGTTCCAACCGCTCCATAGGCGTGAGCCTTTCCTTGCGGTACAACGCCATCGCCTCCCGGATCAACTCGGCTATCGAGCGATCATGACGAGCTGCGTAGACACGGAAGGCTTCGTAGTCCGACTCCGATACGGAAATCGATATGGCTTTCATAGTGCAAATTGTACTATGACCCCCTGCCTCCGTCAATCGCAGGTCATTCAGACATCCTTCAGCCCCTCCCCCTAGCCTGAGAAGGATGCTGCCTGTTCGCGCCTCCTTCCAGGGAACGGCCCACTACCTCCTGGGCGGGGACTACCCGCGCCTGGAGCCGGCCGAGAGCCATCCCGGACCGGCCCGAGCTACGCTGGTAGCCGGACCGGGCGGCTCCTCCTACGCCCTGGAGCCGGACGGAACCTTGACCGCGCGCCACAGCGACGGCACGCTGCGCTGGACGCGCAAGCTGGAGGGCGAGCTGCACCCTCCCCTGGTCGATCCCGAGGGCAACCTCTACCTGGCCGCGCGCGAGGGCCGCGTGAGCAGCCTGGACCCCGAGGGCAACCCGCGCTGGGAGCGTGAGGTGCGTGGACGATTGTCGGATCCCCCCATCCTGGCCGGCAATCACACGCTGGGCCTGATCAGTCGTCACGAGATCGGACTGATCGTGAACCTGGACAGCCGCACCGGGGTCTCGCGCTTCGAGCGTCCCTTGATGGGTCAGGTGATCATTCGCGGACCGCTGGGGGGAGGGCCGGAGGGCAATCTCTACTTCTTCAACGGCAACGACCACGTGCTGCACTGCTATGAGCCGGACGGCAAGAGCCCCTGGCGTTACCCGGTGGGCGACTACCTGGGGAAGCTGGCCACCAGCCCCGAGGGCACCGTGTTCGTGCCCCGCATGTTCGGAGACGTGCTGGCCCTTGACCCGAAGACCGGGGGGAAACTCTGGAGCCACCGTCCCGGCAGCGTCACACCCCAGATCAACCCCGAGGGCGTGGTGCGCTCGGGGGAGACCGTGCTGCGCCTCGACGCGGACGGACAGCCCGTCTGGAGCCGCAAGCTCCCCGAGAAGCTGGAGACTCCTCCGGTCAGCGACGCCAGCGGCGCCACATTCCTGGGCAGCGAGAGCACGGTCTACGCCCTCACCACCGAGGCCGGCCAGCCTCAGGCCAGTTTCCAGCCAGGGCCCGGTCTGGCCCCGCCCCTGGCCCTGGAGGAGGGAGCGCTGGTGGCCGATGAGGGCGGTAACGTCCACCGCCTGACCCTGACGCCCCCTCGCCTGGCAGACACCTCCTCGGCCCAGGTGGTGTCCGACGGCGAGCGCGTGGTGGTGGGCTCCGTGGCCCTGCCCAGGCGAAAAGCATGAGAGTTTTGCTCTGCCTCTTGTTGACCGCTCTGGCCACGGCCCAGCTGCCCCTGGAAGGCGCCACCCTGGCCGTCAAGTTGAAGACCGACAAGAGCGAGTACGCCATCGGCGAGCGCATGACCATCTCGGTCAAGAGCCAGATCACCGGGTATCTGACCCTGCTCTGGACCGATTCTGAGGGTGTGACCCGGATCGCAGTTCCCAGCACGTTCTCGAGCTACGATCGGATCTATGCAGGACAGACTCTGCAAATACGCGACAACTCCGGGCAGTTGCTCGAGCAAACGGGCCCGTCCGGCCGGGAATGGCTGCAGGCGGTGGTGACCACGAAACGTCCCGAGCTGGGCGAGCCGACCGGCTGGAAAGGCCTCCTGGAGGGAGCCGGCCCCTTCGGCCAGGCAACCACCACCTACACCGTGCGCTGAAGGGAAGCTGTCATGGCTCGATTCAAATACAAGGCGGTGGACGCCCAGGGCAAACCCCAGCAAGGCGAAACCAGCGCCCACGACCACCACGCCCTGCTCGCAGACCTGAAGGCCAAGGGCCTGACCGTGCTGGAGGTGGCCGAGGTGGAAGCCTCGCGCAAGAGCGAGGAGAAGCAGCTCGGCCTCGACTTCGGCGTTTCGCAAAAGGTCCTGATGATCTTCACCCGGCAGCTGGCCACCACCCTGGCGGCGGGCCTCTCGCTCTTGCGCATCATTCACGTGCTGCGCCGGCGCAACTCGAGCCCGAGCCTGCGCCGGGTGCTCGACCAGGTGAGCCAGGATCTGCAAAAGGGCGCTCGCTTCAGCGAGGCCCTGGCCAACCACCCCCGGGTGTTCGACGAGATGTATCTCAACCTGGTGCGGGTGGGCGAGGCGGGCGGCAACCTGCCCGAGACGGTGGCCCGCCTGGCCTTGATGATGGAGAAGGAAGCGGCCGTGCGGCGCAAGATCGCCTCGGCGCTGGCTTATCCGATGTTCATCCTGATCTTCACCAGCGTGCTTTCCTACGCCCTGGTAGCCTTCTTGATGCCCCTCTTCACCCCCATGTTCGAGGACTCCAAGCTCAACATCGCGGCCGATTACCCCCTCACCCACCTGCTGATGCAGGCCTCCAGATTCGTTTCCTCGGGCCAGAATATCGCCCTCACGCTGGTGGCGATCCTGGTGCTGGGGGTGGCCTTCCACTTCTTCCGCAAGACGCCCACCGGACGCTATACGATCGACTACTGCAAGTACTACGTGCCCTTCTTCCACGACCTGGTGCAGCAGGGGGCCTCGGCTCGCTTTGCCAGGGCCTTCTCCGAGCTGCTCAAATCCGGCGTGCCGCTCCTGCAGAGCCTGTCGCTGGTGGCCGGCTCGGCCGGCAACCTGGTGGTGGCCCGCTCGCTGTCGGTGGTGGCCAGCCGCATCCAGGATGGCGACCGCATCTCGGACACGCTGGAGTCGGTCAAGATCTTTCCCGACCTGATGGTGCAGATGGCGGCCATCGGGGAGGAGGCAGGCTCTCTGCCCGAGATGTTCGAAAGGGTGGCCGACTACTACGAAGCCGAGATCGACGCCACGATCGCCGCCATGACGGCGGTGCTCGAGCCGGCCATGATGGTGGTCGTGGGCGGCGTGGTCGGGATGTTCGTGATGGGCGTGCTCTTGCCCATTCTGGGCATCTCGACCGGCCAGCAAGCCCAGATGTAAGGAGGCCTCATGTCCACCACCGCCAGGCTCAGCGCCGACCCGCTCTCGGTTGTGCAGCAGCTCTCGCTGGCCCGAAACCGCGAGACCTTTGCCCGCGATCTCGAGCAACTGGCGGTCGAGTGTCTCGGCCAGGGACAGGCCCGCTTCTTCCGCTTCCGCAACGAGGTCGGCATGCTGATGCGCCCCTGGGAAAGCCAGACCCAGATCCCTCTCGGCGAAGAGACCCTGCCCGGCCGTGTGGCCCTTTATCTCGAGCTGACCCTCGACCGGCGCGGGCTGCCCGTGCCCGGGCTGGGCACCACCGGCCCCGTCAACGTGGGCATCCCGGTGATGCTCTACGGCGCCCTGGTGGGGGTGCTGGTGGTGGTCGGCCTGCCCCAGGATCCCGACCGACCCACCGCCGAGGCTCTCTTTCACCTGGGTCGGGCGGCCGGAGTGGCCTGGGAGTTCATCCGCCGCACCGAAGACCAGGTGGCCTACGCCCAGCGGGTGGAGGATCTGCTGGTGGGGGCCAGCGAGAGCCTGACCCCGGGCAGGCGAGGCCACACGATGCGGGTGGCTCGGCTGGCCACCGAGCTGGCCACGCTGATGGACCTGTCGGCCCAGTCGCGCAACCTGATCTGGCGCAGCGCGCTGTATCACGACGTGGGCAAGCTGGTGCTGGCCGGTCAGCTCGAGGGCGACGTGGAGAAGGGCCACCCCGTCGCCGGGGCCGAGTTCCTCCGCTCGGGCCGGGTGCTGCGCGAGCTGGCTCCCATCGTGGAAGCTCATCACGAGCGCTACGACGGCTCGGGCTTCCCCCACGGCCGCAAGGGCGACGAGGTGCCCATCGAGGCCTGGGTACTGGCCCTGGCCGAGCACCTGGCCGAGGAACCCCAATCCTGGAGTGACGTGGAAGGCTTCTTGCACCGCCACGAGGACAGCCACCATCCGGCCGTGGCCGACGCGCTGGGGGGGGTGCTGGTCAGCGGGCGGCTGGGCGAGATTCTGGGATAGGCTCAGCGGGCGGCTGCGAGAGGCTCTGGAACAGGGGACCCGCCCACCAGCTCGAGAGTCGACCCGACCAGAACGTGGCAGTAATGCAGTCGCATCTTCTGGTGCCGACGCGGCAGACGAGCCACCATCTCGACCACGCCGGGGCCCACGATCTTGTCGGGGACCTGCTCGCCGCTGTTGGGGGACCGGAAAGTGCGCGTGGAGGAGTTCTCGGGGCCTTGCAGCTCTCGATCCCATTCGACCAGGCACACTTCGTGGGGACCGGTGGATTCCTCGACCTGGTCGATGGACAGTTGACGGCCGCGGACCTCCTCGGCCGGAATCAGCGCAAGATCGGTGGGAGCCCACTTGAGCAGGCCATCCTTCTTGCACTCCCTGGGAGAAACCCGCAAACGCAGGCGGACCCAGGGGCCCTCCAGTTGGCCCTCGGGCGGCTCGTCCATCGGCTCCATCGAAAGCAGCTCCAACCCGGCGCCGCGCAGGACACTGGCCTTGGCTTCGTAGACAAAAAGAAGGGATTGGGCATTGGCGCTGGCAAGCATGCGCGGCAGCACAAACCGGAAAATCAGGAACAATCCGACCAGCAGGCCGGCCCCCCCCAGGAGACCATTCATAGGGGATTGTTCGGAAGATTCAGCACAATCCCTGTTTGGGAAGTGCCAATACCAGGTCAGGAAAGAAACCTGGACGTGCCGAAGGGGCGGGCATGCTCAAGAAGCTCCTGGCGGGCAAGAACCAGCCCCTGGCGGTGGAGGCGGGCGGCAGCGCGGCCTTGCACTACAAGGACTCGGTCTTCACTCTGGACGACCGGCCCCTGCTCACCCGGTCGGCCGGCGCCCATCTGCTCGAGCCTTTCCTGGAGGAGCGACGGCGGCTCAAGAAGCCGCTTCCAGCCGCCCGCCAGGGCGACCGGCTGGAGGTGACGCTGGAGCGCGAGAAGCCGGCCCGGCGCTACACGCTGACCATCCACCCCAACCGGCGCACGGTGGAGTGGACCGAAGAGCTGAGCCAGCCGCTGGATACCCGCCTGCCGAGCCTTGCGCCCACCTGGAGCCGCACCTTCGCCCATCCCCCCTGGCCGGCTCGGACCGGCCACACCAGCCTCTCGGCCGCCTGGCTTCCCGACGGGGTCTTGCTCGTGCTGGGCGACTGGCTGACCTGGATGGAGCCGGACACCGGCAAGGTCCGGGGCGAGTGGCCGCTGCCCGGCAAGCCGGGCACGCGGGCCGCGGTGGAGCTGCTGGCCCTGGTCGAGCAGGGCATTCTGGGCAGCTACCGGGTGTTCGAAGGGCAGCGCCCCGCCGTCTCCGGCCTGCTGCTGCTCAAGCTCGAGGACCAGCCTCGCTGGAAGCTCATTCCCACGCGCTCGAGCTCGGTGCACGTGGATGCCCCGCTGCACAGCACAGACCAGCAGATGGTGGTGGAAACCCGGGTCTATGCCGGTGAAGACTACCTGGCCTCGCGCGCCCAGTGGGTGGTGGATCTGGCCGCCAACAAGTCCTTTACCGCCCTGGTGGGCGGACTGCCTCAGGACGAACAGGTGGAGCGCTGCCTCTCGCTTCTGGGCGAATTGCCCAACCGGCTCGAGTTCGTTGCCCTGGGCGGGAAACTGGTGGGCACCCATCCCTACCACAAGCTGAGCGCTCTGCTCCCGCTCGAGCAGCGCGAGAGCGACGGCGTGTTCCGTGGAGCCCTCTGGAAGGGCCGGGCGCTGGCCTACGAGCTGAGCAAGGAGCACCTGCACCTCTACGCCTGGGAGGCTGACGAGCTCGACCTGGCGCGCTGCCGGGCCTGCCGCCAGCCGGTGCCCTTGCGGGCCTATCACTGCCCCTGCGGATTGCCCTTCCAGCCTTGAGCCTGCTGCTTGGCCTTGCGATCGTGGCCGGCACGATCTACCTCCTGGCCCGCCGGGCCGAGGTGCGCCTGGTGCTGCTGGGCTCGGGCTTTCTCATGGCCGCCCTGGCCGGTCAGCCGCTCTTGATCCCCGACACCTTCGCCCGGGCCATGGTGGCCGGCGTGGTGGCGCCCATCTGCACCGCCATGGGTTTTGCGGCGGTGCTCTCAGCCACCGGCTGCGACCGCCACCTGGTGGCCGCCTTGACGGCGCCCCTGAGCCGGGCGGGCGCGCTGCTCCTGCCGGGTAGCGTGCTGGCGGCCTACCTGGTCAACCTGGCCGTGCCCAGCCAGGCCAGCACCGCCGCGGCCCTGGGCCCGGTGCTGCTGCCACTCTTGCGCGGAGCCGGTTTCTCGCCCCTGGTGGGGGCCGCCACGCTGGTGCTGGGAGCCTCCTTCGGTGGCGACCTGCTCAACCCGGGGGCCCAGGACATCCAGGCCGTGGCCGGCAGCACCGGCCTCGAGGCGGTGACCATCCACCAGCGCATCCTGCCGGCCAGCCTGGCGGGGGTGGTGACGGCCGCGCTGGCCATGCAGCTCTCCCACGGCCACGAACGCTCGGCCCCGGCCGTGCACGCAGAGCCCCTGCGGCTCGACCCGATCCGGGCCTTCGTGCCCCTCCTGCCGGTGACCTTGCTGCTGCTGGCCCACGCCGGCACCCCCGGGCTGTCCTGGCTGCTGACCGCCTCCGAGGGAACCGTTGGGGGAGGGCTGGGAGTGGTCACCGCCATGCTGATCGGCGTGGTGGCCGCGGCCCTCCTTTCCTGGCGCGAGCTACGCGCGCTCAGCAAGAGCTTTTTCGAGGGGATGGGCCATGCCTACGCCAGCATCATCTCGCTGACCATCGCGGCCCAGTGCTTTGGAGCCGGCCTGAAGGCCATCGGGCTGGCCCAGGCCCTGCTCGAGCTGGTGGGCGACAACCGTACCCTGGCCGTGTTCCTGGCCTTTGGCTTTCCCTGGGCGCTGTCGTTTTTGTCGGGCTCGGGCTCAGGCCCGATCCTGACCTTCTCCCAGACCTTCCTGGGTCGGATCGATCCCGCCCACAACCCGCCCCTGCTGGCCGCCCTGGCCTGCCTGGGGGGAGCCTTCGGGCGCACCAGCTCGCCCGTTTCCGCGGTGGTCATCTACGCCTCCGGACTTGCGGAGGTGGAGCCGCTCAAGCTGGTACGCACCCTGGCCGTGCCGTTGCTGGCCGGGGCCCTGGTAGCCCTGGTCACGGCTCTGGCCAGGGGCTGATCGCTCTGGCGACGAACCTCCCGGGATGAACACCGGCGAGGTCCGACTCTTTCCTGTCGTGAGCCGGGCGGCGGGGCAGGCGAGCCCGGGACGCCCGGTCCAGAGCCAGGACCCCGCCGACCAGCTCGAGCTGAGCGGGGGCGCCGGGCCCGAGTCGCCTCGCAGGAGCACCTCCGGCAAGCTGCTGAGCACCGCCTGGAGCTCGCTCGGATCCCTGCTCGGGTGGCCGGTGGTCGGCCTGGCCTCGCCCGAGGCGGAGAAACCGCACGCCCACCTCCAGCCTCCGCCGGAGCAAACAGCTGACCCGCTGGTCGAGGGTTCCCAACCCGCCAGTGCGCAAGACCAGGTCAAGAGCCTGCTGCGCCAGGAGGACGTCCAGCAGCTGCGACAGGGGATGCAGGCCCTGACCGACGACCCGGACTACGGCCCGGCCTGCCGCCTGGCGTTGCAGGCGGCCGACGAGATCCCGGGTAACTTTGGCAAATCGATCGCCCTCAAAGCGGCCCTGGTTCAACCTCGGATGGGCACCCCTGCCGAGCTTGCCGAGTTGGCCCGCTCCATGCTGGGATTCAACTGCGAGGGCGCCGGGCCGGTGGTGATGGCCCGCCTGGCCGAGGCGTCCCCCGAATGGGCGCCGGCCTGCCAGTGCGCGGTCGACCTGGCCCGCAACGCGGGGTCGGCCGGGCTGGTGGTCTACCAGACCGCCCTCAAGCACCTCGATGCGCGCACCCCCGAGCAGCAGCTGGCCCTGGGCCAGGCGGTGCTGGCCGAGCTGGAGAAGCAGCAATCCACCCTGGGAGACGCCGGCCCGATGGCCCGCGCAGCCGTAGGAGAGGCCCTGATGGGCGTGTTGGCCCGGCTCCCGGGGGGCGCCGCCGCCGCCGAGCTGGCCTTGCGGGCCGCCCGGGCCACCTCCTACGAGAGCTCTCAGGCGGCCGTCTATGCCGCCGTGCTGGAGCATCCCCGGGTGGGAACGAGCAGCGACCTCTCGCTCATCGCGCGCAAGTGCCTGTCGAGCGAGACTTACGGCGACGAGCACGCCCGGGTGCTGGTGGAGGAGATGGGCCGCCGTCCCGGCCTGCAGAACGGCGCCAGGCTCGTGCTCTCGCTCTGGCCCCGTTGCCGGCGCACCGAGACCCGGGTGGCCCTGGCCCGGGCCTTTCTCGAGCAACCCGGCCTGGATACGCCCCGCGACCTGGTGCGCCTGGCCCACACCTTTTTGAGCCGTGCCGGCGAGCGCTACTACGGCGGCGTGCGCGAGGAGCAATCGTCTCTCGGGAGAGAATTCCTCACCCTGCTGGAGGGCCAGGCCCAGACCAGCCAGGCAGCCCACCAGGGACTGGACGACCTGGCCACCACCACCGGGGTCAATGAAAAGGTGCAGGTCGTGCAATCGGCGCTGATCGCCGCCAGCCTGTCGATGGAAGTCCCTCCCGAGGTGCGCGAGTTGATCGCCAGCCTCTCGCCGGACGGCCGCGCGAAGTTTCTGGCCGGGCTACCGGGCGCCCCCGAGCTGACCGCTCAGAACTATCTGCACTACGCCTGGAATCAGCTGGACAAAGCCAGCCCGAGCGACCGGGCCCTGGTGGGAAGGCTGACGCTGCCCCAGCTGGCCAGCCCCGAAAGCGAATTCTTGCAGCGGTTGTGCCCCTCGGTCTCCCCCGAGCAGCAGGTGGCCTGGTTCGAGCAGTTGCGTCAACACACCCCGCCCAGCCAGGAGCCTGACCCCGGCCTGCGCCTGGTGGACTTTGCGAGAGAGCTGTTGACGACGCGGCGGGATGAGCCCGACGCCTTGCGCGGGGTGCTGGTTCGCTGCCTGGCCCGGTCCATTCATCTTTACGATCCTGAAGGGCTGGCCCACAGCCAGCTGAGCCTGGAGGAGACCCTGAGCCTGGTGCGCCAGGCCGCCCTCCAGGCGATCGAGGTGCGCCACCTCGACCAGGGAGAGCGGTTGACCGGGCTGCGCGAAGAGAATGACAGCGTGAGGCTTCCCGGCGTGCGCCTGCGCAAGAAAGGCTGAGCCCCGGCGGGGTCGAAGGAACCGGCACACTCAACCAAAGGGGGTTCGTCAGCCATGCTGCGAGCAATGCTCTTTCTGGCGCTGGTGCTGGGAGCGCCGGCCCTGGCCGAGGTACAGGACATCGTCGGCAACCACCAGAGCGAGACGGTTACCCTGACGGGTCAGGACAAGATCCAGATCATGGGCAACCACAACAGTCTCAAAGCCATCGGGCAGTCCGACCGTTGTGCGGTGGTCTTGATGGGCAACCACAACACCGTGACCCTGGTTTCCTCAGGCGGCGCCACGGACATGCTGGGCAACCACAACACCGTGGTAGTGGACGGCGACTGGAGGGCCATCAACGTGCTGGGCAACTACAACACGGTCAAGATCGTCCGCAAAGAGGGCCGTCCCGAGCCGGCCATCAACCGGGTGGGCAAGAACACCCAGGTGCTCTACGTCGACCCCTAGCGGGGTCGGGTGAGCCGGAAGTAGCGCAGGGTATCCAACTCCACGAAGTGGACCCCGAGCTCGTCCTCGAAGTGCAGGGCCACGGTCGGCTCGGCATCGGCCTCGAAGTGAACCTTGCTGACCTGGGCCACCCGGGGCGGCCCTCCGTTCACGCTGTCGTAGGCCAGCAGGGGCTCGCCCGGGGCGGCCTGGTGGATCAGCCTTCCCTCGGCCAGAGAGACGTAGAGCGACCCGTCGGGACGCTCTTCCATGATGACTCCGCTGGCCACGTTCTCGGTGCGGGTGGTGCCGTCCTCATAGCGTCGCATCAGGCGCTGGCCGTCACCCTCCTCCTGGAAGTTGTCCAGACGGTCCTTGACGGTGACCTGAGGAGGACCCACCGAGTCGGCAGGCTCGGTGGGAGCCATTCCCTGCGAGGCCATGGCCACGGTCTGGACGTTCTGTAGCAGACCTTTGAGGCCCTCGATCAGGTTGACTACGGGATTGCCCTGTTGCTGCTGGCCACCGCCGCCGGCCATGAGGCGCGCCTCCTCTCAGGAGCTCACTACCGAAGGATTCGCCGGCCCTGACAGGGTTCCTGGCCCGCCCAGGGGTCATCGCGCGATTTGAAGAAATCCTGTGTATGCAAGAGCGACTGATTTATCGGTCAACCGCTTCCCACTCGCTCGGATTCGCATTGCTGGCGGGAGGAGTGCTCTGCATCCCTCTCATCGCCTACCTGGTCATGAACGACTGGAAATACCCTGATGAATCCAGTCTATACTAAAGCCATCCCAGCCAAACGACTTAGCCGGTGGCCACAGGCAGCGGTGTGTTAGGATAGATGTGTTGAGGAGCCTGGCGAAAGGGAACTTGGAGGCCAGACAAACTTGAAAAATATGAACTTCCGCGATGATCGAGTGGTTGATTTTTTCCACGAGCACTTTAAGGATCAGGCGGACCGGGCCATGTCCGAGGCAGCTGTTCTGGACCTGGTTCGACGGCATGAGATCGCTGCCATGACAGGCGCAGAACTGCTTGGGATGCACCTGACGGAGTTTGCCGATCTGATGGCCGCGCGCGGCGTTCCCTTCTTTACTGAGCTTCAGTCACCGGAGGAATCGCTAGCTCGCTGGAAGGCAGGCCGCCAGACAAGCGAATCATGACGGTCAGTGATGCCACTCCGCTGATTGCCCTGGCCAGAATCAAGTCCTTCTCGCTGCTGAAAAAGCTCTTCTCACCTCTGCTGATTCCGTCGGCGGTCTACGGGGAGGTGGTTACACGAGGGGCCGGGCGGCCTGGCGACGGGGAGTTGCGCGCCGCTATAGCCGATGGCTGGGCCCTCCAACAAGACCCGTCGCGCCTGATTGCTCCCTCCGCCTTATGGCGAGATGCGAGCCGGAGAGCTCGAGGCGCTCTCTCTGGCGCTCGAACTCCAGTGCGACCTCTTGATCGATGAAGGCCCCGGCCGGCGCCGGGCCAGGAACGAGAACGTCTTTTTCCGAGGGACCCTCGACGTGCTGCTGTTGGCGAAACTGAGCGGCCATCTTCCAGTAGTCAAGCCGTCGCTCGACGCACTCCGGGCGGCCAACTTCTACCTTGCCGATGACCTCTATGACCACGTGCTGAGCCAGGCGTCCGAGTAACTTAAGTCTTCGGCTGACGGTTTTGCACGTTACCTCTGGCCAGCACAGGTTGGGGCGCGCACGCTCAAGACCGCTCAGACCGGCCTCTATCTCGAGGGCGAGTTGAAGGAGAGGGCTGGACAGGCCCTGGAAGAATCGCCGATTCCCGGCGTCAGCCTCCTGAGCAGCTCACCCGGCAGGCTGGCGCGGTGGAGAAGAAGCTCGGGGGAGGAGACCCGACCGGAGAGCGCATCCGGCAGGGCGCGCACGGCGCACGCGAGCTGCTGAGTGATAAGCTCCAGGCGCTGCGGTCCAACCCGGTCTTCGAGGGCGGCCGTCTCTGCGGCCGGCTCGACTTCGAGATGGCCATGGTGGCGGTGCCCGCGGGGGAAGCCGGCAAGGTGGGCACGGCCGGGCGCGGGTTGCAGAAACTCGAGAGCGCACCGGTCCTCTTCTCGGAGAGAGGCTGTCTCCGCGGAGTGGAGCCCGCCTCGCCTCAGCTTCTGGCGCGAATGAGCAAGCATGGCCGGACCGTGGACATCGCTGCCGAAGGCTCGGACGACATGCGATTCTTGGACATGTGCGGCGCCGAAGCCAGCGCCGGTGGTCCCGGGAACCAGAGCATCCTGTTGCGGCCGGAGCCGAGCAAGGCGGCCGCGCTGGAGGAGTTCTTGCACGGGACGCAAGCGAGGCTGGGAATCTTTCTCGGGCACGGGCGACCGCGCCTTCGCGGAGTTTCATGTCAAGGACTTCATGATCAGACACAAAAGACTGGTGGGTCTGGGTGAAGCCGATGTCGATATCTTGAAAATTCTCAGGCAACGTGACTTGGAGGCGCTGGATGGTGGATTCTAACAAGGTTTGGCCGGTTGAGGACATCTTTCATCTCTCTTCCGGAGAGACGGTCGTGGCAGGGAGAGCTCCTTTGAACGAGCACCCCCAAGCGGAGCCGGGCTCGCGCTGGCAGCTCCTCCACGACGACATTCTACTGGTAGAGCTCGAAGCATCCCATCCGCGTATGCCCGGGCAAGACAAGAGCGTCTGGACGGTTTCGACGACAGATCCCGTCCAACTGTCCCAAGACGAGCAAGCCTCGCTCAAAGCTGGCCGACTCAAGCTGCGGCAGGCTTCCGAGCCTGCCGCGCCCTCCGCGGGGGAGTGAGAAACGACGGGAGCGAAGCGCTGAGGACGGTGAGCCGACTGTGCCGGACATACGAGAAACCCCGATCCTACGCGGTTGGCGGGCGCCAGTTTGAGGAAAAATCTGTCGCCCTGAATCGGCGCCGAGCCAGTCCCCATCGGACCGCAAGGGCTCTCCGGGCCGTTTCGCAGTTCCCCCACTCTGCCGCTCAGAGCGCGGAGAATCCACACAACCCAAGCTTGCCCACCGCGCTGCGACGCGAAGCGAATACTGCATCGCTTCGTCATCGGGCATCGTGGCCTCCGGGCCCATGCTGGTGGCGGGGGTGGACTCGGTGAAAGGGTCCTCGCTGGGCGAGCTGAAGCCGGGGCATATCGCGGGGAACGGGAACGTGGCCCTGACCGGGCCAGCTACCCGCGTGACTGGAGATGTGAAGGCGGTGGGGTCTGTGTCTCGTGGTTCCGGCGTCGCGGTGGAGGGCCAGGTGGAGGAGCGGCATAGCTCGGTCGCTCTGCCCTTGATCCCGCTGGCCGCTTACGACCCGGGCTTCGATCCGACGGTGGTGCGGCAGCTGGATGCTTCCTATCCGGGCCTGACCGTGAACGGCCTGGCGCGCCGCTCGGGGGACCTGATGCTGAACGTGAGTGGGCTGTCTTTGAGCAACGGGCTCTTGTATGTGGACGGGAACCTGACCGTGAACGGCGGGGTGACCGGGCGCGGGGCGATTATCTGCACCGGGGACGTGACGGTGACCGGTGGGGGTGCGTTGAGCACGAACAACATGGCCGCCGTGGTGGCGCGGGGGAAGGTGACCCTGAGCGGCTCGAGCGGGGCGTATTTTCGGGGGCTGGTGTATACCGAGACCGGGATGGAGGCGTCCCATCTGAAGCTGGTGGGAGCGTTCGTGCACCGGTCCGCCTCGGGAGGTGGGGAGATGAAGCTGACCAACTGCGACGTGGTGTTCGACCCGGAGGCGGTGAAGCTCGAGTGGGAGATTCCGGGGTTTGGGCAGAGCAGTGGGGGAACGTAGGGGGGGCTCAGTTGGCGGCGGGCCTGAAGGCTGAGGACTTCTTCGACAAGCAAACCGGGCACTTCGACCTTTCGCGTGTGGACGGGCAGAGGGTACCTTTTACCTATGGTCCTGCAACTTACTCCTCGCTGGAGGAGGCCGTGACCGCGAACGGATCCAGGCCGGTTCCCACCCGACGAAACCCGGACGGTAGCCGGGGCGCTCGGTACGTTTCCTGGGAAGAGTTCTTTCGCGAGGGTCAGGACCAGTATCGCTCGATGCTCTCGGTGATGGACAGGCAGTATCAGGCCACCAAATCCGAGGCAGTGCGCCGGGGCAGTTTCTCGCTCGACCTCAACCAGTTCCTCAATGCCACCGACTCGATGCGCGTCGTCTACTGGCGCGACTTCAACTAGGTCCGTCGACTCGTGAAAGGCACCTCGATGAAAAAGCGCATGAATCTTGCGGCCGGCGCCCTGCTCGGTATCCTCGGCGCAGCCTGTCTCTTCGCGCCCGGATGCGGAGGCGGCGGGACGGGAGCCACAACCCCGCCGCCTTTCGCGTTCGTGCCGGATCCTCCGCCCCCGCCTCCTCCGCCGCCACCACCACCGCCTCCGCCCCCGGTGCCGGTGACGAACGGCATCACGAGGCAGAGCGTGAGCTCGGCCGGGGTTCAGGGAGACGCGTTCAGCGATGAGCCCGCCACCGCCGGGGACGGTATTTTCATCGCCTTTCATTCGTTTGCCCTGGATCTGGTGCCCGACAAAACGACCGGCGTCAGTGACGCCTACCTGCGGAATCGAGTGACTCCCAGCACCCAGCGCGTGAGCCTGGATTCGGCTGGCAATCAAAGCAACGGAGACAGCGCAAGAGCTGCTGTTTCCGCCAATGGCCTGGTTACCTTCGACTCCGACGCGACCAACCTCGTCGCCAACGACATCAACAACCAGGTAGACGTCTTCCGCCACGATCCCCAGACCGGCCAGACCATCCTGGTGAGCGTGTCCACCGGCGGCGGCCAGTCGGACGGGTTCTGCGGCCTGTCGTCCATCTCCGCGGACGGCAACCTGATCGCCTTCGAGTCCGGGGCCACCAACCTTGTGCCGGGCGGCCTCCCCGGGGTCGGTGACGTCCTGGTGCGCGATGCCGCCGCCGGCGTGACCAGCCGGGTCAGCGTCGAATCGGGAAACAACCCGGGCAACGCCATCAGCGGTGCTCCCCGCATCTCGGCCGACGGACGCTTCGTTGCCTTCTGGTCCGATGCCACCAACCTCGTTGCGGGCGATACCAATGGCGTGAAGGACGTCTTCGTCCACGACGCCCAGACCGGCGAGACCCGCGCCCTCAGCCTCAACCTGGACGTGACCAACACCGGCAACGGCGGCAGCTTCTTCCCCGACATCTCCGCCGACGGGCGCATCATCGTCTTCTCCTCCGACGCCTCCGACCTGGTCGTGGACGACACCAACGACGCGCGCGATGTGTTCTCGTTGGCCAACCCGTTCTTGCCCCCTCGGGGTCCTCTGCTTCGCGCTGCTCTTCATCCACCTGTTGAGCGGCCGCATCCGGGGCATTCCTCATGAGCTGATCGTGGATCGTCAGGCTAAGACCTTCACACTGGTCAGTCTGCGCGGACCACAAGCTCCCCTGCCCCTGACCGACCTGGAGCAGGTCAGCATCCGCTGCGAAAGACGCCGGGCCGGCGAGAACAGCTCCAAGACGGTCTATCCGGTCCGGCTCAAGATGAAGGCAAACGAGATCGAGCTGGATGACCCCCGCAGCTACCTGTCTGCTCGACTCACCGCAGAGCGGTTGGCCCGAGCACTCGAGGTCGACCTGCGCGACGAGGGGATGGGCCAGAAGGTGACTCGCAGCTACCGCGAGCTGGACACTCCCTGGGCCACGATGGCACCGGCTCCCGAGCGAGCGCTGGGTCCGGCTCCCGGACGCCTGGCGATGCGGTCCGGCCTCCCGCGAATGGAGATTGTCCTGCCGCGCGAGGGACTGGGCCGGCCCCTGGTCACGGTGTTCGCCTTCGGGGTTGCCCTGGTGGTCGTTACGGGTGCTCTGGCCTTTTTCATCCCGCCCCTGCGCGAGCCCGTCAAGCTGGGAACGATGGAGCCTCCGGTGGTTCTGGTCGCCGCGGCGATGATGACGCTCTTTGCTCTGCCGACTGTGCTGGCGATGTTGGGCCGCGAGCTGCTGGCTGCCCTGGGTAAGGTGGTCGAGGCCTCCCGGGAGGGGCTGTGCGTGCGCACCCACCTGCTCGGCCTCTCGTGGCGCAAGCGCTTCGACCTGGGCAAGGTGGAGGAGGTGCGCATCGACGCAAACGGCATGACCGTGCTGGACGACCGCTCGGTGCAAAAGGTCTACTTCCCCGCCACCGAGGAGGAAGCAGCCTGGTTGCAGGGCGCCCTCGAGCTGGCCGTGCGTCAGCCCTGAGGGATCGGCTCGGAGCGGCTCAGCACCGAGGCCAGCGGCACCAGCAGCAGGCCGGTCAGAAAGGTGCGCAGCCCCCCGGGCCCGCGGACCTGGTCGAGGGCCTGGCGGGCCAGCTCGGCTTGAGCCTCCAGCTCGCGCCGGATGCGCGTCAGGCACTCGTGCACCGCCTCCTCCACCGGCTCACTCTGGCGCTCGAAGCGAAGCGCTCGCGTGGCCGAAAGCACCACCGGTCCGGGCTGCAGCCGGTGTTGCTCGGGCGAGAACAATCGCAGGGTGCCGGCGATGGCGGTGGGATAGACCGGAGTGCCGGTGAGCAGCGCCAGGCGTGCCACCCCGGTGCGGAACTCGAGCAACCGCTCCGAGCCCGAGATGGTGCCCTCGGGAAAGATCCCCAGCCAGTCGCCCTGCTCCAGTGCCTGCACGGCCGCCTCGAAGCTGCCCTGGCGGCCGACCGGGATGCAGCCGGTCAGGCGCAGGAACCAGCCCATGAACGGGTTGTCGAAGAGGTGGCCGGCGACCAGGAAGCGCAGCCGACGCGGGGCCCACAACCCCAGCACCACGCCGTCGAGCACGGTGGGATGGTTGGCCGCCACCAGGGCCGGGCCCTGGCGAGGCAGACCTTCACCAAACAGGGTATGGGGACGCAGGTAGCCCCCGATCAGAACCCTGAGAAACCAGCGCAAGAGGTCGAGCAGCATACCCCCATGCTAGGGGGTCGGCCGGTCCCGACTCCAGGGTCATGTGACCCTTCAGGTCTGGGACTGGCGGTGCTTGACGTAGAGGTAGACTCCCAGTCCGGTGGCCAGCAAGGCGGCCCCGGCCACCGGGTTCTCGAAGAGGAAGCGAGCCGTGGGCCAGAGCACGTGATCGACCAGGGGCTCGATGGTGACTTCGGCCAGCTTCTGGCCGAGCCGGCTGATGGCCTCGATCCCCAGCGCGTCCCCGGTCACCAGCAGGCTGCCGGTGGCGGTGCCCGCGCCCATCACCCCCTGGAACAGGGCCGAGCCCACCTCGCCCTGGCGGGCCGCCTGCACGGCGTTCTTGCCCAGGGCAACGGTGGTCAGGCCCAGCCCGGCCCCCAGCCCCAGCTGGGTGCCCCGGCTCAACACGTCCACCGCGGCCATCAGGCCCAGGCTCTCAGCGCCCACCATGAGGCCGCCCGGCACCATCACGGCGGCAGCTCCGAGGGCCAGGCTGTTCTTCACGCCCAGTCCGTTCCCCTGAGCATCCTTGAGGGCCAGCCGCCCGACCGCCAGGCCCCCCACCGAGAGGGCGGCCGAGCCCACCAGATCGGCGTTGTGGGTCAGCAGGCCCTGCAGAGCAGGCACCCGGGCTCCATGTCCGATCAGCTCCAGGCCGCCCAGGCCGGCGCTGACCGCGCCCATCCCCTCGGCCACGGTCAAAAGGTCGTTGCCGCCCTTGCGGAAGTTGCCCACCGCCTCGGCTCCCAGCACTCCGGCCCCGGCCACCAGCAGGGCGCCTCCGCCCACGGCCGCGGCCGGGCTCTGGGCCAGGTGCTCGACGGTGCCGGTGAAGGCACGATCCAATCCGGCGATGCCATACTGGCGACCGATCAGCTCAGCGCCTCCCAGCAGCCCGCCGGCCGAGCCCAGGCTGGCAGCCACGCCCAGAGCGGCGTGGCGAGGGCGATTCTCGCCCGGGCCGAAGGCCTGCTGGAACTGGCGGGCGGCCAGCACTCCGGCGGCCACGCCGCCCCCGGCCACGCCCGTGCCCAGCACCGCCAGGCCATGGTCGGAAAGAGCTTCCAGCGGACCGGTCAGGGCCCGTTCCAGCACCGGGATGTCGTAGCTCATGCCCACGATCTGGACCCCGGCAAGGCCCGACAGAGTCCCGGCCGTCAGCTTGGCGGCGGCCAGGCCGTTACGCCGGCCCAGGTCGTTGACCACCGCGTCGTGGGCGGCGGCAAAGCCGACCACCGCCATCCCCGCGCCCACGGCGGGGATCACGCCATACTCGGCCACCCGGGCCACGGCCGTGGACTGCACGGCTCCTCCGGCCAGCACGATGGCGCCCCCCACGGCGACCGCACCGGTCGCCAGCTTGTTCTCGCGCACGAAGCGGCCGGGCGGAGAGTTCTTGATCCGCTGATAGGGGGTGTTCTTGAGTTGACTGACCTGCATGGCCCGTAGCCTACTCCCCCGAACAGTCGGCACTGTTAACCGTCTGTTAAAATTTGTGCGCTGCAAACGTTAAACTCGGGCTGCTAGCATGGGCTTTAGATGCTGGCAGGTCGCTATCGAATCGAGGACGTGCTGGGCCGGGGTGGGATGTCCACCGTCTATCGCGCCACGGACGTCCGCCTGGGCCAGCAGGTGGCTCTCAAGCAGCTCGACCTGAGCCACGTCAGCCCCTCCGACCGCCCGGCCATGACCCGGGTGCTGCTGCAAGAAGCGCGCTTGCTGGCTCGCCTGGAGCATCCAGGCCTGGTGCGCGTGCGCGACTGCTTCGAGCAGGCCGGACTGGCCTACCTGGTCACCGACTTCATCCAGGGGCGCGACCTTCAGACGGTGCTCGATACCGCCCCCGGCCAGCTCTCGGGCGAGCTCATCACCGATTGGGCTCTGCAGATCGTGGACGCGCTCGAGTACCTGCACGGCCAGCGGGTGCTCTATCGTGACCTCAAGCCCGCCAACCTGATGCTGGAGAAGTCCACGGGACGGCTCAAGCTGATCGACTTCGGGATCGCCCGCACCCACCTCCCCGGCCGGGGCACCACCGAGCTCTTGCGGGGATTCGGCTCGTCGGGCTACGCTCCCATCGAGCAGTACGGCGCCGGCACGGACGCGCGCAGCGACCTCTACTCGCTGGGGGCCACCCTGTATGCCCTCATCACCCGCTCCACCCCTCCCGACGCGGTGCGGCTGGCCTCGGGAGAAGAGAGACTGCGCCAGCTGAGCGACCCGCGCTGGCAGAAGCTGATCTTCAAGCTGATGCAGACGCGCAAGGAGGACCGGTTTCAGACGGCGGCCCAGGTGCGCCAGGAACTGCTGGCCCCGGACGCCCCCCTTCCCGGACCCATCAGCTTCTGCCCCTTCCGCGACCTGGCTCCAGCCCCGGCGCCCGTGGCCCAGGCGCCCTCACCGGCGGTCTTTCTGCAGGGCTATCTGACGGTGGACGTGGTCTACCGCGGCGACAGCCCCATCGAAGCCCAGCGCGTGGCCAGCCGGCTCTCGGCCCCGGGACAGGCGGCTCGGGCGGACTACTACGAGACCTTTCCCGGGGTCGTGAAGGGCTACTGGCGCGTGCTCCTGGCCCAGCGCCAGCGCCAGGACTCGCGCCCGTGAAAGCAGAACTCTCCTGTCAGTGAATCCCCTCACCTCGCTCGGCTCCACCCCGTTCGTCGCTCCGGTCAAGAGCGCCGCCCAGCCTCACAAGGTGGGCCAACCGGAAGCTGCCGCACCCGGCGGCGACCTGGCCGACCTGAGCCTGCCGAGCGCCACCGTTGCTGCCGCGCCGGCTCCTGAGGTCGCTCCCGCTCCGGTTTCTCCTTCGGCTCCCGCTCCCGCCCCGCCCGCTCCCGTGCCGGTGACCCTGGCCATGGAGGAGGCTCCCCACACGCTGGAGGAGATGAGCTGGATCCTCCAGTCGGCCGCCTCCACCCCGCTGGCCGATCATCCCGCGCTGGCCGAGATCAAGCAGCGTTTCCCCCAGCTGCCCGAGGAGGTGCGCAACCACGGAACCCTGGCCCTGCTCGACGCCCTGACCATCCCCAACCCCACCATCGCCGGAGCCAGGCTCGACCAGATGGTGGACACCATCACCTGGGCTCGCAAGAACAAGGGCGAGGCTCGCGAGCTACTGGCCGAGGGGGGCGACTGGCAAGCCCTGGAGACGGCCGCGGCGGCCGCCGAGGAGGCGAGTCGCAAGCCGCTCACCTCGCTCGATCAGGCCATGGCCTCGCCCGGATTTCTCAAGGCCTTCAAGATCGGTCAGAACCACGAGGCGGAGGGAGCCCGGCTGATCGACCAGTTCGACGCGGGGAACCCCAATCCGGGCATCGGCACCAAGACTCTGGGCAAGGGCATCTGCTATCTGCGCGGGCGCGAGGGCACGCGCATCTTCTACCGGATGAAGGATGACGTGCCCCAGTGGCTGGTGGTGTGCAACAAGTCCAATGAGGACTCGGCCATCTCCCTGTTGCGCCGCGAGTTCGACCTGAGATGATCCGTTCGCTCTGGATCGGCGAGGTGGAGAACCCCGCCGAGGGCAACACGGATCTGCTGGTCACGCTGGAAGACGGGCGCACCTACGCTTTCACCGCCTTCACTCCAGGCGAGGTGCAGCGCCTGATGAAGGCCGAGGGGATGACCCACTTCGTGTGCGAGGATCTGCTCCTGGTCAGCGACCTGTCCGAGGCCACCCTGCGCCGGGCGGCCCAGGACCTGGCCGAGAACCACGACCTGGACCGCTACGGGATTCGCCAGCAGGCGGATTGATCGCCCCCCAGGCGCAGGCTCACGGGTCGCCGCACCAATCGTCCGCTTCGAGCCGAGCCGGCGGCACGTAGCGGGGGCCAATCTCGCGGATGTCCTGCACGCTGGCTCGGGCCCCCGGCGCCACCACCTCGACGTTCTGCATCATGCCCAGGTCCTCGTGGGCCAGCATGTGGCAGTGGTGGACGAACCGGCCCGTGAAGTCCAGAAAGCGCGTACGCAGAGTGACGCTGCCGCCCATGGGCAAGATGACGGTATCCTGCCACCGGGGCGGAACCGGGTTGCCGTTGATGGCCACCACCTGGAAGGGGTTGATGTGGATGTGGAAGGGGTGCTCGGTATCCGCCACGACGCTGCGCACGGTCCACTCCTCGACGGCTCCGAGCGGCACCACCTGGCCGGGGGCGTTGGCGTCGAAGCGGAAGCCGTCCACGGTGTAGTTGTCGGGAAAGGCGGCCGAAGGACCGCCTTTGTCGAACTGTGTGGCGTAGTCGATGGTCCGCTTGCCGGTGATCTCGTCGTCGGTGATGTCCGGCAGCGAGGCCGGAGTGGGCAGAACGGTTGGCAGGCTCATCACCACCGGCTCCCCTTCGACGATCAGGGTGGCCAGCTCGACCTCGGGGGTCATGGCGATCGGTCCGAAGAGCGGATTGGCCTGCTGGTAAGGGTCCTTGAGGATGCGGTAGGTACCCGGAGCGCCCCCCACCAGCAGAAAGTCGTAGCGATTGCCCGGCGCCAGCACCTGGCTGGGAACCTCGACGACCTGGGGGAAGTTGATGCCGTCCAGGGCCAGAGAATGCTGGCTGTGGCCTTCGATCCGAAGCGGCGTGGTCCAGGCCACGCCGGCGTTGACCACCCTCCAGCGCTGGACCTCGCCCGGCCGGATGCGGAAAGTGGGCCGCATCTCCCCGTTCACCGGCATGCGGCGCCAGGCGGGGCGAAATGCGTTCTTGGCGGTGTAGTCGGGGACGCCTCCCTGGTCGTTTTGCATGACTTCGTTGAGGCGGAAGAGCACCTCTCGGGCGGCCTGGATCTCGGGCAGTTCGTCGATGCCGCCCTCGATGATCACCATGCCGGCCATGCCGGAGAACACCTGCACGGTGACCGAGCCGTGCTTGTGGGGGTGGTAGAAGTAGGTCCCCGTCGGGTGGTCGGCCGGAATCGCGAACTCGTAGACCTGGGTCTCGCCCGGCTCGACGTGGAGGAAGATGTTGTCCGAATTGCCTTCGGGGCTGACGTGGAACCCGTGCATGTGGAGGTTGGAGGTATTGAAGTCGTGCGGGATGTTCATGTCCAGGTCGGCCGGCCGGGGCGGGTTGGGCGGCAACATGTTGCGGAAGGTGACCCGCAGCAGGTCGCCCGGTCTCACCCGCAGGACCGGCCCTCCGAGCATTCCGTTGAAGCTTCGATGGGTGAAGGGCACGCCGTCCAGGATGGTGGTCGCCATCTGGAGGTTGAGCTCGGCCTCCACCACTTGCGGGGGGATGATCGGGTCAATCGGTGGTTCGAGCGGTGGGGGGGCTCCCCCGCTGCAGCCGGGGAAGGTGGGAACGGCGGCGGCAGCAGCGAGACCAAGCCCGAGTTGGAGCAGTCGACGGCGGGGGATGAGCATAGCCTGGAGGTTTCTCGGGGAGGTCGGAACCCCTGCTCGGCTGCAGAAATGGTCCGCTCAGTCTGCCTGGGGGTTGGCCACCGAGAACACGTCCCGGGCGTCGTTCGTGTCGTCCACGACCAGATCGTTGGAGCGGCGCCACGCTCCACCAGGCGGGGATGGTGACGCCTGAGCATCCCGCGAAGGTCCGTCAACGTGACGCGCGTGTATCGCTGGGTGGAATGCAGCACGGCATGGCTCCTGAACCCGCACGGGCGCGCCGGCTGGAGAAGATGCGTCGCGTGCCTGAGCGAGTGCAAGGTCACGCGAAACCCAGCGCTCTGGTCGCTCCTGATCTCCTCGACGCAGCAGGAGGAGGACGGCAGGAATACCCGTGAGCCTCATGCCGGTGACTATTGCAGAGCGGCGTGCTATGATAAGCGCGGTGAGTCCGCGAACGAGTGAATACAAGCACGTAGCTCTTGATCAGAATGATCGTCCCGTGATCGAGGGTACCCGCCTGAAGATCCGCGATCTGGTGCGGGCCCATCTGGCCCACGGCTGGTCCGCCGACGAACTGGCGTGGCAGTTCCAGGGTGTCAGTCTGGCCCAGGTGTATGGTGCGTTGGCTTACTACTACGATCACCAGTCCGAAATCGACGCCGACATCCTGCGAGCCAGAGAGATCGAGCGGGAGTTCGAACAGAAACAGATGGATGAGCCTGTGGTCCGAAAGATCCGGAAGCTACTGGCTTCTCGCCGGGGATAGTTGGCACTTCGGCTCTTGATGGACGTGCACGTCCACCTCGCTATTACGATTGGACTGCGCCGACGGAACGTGGATGTCCTGACAGCCCAGGAAGACGGCAGCGATACCCTCGAGGACCCTCAGCTCCTGCGGCGGGCCACCGAATTGGGGCGGGTTCTCTTTACGCAGGACCAGGACTTCCTCGAAATTCCCTACTTGCTCTCGGCACAGGACATCGAGTGCTCGGGCGTGATCTACTGTGCCCAGGATTCGACCCATCGGTGTATGCGTGGAGGAGTTGCACCTCGTGACTGAGTTGGTGGAGTCCTGCGAACTGGCGAACCTCTGCGTGAAACTTCCTGACTTTCTCCTCTGACCCTGGTTCTGGGCGATTCTAGTTGCCCGGGGATGGTCGGTACTGCCACGAGGCACAGCTTGGAACGGAAACCGAGCGTGCCGGCGCGCACCACCTCTTGCCTGCGGGCCTTCTGCCGAACGAAAGGCCCGGTCAGGATAGCCTTCAGGGCAGAAACGGGTTGGCCACCGAGAACACGTCCCGGGCGTCGTTCGTGTCGTCCACGACCAGGTCGGAGGCGTCGGAGGAGAAGACGATGATGCGCCCGTCGGCGGAGATGTCGGGGAAGAAGCTGCCGCCGTTGCCGGTGTTGGTCACGTCCAGATTGAGGCTGAGGGCGCGGGTCTCACCGGTCTGGGCATCGTGGACGAAGACGTCCGCCAGGCCGTTCTGGTCGCGGGGGTCGAGGTTGGTGGCGCGGGAGACGAAGACCACGAAGCGGCCGTCGCCGGAGATCTTGGGGGTGTCGGACGAGCCGTTGGACTGGACCGCCCCGGTGGCCACGCTGAGGCGGGCGGTGAGGCCGGTCTGGCGGTCGTGGCGGAAGATGTCCGAGAGGCCGTTGGTGTCGCCGGGGACGAGGTTGCTGGCCTCGGACTGGAAGACGACGAAGCGGCCGTCGTCGGAGATATCCAGGGTGTTATCGGTCACGGCTGTGCCGCCGCTGGCACCGTCGCCCTGAGCGCCGTCGGTGGCGATGCTCACGCGGGTGGTCTGACCGGTCAGGCGGTCGTGGACGAAAACGTCCTTCACGCCATTGGTATCGCCCGCAACGAGGTTGGTGGCATCGGACCAGAAGGCAACGAAGCGTCCGTCGGCGGAGATGCGGGGAGCACCGCTGATAGCGTTGCCCGGGTTGTTTCCCGAGTCGACGCTGACCCGGCTGGTCACGCCGGCGGCCACATCGCGCACCAGGACATCACCGACCCCGGGGAGGCCGCCCGGCACCAGGTTGGTGGCCCCGGACTCGAAGGCGATCAGGTTGCCGTCTGCTGAGATGGACGAGAGGCCGCAGAACCCATCGGACTGGCCGCCGCCGGTGGACACGCTGACCAGGATGGTCTGGCCGGTCTGGGGATCGTGGCGGAAGACGTCGACCTGGTTGTTGATGTCGTTGGCGACGAGGTTGGTCGCGTCGGAGTCGAAGGTAACCAGGCCATTGGCGGAAACAGCAGCTCTTGCGCTGTCTCCGTTGCTTTGATTGCCAGCCGAATCCAGGCTCACGCGCTGGGTGCTGGGAGTCACTCGATTCCGCAGGTAGGCGTCACTGACGCCGGTCGTTTTGTCGGGCACCAGATCCAGGGCAAACGAATGAAAAGCGATGAAAGTGCCGTCCCCGGCGGTGGCGGGCTCATCGCTGAACGCGTCGCCCTGGCCTCCGGTCGAGCTCACGCTCTGCCGCGTGATGCCGTTCGTCACCGGCACCGGGGGTGGAGGCGGGGGTGGAGGAGGAGGCGGGGGCGGGGGCGGGGGCGGAGGGTCGGGCACGAACGCGAAGGTCGGCGGGGTTGCGGCTCCCGTCCCGCCGCCTCCGCACCCGGGCGCGAAGAGACAGGCTGCGCCGAGGATGCCGAGTAGGGCGCCGGCGGCAAAATTCATGCGCTTTTTCATCGAGGTGCCTTTCACGAGTCGACCGGACCTAGTTGAAGTCGCGCCAGTAGACGACGCGCATCGAGTCGGTGGCATTCAGGAACTGGTTGAGGTCGAGCGAGAAACTGCCCCGGCGCACTGCCTCGGATTTGGTGGCCTGATACTGCCTGTCCATCACCGAGAGCATCGAGCGGTACTGGTCCTGGCCCTCGCGGAAGAACTCTTCCCAGGAAGCGTACTGGGTTCCCCGGCTGCCATCCGGGTTTATCCGGAAGGGAGTCGGCTTGCCGCGCTGTGCCGCCACGGCCTTCTCCAGCGAGGAGTAGGTGGAGTTCCTGTATGAAAACGGCACCCGCTGGCCATCCACGCGCGAGAGATCGAAGTGCCCGGTCTGCTTATCGAAAAAATCCTCAGCCTTCAGGCCCGCCGCCAACCGAGCCCCACCATAAGCCCCTGAGCTAACCGGCCCAAACCCCGGAATCTCCCACTCAAACTTCACCGCCTCCGGGTCGAACACCACGTCGCAGTTGGTCAGCTTCATCTCCCCA
>BTUM01000065.1:0-46151 GCA_045863235.1 Candidatus Xenobia bacterium | reverse complement strand
CCGCGGGCGGACCAGCCGCTTTGCTGGCCTCGTCGGCGGCGATGAGGTCGTGAGCAGCCAGCTCCCAGTCGGGCAGGGCCGCGGGCTCCTCGGGCGGAGCGGCCGCCTTGCTGGCCTCGTCGGATGCGATGAGGTCTTGAGCGGCCAGCTCCCAATCGCTCAAAGCTGATTCGGAGAAGTCGACCAGATACTCGACCTTGGGCTCTTCGAAGACGAGTGGCTCGGGGGGAGGAGAGGCGGGTGAGGACGACGTTGTCGGATACGGCCCGTAGACTCCCCCCACATCGTCAATCAGCACTCGGAGAATTTCGGGGTCGAGAACAGGGATTCCCTTCAGCGATTCGAGAAGGTTTCTTAACATTGAAACTGAGTCATCCTTCGGCCGAGCTTTACATCCCCGACGGGCGCCCCCCCGCGGAGGCCTTCGCGCGCACGACGCACCTGGGAATCGGGGCTCATCCCGACGATCTCGAGTTCATGACCTGGTGGGCGATCTTGCAGTGCTTTCAAGTGCCCGAGCGCGGATTCACCGGGGTGACCGTGACTGACGGCCGGGGCAGCTCGCGGGTGGACGAGTACGCCGGCTACTCCGACGACGAGATGCGCTCGGTGCGGCTCAAGGAGCAGAAGCGCGCGGCCATGACCGGCGATTACGCGGCCCTCGTCTGCCTCGATTACTCCAGCGCCGAGGTGCGCTCCCCTGAGAGTCGACTGGTGGAGGATCTGATCGAGATCCTCCAGACCACGCGCCCCCGTGAGGTCTACACCCACAACCTGGCCGACAAGCACGAGACCCACGTGGCCGTGACCCTGGCCGTCATCAAAGCTCTGCGCTCCTGCGCTCACCGGCCTGACAAGCTCTACGGCTGCGAGGTCTGGCGCGGTCTCGACTGGATGCTCGACGCCGACAAGGTGGCCTTCGACGTGAGCGCCCACGAGAACCTCACCATGTCGCTCATGGGCGTCTATGACTCGCAGATCGCCGGGGGCAAGCGTTACGACCTGGCCACCCAGGGGCGCAAGCGGGCCAACGCCACCTACCACATGTCCCATGCCGCCGATCGGGCGAGTTGTCTGGAGCTGGCCATGGATATGACGGCCCTGGTCGAAGACCCCTCGCTGGATCCGGCCGCCTTCGTGCTGGCCCACGTGGATCGGTTCCGCCATGATGTGGAGCAACGCATTCGGAGGCTGAGCTAAGGTGCAACGCACGCAGTTCCGGCGAGTTCTTCAGACCGGCGCGACCAGAGAGGGAGCACATTAGATGGAAGTGGTCATTTTCGCCAACCCTGACGACGTCACGCGGCGCGCCGCCGACCTGGTGCAGGGCCTTCTGGCCGAGCGCCCTCAGGCGGTGCTGGCTCTGCCCACCGGGCGGACTCCGCTGGCCCTCTATCGAGAGCTTTCGGCGCGCGGGCTCGACTTCAGCCAGGCCCGCACCTTCAACCTGGATGAGTACGTCGGGCTGGGCCGCGAGCATCCCGACTCGTTTGCCAGCTACATGGAGCAGAACTTTTTTCGCCACGTGAACCTGCCCCCCGCCCAGCATCGCGTGCCCAACGGCCTGGCCAGCGATCTGGCGGCCGAGGCCCGGGCCTACGAGGAGGCCATCCGGGCTGCCGGGGGGCTGGACCTGGCTATCCTCGGCCTGGGCGAGGACGGCCACATCGCCTTCAACGAGCCATCCTCCTCGCTGGGCTCGCGCACCCGCGTCATGGCGCTGCACAGCTCCACCCGCCAGGCCAACCTGGACACCTTCAAGGGCGGACCCGTCCCCACCCACGGGCTCACCATGGGCGTGGGCACCATCATGCAGGCGCGGCGCATCCTGTTGCTGGCCACCGGTCCCAAGAAAGCCGCCATTCTCCCCCGCGTGATCGAGGGTCCCATCACCAGCCTGGTGCCGGCCACCGCTCTGCAGCTTCATCCCCAGGCGACCGCCCTGGTGGACGAGGCGGCCGCCCGCCGGCTCGAGCTGAAAGACTACTACCGCACGGCCTATCCTGCATGAGCTTGAAGGTCAGCTATTCCGGCGTGCGGGGCATCGTGGGCGAGTCGCTCACGGCCGAGGTGGCCGAGCGCTACGGGCGCGCCTTCGGGGCCCTGGTCTCGGAGCGCAATCCCCACCCCACCCTCCTCCTGGCCCGGGATACCCGCCCTTCCGGCCCCCAACTGCTCGAGGCTTTGATCCGCGGGCTTCCGGAAGGGCGGCTGCTGGACCTGGGAGTGGTGGCCACGCCCACCATCCAGTGCTGTATGCAGCCCCTGCAGGCCGATGGGGCCCTCATGGTGACGGCCAGCCACAACCCGAGCCAGTGGAACGGGTTCAAGTTCTTCCTGGGGCCTGAGAACACGGTGCTGGACGGGGCCCAGACCGAGCGTTTGCAGGCGCTGGTCCAGTCTGGCACGGGTCAGGGTCGACCCGGCCAGCTGCTCGAGATGCATGAGCGGGCCCTGGAGCTTCACCTGGAGCGAGTGCTGGCCCAGGTAGACTGCGAGCGAATCCGACGGCGCGCCCTGCGGGTGGCCGTGGACGCCGGAGGGGGAGCGGGCGAGGAGCTGCTGGTGCGCCTCTTGGAGCGACTGGGCTGCTTCACGGCGGTGGTGCGCTCGGGGCGCGAGTCCGAGCCCACCGCCGAGTCGCTGAAAGACCTGTGCCAGGCCGTTCTGGCCCATGGTTGCCAGCTGGGTCTGGCCCAGGACCTCGATGGTGACCGGCTGGCCTTGGTGACCGAGCAAGGCCGCGCCCCTGGTGAGGAGTCGACCCTGGTCCTGGTGGTGGAGCACGTGCTCTCGAATCGTCCCGGGCCGGTCGTGGTGGTGAAGAACCTGACCACCACACGGGCCGTGAACGACGTGGCCGCGCGCCACGGGGCCCGGGTGGTGGAGACCCGGGTAGGGGAGGTGAACCTGTCCCGGGCCCTGGCCATGCACTCGGCCGAGGGCTTTGCTTTCGGCGGCGAGGGGAACGGGGGCGTGATCTTTCCGCCCGTCTCGCTGGGCCGCGACAGCCTGGTTGGAACGGCCCTGGTGCTGGAGTGCCTGGCATCTGATGCGCGAACTCTGTCCCAACGGCTGGCCGAGTTGCCATTCTACCATCACGTGGGCAACAAGCTGCCGCTCGGTCCCTCCTTGCCCGAGCTCTACGCGCGTCTGGAGGCGGCTTTCCCAGAGGCCACTCCCGACCGGCTGGACGGCTTGCGCCTGAGTTTTGCGGATGGGTCCTGGCTGGGCGTGCGTCCCTCCAACACCGAGCCGATCGTGCGGGTGGTGGCCGAGTCGCGGGTGGCGGGCTGGCCCGAGGCTACCCTGGGCCGGGTGCGCGAGCTGGCCTGAGTTTGACGCGGCTTTGACGTTTCAGGGATTTTTCAGTCCGCAGGCATATAACTCCCGCCGAGAAGAGAGGGAGGTTGCCATGCACATTTCCACCTTGCCCACTGCCAGCGCCAGCAGGAAATCCGCCGGTGCCGAGTTCTCCCCGGCCATCGCCCGCGAGCTTCGTTCCTCGTTCGGCGCCGAGGCCATCCTGTCGCCCTCCGACCCTCGCGTCGCCACCCTGCACGGCTATTACAGCCTGGGCTGGGAGAGCGTGGGCATCCTGCCCGACCCCCAGAAGACGCTGGGGCGGAACTGGAGCGAACTGCCCGGCAGCAACTTCGAGCAGCGCAGCTACGCTCTGGACGGCGATGGCTCGGTGCGCCAGGTCGTGTCCTTCAGCCTGGCCGACAGAGAGACCCGCATCACCAGCATCCACAACGTTTCCATGATCGAGACCGTGCACGAGACCCTGATCATCGGGGCTGACGGCAAAGTGCGCAAGGACGAGATGACCGCAGTCTGACATGCTGCCCGCGGTCGGACGGATGGACGTCTTCCGCCCGCTCCCTGACGGACGCTTCGAGCGCACCCGCCAGCTGAGCGCGGACGACGTCTTTTCGCACGAGGACACTCTGGTGGTCAGCCACCAGCGAGGCCACCAGCTCAGCCAGTACGACCGCGAGGGCCAGGCCCGCTTCACCTACCAGGTGGAGGATGACACCCACATCGGCGAGGTGCGCCCTCTGCAGGACCGCTACCTGGTGCGCACCGGCCTGGGCCTCGTGAGCCTGGAGGCAGCCACCGGCAAGGTCACGGGCGAGTTCCGCTTCAACGAGTTCGGCTTCCAGCGCCGCCTGGCCGAGTGGGAGGGAGGGGTGGCGCTGCTCGACCAGGGCTTCCTGCGCCACTTCACCCCCGACCTCAAGCCGCTCGGCCAGCAGGAGGTGGGCTTTCTGGGCAACTCGGTGCAGGCCACCCGCCACGGGCTGCTGGTGGGGGAGGGCTACCCGGGGCGCCTGGCCCTGTTCGACCGCCAGGGACAGCGCCGCGAGCTGAGCCAGGACGCCCTGGAAGGCGCTCGCGAGGGCAAGGACGGCCGCATCTGGTTCATCGAAGGCCAGACCCGCCGCGGCCAGCCCCGCACCGTGGTGGGCTGGAGCCCGACCGGAGAGGTGCGCTATGAGGCACGTCCCTCCACCCACTCGCTGGTGCCGCTCGACAGCGGCCAGGTGCTGCTCTGGGAAGGGCGCAGCTTCGCCCTGCGGGCCGGGGATGGCGAGTTCTGCGCCAACTATCCGATCGGGGACGAGCGCTTGCTCGAGCAGTTCTTTCTGTCCCCCGACCAGCGCTTTGCCTACGCTGTCTGCATCGATTATGGGCCGGACAAGGGCTTTCGTCTGCTCAAGCTGGACCTGAGCCGGCCCGGGCAGGTGGTCGATCTCGGACCGGTGGCCGAGGACGAGCACCCCCTGCCCGAGCTGGCGCGCATTCGCATGGACAGCCTGTGCGAGGGGATCCCCCCGCAGACCGTGCTGGATTGGCAGATCGCCGGCTCGCGGGTCGAGAAGACAGATACGGTCTTGTCGCGCGAATCCCCGCCTCTGCTGGCCCGGGGCGACTCGCGGGTGCTGCCCGGCATGACGCTGCGGGTAGGAGGGCGTGAGGTCGAGCTGGGGCGCGAGGGTGTTCGCACGGGCGACTACCAGGTGCGCCTGGCTCAGGGCGACGAGCTAACCGGCGCGGTCGGCCTGGAGAGCGAGGGACGCGGTTACCTGGCCCTGGGCACCCGTCAGGGCCAGGTGCTCTGGTGCGATCTCGAAGCGGGCGTGGAGCGCTTCTCCCTGGGCTCGGAGGTGCGCGAGCTGGTGCAGGGCGATGGGCGGCTCTTTGCGGTGGGCAGCGAGGGCCAGGTGGGGGTGCTGTTGACCCCGGGCCTGGGCCGGGCCGACGGCCGCTCCTCGGGCGTTCGCGAGGAGGCGGAGGCGGTGGTCATCGGCTCGGTGCGGGTGCCGCGCCGGTCGGCCGGTTAGCAAACGTGAGCGTGGAGCTTGGGCAGCAAGACGCGCAGAGCTGCTCCCGGGCGTGAGCGTGGAGCTTGGGCAGCAAGACGCGCAGAGCTGCTCCGGGCGTGAGCGTGGAGCTTCGGCAGCAAGACGCGCAGGGCCGCTCCCGGGCGTGAGCGTGGAGCTTGGGCAGCAAGACGCGCGAACTCATCACCCATTTCGCTGAAATCGCTCGGCGACGGCCAGCCAGAGCTGCTCCTCGCCGTCCTGGTCCTCCAGGCTCCAGCAGGCGGCCAGCATCGCCTGAGCATAGGCCCAGCCCCGCAATCGCTCGCGCTCGAAGCCCAGCTCCTCGGCCAGCACCGCGATCCTCCTGTGAAGGTCGAGCCTGAGCACACGCTCGCGGGGATTGCGCAGCAGGGCTCCCACCTCGTAGGCCGGCTCGCCCACCACCCCCTGCGGGTCGATGGCCAGCCAGCCGCGCTCTTGCGACCAGAGGATGTTTTGCTGGTGCAGGTCGCCGTGCAGCAGCACGGGCTCGGCCTGGGAGGCCAGCAGCTCACGGTAGATGCCTTCGGCGCGGTCGCTCTCGAGCCGCACGCGGGAGAACCCTCTGGCCCAGTCGTGCAGGCTGGGAAAACCATCGGGCGGGGGAGGTCGCCAGAACGTGCGCATCACTCCCGCCGCCAGGCGCAGGGCGCTCTCGTCCTCGAGCTCGGCCAGGGGAGTGCCCGGGGTCAGCTCCTCCAGGATCAGGAGATCGGGCTCCTCGGCCAGCAGGCGCACCATCCCCACCCCGTCGCACCAGCGCAGCATCGCCGCCTCGGCCGGTCCCGGGCCGTGCTTGAGCACAACGCCTTCTCTTCGCTGGATCCGGAAGTTCACAGGCGCGCAACCCTTTCGAGCGGTGTTGGTGGCATTGTAGCGGCATGCAGATTCAGTCCGTGGCATTGCCCCTGGCCTCGTCGCGGCCTCGTCCTTCCGAGCCCGAGCCCGAGCCCGGACTGAGCGGGAAGGACCTGGTCGAGGCCGGCGTGCGGGGCGGGATCGCTTACGGGATCGGCATTGGCTACCCCAGCGTCTGGCTGCACGAGATGGGCCACGCGGTGACTGCCAGTGCGCTTTACCAGGGAGCCAACCCCCGCATCGAGGTCACGCCCTGGCAAGGTGGCGTGACCTACTGGCGCCCCGGCCCTTTGACCGAGCTGGGTCAGGAGCTCGGCCCCACCTACGCCCGCGCCGCCGTCTCCGCGGCCGGCACAGTAGTGGACGTGGGCCTGGCCACCACCACCTTCGCGGCCGGCTACATGATGCGCCACAAGCGTCCCGTGCTGGGCAGCGTGCTGATGGGCTACGCCGGCTTCACGATGGTGAACACGGTGGCCTACGCCCTCTCGGCCCTGGGCACCGCCAAGGCCGGAAACGACTTCGCCACCATCGCCACCATGACGGGCATTCATCCCCTGATCACGGCTGGAGTGCTGGCCGCGATCCTGCCGGCGGAGTATCTGCTGTTGCGCCACCTGGAGAAGAAGGGGATCCTGTAAGCGCAGCCTTGCAATGCTCGTTTTCGCTGGAGATGCTCGGGACTTACGGACCGGGCCTGCGATGCTCGCGCGTCTCGCTGAAGATTCAATTCGAGACTCACGGAGGCCTCCGATGCGCGTGTCTCGCAGGCTCACGGGCCCCCGCGGTTACGAGAGAATCCGCTTGAGAACGATCACAGGGATCTGCCTGGGGGCCTTGCGGGCATAATCGTGAAACACCGGCATGAGGTCAGCCTGACGGTTGAAGAGGCGCTCACGTTCCTCGCCCTCGGCCACGCGCGCGCGAACGGGAAACCGCTCGCTGCCGACCTCAAGGGTAGCCTCCTCGTTGGCCAGAAGGTTGTGATACCAGTCGGGATGGGTGGGCAGTCCCGCCTTGGAGGCGATGATCACGAAGTCGTCCCCGTCAAGCGTGTAGACCAGGGGCGTGACGTGCTCGCGCCCTGATTTTGCGCCCCTGGTGGTCAGGATCAGCACGGGCGCACCCGCGAAGTCGCCGCCCACGTTTCCTGCGTTTCCGCGAAACTCCGCGATGATTTTTTGGTTGTACTGATTCCAGTCGATACTCATGCGGCGACCTTTAACGCAATGATGGACAGGCCTGCAACGTCAATCGAATGAGGGACTTTGCGGTTTGCCTTCTGCTCGCGCTTAGCACAATCTGACGAACGCGCCGGAACTGCGTTCCAGCGCGTTGTAAGTGCAAGACCAAAGGCCTTGCACTTTAGTAGGGGCGCAAGACGCGAATGTCATCCATTGGGAAATCCCGCGTGTTCAAGGTAACCAGGGTCTTATCGTGGGTGCGCGCGGTCGCGGCGATGAGAGCGTCCGGCAACAACAGTCCATGGCTCTTCAAATAGTTGCGCCGGTAACTCCCGGCAAGGTCGGCGACCCGGGTATCTACTTCGAGAGTGGGCAAACGGTGCAGGAGCGACCAGGTCGCTTGCTCTTCTCCTGCCCTCAAGCCTCCGACGATCTCGGCCCGGGCGATCACGGAAATGCTCAGACCATCGGCCTGATGACTCTCGAGCCATTCCCTGGCTTCCGGCCGACCACGAAGATGGTCAATCAAAATTGTCGTGTCGACCACGAAGCTCACGCTCACTCCACTCCCGACGCATTTGCTTTACCAGGTCCTCGGTGGTCTCGGATCGCTGCCCCCACGCACCGAACGACGTTGCCAACGCCTGGCTCAAAGCATCGGCATCGGTCTGTCGGAGATAGATCTGCACGGCGCGACGAATCGACTCAGCCAGCGTGATCCCTTGCCGCTGGCTCAGTTCGACGAGACTCTCGTAAGCATCCTGAGGCAGGTATATCTGGGTTCGGTGCATGCTGTATAGGTTCTACAGCATGACTGCCAGAGCCTCCTGGGAGCAGGGAACCAGTAGCTGTCCACGCCCGGTGCTCGCGCGCCCCAAACCTCACCAACCGGGCCGTCAAGGGAGACGTCAGCCCCAGGGGCTCGGGCAGTCTGGGAGGCGGCCCCCCTCAGCGCTTTCAGAAGCTTCACCAGCTCAAGGCTCGCTCGACTTCTCCTCATCCGCCCATCGCCCTATTGTCGAGCCAGGCCATCTCTACCCCCCCTCTCTCAAGACCGGGCGAACGGACCGGGAGGATTACGACTACAATAGAGAAGAACGTGTGGGTATCGGCGGCATCGGCCCGAGCCGCCGGCCTCGATGACGACCCAGGCTGTAAATCCGGAGATCAATGCAATCTCGTCCCTGATGCTGCTGACCACATTCTGTCGCCTGAATGGACTGTATGGCCGCCTCGACCGACCGGCTGCTCAAGTCAGGAAGGCCTGCTTGATACCATTGTTGTTGCTGCTGCTGGCTGCGACCGCCAGGGCCGGGTACGAGCTCCACATCGTTCGCGAGAAGATCGGTAAGGATGTCCCAATCCCACTGGCCGAGTGGAGGACCGCGGTGGGCCAACTCAAGGGACTCAGACTCAAGAGCGGCGACTGGGTGGACCGGAATCCGAGCACAGACCAAGTTCTCCGTGTGGGTTGCAGACCAGGCGATACCGAGTATTACGATGTAACTCAGAAGAAGTGGCTGCCGGCATTCTACTTTTTCCAAGGGCGCGCCAGTTTTCAGCCCTCGGGAGAGCACGATCCGCTGATGGTGCTCTCGAAACAGCTGGCTCAATGCCTCGGAGCCCGGGTGCGCGGGGACGACGGCGAGTATTACTGAGGCCCTCTCGAGCCCTTGACCTGATCGGATCGATAGTCATGTTGGAGGCCGAGCCGGTCTAACGGGGCGTGCTTTTCACCCGGTACTAAAGCCCCCGAGCGCACTCACCGGTATTCCGCGTAGGGCTGGCAGGCCGCCATTAAGACCTCGCGCTCCTGCTCGCTCGGCCCGGACAGAATCTCTCCGCGCCCTCCGAGAAGTTCCGCGTTGAAAGGGAACGAACTACCGTGAGCCGCGAGACAGGCAAATGCTCGTCTCTCGCGAGAGCCCACGCAGGCCTACCCTGGTCGCGGCCAGAAGGCACGACCATGCCTGCCATCTACCGATTTGCGTTCACCCAGATCGACGAGGTCGAAGCGCTGGCGCGCCAGACCGAGCAGTTGGGCTTTGATGGCCTGATGCTCTCGGACAGTCAGAACCTGCAGTCAGACCCCTACGCCTCGCTCACGCTGGCGGCGCGGTGCAGCCAGAAGCTCACTCTGGGCACAGCCGCCACCAACATCGAGACGCGCCATCCCGCCGTGACGGCCTGCTCGATCGCGACCCTGGACGAGGTTTCCCAGGGGCGCGCGCTGCTGGGGGTGGGACGGGGCGATACGGCCATCACCAGGCTGGGCATCAAGCCCAGGCCGCTGGACGCCTTTGAGGCTGCGCTGAAAGAGCTGCAGGCCTACCTGCGAGGGGAGACGGTGGGCCCGAGCCCGATCGTCTGGCTGGCGGGTCGGCGCAAGGTCCCCCTCTCGCTTTTTGCCTCGGGACCGCGCGCCATTGCAGTGGGGGCGGCCTGCGCCGAGCAGCTCACGCTGGCGGTGGGGGCTGAGCCGGCCTGGGTGTCTTGGGGTCAGAAGCTGGCGGGCTCGACCCCGGTGGGACTGGTCGTACTGCTGGGCCTGGGCGCGGGGGGGCGAGAGCTGGTGCGAGGGAACGTCTCGCTCTTTGCCCAGTTCGCGGGGGCGGCCCGGCGGGTACCGGGTCTGCTCAGCCCGGAGGACTGCCAGTTGCTCGACCGCGCCGGCCTGGCTTATCGGGCCGGTCAGGCTCCCCTGCCGCTGCCGGACGACTTCGTGGAGCGCTTCGCCGTGGTAGGGGAGCCTCAGCACTGCCTCGACCGCCTGCGCGCACTCCTGGCGCTGGGGCTGGATCACCTCCTGGTCGTGGGACCCTGGAAGACGGCCGACCCGAAGCTGGTGGCCGATCACGAGGCCCTGCTGCCCGACCTGCTACGCCAGCTGACCTGAGGGTCTGCGCCGCGAGGGAGCCTCGCATCAGCCTTGCCCAGAACGATGAGCCCCCGCCCAGAAGCTTCGCGTCAGGCTGCCCAGCCCCGCCCAGAACAACTGGCCCCCGCCCAGAAGTCTCGCATCAGGCCGCCCAGAACGGCCAGCCCTCGAGCCAGACATCAGCCCGGCCTCGACCAGGTCCTCGCCCAGAACCCTCGCACCGCCCGATCAGTCCGCTCACTCCTGCAAGAGCTCCAGCGTGAACCCGCCGGCCACCTGCTTGCCGGTGGCGTCCTGAACCAGCCAGTCCTCCACCTGATCGAGCTCGACCGTCACCGATTGCCCCTGCTGCGCCGTGCGCACCTCCACCGGGGCGTTCTCCAGCGTGCCGCGCAACGAGCGCTCGTTCAGCTCTTCGACCCGAACCCACATCAGCTCGGTGAACTGCCCCTGCGTGAAGGGCACTTTGACCAGGTAACTGTGCCCGGGCTGCCGGCTTTGAAAGGCGGACCGGAACTCGGGCAGGCGCTGGCGGGCGGTGGCCACCGCCTGCTGCTCTTCCACAGAAACGGAAGGCGGGGCCGGGGCCGAGGGCGTGCACCCCAGCAGGGCCAGCAACAAGAGCCAGTAGATCACGGGCTCGACTTGCGAGGCTGGGCCAATCCGATCACGCCGCAGCCGATGCGGTCGCCCGAGTCTCCGGTGGGCTGGGTCTTGAGGTCGTCGGCTTTGGCGTGCACGATGACCGAGCGACCCAGGATGGGATTCTTGCCCCCACGCACGGTCACGTCGTGCAGCACCAGCTCCAGGTGGGCCTTGCCCTGGTCGTCGGCCTCCAGGTTGCCCAGATCGCCGGCGTGGTGCATTTCGGCGCTGGGGCCAGCGTGCTGGTGGCCATCGGGGTTGAAATGCGAGCCGGCGCTCTTGGCAGCCGGGTCGGTGCAATCGCCCCACTCGTGAATGTGGAATCCGTGCCTGGAATTCGGGGTCAGGCCCTCGATGTCGGCGACCATCTTCACGCTATCGCCGCTCTGGATGAACCACACCACCCCCTCCGCCTTCTGACCGGCAGTGGGATGCACGACCGCCACCGCCCAGTCGCCTTCGTCGGCGCGCACGCCTCCGAGCAGGGTCAACATGGCGGCTCCAGCCAGGATCACAGAGCGGAACTTCATAGGGCCTCCTCGAGAACAGTAAGCTCAGGACCGCTTCTCCAGGGCTGCCCGGAGGCCTTCCGCGAACTCGGGGCGGGCGTAGCTGTCGGCCTGGCAGGCGGCTTCGCGCTCCAGCGCCCGGGTCAGCTCCTCGCGCGGTCCGCGCAGGGTGATGAGGGTATCGCGCACCGCCTCGGGTGCCCCCTTCAGGATGGCCCCAGCCACACCGCGAGCCAGCTCCAACACCTTGCCGGGCTCGGAGACCTGGTTGATCAGGCCCATCGACAGCGCTCGAGCCGAATCCACCATGGCGCCCGTCAACAAGAGCTCCCGGGCGGCTCCCGGGCCCACCAGGCGCGGCAGGAAGAAGGTGGATCCCATGCCCGGGTGCAGGCCCAGGCGGGCGAAGGGGAAGGAGAAGCGAGCTTCGGGATCGGCTACCCGCAGGTCGCAGGCCGTGGCCAGCACCATTCCCGCCCCCACGGCGTGGCCGTGCAGGGCCGCGATCAGAGGCACCTCGAGCTCGAGCAGGCCCAGGAAGGAGGCGTAGAACTCCAGCATCAGACGGCGATTCTCTTCTCGACCCAGAGAACGCTTGCGCTCGAGCATGGTCAGGTCGCCGCCAGCCGAGAAGGCGCGGCCCTGGCCACACAGGATCAGGGCCCGGGGTGGGGCCGAGCGTAGCACGAGCAGCATCTCGCGCATGGCTGCGGCCATCTCCTCGCCCATGGCGTTGAGCCGCTCGGGATCGTTGAAACGCAGCTCTCCCAGTCCAGCTGACTCGGAATACAGCAGCAAGCTCATCAGGTCTCCCGGGGCGGGCTGTCGAAGGCCTCGCGGGCCGCTCGCAGCAGCATGATGGCGCGCATCCGGGCCGCCTGCTCGCGCAGCTTTCTGGCCATCTCGCGGGCCTCGCGGCGGGTGTCCTCGGTCCAGTTGTGCTTGTCGCCCATGTCGGCCCAGGCGTCGGCCAGGTTGGCCAGCTCTTCGAAGCTCAGGCCTTGTAGATGCTCGGGCAGGGGGGATTCGGGGTCCAGCACGCGCCTATTATCCCACCGGCCTGCAGGGTCGGCAAGCGGGATCCGGGAAATCCTCGGGGATGCTGCGTGAGCGCCCTCCCCTCTCTCCTCTTCAGATCGTGCTCGCGCTCTGGATCACCGGCCTGGTGCTCTACCTGATGGTGACCCGTATCGACCTGCCCTATCACGTGCACGTGACTCCCCAGGCGGAAGTGGTCTCGCGCAGCCTGGCGGCGGCTCGTAAGGAGGCGCAGCTCAAGGCGGCCACCACCCCGAGGGCCCGGGTGACGCTGCGCTTCCGCCCCCGAGGCGGCCCGTACACCCAGTTTGCGGCCGACGAGCAGGTGGTCAAGCTGCCCCCGGGCACTTTCCTGGTCAACACCTATGGCGACATTCCCGCATCCGACACTCTCGAGCTGGATGAGGACGGCTTTCTCTACAGCGAGCAAGGTCCGGTGCCGCGCCTTCGTCTGCTGGTCGTGAACGGGTCCACGCCCTCCATCGGCCGGGTGCTCCAGGAGAGCGGCAAGATGCCTGTGGTGCAATAGGTAACAATCCTCTAAACTCTCCCCTGCATCGTGCCGCTACACTGTCTTCGTGGCCACCTACACCCTCACGCAGGAAAGCCCCGTAATGAGCCGTCAATTGCTCGGCCGCATCCCCGCCGATGCCTACGTCAAGGATCGCCCCTTCGTGCCCAACGTACCTCCGGCTGACAACGGCCAGACCGATGTCTACGAGCTGGCGCCCGAACTTGACGCAGGGGGAGGCATAAAGATTCTGCGCAGCATCGAGCAGGTGGAGGCAGAGCCCTATGCACCCGGTCGTCGAGCCCTCGGTTGCGGGCTCCTGGGCGCCGCCACGGCGGCCACCGTCGGGGGGCTGACGGGCGGGCTGCCGGGGGCTCTCACGGCCGGCCTGACGGCTCTGGCCCTGGGCGGCGCGCTGGGAGGCTGGAGCGCCCGCCACGATTCGGTCAGCGTGGTCACGCGCGAGGAGAAGGTGAGCCTGCCGGTGATGACCGGCTACCGCCGGGGCACGCTTGACGAGCCTTACACCAAAGGGAAGGGGCGGCTGCACTACGCTCTGCCCACCATCGAGCACCGCCCGGTGGGGCTGGTGAAGAAGCAGGATCTGACCCACAGCGCCATGGCGCCAGAAAAGGCGGCTCTTCTCAGCGTCGCCCTCGGAGTGGCCGTGGGGCTGGCGGGGGGGATTGTCTCCGTCCCAGGTTGACGCCCCAAGACAGGTCTGTCGGCGCGAATTCCTGCCAACGTGCAACGAGTTTCTTACTTGCCCGTGCCCGTGATCACGTAGCAGCTTGCTAGTGAATGTGCTCGCACTGTGGTTTGCACATTGGCATCGCAATCTGACGAGCGCTCTGGAACGAAGTTCCGGCGCGCTGCAAAAAGACAAAGGCCTTGCACTTCAATCTGTGGCTCGCTCGAGTTCTTACTTGCCCGTGCCCGTGATCACGTAGCCGCTGATCTTGCTCGAGCCGATGTCGTAAGAGTTGCGCTTGACCGAGTCGGAGGAGTTCCCCTCGATGGTGGTCACCTTGCCGCCGTTCACGCTCTCCACGATGCCGATGTGGTCCACTGTGCCGTCGCCCTGCCAGTCGAACAGGATGGCGTCGCCGGGCTTGGGATTGTACTGTCCGCGGTTGCCCCAGATGCCCTTGTTCTGGGCCCAGCTCTTGATGGTGGGGCAGTAGTTGCGGTTGGAGAGCCCGTCCAGGTTGAGTACCCCGTGATCCTTGAGCAAATTCATGGCCCAGGCGGCGCACCAGGGGGTGGAGGCGGGGTTGATTCCGCTCTTGCCAGTGACCGACTGGATGGCCGAGGTGTCGCGGTTTTCGTGCATCCCGATCATGGAGCGGGCCTTGTCGAGCATGCCCTCGACGCCCGGCGCCACCGGGCCGGTGGGGATGGGAGCTCCGCCACCCCCCGTGTTGACTCCCCCCCCGCCGCCTACCGAGCCGCCCCCACCCAGGGGACCGCCACCGCCGCCGACCCCGCCGAGCGGGCCTCCGCCGAGCAGGCCCTCCATCCCGGGCATCATGCCGTTGCCGCCCATCCGGCCCAGCATCAAGCCCATCAGCAGGCCGAACAGATACTGGGTCAGCATCATCTGCTGGTTCATCATCTGCATCAATGGATCCATGCCGGCCATGGGCGCCATGGGGTTCATCATCAGCCGATTCTGGGCTGCGCCCAGGTTGCCCATCATCGGCCCACTGCACGCGCAGCACCCTCCGGCATTGAGTCCGCTGGCAGCTTGCAGGGCTAAGAGTGGATCCATGGGTCCTCCCGATCGCTCGTCTGGCTTCAGGATAGCGCTGCGCCCCCTACCCGGTCAGGGGGGCCTTCTTTGCCAGTTTGTGACCTTTCTTGCCGACCTGTTAACAGGCTTTACCGCGGAAGGCTCCAGACCAGGATTGCCGATGGCTCCATCCGAGCCGCGCTGTTCGTTGCCGTGGACACCTGAAACTCGGAGCGTCGCGAGCGAATCGGGTGCGTATCGACGACCAGCAACAGGATTCAGCCTGGCCACGGCTGCCTTGGCGCGCAGCCCTCACCGGGGCATTCCCAGACTGTCGCAGGGGGACGGAGATGCAAGGTTCCGTGATGACCTCGGGTTCGGCTGGCCGGTCAGGCAGGCTTGACCGCGGCAACGGGCGCTCGTCCGCTCGTCCACTCGATTCGCCCTGGACGTTGGCCTGGTGTGCCCGGACCCTGACCATCGGCGCCGGAGCCCTGGCGCAGTAAGGGCACATCGAGCTGGCTTGAGTGCTGAGAAAGGGTCACCGAGTCGACCGGAGCCGGCCCTTGCAGCCGGTCGTGAGGTTGCAGGGTCAGAAGCGGCGCACTCCGCGGAGATACTGCTCGATGTTGCTGAGGAGGTAGGCCGGGGCGATGAACAACCCGCTCAGGCTCCACCAGCCGAACAGCAGGGTCACCAGTTGAGAAGTCCAGAACTGCTTGTGGACGCAAGGACGGCACAACGGCTTCTCCTGGCCCCATTCCCAGCCCACGACAACGCAATTGACCAGGGCGTGGTAGTGGCAGAGCGCCGTTGGCACGCTCTGTCCGCAGGCGGAGCACCCTCCGGACGAGGACCTGGGAGCTTGAGCCTTCTCGGTCCGGACCCGCGCCCGCGCCCGGGAAGCGCTGTGGGCCCCGCCCAGTGCCAGCAGGCCACACATCCCGAGCAGAGGAGCCATTCTTGGCTCATCGCTCAGGTAGACGGCACCCGCGGTCGCCAGGAGCACGAGGCCCAGGATGGTCCACAATCGCCCTGACATCAGGAGTTCAATTTCTGGAAAAACGGGGAAGGCCCCTCTCGACGCAAGGGTCGGCGGGCTTCTCGCCCTCCCAGCCTTTCATCGGTCAGAAGATGTCCCGGGTCGCCGGTCGGCGAGCCTCTCGCCGTACCAAGCCTCTCATTCGATCAGAAGATGCCCCGGGTCGCCGGTCGGCGGGCCTCTCGCCGTCCCAAGCCTCTCATCGATCAGAAGATGCCCCGGGTGGGTCGGGGGGCTTCTCGCCGTCCCAGCATCTCATCGATCAGGAGATGCCCCGGGGGTGGCGGTGGGCGGTGGCCCGGTTGCGTTGGTTGTTTTCTCGCTCTGGTTCACTCGCAACTTGTCGAATTTGCGCCTTGTAGCCCAATCTGTCGAACGCGCCGGAGCCCCTGTTGAGCACATCCATTCCTGCTCTCGCGTCACTTTCGAACGTGCACTTTGGAAGCCTCGGCCAGACTCGAGATCAGGTCGCCCACAGCACCATCAGGCTACCGACTCGGACCCGGTTGGATGAGCCTGCTGGCGATTTCGCAACTTTCGATTGCGCCGGCGACGTTCACGGGCACGGTCCCAGGGGCTACCGGGCACGAAATCGCGGTCGTGCTGTCGCCTGTGACAGCTTGGACAGAGCAAGAGCAAGTTCTGAAGGGAGTTGGTTCCTCCCCTGGAGCGTGGCTGTATGTGGTGAACGTGCAGGACACCTCGTCGCGAGCAGGCTTCGCAGCAACCGCCCGCCCGGGCTACCAGGGCCTGCACCAGGCTGGGCGGCACTTTCTCTCGTGGGTTGGGGGCCAGAAGAACGACCGAAGCCTCTGGTCCGCCCAGGGCCAGCGAGCTTGCCCTGTTGAGATAGTCCCGGGTACTCTCCGGAGAGATCGCCAGGGGTCCCCGGTCGCTCTCGATGACTCCCTGGCCGTCCTGGTCGAGGCGGACAACGACCGGGTTCTTCTTCAGAGAGCTTCCTCTGGTGTGGGCAACATGACGCCTGGACAGCTCAAGCATTGCCTCGCGGGCCCCGAGCCTCCGTCCGAGCTGGCGCGAGAGCCTTTCCACCGTGGCGCTCCACTCGGCATAGTCCTCTGCTTCGAGCTCGATCACCAGTCGCACCCGTCGAGGAGCTGTCAGACCGTCTTCTTCGAGGGGGAACAGGTCCTCTGTCGGGAGCTCCGGGCTGGGTTCGCTCGCCGAGCTCCATACTCGATCCTGGCCCCCGCGATCAGGGTGCCCCGGGCCTGCTCCGGGCGGACCCGGTGAGAGTGCCAGCCGAGCACGTGGCGGCGCAGCGGAGCCGGAGCTCGCTTGCCCCGAGGAACCTGCATCCAGTGTCACCTTGCTCGTGTCGCCCGGTGAAACGAGTGCCTGGCACGTGCTGGAGCTGAGCTGCGCCTGGTGGGCAACGCCAGTTGAGCCCCTGTTCTCACCTGTGAGGGCCTCCTCCTCGGCCGAGCATGCCTTGAGCGCCGAGGAACCGTCGGACCGGTTCTCGGGAGTTGGTCGCACGGCGGTGACTTTCTCCGTAAAAAGGTTGTCCGCCTGACTGCGAGCTGCCCGCAGGCGCCGCTCAAAGGCTGCCGGGCTGCAGACCACTTTCTGGCGCACCTGGTCGGTGGTATGGTCGCGAGCATACTCCAACCAGCTCTGCTCGGTGTCCGGCTTGGCAACACGGGTGATCTCACGGACCTTGGCATAGCCGACTTGACCGGTTCGGAAGGCCTCACTCAAGTGCGGAAGGCCTTCCAGGACCCTCATGATGCGCAGGAGGTTGCTCGCCTTCGAGGGCTCGAGATCAAGCCTGGCGATAGCAAACCCAAGGGTACTGCGAAAACCTGAGGATTTATAGGCTTGCGTGCGATCGATGGCCAGCAACCAGGCTCCAAGCTCCCACTCGCTTTCAGCCATTGTGCGAGCCGCCCGGGCTGCTTCGAGTAGCATCTGCTGGTGGTCATGACTGGTATAAGTGGACAAAAGAAGTGACATGGGAAAACACCTCGGTGTTGGAAATGCGGCCTTCGGGGCAGCCGGCGGGGATACTCTGTGAGTATGGAGATTGGTTGCTACCTTCGTTAAATATTTTGATTTCCTGTCGAAAGCAGGTTCGTTTCTTGAACCGGCGGTTTCGAAATTGTGTTCGATCTGCTGGCTCGTGAATCGACAAAACTGGCGACCTGCAGCGTGCCGCCCCGGGGTCTCGTGCCCGAGGGCTATCTGCGCGTGTCCAGCTCCTTGAACAGCTGCTCGGCCACGCTGCCGGGAGCGATCGGCTCCAGGGTCCGGTCGCCTTCGAGCGGCGTCAGCAGGTGCTTGCCGTAGTCGAGCTCAAAGCGCCTGGTCGTGGAGCGATTCCACCAGCTGGCGGCGGGATCACGGCGCAGCAGGGTGAAGCGCACCTTCATCCCCTCCCGCTGCAGGCTTCGCAGGGCCACGTAGTACTCGCGGCCCTGGGTGTCCCTGGTGACCAGGTGCCAGTTGTGGCTCCACTTGTCCAAGACCATCACCAGGAAAATCGTCGCCAGCAGGGCGACCAGCCATTTCAGACCTCGGGGCGGCTTCATCGCACGACCTTCAAATCGCGCAGGTTGACCCGTCCCTGCCCCAGTATGTAGACTCCGAAAGTGGGGACCTCGGTGGCGACCGGGACCGAGAGGGCCAGGCTGCCCAGGCGCGCTTCCAGACGACCTTTCTCGAGCAGGATCAGCCGCACGAAGAAGGTCCTTCCCGAGGGCAGCTTGTGAAACTCCCGACCGCTCGGGGGAAAGAGCTGCAAGAACATGCCCGGGTGGCGCACGTCGGCCGGGAGCAGCATCCGCGTCGCCGGGGCCAGGCAGGCCTGATAATCCAGCTCGGCCGGGTCAAAGCGCAGCCAGAGTGCCGCTCCGGTGCTGCGCCGCAGCGAGTTGGACGTTTCCGGGGGCGACTCGCCCAGATAGACCACCAGATCCGGGTCGCCCTGCTCGATGGACATGGTGAAGGAGAGCTCGGTCATCGGCTTGAGGGGCGAGTAGACCACCAGGGCCGGCGTGTCTTCTCCGGCTACCAGGTCGAGCGTGCCTCCGGCCCCGGCGCGAGCCCCCTCGCGGGCCACCGAGGGCCCCCCCACGGCCAGTCGGGCGGCCAGGGAGATGTTGCTTTGCTCGCTGCGTCCCTCCAGATAGCGCATCAGGCCCGCAGTGGCCGCCACCAGCACCAGGAAGATGACAACCGGGTGGGTGTAGATAGGCGGGCGAGCGGATTTGAGGTTGCGGATGAACTCCAGGTCGTCTTCTTCCTCGACTACCCGAAAGGCGTGCTGCTGGGGCACGGGGACGGTCTCCCGGCGCCCGGGAACCTGGCGCGTCTTGGCCGCCGCCACCCAACGCTGCACGCCGCTGGATTCGTCCTCCTCTTCCTCGGCGGGCTCGACAACAGCCTGGCTGCGCGCGTCGGGACGAGCGGCCGGGCCCTGGGCCAGCAGGGCCTGATCAAGCCAGTTGTAGGTGGAGATGCGCTCGCTGACCGCCGGCGCGGGCGGGGCCTCGACTTCTTCGGTATAGGTGCCACTGGCCTCCAGGAAGTAATCCGGTCGCACGGTCTGGTCCGGCAGGCCGCTGCCCATCTCGTTGAGGCAGGCCTCCAGCTCGCCGCGAAACTCGCCCAGGCTGGCCTGACGGTCGGCGGCGGCAAAGCTGCAGGCCCGGTCCAGGGCGGCGATCAGGCGAGGGGGGAGATCGGGCCGGGTCTCCTGCAGCAGTTTGACCTCGAACGGAGCGGGCTGGTTGCCGGTGAGCAGGTGGTTGAGCGTGACCGCCAGCGAGTAGAGGTCCGAGCGCGGCTCGGGATGGCCCTGGGCCTGCTCGACCGAGCAATAGCCCAGAGTGCCCACCTGGGTCTTGGTGGAGCGGCTGCCAGTATAGGCTCGGGCCAGGCCGAAGTCGACCAGAACCAGTCGCTCGGTGCGGTCGCGCAGGATGATGTTGGAGGGCTTGATGTCGCGATGCAGGATGCCACGGGCGTGGATGTACTCCAGGATGACGCACAGCTGCAGACCAAAGTGCAGCACCTGGCGATCGACCAGCGGGTCACTCTCCTGAAGGATCCAATTGCGCCCCTGCCCGCGCACCTTGTAGACCCAGTCGTCCAGGTTCTGGCCCTCGATGAACTCCATCACCATGCAAGGGCACTGCTCTTCCAGGAAAAAGTCGAGCACCCGGGGGATGCCCGGGTGATCGAGGGCCTTCAACGTATCGAACTCGGCCCGGAATTTCTGGAACGGATCGAAGATTTCGACCGGGTCGTCCTCGTCGAGCAGCATGCGCTTGACGGCAACCTGCCAGCCGCTCATCAGGTCGGTAGCCTGATAGACCTCGCCCATTCCGCCGACTCCCAGACGCTTTTCGATCTGGAATCGGCCCTGGAGAACCCCCTTGAGGGCCACAGGCTACTTGACCGGCGTCACCTTGGGCAGCTCGGCCACCAGCTTCTGCAACTCGCCGTCCTGGTACATGTCCATCAGGATGTCCGAGCCGCCGATGAACTGGCCCTTGATGTAGCACTGCGGGAAGGTGGGCCAGTCAGAGAACTCCTTGAGGGCCAGGCGCAGCTCGTCCGAGTCGAGGATGTTGACATCGTGGATCTTGACCCCCACTGCCTGCAACACCTGGGCGGCGCGGGCCGAAAAGCCGCACATGGGAATCATGGCCGTGCCCTTCATGTAGAGCACCACGTCGTTGTCCTTGACCTCGTTGGTCAACCGTTCTTTCATTTCAGGGGTCATGACGATTCCTTTCAACCTTCGGGCACTCGCGTCGTCAGGGCCAGCGCGTGCAGCGCGCCGTCGAACGCATTGCCCAGAGTCTGATAAATCAGCTTGTGCTGTTGCACCCGGCTCAGGCCTCGGAAGCGCTCGCTGACAATCACGGCTTGAAAGTGGACCCCGTCATCGCCCTGAACATCAACTTCCGCTTCCGGCAACCCGGCCAGGATCTTGTGGCGTATCTCTTCTGCAGTCATCAACGATTCCTTTCTTGTTGCCGCTCGGCCCACCAGCGGCCAAAGGCCACCACGAATTGCATCTGCTCGTCGTTCATGCTCATCCAGCTCACCTCGGTGTGAGACAGCCGGATGGCCTGACCCGGATCCATGCCCCGGGCTACCCGGTAGCAGCTGACGAAGACGCCGGTGCGGCCCACGCCGCCCATGCAGTGCACCAGCAGCGGACCCGAGGGGCTCTCTTCGAAAAGGCTCAGGAACTCCTCGATCTGCCGTTGCTCGGGACAGGTCCAATCGCGCACCGGAAAGTAGTGGTAGCGCAAACCGAGCTGCTGGCACAGCTCGCGGCTGTGCTCGGACTCGAGGCGCAGATTGACCACGCCGCCCAGGCCCACGGCCATCAGGTCGCGCAGATCCTCTTCCTGGGGCTGGGGGCCGCGCATCAGCTCCGGGCTGACGCTCACCCAGCGCGACTCGGCGAAATTCATGGCTCGGGCGACTTCTTGCGAATGCGCTCGAACAGCTTGCGCAGCTCGGCCGAGGGGCCTTCCAGGTGGCTGCGCTGGCGAAAGCCCGGCGTTTCCTCTCCCGAGTCGGCCCCGAACGGGCCCGGGCTCGACTGCTGCAGCTCGAAATGCTCCTCGCGCGACTCGAGCACCGCGCCGCCCTCCTCGGAGACCAGAACCCGTTCCTTGCGCGAATCGACCATCAAGCCCTCCCCGGAGACCAGAACCCGTTCCTCGCGCGAATCGAGCATCACGCCCTCCCCGGAGGCCCGAACCCGTTCCTCGCGCGAATCGAGCCCTCCCTCCTCGGAGGCCGGAGCTCGTTCCCCACACACGTTCAGCTCGCGCACCAGGCGCTCCTCGCCCGAGTCATCCAGGCCGAGTTGCGAGAAGGGCCCGCGATCGCTGCGCGGTTTGGCTCCCTCGACGGTAGGCAGCTGCTTGAGGTCATTGAGCCCGAAGTGGCGCAAGAACTCGGCCGTGGTGCCGTACTGGCAGGGCTTGCCCGGCAGCGGGGCGCGTCCCACCTCGCGGATCAAGCGCAGCTCCATCAGCTGGCTGAGGGGGCGCTCGCTCTTGACCCCGCGATAGGACTCCACCTGGGCCCTTGTGACCGGCTGCTTGTAGGCCACCACCGCCAGCGTCTCCAGCTGCGAGCGCGAGAGCCGGCGGCGCGACTGCAGCTTGAGCATCTTCTCGATGAAGGGCGCCGCCTCGGGCACGCTGACCAGGCGCACCGCCCCGGCCACCCGTTGCAGCTCGATGCCGCGGCCCGCGAGCACCTCCGCCAGTCGCTCCAGGTCGCGCTCGATCAGCTCGCGGTTCCAGCCGCACACCTCTTCCAGCTCGCTCAGTCGCATGGGAGCCGGGTTGCAAAAGAGCAGCGCCTCGATGACCGCCAGCCGTTGAGATGGAGTGACGTCTTCGGCGATCATGCGGCCTCCCTGACCTCTACCTGGATGTCGTCTGCATGGCTTTCCTGGCGAAGGTGCAGCTGCTGGCGGCGGGCCATCTCGAGCAGAGCCAGGAAGGTGACCACCACCCAGGCCTTGCCCTTGCGACCCTCGAGCAGCTCGCGGAAGAACCAGCGCGGCCGCTCGAACAAGCGTGTGAGGATCTGCCCGATGCGCTCGGGCAGCGAGAAGGAGATCTTCTCCACCGACATGGGCGGACGGGGAGCCCGGGGCGAGATCTCCAGGCGCCGCATGGCGTCGGCCAGCGCGTCGGCCGAAACCTCGAGCTCCGGCCAGTCCAACTCGGGCAGGGCGGCGTTGCGCGGATAGCGGGCGGCGCTGGCACCCTCGCGCTCGGCCAGCCAGTCGGCCGCTTCCTTGAAGGACTGGTATTCCTTGAGCTTCTCGACCAGCTCCTGGGCCGGATCCTTCAGCCCCTCCGCCTTGTCCACCGCGTCGCTGTCTTCTTCGGGCTCGTCGCTGGGGGGCAAGAGCAGGCGCGACTTGATCTCGAGCAACTGGGCGAAGACCACCAGGTAGGAGCTCTCGATCTCGACGTTCAGGCCCTGCAGGGTCTCGAGGTAGGCGCGGTACTGGTCGGCCACCCGAGCCAGCGAGATGGCCGTGATATCGAGCTTGGCCTGGCCCACCAGGGTGAGCAAGAGCTCGAGCGGACCGTTGAACTGGGGCAGCTCGACCTGGTAGTTGGACTGCTCCGTGCGGGTCAGCTTAAGCACGCAGCACCACCGTGCGCCAGAACAGGCTGTAGACGGGGTTGAGCGGGTTGAGCGCGGGCACGGCCAGGAAGACGATGATCAACACCAGCAGGGCGGTCATGCCGGCCTTGACCTCGAGCCGCTGCATCTCGCGGGCGGTGGCACGGGGCACGAAGGCCTGCAGGATCTTCCAGCCGTCCAGCGGGGGACAGGGCAGGCAGTTGAACAGGGCCAGGGCCAGGTTCACTCCGCACAGGATGGCCAGGAAGCTGAAGAAAAGGCCCTCGGGTTGCATCAGCATGAGGGGCACCACCAGCAGGGCGGTCAGCACGTAGTTGGCCAGCGGTCCGGCGAAGGCCACCAGGGCGGCGTCGCGGATGGGGTGACGGAAGTTGTCCGAGTCGAACTGCACCGGCTTGCCCCAGCCCACCGGCACGCCGGTGAAAATGAAGGTCATGGTGATCAGTCCCACGATCAGCCACTCGACGTGCTTGAGGGGGTTGAGGGTCAGCCGGCCCTCATACTTGGCGGTGGGGTCGCCGAGCTGGTAGCACATCCAGCCGTGGGCATACTCGTGCACGGTGAAGGCCAGAACAAGGGAAACCACCACAAATCCGATCTGGATCGGATCGGTAATCATTCAAGCTCGTTCCACCTTATCCGGCATGATTCCTGCGTTCCGGGCGGATCCGAAGTTCTGTTCGACCCAGCCACGCGGGTCGGGCAGCCCCTGGTCGAGCTGAACCGCGCGGGCTCGTGTCAGGATCTCTTTGAACAGCGGCCCGGGCGTGAAACCCAGCTCGAGCAGATCGCGGCCCCGCAGCACCGGGGGCAGGTGCTGCAGGTCGGCCAGGTAGTGGCGGATGCGCGCGTGCAATGGTTCGGAGGCGTTGAAGGCCAGCAACCAGAGCAGGGCCTCACGGGGCAGGGGAGCGAGCAACCGCTCCAGCTCGCTGTCCTTCAGATCGCGCGAGCTCAGGGCGCGCAGCACCCGGTGGGCTCGAAAGCTCTCCTCCAGCCCGGGCAGCACCTGCAGGCGGAAGCGACGGCGCAGGGCCTCGGTCTCCTCGGGCTTGAGGCTGGACATCAGGGCCAGCAAGGCCAGCAGCCAGGGGGGATCGGAGCGACCAAACTCCTGTTCCACCGCCTGCACCCGCCGCATGGTGCGCTCCACTCGCGTGCTCAGGGCCAGCGAGGGGTGCAGACGGGGCAGGATCCTCAGCTTGTGCAGCCGCTCGATGGCCGGCAGGGGATCGCGCTCGGACAAGATGATCAAGAGCTCGTCGCGCAACCGCTCGGCCGAGACCATCTCCAGGGCGCCTTCGAGCAGGGCCTGCTTGAGCAGGTGCTCGGTGGCCGGGTCGAGCCGGAAGCCGAGCCGGGCTTCGAAGCGGACGGCGCGCAGAATGCGGGTGGGGTCGTCGAGGAAGGAGTGGTTGTGCAGCACCCGGATGCGCTCGTCGGCCAGATCGCGGCGGGCCCCGAAGTAGTCGACCAGCTGGCCGAAGTGCGAGCTGGACAATCGCACCGCCATGGCGTTCACCGAAAAATCGCGCCGGGCCAGGTCTTGCTTGAGGGTGCTGCCCTGCACCACGGGCAGGGCAGCGGGACGGGTGTAGATCTCGGTGCGGGCAGTGGCCAGATCGATGCGCCGCCCGTCCGGCCAGACCACCGAGGCGGTGCGGAAGCGCTCGTGGGGCAGCACCCGGGCCGGCCCCAGCCGCTCGGCCACCTTGTCGGCCAGCTCGCGGGCCGGGCCCTCCACCACCAGGTCGATGTCCTGCTCGCACTCTCGTCCCAGCAAGAGATCGCGCACCGCTCCCCCGACCAGGAAGACCTCGTAGCCCTCCTGCTGGGCCACCTCGCCGATATGGCGCAGCAGCTCCTCCAGCGAGGCGGGCATGGCCACGGTGATGCTCTCCTGGGCCCGGGCGGCCTGGGCCGAGTGCAGCCAGCGCAGCACGTCGGTGCGGCTCACGATGCCCACCATCTCGCCCCGCTCGATGACCGGCACCCGGCCGATGTCGCGCTCCACCAGCAGGCGCTGGATCTCGTCCAGGCGCGCGTCCGGCTCGACCGAGACGATCTCGGTGGACATGTAGGTCGTGACCGGAGCGTGGCCCAGGTTGTGGGCGATGGCCTTGTCCAGGTCGCTGCGGGCGATCCAGCCCACCAGCTTGCCGTCGCGAGCCAGCCCCACGGCCGTGTGGCCCAGCTCGCGCAGACCTCGGGCGGCTTCGGTCACGGTCAGGTGGTCGAGCTCGAGCACGTGCACCGGGCTGGTCATCAGCTCGCGGGCGGTGGGCTTGCCCGGCAGCACCTCGCGCAGGCGCTCGAGCAGCCGCTGTTCCAGCTGGTTCAAAGGCTCGACCGGGATCGAGGCCGAGGCGGCGGCGCCGTGCCCTCCTCCCCCCAGCTCTCCGAGCAGGTGGCCGAGCTGGGCCGTCTCGCTGGTGGCGCGACCGACCACGTAGACGGTGTCTTCCATGCGCACCAGGGTCAGCACCACCTCGACCCCCAGCATCTCCAGCAGGCGGGTGGTCAACAGGGCCAGATCGCCCACGAACTCCTCGCGCTCGGCGCTGGCCAGGGCCACGGTGGTTCCCTCCAGGTTGTGCACGTGGGCCGTCTCCATCAACTCGCTGAGCAGCTGGCGCTGGGCGACGTTCAGGGTCTGGCCCACGAAGACGTTGACCATGGCCAGCCGCGCCCCCCGCTCCATCAGCCAGGCCCCCATGGCCAGGTCTTCGGCGGTGGTGCCGGCGTGGGTGAACGAGCCCGTCTCTTCATGCAGGGCCAGAAGGCACAGGGTGGCCTCCTCCACCGTCAGCGCCAGGTTCTTCTGGCGCAGCCTCTTGAGTAGCACGGTCACGGCCGCCCCCATCGGCTCGGTGACGTCCAGGTCGCCCTGAACCCCCTCCGGGGTGGGGGGATGGTGGTCGTAGACGTGGAGCGAGATCTGGGGCTCGCTGACGAGGTTTCGCAGGGGGCCGAGGCGAGCCGGGTTGCGGGTATCCACCAGCACGATGCGCTCGGGGCGCTGGTCCTTGAGCTCGTGGGCGTAGCTGACTGAGAAGACCCCCCGGTGCAGGGCCAGAAAGCGCCTGAGCGAGGGCTCGGGCGACCCGATCAGCACCAATCGCGCGCCAGGATAGAGCTTGCTGGCCACCACCATGGAGGCAAAGGCATCGAAATCGGCCCGCTCATGGGCCAGGATCCACTGCACCGGGAGGCCTTCTACAGCGCCCTGCAGGAGCCTGTGGCGAGGGCCTGAAAGTCCCCCCGTCATGCCCCCTCCGGTCGCCGCCATCGACATCGGCTCGAACGCCGTGCGCCTCATCGTGGCGGCCATCCAGGATGGCACGCGCACGGTCCTTAAGACCGAACGCGAGCCGGTACGCCTGGGAGCCGACGTCTTCACCCACGGAACCCTCGGAACCGAGGCCTTCGACCGTCTCATCAAAGCGCTGGCCGGTTTCAAGCAGACCATGCAGCGGCTGGGGGTGCAGCGCTACCGGGCGGTGGGTACCAGCGCCCTGCGCGAGGCCCGCAATCGAGCCGACATCCTGGAAGTGCTGGCCCAGAAGACGGGCATCGAGGTGGAGGCCATCGACGGCGAGGAGGAGGCCCGGCTGATCTTCATGGCCGTCGCCAGCGCGATGGAGCTGGGCGAGCGCAGGACGGCCCTGATCGACATCGGGGGAGGCAGCACCGAGGTGGCCGTGGCCCGGGGAGCCGAGGTCGTCAGCCTGAACTCGTTCAAGCTGGGCACGGTGCGCGCCCTGGGCCGGCTCAAGCTGGGTGACGGCAATTTCGTGCGCCGCCTGCGCGAGCTGGTGCTGGCTCAAAGGAGCGCCCTTCCGGAAGAGCCGGTGGAGCTGTGCATTGGCACCGGCGGGAACGTGGAGGCTTACGGAGACCTGCGTCGCCGCCTGCTCGGGCGCGAAGGTGGGCACCTGATCGCGCGCAGCGAGCTTTCCGAGATGCTCGGTCAGCTTCAGAAGCTGACCTACGAGCAGCGCATCGAGGAGCTGGGCCTGCGACCCGACCGGGCCGACGTGATCATTCCCGCGGGCGTTCTGCTGGAGACTTTGATGGAGCTGCTGGGGGCCAGCGAGCTGGTCATTCCCCGGGTCGGTCTCAAGGACGGCTTGCTGGAGGATCTGCTCACGCCCAACCCTCGCCGTCGTGAGGAGCAAGCCCTGCGCAGCGCCTACCAGCTGGGTCGGCACTGCACGTTCGATGAGGTGCATGCCGAGAAGGTGATGGAGCTCGCCCTGGGCCTGTTCGATGAGACCCGCAGGCTGCACGGGCTGGATGACAAGGCCCGCTTTTATCTGCAGGTGGCCGCTCTGCTCCACGATGTGGGCAAGTTCGTCAATCCCTCTGGCCACCACAAGCACAGCCACTATCTGATCCGCAACAGCCGCATGCTCGGGCTTACCCCGGCCCAGCGCAACCTCATCGCCTGCGTGGCCCGCTACCATCGCAAAGCGGCTCCATCCAGCAACCACCTGCCTTTCCGCGACCTCTCCCCGCGCGAGAAACCGCTTGTGCAGAAGCTCTCGGCTCTGCTGCGGCTGGCCGAGGCCCTCGACGCCGAGCATCGGGGCCAGATCCGCTCGGTCAAGGCCCGCAAATCGAAGGGGGCACTGGTGCTCAAGCTGGAGGGGCCGGGCGACCTGTTGCTCGAGCGCTGGGCCGTTCAGCCCTGCCTGTCGGTCTTGCATGAGGCCCTGGGAACGCCCGTGCAGATGGTGTTTCTGGCCTCATGAAGCTCTATCTCATTCGCCACGCTCAGGCCGAGGACGGCTCGCCCGACTTCGACCGCAGCCTGACTCGCGCGGGTCGCGAGCGCAGCTTGCTGCTGGCTGGCTGGCTGGGGCCCTGGCTGACGGGAGGGCGGCTTTTGAGCAGCCCGGCCGCGCGCGCCCTGGAGATGGCTGAGATCTTGTATCGGGAGATTCAGTTCGACGGAAAGCTCAAACAAGATCGCCTGCTCTACGACGGCAGCCTGGAGGCCATCACCTCCATGCTCTTGCGCCGCGAGGACCAGGTTCTGGCCGTGGTGGGCCACGAGCCCACCTTCAGCCAGCTGGCCGGGCGCATGTTGGGGGGCCACCCGGCCCTGGAGCTGAAGAAGGGCGGCGTGATCCGGCTCGACCTCGAGCCGGGCCGCCCGGCCACCCTGCGCTGGCTGCTCGACCCCCGCTTGCTCGAGCGCGGTCCCGGATAAACTTCGTCGCCTCGTGAGGGGTTGCAGAGCGCCAACCAGCCCACCGAGATCCGAACCAACGGGGTAGGGATGCACCGACAGGGGATCTTGTCCCGAACCCGAAGCGCCGCCGTCTCAATTTGTTAGGAGGTATGCACGTATGCTGCAACGCATGGCGGTGCTCTTGCTGGCTCTGGCGCTGGCGATCACACCCGCGCTGGCCGAGAAGGCCATGGAAGAGCTGGATGAGCGCAAGGAGTTCGAAGCCGGCTATAAGCAATTTCAGGTCAAGAACTACAAAGGGGCGATCCATCATTTCGATCGCGCTCTCAAGAAAGAGCCTGGCTTCGTCAAGGCTTACGTATGGCGGGGAGCAAGCTTCTTCTTGATGGACGATCCCAAACGCAGTATGAACGACCTCAACAAGGCCCTCGAGCTCGACCCCGAGAACGAGGTCGCCATCTACTTCCGGGGCGGTGCCTACTTCTTCCTGGGAGACTCCAGAGCGGCCATCAAGGACTACACCCGCTTTCTCAAGTTCAGCGAAGAGAACGCTCAGGGCTACTTCTATCGCGCCCTGAGCCACTACCGTCTGGGCGAGATCCAGCCGGCCATCTCCGACGCCAGCCGGGCCATCGAGTTCAACCCCAAGAACGGTGACGCTTTCGCCATTCGGGGCGGGGCCTACATGCGCCAGCAGAACTATTCGGGCGCCACGCGCGACTTCGAGTTCGCGGTCAAATTGCAGCCCGACAACCCCACCTACCAGATGCTGCACTACGTGGCCCAGGCTCGCTCTGGCAACACCAGCACGGCCGACCTTCAAAAGTTCGCCGCCACGGCTCCCCAGACCAACGCCTGGCCTTATCCGGCCCTGCGTCTCCTGCTTGGCAAGATCACTCCCGAAGAGTGCATCGCCGAGGCTCAAAAGAGCAGCGAGAACGAGGTTTATCGCACCATGGCGGTGGACCAGGCCAACTTCTACGCCGCCCAGTACTACACGCTCAAGGGCGACGCGCCCAAAGCGACCGAGTACATGACCATGGTCGAGCACAACGAGCTGAACCTGCTCTTCTCGCAGAACCTGGCCAAGTACCGTCTGGCCCGGTTGGAGAAGTAATCATCGCTGAAGCGTGAGGGCGGGCCTGAGGGCCTGCCCTCACTCTTCCGAGAGCACTTCCACGGCCAGCCGGAAATCGGGCTTGCGCAGCCGCTCCTCCAGCGCCTGCAAGTAGCCCGCGTCCTGAGGCGCCAGCACCACTCGCATGGTGCCCAGCGTGCCCGGGGCGGCTGCGTTCGTGGTCAGAGGCTCGGCCAGCAAGCTCTCCAGGCGGTCGCGCAGGCTGTCGTCCTCGACCGCCACCTCCAGCCCGTCCTGGCCCACGTAGACTTCCCCGATGGCCTCGCCCAGCTCGAGCGAGTCTTCCGTTTCCAGCAACTGGTGCAAGATGACGTGAGGCATCAGCGCCGCGCTCCCAGCGCGCTGGCGCGGGCGATCAGCTCCTCGGTGAGAGCGAACAGGGCCGGGTCGGCCGCCTTCAGGCCCTTGGGATCCTCGTAGTAGTGCGCGAAGCCTTCGGCGGCGTACTCGCGGGGGTTGGTCTTGGCATACTCGCTGACGGTCTTCCCCCCGAGCCCTTCCGTCCTGGCGTGGGCCGCCTCCAGGCGGGCCTTCCAGCCCTGGTAGAACTGGGGGTCCTTCTTCTCCATCTGAAAGTCGATGGCGTGGCCCAGCTCGTGCACGGGGGCGCTGCCCAGGGCCGTGTCGCGCACCACCATCTTGTTCATCCCACCCCGGCTGAAGTACTGCCCGTCGATGGCCGAGCCGTCCAGGTTGTCCTTGTCAAAGGCCTTGAGCGTGCGGGTGCCGGTCCCGGACCAGTCCATCAGGGTCATCTTGTCGTGCAGGTCGACCGTGGTGGTCTTGCCCTTGTCGTCGGCTACGTAGTGCATGTCGGGCACGAGCAGGTTGTGCTTGCGATAGTCGAGCGGGATCGCCTCGGGCTTCTCCCGGGAGAGTTTGAGCAGGTTCTCGAAATGGGCCTTCTCTTCGGGTGTCTTGGCCCGCTCGGCTGCCTGGCGCATGCCCCCCAGCGCGTCCTCGCGGGCCGCCTGCAGGCGGGGGCCGTTGATGGTCTCGAGCAGCCCGTGGAACTCCTTGGCCTGCTCGGGGGTCTTGGCGCCGTGGATGGCTGCCATTCCCGCGGTAGACATCGGCATCATGGCCTGCACCAGGGCCATGTGCTGGGCAGCCGGGCTGCCCATCACCTGCTTGGAGTCGGTGGGGATGACGAAGGGCTTGACCGGCAGCCCGGATTTCTCCACGGCCTCCCCCAGCTCTTTGCCGCGCTGGCCTTCCAGGGTCTGGAGCTGCTGGAAGAGCTTGCCGCGCTTCTCGGCATGCGGGTCGGGCGAAGACATGCCGAAGCCCGGCATCGGGGCCTCGGGCAGCGCGGCCAGCTCCTTCTTCACCGAATCCAGGCGGTTGCCGTACTTCTGGTCGAGCTGAGCGTCGATCTTTTGGGCAAAGGCCTGCAATTCGGGCCCCCGGGCCTGGATGGCCTTGGGGTCCTGGCGCCGCAGCACGCCCGCCTGGAACATCTCGTCGCCCGGGTTGAGCACGCCGATCTTGAGCCCCGAGTCGCTGGCGAAGCGCAGCACGTCGGTATCCACCGCTCCCAGCTCGCTGCGCAGTTTAGCGGCTTCCGCCTGGCTCGGCTTGCCTGAGCCGGACGTGTCGAGCATGCCATTGACCAGCTGATCGCGCTCGGCGTGGGTCTGCATCAGGTTGTGCACCTGCCCCGGTCGGGGCGGACCGGCCGGACGCTCTTGCAGCGCCACCCCGTCCCCCGTGGCCGGGGGCTGCTGGCCACCATGGGAGTGAGGTTTCGGGGGAGTGACCTGGGGGGGCGGGGCCGCGGTCAGGGTGCCGACTCCGGAAGCGCTCATTCAACCTCCACGCGACGCGATACTTTCCACAGGATACCGGCTGCGGGCGGGAAATGTTCGGATCGCGATATGAACCCCGGTGAACGTTTTGTGAAATGTTGTTGCCGGAGTGTTGCTTTCAGGCCATGCTGGAGAATTTCCGACCGCTCCTGCTACGTGAGTCCAGGCGCCTCTTGCACCCGGTTCACCACGACCTTCCCCGGCAACAGGCAAACATTCGGCCCCTTCCCGCACTGGTCCAGGCATTTGACCCGCCGCACCGTCAGCCCGCACCGCTCCAGGCGCTCGGCCGTCTCGGCCGCACCCCGCCGTCGACAGGACTTGCCCAGGCACACCAGGGCGGCCTCCGGGCCGGTGGGAGGATCCAGCGGAAAGAGAGCCACCAGGCGGTCTCCACGCACCCACAGGCGGGCCCGACAGCCCACCACTCCCTCCCAGGCCAGAGCCTCGCGCAGACGACGTCCAACTCGAAAAGTCTCGTTTTCCATCACCAGACGCTTGCCCCCGGCCCGAAAACCGGTTATCTTGCCCTCCAGGCACCTCATCACCATGGCAGTCGACATCCTTCAAAAACCTGATCGCTTTCTCAATCGCGAGCTTTCCTGGCTGGCCTTCAACGAGCGGGTCCTGGCCCTGGCCCGCGACAGCGAGGTCCCGCTCTTCGAGCGGCTTCGCTTTCTCTCTATCTCGGACGGAAACCTGGATGAGTTCTTCATGGTTCGCTTCGCCGAGCTGGTGACCCGCTACGACTCGGGCTCGCGCTCGCTCTCTCCCGACGGATTGCGGCTGCCCCGCCACCTCAAGCTCCTGCGCCAGGAGGCCCGAGCCCTCTTCAACCGCCAGCAGGAGGCCTGGCAGGAGCTCAAGGTGGCCCTGGCGGCCCAGGGCATCCGGATTCTCACCGCCAGGGAGCTGACTCGGCCCGAGAAGAGCTGGCTGGAGGGCTATTTCGTCAGCCAGATCCTTCCCGCTCTCACCCCCGTGGCGGTGGATCCGGCTCACCCTTTCCCCCTCATCCCCAACGACGGCCTCTGTCTCGCTTTGAGGCTGCGCGACGACAAAGGCTCGCACTGGCAGATGATGGTGCTGCCTTCCAAACTGCGGCGCTTCGTGCGGCTCAAGGAATCGGAGCGCTACATCCGGCTCGAGCACGTGGTTCCGCTCTGTATCAAGCAGGTGCTGCCGAACTTCGAGTTGGAGAGCGCCACCCTTTTCCACGTGCTGCGCGACCAGGAGATGGAGATCGAGGCCACCGAGGACGGCGATCTGCTGCAGGCTTTTCGGGAGGCCCTCAAAGGGCGCAAGAGGGGCAGCGTGATCCGGCTCTCGCTGGCTCCCTCCACCCCCGACGACGTGCGCGACTACCTGTGTGAGGAGCTGGAGACCACTCGCGATCAGATCTTCTTCTCCGATGGCATGCTCAATCTGGGATCGGTGGCCGAGTTGATCCGCGACGACGGTCCTCCCAACTGCTACCCCCCCTTCGAGGGGCGCCTGCCGGACGCCCTGGATGAGTGGGCCGGCGACTATTTCTCGGCCATCCGCGAGCACGAGCTGCTGGTGCACCACCCCTACGAGAGTTTCTCCATGGTCGTGCAGTTCGTGCAGCACGCCGCCAGCGATCCCGACGTGGTGGCCATCAAGCAGACCCTTTACCGGACCAGTAAAGACTCGCCCATTGTGCGGGCTCTGGTGGAGGCGGCCGAGGCGGGCAAGGCGGTGGTGGCCGTGGTCGAGCTGAAGGCCCGTTTCGACGAGGAAGCCAACATTCGCCTGGCCGAGCGGCTCGAGCGGGCCGGAGCCCAGGTCGTTTACGGCTTTGCCAACCTCAAGACCCACGCCAAGGTCAGCCTGATCACCCGGCGCGAAGGCAACCAGATGCGCACCTATGTGCACTATGGGACGGGGAACTACCACCCCGACACGGCCCGGGCCTATTCCGATCTTTCCCTCTTCAGCTGCGATCCGGCCCTGTGCCGCGATGCCACCCGCCTCTTCAACTACATCACCGGCTATGCCGTGCCCGAGAAGTTCGAGAAGCTGGCCGTCTCGCCCATCAACCTGAAGACCACTCTGCTCGAGAAGATCGCTTTCGAAGCGGAGCTTGCCCGGTTGGGCAAGCCCTGCGGCATCTGGGCCAAGATGAACGCTCTGCTGGAGCCGGACGTGATCGACGCCCTGTATCGGGCCTCGCGGGCCGGAGTGCCCATCGAGCTGGTCGTGCGCGGACAGTGCGCCCTGCGACCGCAGCTGGAAGGCCTCTCGAGCACCATCCGGGTGAAGTCGATCGTGGGTCGGTTTCTGGAGCATTCCCGCATCTTCTGCTTCTCGGATGGTCACGAGCTGCCCTCGCCCAAAGCCAGCGTCTACATCTCCTCGGCCGACTGGATGCACCGCAATTTGCTGTGCCGGGTGGAAGCGCTGGTGCCCGTCAATGGAGAGCTGGGCATGAAGCTGCAGGAGGTGCTGCTGGCCAACCTGCGCGACAACACCAACTCCTGGGAGCTGGCCAGCGACGGCAGCTACCGCCGCCTGTGGGCCCACGGCGAGCGTTTCAGCGCCCAGGAGTTCTTCACCCAGCGCGAGGCGCTCCCCGTCCGTCGCAAGTCGAGAGCTTTTGAGGATTTGTTCAGCGCTCCAGGGTAGGCTCGGATAAACCACCAGAGGGGTTTGTCCGTCCAATGATCATTCAGGCCTTCAACCAGCTCACCGCAGCGTCGCACTATCGACCGCAAAGCGCCGCCTCCACTTCAGAGGCAGCCGAGCCAGCCGAGACTGTCCACCTCCAGGGAGGCGCTCCGGTGGCCCTGGCCGGTGGCCACGAAAGGCTGATCGCTCCTGTCGCCGCTGAGATGGGCCTGGCGACCGCCCTGCATGCCGCCGCCCCCGCGGCCGGCCTGCCGGGAGCGGTGCTGGCCTCGATGATCGACCACACCCTGCTCAAGCCCGACGCCACCGCCGCACAGATCAAGACGCTCTGCGCCGAGGCCCGAGAGCACAAATTCGCTTCCGTGTGCGTGCAGCCCGGACGGGTGGCCCTGGCGGCCCGAGAGTTGCAGGGAAGCGGCGTGATGGTCTGCACCGTGGTGGGCTTCCCCCACGGGGCCACCTCGCCTGAGGGCAAAGCCGCCGAGACCCGCCAGGCGCTCAAAGACGGCGCCGACGAGATCGACATGGTGATCAACGTGGGCAAGCTCAAGGACGGCGACGACGCGGCCGTGCAGCGCGACATCGAGGCCGTGGTCCAGGCGGCAGGAGGACACACCGTTAAGGTCATTCTGGAAACCAGCCTGCTCACCGACGAAGAGAAGATCCGCGCCTGCGAGCTGAGCGTGGCGGCCGGCGCCGACTTCGTCAAGACTTCCACCGGCTTTGCCGGAGGCGGGGCCACCGTGGAGGACATCGCCCTCATGCGCCGGACCGTCGGCCCCAACCTGGGCGTCAAGGCCTCGGGCGGGGTGCGCGACAACCAGACCGCCAACCTGATGATCCAGGCGGGGGCCACCCGCATCGGGGCCAGCTCGAGCGTGGCCATCGTGCAGGGTGCCGTGGCTCAGGGCGGAGGCTACTGAGGTGCTGGTCAACGAGCAAACGCTTCTCTACAACACGGCGGCGCGCCGCATGAGCATGCTCGGCTCCACGCGCCGGGCGGCGCCCGAGAACAGGGAGCGCGACGGCGAGGAGCTGCTGGCTCGCATGCAGGCCCGCCACACGGTCGATCCTCAGAAGAGCCTGATGCGCCGACTCTCCCACCTTGCCTCGGCGCTGGGACCTTTCGAACGCAACGATTTCAGCCCCGACTTCGTGGAGCGCCTGCAAGAGGAGGCCCAGGGCCGCAAGATTCTCTACGTCAGCACTCCGGTCACGGGCGGCTTCCGCCTGTATCAGTTCCTCGAGGGCAAGGGCAAGAAGTCGGTGCGCGAGCTCGACCCGGCCGACAATGCCGAGTTCGTCTGCCAGGTGATCGAGAAGAACTGCGCCGCCGCCGACGAGCTGGCCCAGTCGCTGCGGCGCGAGGACACGCTGGTGGTGGATCCCAGCCGCCTGGCCGTGAACCGCTGGCAGCAGGCCGAGTACCTCAACCACTGGCTGGACGTGGTCAGGATCGCCTCGGGCGTGGTCGTGCAAGACGGCTGGGAGCTCTCCGAAGGCTGCGTGCACGAGGCCCGTACCGCCTTCTCGCTGGGCATTCCGGTCTACGACGCGCGCGGAGAGCAGCTGACGCGAGAGAGCGCCCTGAGTCGACTGGAGGATTCGGTGGAGCGGGTGCGCCAGGCGGGTTTCAATCCGCCTGACCTCGAGGACGTGCTCACCCGCACCGACGCCTGCCACGCCGAGGTGCCCGAGCCGCAGCTCTTCAAGACCCTGTTCGTGCCCGACCGGCATCCCGACCAGGGCACTCATCCGGCGCCGTCGGGCCCCATCGAGCAGAGCGTGGTGCGGGTGGCCGGTAAGCTGGCCTCGGCTTGCGAAGAGGCCGACGCCTGCATCCGCCGCGCGGACGCACCGCAGCTGCTGCGCCAGCTCGAGGACCGCATGGTGGTGGCCCTGGACGCCGAGGATCCGAAGGCGGTGGACGCCCTGGAGGCTCTCCTCGCCCAGAGCAGCAAAAAGCTTTCCGGGGCCGCGCTGCCCTCGGGTTTTCAAGATTGCGGGCAGGGGGTGTTCACCCTCAACCTGCACGAGGTGGCGCGCAACAAGCAGGCCTTCCTGGGCGACCAGGTGGGCCTGCTGGTGGTGGACACCACCCCGGGAAAAGACGGGATGAACTACTACATCTTGCCGGTCGAGCCAAGAGAGTAGCTCTCCAAAACTGTGATTCAGGAAGGGTCTTCGTCATGATCTTGCAGCAGGTCACCACTCCATCCTTCGCGCGCCCCGCGCAGGCCACCGAGGCTCCGCCCCCCGAGACGCCGGCCGAGCCCAAGGAAAAATTCAGCCCCACCCGGGCGGCCGCGGGAGCGCTGCTCACCTTCATGGGCCGGCGCATCCCGACCACCGTGCCCGAGATCACCAGGGAGAAGGCCGACGAGCTCAAGAGCAAGCTCCAGCCGGGCGACGTCATCATGACCGCCGACTGCGCCTACCCGGGCTGGGCTCGCATGGAGTTCTGGACGGTGCGCTCCAACTATACCCACGCCGCCTACTATGCCGGTGACGGCAAGATCCTCGAGGCGGTGGGCAAGGGCGTCATCGAGACCAAGCTCGACGACTACTTCGAGGGCCGCCAGAAGATCGCCATCGTGCGTCCCGACTACAAGACCCCCGAGGATGTGGCGGCCGCCACCGCCTACTGTCGCTCCCACCTGGGCAAGCCCTACGACAGCGTGTTCAACTCCGCCGATGACAAGGAGTTCTACTGCTCCGAGCTGGTCTTCAAAGCCCTCAAGAGCATGCCCAACCCCATCGAGGCGCCCTCCAAAGAGCTGCTGGGCCGCGAGGCCGTGGCTCCGGACGCCTTCCTCCGCATCCCCGGCATTCAGACGATTCACGACGACAAGAGCAATTACTGGACCAACAAGCTCGGTCACTGGCCCATCGCGGCCGCGACCGTGGGCCTGGGTGCGGCCGGGGCCTCCATCGGAGGCTGGCCGGGCGCGGCCGTGGGAGCCGGAGTGGGCATGGTGGGCACGATCCTGGGCTGGAACAAGCTTCAGACGGGCTATTTCCTGCCCAGCTTCGAGGACTTCCGCGGCGGCAAACAGTAATTTTTCAGCGCCCTCGGGCAAACTGAAGGCGTGATCATCCGTCCGTTCCTGCCCCATCACCCGGGGGCCACGGTGCATCTGCGGCCGACCGCCGCGCCAGGCCCCGTGGACGGCTTTGCGCCCGGACTCGAGCCAGCCGCTCCGGTTGTCCAGCCGCGCTTTGCTCCGGTGCAGGCGGAAGGCTGGCGCCTGAGCGACCTGGCCTCGGTGGGCGAAGTGCACAAGCAGGCCATGGCGATCGTGGACGGAAGCTCCCCTTTCAAGGGCCATGTCATCAACGGCTTTTCTGGCAGCGGGCTGACCAGCCTGATGAAAGCCATGGCGGGCGAGCTCGAGGCCCGGGGCACCCCCACGCTCTTTGCCAGCGGGGCCGACCTGGCCGAGAGCGGAGTGCGCGAGCTGTTCGCCGAGGCCCGCGCCAGGAACGCAGTGGTGTTCATCGACGGGCTGGACGGGGTGGCTCCCATCCGTACGGCCGAGAAGTCTCAGCCCTCGATGCTCGAGCTGGTGGATGAGCTCGAGCCGGGGGACGTGCGGGTGGTGGCCAGCACCAGCCGCAAGGACGTGGTGGACCTGGAGGCCATCCGCCACCTGCCCGGCCTGCTCGAGGTTCCCCTGCCCCGCAACGAGATCGAGCGCCGCGGCATCATCGACGTTCTGATGCGCCGCAAGGCCCTGAGCGCCGATCCGGCCGATCTCGCCGACATGGCCCAGGCCACCCGGGGCAAGGGGCCGGCCGACCTGTCAGCCATCCTGGACCTGGCCCGGCAGTCCGCCGGGGGACCGATTCTGCGCGACGTGGACCTGATGGAGGCCCGCCTCACTCACGCTGCCGGCCCGCCCGAGCCCCTGGCTGTGGACGAGCGCTTCTTCAAGCTCTCAGTGGCCCACGAGATGGGCCACGTGGTGGTTCGCCACTTCTTCCAGCGACTGGCCCGCGAGTCGAAGAGCACCGACGAGCTGCCCCAGGCCATCGACCTGGTTTCCTTTCACCCCCGCAAGGGCGCCCAGGCCTTCGTGAACCTGATGTTCGGGGGCAACGCCGCCAAGACGTTCGAGTACTACTTCGCCGAGATGGCCTCCGACTACGGGGGACGAGCAGCCGAGTATTTCTTCGGCAAGGGCCACCTGTCGGCCGGCCCGGCGGGGGATCTCTCCCACGCCCAGCAGCTTTCCTCGCCGGCCGCCCAGCTGCTGGCCCAGGAAGCCGTGCAGAAGGGCATGGGAGTGGACTCGGGCGCTCAGACCACGCTCAATCCCACCGCCGATGCCGTGAAGCTCGAGAAGGCGGCCGAGGAGGCTGCCTACACCCTGGTGGCCTTCTACGGAAGCTTCATCAAGGAATTCTCCAATGAGATGTTTGCGCGCCGTCAGAACGGGCAGGAGCTGACCTTCTCGGGACGCGAGCTGACCCGCCGTTTGACCCGGTGGGAAGCCGACCGGGCTGTGCCGCTGGCGGTGCTGGCCCAGCAGATTCAGGGCCAGCGCGACAGGCTGCGCCCCCAGGCCCCGCCCGTATTCGACCCGGTCAGCGGTCTGCTGCGCCCGGCCGCCGAAGTGGCCAAGGAGCTATCCTTCTGATGTGCCCTATGGCTTTAATGCGCTCGCACTTTGGTTTTGCACATGAGCGCAGTCTGACGAACGCGCCGGAACTGCGTTTCAGCGCGTTGTAGAGTGCAAGGCCTTTGGCCTTGCACTTTAGAATCTCACTTTGAACCAGTCTCTAAGGGCCCGCAGGCGGCTCTTGAGCAGGGTTCCGTAGATGCGGGTGGAGTCGCGCACCAGATCAAAGTGCGAGCTCTCGTTCTCGCCGATGTAGACGGTCTCGATGGTCACCTGGCGCAGGGGGCGCTTGCGGCAGTGGAGCAAGACTTCCAGCTCGTACTCGTAGCCGTCGTAGTCGATGGTGAGAAGCTCGGGGATCCAGCCCATCGGGTGGCCGCGAAGGCCGGTCTGGGTATCGCGGATGATCCGTCCCACCAGCACTGCGAACACCACCCGGGTGAAGATGTTGCCGATACGGCGGGGCCAGGGAACGCCCTTGCGAGTGAAGCTGCGCACGCCCAGCACCAGCGCGTCCGGGTGGCGCTCGAGCTCTTCGGCCACCCGCCAGGCATCCTGAGCGCGGTGCTGGCCGTCGGCATCCAGAGTGACCACCCCCACCTCGCCCGCCGGGGCGGTTCGGTGCAGGTGCTCCAGGCCGGTTCGTAGGGCCGCGCCCTTGCCTCGATTGCGCTCGTGCTCGAGCAAGATGACCTTCGGCCTGGTTCGGACGGCCTCGAAGTGCCGAGCGCATTCCGGCTTACTGCCGTCGTTGACCACCACCACCCGGGCAAAGCCGGCTGCGAGCACCGAATCGACCACTTCGATCAGAAGCTCAGTGGGCTGGTAGGCGGGGATCAGGGCTGAGGTAGACATCGCTGCTCATCCTCGCGAGTCGGCCCCAGAACCTGGCCCAGGTCGAGATGGACTCTTTCTGGTTCGGAGTGCTGCATCGGCTTCTGGGTAGGATACCGTACCTACTCCACCTGCAGCAAGAAAAGGTCGTTGGTGTTGGTCCCGCTCGGGCCCGTGACCAGCAGGCTGGAGGTGGCCTGCAGCAAGGGGTAGGCATCGTTGGCCTCCAGGCTGGCCCGCGGGTCGAGTCCCAGCGTCCGGGCTCGGCCGGCGGTGGTGCCGTCCACGACGGCACCGGCAGCGTCGGTAGGCCCGTCGATGCCGTCTGAGCTGGCCGCCAGCAAGGTGGCGTTCACCCCCTCCGCAGCCAGGGCGAAGCTGAGGGCCAGCTCCTGGCAGCGTCCCCCTCTGCCTGGGCCTCGCACGGTCACGGTCGGCTCGCCGCTGAGCACGAAGGTATGCTTGCCCCCTTCCCGGGCCAGGCAGGCCAGGAAGCGCCCCAGCTCACGGGCCTCGCCCTCCAGCCAGCAGGTCAGGAGCCGGGCCTCGGGCCCCAGCTCGCGGCAGGCGGCCTCGGCCATGACGCGGTTGTCGGCCAGCACGCGGTAGCTCGTCTCGCGAAGCTGCTTGGGGGTCTCGTGGCTGGCCAGCACTTTCAGAACGCGCTCGGGCACATTCAGGCCCCGGCAGGCCTCCAGGGCCTCCTGGCAGGTGCTTGGATCGGGCGCGGTGGGACCGCTGGCGATGGCCTCCGGCGGACTGCCCAGCACGTCCGAGAGGGCCAGGGTGTGGACCGGGCCGGGCACCAGCTCGGCCAGCCGTCCCCCCTTGAGGCGCGAGAGATGGCGGCGCACGGCGTTGATTGCCTGGACTGGCGCCCCTCCGGCCAGCAGGGCCCGGGTGGTGGCCTGCAGATCGTCCAGGGTCAGCCCTTCCACCAGCGCCTCGGCCAGCGCCGAGCCGCCCCCCGAGAGCAGCACCAGCAGCCCCCCTCGAGCCTGGCGACCGAACTCCAGGATGGCCTCCCCGGCCGCCAGGCTGCTCTGGTCGGGGACCGGGTGACTGCCATGCAGCACGCGCGCGCCCACCTGCGAGCCCGCGCGGGGGGGGCAGACGACCAGGGCGCCCTGAAAACTGCGCTGCTCGAGGGCGGCCTCGGCCATGGGCCAGGCCGCCTTGCCCAGGGCCAGCAGCCAGGGAGGAGCCCGCTCGAGCGGCTCCCGGCTCACCAACAGGCCGGGGTCCACCGCTTCCAGGGCGGCCCGGTGGGCCCGCAGCAAGCGCTCCATGACGGCCCCTTCCACGCTGGCCATGGAGGTCCCGCTTCTCTCCCACGCTGGCCGGCCGCCCAGCTGCTGCCAGGAAGTTGTGCAGAAGGGCGTGTTGCCAGGAGCCTCAGCCGCTCCCCTGACCCAGTTCTCCGGCGTGGGGCTGGCCACCCAGGTTGTCACCGAGAGCGCGTCGGCGTGCTTGCGAAGGGCGGTGGCCCCCTCGCCGCGCTACCGGCGAGGCAGGATCGTCCCACCATCGGCAGTCGTGCAGCGGGGTGGGCCTTTTCTTACCCCCACCCGGCCCGAGAGCATCGGCGTCGTGTAGTGGGGAGGCGCTTCATTCGTGGTGGGCTTTCTACCGCCCGAACTCGCCCGAGAGCATTGGCGTCGTTTAGAAGGAAGGCACTTCACAGTGGTGGGTTCTCTCTGCGACACCCACCCGGCCCGAGACCATCTGCATTCGTGTAGTGCAAAACTGGCCAGTTGACACTACATGCTTCTTAACGGACATGCGGACGACCTTGCGTGCCTTCCCGTTCAGGCGTGCCATCTCAAGGAGGGCCTGTAGGCATGATCCTCCGACCCTTCCGGCCGGATTTTGACTGTGTTGAGACTTGCTGACGGCTTGTCGAGCCTTCGGGGCCCCCGCCTAGCTGCGCGCTCGCAGGCGCACCCCGCCCACAGTCACCTGTCCGGCCCGCACCTCCACGCCGCTGCCGGGCAGGCCTTCCGCCCCGGGAGCCAGGACCTGGCTCAGGGCCGCGGTCCAGGCTTCTTCCTCGCTGTGGCCGGCATTCAGGGCTGCCAGCAGGCGGTCGAAGGCGGGCAGCAGCTCCTCGGCCTTCACCATCCCGGCCAGCTTGCGGTAGTGCCCCAGATCGGCCTCGGGGGTCCGAGGAGAGCCCACCACCCGGCGCGCCACCTGGTGCTGCTCTGGCGGCCTGGCGTCCAGAGCGGCCACTTCGCGAGCCCAGGGCGGGCCTTCTTTGAGCAGCGCGGCCCAGCCAGCGTACACCTGATTCTTGCCAAACGGCGTGCTGGCCAATCCGGCGATGGTCTCGAGCGAACCGGTGACTTCCGCCAGGCCGGTTCGAGGGAAGTTCTTGACCCAACCCTCCACGCCCTTATCGAAGGCATTGACCGCCTCCGGGCTGGTGGGGGGCGGGTGCAGTAAGCGCACCAGCGAGGGCTCCAGTCCCACCAACTCCACGCAGACGTGGGCCACCAGCGAGTCGTTGGCCTGAGGATAGAGCTCGGCCACAGCTGCCGCCCGCTCAGGGCCCTCAATCGTATCGACCAGAGTGCGGGCCGCGCCGGGAACGTAGCGCTCGGCCAGAAAGGAAGCGTCCCGGTCGATCTCGAGCTGCAAGAGCTCACGGACCCTGGCCAGTCGCTCGCCCAAAGGCTGTTTTGCCAGGGGGGCCAGCTGCTCGGCGCGATAGCCGGCACCGAAGCGTTGCAGGTAGGGCTGGTAGAGACGCGCCTGCCCCATTTCCGGCTCGAGCAGTGCTTTCAGGCGCTGTTCATGCTCGGGGGGCAGCGGCACGGAAGCCAGAATGGACAGACGGACCTTGTCCGGTCCCTCCAGGGTGCTCGGGTCGGCGGGCCAGTTGCGCTCGAGAGCATCGAGCAGGGGACCGGAAAGGGCCGGATCGGGGCCCGGGAACAGGGTGGAGTAGAGCGGCCGCCCATCGTTCCAGCCGCCCAGCTCGTTGAGCACCATGGGCCCGCGAATCTTCTCCTGAAGCACCCGGTCGAGCAGGGCCAACTTCCAGGGAGCGGCCTTGCCCGAGGCGTCCGGCAGGACTGCTCCCTCCAGGATGCCGGGTCGGGCCTTCTCCATCTCGGCCAGGACTCGCAGGACGGCCATGCTGCCCGGTCCGGTGTGGGTCTGGCTCAGGGGGAAGCACAGATGGCTCAGGAGAAAGTCGCGCAGCTCGGGCGTGGGCTTCAGGCCCCGCCGCAACGAGCCGCCCACCAGCTCGAGCACGTCGCCAGCGAGGCGAAAGGTGGAGCGCTGGCTCAGACCCATCTCGACCATGTCGTTCATGAGCTCAGGGTGACGGTTCCAGAACTGGTTGAAGGTCGACTTCCAGCCCTCCACGCCGGCCCCGAGCAAAGGTCCGATACCCTGGTGCAGGCAATCGGCCGAGAATGCCTCGGGGAACTCACTGAGCAGCGTCTCGTAGTAGTGGCGCTGCCCGGACTCAGCCAGCGCGTCGCAACCGGCGGTCCCGAAAAGCACCGCTTCCCTTCCGTAGCCCACGAGCGCGGGCAGGTTCTGCTCGAGCTGGGGGCGCAGCTCGGGATCGCGCAATTTCTGGGTCAGCTCGGCGATGGCTTCGTGGGGGCTGGTGGCAATGGCGGTCTGGTGGACGAGCTCTTCGACCTCGTTGCGGGGCGGCTCGGGTGGGGCCCCCCAGCTCTCGAGCAGCGCCCTGGCCTGCCGGGCCCAGGCCAGGTCTTGCTCGGGAGACTCGGCGTTCCTGACGTCGTCTCCGAGGATGGCGGTGGCCCGAGAGGTGAAGCGGCGCTCCACCGACCTCAAAATGGCGATCCCCTCCTGGCTCGGAGAGGTGACCGCCAGGGCCTGCAGGGCCCGGTCGAGCGATTTCCCATCCAGAGGATGCACCGCGCCGTTGGGCTCGCAGCTGAAAGCCACCACCTCGCGCAGGGCGGCCACCGCCGCTTCGTGAGGAGAGAGCAGGCGCTGCCAACGGTCCAGGGCGTCACCATCCTGGGAATAGAGCATGTGGCGAGCCAGGCGGGCCGCAAGGGGATCGGAGGAAAGGCGCCAGGGGGCCACCCGGGCGCGCTCATCGGCAGTCAGCTCTTGCTTGAGCGAGAGCGGGGTCAGCTCGAGCATGGCCTGAGCCCGCTCGAGATGGGGCTTCAGAGCGGGAGAAGGGCCAGAGGGCTCGGGCTCGGTCGCCGAGGGCTGAGCCTCCGGCGGGGTCGGGGAGAGGAGGCATGGAGGGCTTCCTGGCTCCACAGCTCCAGCGTGCAGGTCGCTGGGGTCCTTCGACCCTTCGGAGCGAGCCGGAAGAGGCATGTTCCAGGCCCTGAGCTGAACCTGGTCGTGGATGCGGTCGATCACTGCAGGAGAACTTCGGCGCCGCCTCGTCCGAGGCCTCGCGCGCCTGGCCGGTCGCTCGGGGGGGGAGACCGTCGGATCTCTCGAAACAGTGGATATGCGAAAGATCTGCTTGCTTGTCTTGCTATTGACCGCACTCGTTCGGGCTCAGGGTGGGCGCTTCGAGGTGGTTTTGACCGAGTGCGGGCCCCAGAAGATTCAGGTCATCAAAGTCGTGCGTGAGGCCACCGGGCTGGGCCTCAAAGCGGCCAAGGACCTGGTAGAGAGCTGCCCCCAGGTGGTGAAGCGCGACCTTGAGCTGAGCCAGGCCCAGGCTCTCGAGGAGAAGCTGGAAGCGGTCGGTGCCAAAGCCGAGGTGCGGGCACTCAAATAGCTCCTTGCCGGGATGTTTCAGCGGGATTTCAGAGCAGGCTGGTAGGCTCAGGTCATGCAAGTCATCCAGGCAAGTTATGTGCGGCCGCAAGCAGCCGCACCGGTCGCTCCCCCGCCCAAGAGTGAAGAGAACGAGCAGCCTGACCGCTGCTCGCTGGGCGAAACATCGAGCATGGTAGCGGGAGGCATCCTGGGATTTGCGGCCGTCGGGGCGCTGGTTCTGGCCCGAATCGACCCGGCTACGGCCACCGAGCTGACCCTTCAGGCGGCCTTCCTGCTCAGCGTGGGAGGCGGGGCCGCAGGGGCAGCGCTGGGCCGGATGGCCCACCGTTACCTCTGCTGAGGCAAACAGCATCCGGCGCTCAGACCGCTAATCGCCAACACTGAGAGCCTTTCAGAGCATGCAGCCCGAGTCTGGCAAGTGACAGAGTGGTAACATTTCGTTCATCTCTCATGGCCTTCGGCTGAACGATGTTAGTTCACATCCTGCTCCCGGAGGACTCCTCATGTCGTCACCCCCCGAGAATCTGCTCGTGCAGGCACGCTCTGAGCAAGCCGAGACGGGCTCTCCCGTCGGGCAATCCGCCCCGCCGGAGATGGGCACCTTCACCGCCGACCCGGGCGACGGCCCGCTCTATCGCCCCGCTCCGAGCGAGCGCCAGCTCACCTTCCGAGCTGTCTTCGTGGGCTGCTTTCTGGGGGCAGTGGTGGCCGCCATGAACATCTACTTCGGCTTGCAGACCGGCTGGTCGATGGGGGGATCGCTGATCGCCGCCATCCTGGGCTACTCTGTCTTCGCCACCCTCAAGCCCAGGAAAGCCTTCACTCCGCTCGAGACCAACATTGCCCAGACGGCCGGATCGGCGGCCGGGGCCATGGCCTCGGCCGCGGGCCTGCTGTCGGCCGTGCCGGCCATGACCATGCTGGGCCACAAGTTCAGCTACCTCGAGCTCACCCTGTGGGCCGGCTCGGTGGCCGGCCTGGGCATCTTCTACGCCATCCCGCTGCGGCGCCAGATGGTGCTGGTCGAAAAGCTCCGTTTCCCCAGCGGCACGGCTACCGGCCAGACCATCGCGGCCATGTTCAGCTCGGGTGAGGATGCCGTCAAGAAGTCGTCCCTGCTGGTCAAGACAGCCATCGCGGCCGGCCTGTTCACCCTCATCGGCTTCTTCGTGCCTCAGGTGCAGCACGTGCCCCTGCACGACTGGGTGCAGGTGGGGCTGGTGGCGCTAGCCTTCAAGTTCGGCTTCGAGCTCTACCTGGGGCCCATGATGCTGGGGGCCGGCATCCTGATCGGCCTGCGCACCGGCCTGTCGCTGGCCCTGGGGGCCATCGTGGCCTGGGGCCTGCTGGCCCCCTGGGTGGGCGCCCAGGGCTGGGTGGCGGGCGACCCGATGAGCTACGCCAACGGCGCGCGCGGATGGATCCTCTGGCCGGGCGTGGCCCTGATGGTGTCCGACGCCATCACCAACCTGTTGCTCTCCTGGCGCTCCATCCTGGAGGCCATGCGGCCCAAGCGGGCTGGTCAGCCAGTGGATGACACCGCCCCCGCCAGCGAGCAGGTGCCCAACTGGTGGTTCGCGGCCGGCCTGGCCTCGGCTTCGGTGCTGACCATCGCGGCCGCCTACTTCGTGTTCGGCATCGCTCCCTGGCTGACCGCCCTGGCGGTGCTGATCTCGGCCTTCCTCTCGGCGATCGCCACCCGCTGCACGGGTGAGTGCGACATCAATCCCATCGGCGGCATGGGCAAGGTGACCCAGCTTCTCTACGGCGCTCTGGCCCCCGGCCAGGTGGGCGCCAATTTGATGTGCGCCGCCGTGACGGGCGCGGGCGCCTCCAAAGCGGGCGACATCATGCACGACCTGAAGACCGGCTGGCTTTTGGGCGCCTCGCCCAGAAAGCAGGTCATCGCCCAGCTTTACGGCGTGGCTGCCGGCATCCTGGTGTGCGTGCCCATCTACATCCTCTTCGAGCGGGCCTTCGAAATCGGGGGCGACAAGCTGCCTGCCCCCGCCGCTCACGCCTGGAAGGCCATGGCCGAGGTGCTCTCCAAGGGGCTGGCGGCCATGCCCGACCACTCCATCCCGGCCGTGCTGGTGGCCCTGGTGATCGGGGCGCTGATCCCGACCATTCGCCACTTCTTCAAGAGCGCCCGTCCCTACCTCCCCTCCGGCATGGCCATCGGCATCGCCTTCATCGTGCAGCCCTTCTACAGCCTGACCATGTGCGCCGGAGCCCT
>BTUM01000064.1:0-46839 GCA_045863235.1 Candidatus Xenobia bacterium | reverse complement strand
TGATCAAGCTCAACTCGCCCCCGGGCTCCGTGCTCTTCAATGGAGTGCCCGTGCCGTGACGCAAGACAGGACCGGCTTGCGAGAGGGGTTCAGACCGGCTTGCGGATGCGCACCCCGGCCTTGACGCCGTGCATCAGTCGGCGTGCCTCGCGCACGGCCCGGTCGAGCTTCTCGCGCTGGGCCTTGGGGCCGCCCGCGCCCCCGAGGTGAGGGAGCGCCACCAGCCACGGCTTGAAGTCGTCCGGGGCGCCGGCAAAGCCGCTCTGGAACGGAAGCTTGTCCGCTTCCACGGTCTCGATCAGCGTGTTCAGGGCCACCTTATGGCTCTCGGGCAGGTGGGTGAGCTGGGGTCCGCCTGACTCTTCCACGCCGGCCAAAAACTTCCACACCGCCGCACCGTGCACCAGCACCAGCTTGGGGCGAACCGCCGCCACCAGCTTCATCGTGCGCGCCCAGCAGGGGGTCAGCAGGCGGGGCGGGATCTCATTGGCGCGCTTGGTCGGGATGGGCACCACGTGAGCGGCCATGGCGACCTCGCCGAAGGTCTCGTAGTCGGCCGTGTTGATGGAGGCATAGGGCAGATAGGCCGCAAAGCTGGCTTTGTCGGTGTTTTTCTGCTTGAAGTAGCGGGTGGCAAAGTCGAGGTAGTCCTCCGCACCCGACGGGTACTCGGCCACGTCATAGCCGGCCGGGTTGAGGCCCAGAAACAGGAAAGCCGGCTCGATCGAGCCCAGAAACGGACCCAACCCGGAGGGACTGGGGTGGCTGGCCAGGTACTCGCGGCACAGGCGGTCCTGGCGGGTCTCGTTGAGAATCTTGCGGACAGCTTCCAGCAATTCGGGAGCGTAGCCCATCTGCCCCTCCGGCTTACTTGTTGCGCTTCATGGTCTCGCGCAGCTTGGCTGCCAGAACCCGGATCTGCCGGTCGCGATTCTCCAGCTCCTGACGCGGTACCATGTCGGTGCTTCGGCTGGCTTCCACTTGCTCCTTCAGCCGCTCCTCGCGCTCGCGGCTGGCGGCCAGCTCGCCTTCCAGGGCGGCTAACTTCTCGCGCGCCCGGGCGGCGTCACTTTCTTGCTCCGAGACTTGAAAAGCACGTTCGGTCAACTCCAGGACCTGCTTCTCGAGCTCTTCCACGTCCTGGCTGCGGCGCTTCAGAGTCTGCTCCATCTCGCGGCGGGCCCTTTCCGAGTCATCGAGCTGCTGATCCTTGCTCTGCAGCTCCTGCTTGACCTGGGTCAGGGCCTGGGCGGCCGTACGCAGCTTGGTCTGCATGGCCCCCACGCTGGACTCCAGACGGGTGGCTTCCTCCTGGCGCTGCTCCAACTCGTTCAGGCGCTTCTGGGCGGTGTGCAGCTTCTCCAGCCGGTCGCGCGACTCGCGCTCGTTCTCCTCGAGCTGGTTGCGCAGACGGCTGACCTGGCGTTGCAGCTCGTCCACTCGCTCACCCAGAGCCGATTCCACCTGTTGCTGTTTGTTGCGGGCTCCGGCCGACTGCGAGCGCAGGGTCAAGATCTCGGCCTGAAGCTCGCCCAGCTCACTGGAACGCTCGCGCAGCTGCTTTTCGAGGTCGGCCAGACGGAGATCGCGGTCGCTCAGCTGACGTTCGAGCAAGGAAACCCTGGCCTGCTCTTCCCGCGCGCTCGATGAGTGGTGGCGCAGCTCTTCGAGCTCGGCCTCCAGGAGCAGCCGGGCTTCACTGGCCTGGCTGAGCCGGTTGGCCAGGTCGTTGACCTCTCGCTGGCGCTCGCTCAGTCGCTCTTCCAGCCCGAGCTTCTCTTGCTGGCGCTGGGTCAACGCGCCGTCCAGCTCACGCACCCGCAGGTTGCTCGAGGCCAGGTTCCGGTTGAGCTGCTCGAGTGCTTTCTCGAGCTTCAGCACCCGGCCCAGGGCGAGCGTTTCCCGGTCCTCCGCCTGGCCAAGTCTCTTCAGGTCGAGCTCCAGGCGCTCGAGCTGACGTTCGCGGTCGGCCAGCTGGTCGGCCAGCTCGTGAGCGCGTCGCTCTAGCTCGACCTGCTCTCGTTCATACTCGGACCGGGCCTCGAGCAGGTCGCGCTGCTCGCTCTTCATCAGCTTGATCGTCTCGCGGGCCTGCTCGAGCTCAGCCTGCAGACCGACCCGCTCCTGCAGCTCTTCGCTCAGCTCGGCCGCCTGGGCGTTGCGCCGGCTCAGCTCGGTGCTGAGCTCGGCGGCCCGACGGGTCTGGTGGGCGACCTCCACTTCCAGCTCCTGCACCCGGGCCAGCGAGCGGTCGCGTTCCTGCTCCAGCTGGGCCAGCTGCTCGGTTCCTGTCGTTTCAAGCTTTTGACGCTGCGCTCGCTGCTCAGCGCTGAGTCGGCGCGTTTCGCTCAGCTCGCTCTGCAGCTTGTCGCTCTCGGCCCGGGTCTCTTTCAGCTCGCGCAAAGCCTGCACCAGGCGCGCCTTCAGCTGATTGCTCTGCTTTTTGAGTGTCTCCACCTCGCTGCCGCGAAGTTCCAGCGCCTTGATGCGCAGGTCGCGCTCGGCCAGCTGCTTCTCTTGCTCCTGGGTCAGCTTGTAAAACTCGCCCAACTGGTCCGAAGTGGCCTTCACCTGGGTCTCCAGATTGGCCAGGCGCGTCTGGAGCTCGTCTCGCTCGCTCTGGCCCTGGCGAAGCTGCGCGGCCAGCCCGGCTCGCTCGCCCTCCAGCTCGGTCAGGCGGGACTGGAGCTCCTCTCGCTCCTGGGCCAGGTCATGCAGGCGGCCTTCGAACTGGCGGCGCTGTCGGTCAAAGTCGCCCAGCGCATCTTGCTGGCGCGTCTCGTGCTCGCGGTTGATGCCCTGGGCTCGGCGCAGCTGGGTCTCGGTGTCGGCCAGGGCGTGCTCCAGCGCCAGCACCTGCTCTTCGGCCAGTTGCCGCTGCTCGCGCTCCTGACGCAGGTCGGTTTGCAGCCCGAGCAGTTGCTGGGCCCGGTCTTTCAGCTCTCCCGACCGATTCTGCAGCTCGCTGGTGAGCTCGCTGCGCAGCTGCTCCGACTCGGCCCTGGTGCTCTCGAGAGAGCTCTCGGTCTGGCGCAGACGCTCCTGGCTCTGCTCGAGCTCGTGGCCGCGCCGCGAGAGCTCCTGGCGCAGCTCCTCCAGCTCCACCTCCAGCTTCTGCAAGGTGGCCTGGCGAGCCTCGTCCTGCCTGGTTGCGGCCTTGAGCCGGGATTCCTGGTCGCGCACCAGGGCATTGGTCTGTTTGAGCTTCTCCAGGGCCTGCAGCGTCTTCTGCTCCAGGCTCTTGATGCGCGTCTCGCGGGCGCTCACAACCTCTTTGAGCTGCTCGCGCTCGAGCTCGCCGGCCTGACGCTCCTTTTCCAGGTGGTCCAGGGAGGCCGTCAATTGCCTGATCTGCGAGCGCAGGCCGCTCTCCACCTCGGCCTGCTCGGCCGAGCCGTGCCGGGCGGCGGCCAGGTCGGTTTCCAGCTCGGCCATGGCCTGCTCCAGGGCCAGTACCTGCTCGTCGGCCAGCTGGCGGTGCTCGCGCTCGGCCGCCAGCTCGGCGGTCAGCTCGCGCAACAGGGCTGAGCGGGTCTCCAGCTCCTGACCGCTCTCGGTGAGCTTCTCGCGCAACTCCTCGGCTGCGGTCCGGCTGAGGGCCTCCTGGCGGGCCAGGTTGGCTTCCAGCTCGGCCAGCTGCTCGCGCGTCTTGCTCAGCTCGGCGGACTTCTGGGACAGCTCGGCGCGCAACTCGGTCAGCTCGACCTCCAGTCGCTCGGCCACCTTGACCCGGCCCTCCAGCTCGTTCACGCGGGTTGAGCTATGCTTGAGCTTGTCTAGAACCTGCAGGGTCTTCTGCTCCAGGCTCTTGATGCGGCTCTCGCGCGAGGCCAGCAGGGTTTCCAGCTCGACCCGCTCGCGCTTCTCGCCGCGACGAGCCTCCTCGACCCGTTGCAGCTCGTTGGCCAGCTCCTCCACCTGCTCGGCCAGCTCGGATTCGCGCTGGGAAGACTGGCTGCTCTCGCTGGCAAATCGCTTGCGCTCGCCAGCCAGCTCCCCCTCCAGCTCGGCCAGGGCCGCTTCCAGGGCGGTGACCTGATCTTCGGCCACCTGGCGCTGCTCGCGCTCGCCGGCCAGCTCCGAGGTCTGGAGTTGCAGCGAGCTCTCCAGCTCTTCGCGCTGACGCTGCTGGCTCAGGTTCTGGGCCCGGCTGGCCTCCAGCTCCTTGTGCATGCGGGCAAGCTGCTGTTGGCGGTCCTCCAGCACGCCGCGCAGGGCCTTGAGGGCCTCCTCGAGCTGCTCGGCCGCCTCGTTGCGGGTCTTCAGCTCGCTTTCCAGCTCGCTGGCCCGGGCCGCGGTCTGTTTGAGCTTCTCGACCACCTGCATGGTCTTCTGCTCGAGGCTCTTGATGCGCAGGTCGCGGGAGGCAACCTGCTCGCCCAGCTCGCTGCGGGTTTGCTCCAGCTCCTCGGCCAGCGCTCCGAGCCGAGCGTTCAATTCGGCTTCGCGCTGGGAAGCGCTTTCTTTGAGCTCGACCTCGCGCGCGGCCAGCCGTTTGCGCTCGCCCGAGAGCTCGCCTTCCAGCTCGGACAGGGCGACTTCCAGGGCGGTCACGGTTTCCTCGGCCACCTGGCGCTGCTCGCGCTCGGAGGCCAGATCTCCAGTGACCCGGCTCAACTGCTCGGAGCGAGCCTCCAGCTCGGCCTCCAGCTCGCGGCTGCGCTCACTCAACTCACCGTGGGCCCGGGCCGAGGCCCGCAAGTCCTCGGCCAGCGCTCCCAACCGCTCCTCGCGCTGGCGCAGATCCTCTTCCAGCGCCTTGAGACGCTGTTCGGCCTGGTCCAGCCCGCGAGCCTTGGTGACCAGGCCGATCTTGACGCGCTTGAGCTCGCTGTCTTTCTGCACCACCAGGCTGGCCAGCTCTTTGCTCTTGGCCTGCACGGCTCCCAGCGCCTCGGCCAGCTGAGCCCCTCTCTGCTCCAGGGCGGCCACCCGCGCGTCCCGGTCGGCCAGCTTGCCTTCCTGGTCCTGAGTCAGCTTGTAGAACTCGGCCAGTTGCTGCTGGACGCCTTCGACGCGCTGGTTCAGCTCGCTCTCGCGCTCGAGCGCCCGGGCCAGAGTCTGCTCGGAGGCACTGAGCGCCTCGCTGCGCTCAGTCAGCTTGCGCCGCTCGTCGGACAGCATGTCCTCCAGCTCGGCCAGCGAGCCCTCCAGGGCCTCGACCTGCTCCTCGGCCATCTGGCGGTGCTCGCGCTGGGTCTCCAGCTCGTGCTCGAGTCGCTCGACCGTCTGGCTCAGCTCGTCGCGCCGCTCCGACAGCCTGCGTTGCTGGCTTTGCGACTCGCCCAGAGAGATCTCCAGGGCCTCGAGCATCTCCTGGCGTTCGTTGAGCTGGGCATTCAGCTCGCGGATCTGTGTCTCCGCCTCATCCAGTCCCCGGGCCTTCTGTACCAGCGCGATCTTGATCTTCTTCAGATCGGCGTCCAGGGTCTCGATCTGGCGCTCGCGCTGGTTGACTCCGTTGTCCAGGTCCTTGACCCGGGCGTTGCTGGAGACCAGTTTCTCCGCCAGCTCGCGGGTCTTGTTCTCCAGGGCGTGGATACGGTTATCCCGCACGCCCAGGAGCTTCTCTTGCTCGCTGTTCTGGCGTTTGAACTGAGCGAGCTCTTCTTCCAGGGCCTGGAACCTGCCCTGCAGCTCGGAGAGCTGCTCGCTGACGGCTCGATGTCCCCGGCGCTCCTGGCCCAGATCGCTCTCCAGGTCGTTGAGGGAGACCTCCAGGGCCTGCACCGTTTCGTCGGCCAGCTCGCGGCGCTCGCGCTCGGATTCGAGCTTGCTCTGGAGATCGGCGATGCGGGCCTCCAGCTCGGTCTCGAGCTGCTGGTGCAGGGTGCGCGCCTCCTCCAGGGCCCCGCTGAGGTGATCGAGCTGCTCCTGGCGCTCGTTGAGCAGCTGGTCCATCTCGGCCAGCTGGCCCTCGGCCTCCTCCAGACCGCGGGCACGCTGCACCAGGGCCACTTTGATCTTCTTGAGGTCGACTTCCAGGGCGCTGGTGTACTGGGAGCGCTCAATCAGAGCCCCTTCCACCTCTTTGAGGCGGGTCTCGCTGGCCACCAGCCGTTCCTCGGTCTGCTGGGCCCGGGCCGCCAGCGCCTTGATCTGGCTGTCGCGCACCTCCAGCTTCTTCTCTTGCTCTTGCTGATGGCGATAGAAATCGGCCAGCTGCTGTTGGGTGCTGGCCAGCTGAGCCTCCAGCTCGGCGACCCGGGCCGCGGCCCGGTTGTGCTCCAGGCGCTCCTTGCTCAGGTCCTGCTCAAAGTCGCCCAGGGCCACTTCCAGCTCGGAGACCTGCTCTTCAGAGAGCGAGCGGCGCTCGCGCTCGGTTTCCATTTGCTCGCTCAGCTGCGCGAGTTGAGCGCGCTCGCGGCTAAGCTCTTGCTCCAGACCGGCCAGGCGGCTCTCCAGCTCGGCTCGGGCGGCCTGCGTCTCCTCCAGCTCGGCCTCGATCAGCTCGCGGCGCGTGGTCTCCTCTTCGAGCTGGTAAGCGCGTTGCTCGAGCTCGGTCGCCTGGGCATCGAGCTTGCCCCGCTGCTCGTCGAGCTCGGTCTGGAAGAGTTCCATCAAGCCCTTCTGCTCGCCGAGCTGCTCCTCCAGCTGATGAGCCCGCTCGCGGAGCCCCTCCTGCTCGCTCTGCGACTCGGCCAGCTGGCTTTCCAGCACCTCCAGGTGCTCCTGGCGCTCGTTGAGCAGGTTGTCCAGTTCGGTGAGCTGCTCTTCTGTCTCGTGCAACGACTTGTTGCGAGCGTCCAGGGCCTGGGCCAGCTGGGTCAGCTGGCGGGCGCGCGTCTCGCCTTCGGTTTGCGACTTCTTGAGGGCGTTGCTGGTCTGCACCAGCTTCTGGGCCAGGGCCCGCAACTTGAGATCGCGCTCTTCGATCTTTCTTTCTTGCTCGCCCGTCAGCTTGTAGAACTGGGCCACCTGCTCGGCCGTGGAGCCTTCCAGCGCGACGAGCTGTTGCTCGAGCGACTCGACCCGGGCGCGGCTCTGCTCGAGCTGGCCGCGAGCCTCGGAAAGCTCGGAGCGCTGATCGTAGAGCGTTGTCTCCAGCTCGCCCACGGTCTCTTCCAGGGCGGTCACCTGGCTGTCGGACACCCCCCGGCGCTCCTGCTCCTGCTCGAGCTCGGCGGCCAGGCGCTCGCGCTCGGCTCGACGCTCGGCCAGCTCGATCTCCAGCGCCTGGATGCTCTCCTTGTCCTTCTCGGACTCGGCATTGAGGTCGTGCAGGGCCGACTCCAGCTCGAGGATGCCCTCCTCCAGGCTCTGGACCTGCATCTGGGTGACCGTCTCGCGCTCGCGCGCCTGCTCGAGCTCCTGGCGGGCCCGGCCGAGATCCTGGTCGAGCTGCTGGGCCCGGGCCATGGACCCCTCCAGCTCGCTCTGGGCTTGCTCGAGCCGCTGGCGGGTGGCATCCGCGTCGGCCTGGGCCGAGGAAAGCTGCTCGTCCAGCTCCACCACTTGCTGGCGGGCGATCTCCAACTGATCGGACAGGTCTTCGGCCTGCTCGCGCGAGCGGTTGAGCGAGCCCTCCAGCTCGTCGTGGCTCTGGTGCAGCCGGGTGATCTCGTTCTCGAGCTCTTCCAGCCGGGCCAGCTCGCTTTCGAGCCGGACCACCTTCTCGTTTTGAGCCTTGAGCTCGGACTCGACCTGGAAAATGCGCTGGGCCCGGCCCTTGACCTCTTGCTCGAGCCCGGTCACCTTCTGGCGGCTCTTGAGCAGCTCGGCCACGACCTTCTGCAGCTTTTGCTCGAGCAGTTTGATGCGGCCTTCGCGGGTGGCGAGCTTCTTCTCTTGCTCGGCGTTGAGCTTGTAGAAGTGCCCCAGCTGGTCGGTGGTGGCCTGGAGCTCTTGCTCGCGAGCGCTCAGCCGCGATTCCAGTCGCGTCACCTCGGAGCTGGCCTGGGCCAGCTGAGCGCGTTCGCTCTCCAGGTCGTGGCGCGTCGCCTCCAGCGTATCCTGCATTTCGTGCAGGGCCGATTCCAGCTCGGAGGCCTCCTCGCGGGCGTTTTCGCGCTGGCGGGTGGTGCTGGTCAGCTCCTGCTGAAGGCCTGCAGCCCGAGCCTGCTCGGCCTCGTGCAGGGCCGAGAGCTCGGCCACCCGCTCGGCCAGGGCCACCGACTCGGCTCCGGCCTCGTCCAGGGCGTGCTGCAGCTGGCCGATCTCGTCTTCGCGCTCGGCCAGCAGGGCCTCCAACTCGCCGATCTGTTGCTTGGAGCCAGCCAGCTCGGCCCGTGCCTCCTCGAGCTGCTGCTCCAGCTCGGCGATCAGCATGCGCGACTCGTAGAGCTCGAGTTGCAGGGTGTCGTTGGCCTCGTTGAGCACCCGGATGCGGCTGTCGCGGATCGAGAGGCGCCCGCTCAGCTCGACGTTGACGTTGGCGCTGGCCTCCAGCCGGGCTTTGAGGTCGCTGGCCTGCTCGGAGGTGCGCAACAGGTTCTCGTTGACCACCGCCAGGCTCTCGTCGCGTTGATCGATGGCACCCAGCAACTCGGCCACCCGCTGGTCCAGACGATGGATGTCTTGATGGCGCGAGGCCAGGTTCTGCTCCAGGGCGTCCAGCTCGATGGCTCGCTGGGCGGCCTCCTCCTGGGCTTCGGCCAGCACCAGCTCCAGACCGCTGATCTGGCCCCCCAGGTTGGCCAGGGCGCGATCCGAGGCGCTCATCACCAGGCTGGCCTCGTTGAGATAAGTCCCCAAACCGTCCAGACGCAGGCTGGCGGAGGTCATCACGGTAGTGGCCTCCACCAGGCACTGCTCCAGGCCCTGCACCCTCTCCTGGGAGCGGTCGCGCACGGTCTCCAGGCCGCCGATGAGCCGCTCGGCCTGCTCCATGACCAGGCTGGCCTCCATCATGGAGCGCTCCAGAACCTGGATGCGCTCCTCGCGCTCGCGGGCCAGCACCTCCAGGGCCTGGATGCGACTGCCCGTCTGGGCCTCCAGCTGGGCCAGCCGCCGTCGAGCGTCGATCTGGCCTTCGTTCAGCTCACCCTGGAGGTTGATCAGGGCGACTTCCAGCTCGAAGCGGCTCGTTTCCAGCGCTTCTGCCTGGCGCTCTTTGGCCTCCAGGCGCTGCTCGAGGAGTGCCAGTTTCTCTTCCTGGGATTCCCTGTCGAGCTGGCTCTCGCGCAGCAGGGCCTGAACGCGCGCCACCTCCTCTTCCAGCTGGTGGATGCTGGTCTCGCGCTGACTCAGGCTCTCCTGCAGCTCGCCCAGGCGGGCCTCGCGCGAGCTGAGCTGGCTCTCGAGCTCCGCCAGGCGGCTCTGCAGCTCGCCGGTGGCCTGGCCCTCCTTCTCGGCCATCTGCTCCTGGAGCAGGCTCAGCTCGTTGTAAGCTTCGTCGAGCTGATCGCAGAGGCCGTCGATCTGCGATTGGAACTCCTCGAGTTGCTCGGCGCTCCGCTGGAAGGCGGCCTCTACCTTGGCCAGGCGGGCCTGGGATTGCTCGAGCTCACCACGGGTCTGCTCGAGCTCGATGTTGGCGCCTTTGCGCCGCTCTTGCAGTTTCTCGACCCGTTCGGAGTATTTTTGGGCGGTCTCCTCGGTGCGCTTGAGCTCTTGTCGGGCGGCCACCAGGGCTTTCTTGAGTTTCTCAGCGGTCGCCTCGTGGCCCTGAGCTTGCTCTTGCGATTCGGCCAGCTGCTTCTCCAGCTTCCGGTAGCGGCGTTCGGAGTCGCGCAGAGCTTGCTGAAGCTCTTCGGCTGTCAGGGCAGCAGGAGAGGAGGCCGCAGCGGAACCCCGCGACGACCGGCGCGGGCGAGTCTCGATCAGGTCGTCGCCCGGTGGATTTCCTCTCAAGTTCTTGGCCAAAGACGGGCCTCGTACTGGAAAAAACCGGCCAGGCCGGTCTCTTTATGCTCCTTCGCGGCCTGCCGACAAGCTCCCCGACCCGGGGGAGGATGTTTCTGGCGAGAGGGCTTGCGTCAGGCCTCGCTCAGTTGACCGGAATTCGCTTCCTGTTCGGTCCCCACCTGCCGAATTTGAGATAAATTCACCGCCCGGCTCTTCAGGTGGTGGACGATCCCCAGCAAGAAGTTGACTTCCCAGTCTTCCAGAGCGGCCCGGTTGAGGATGTCCGAGAGCTTGCCCATCTCCTCCTCCAGCGGGTCCCCGTGGGCCGGGTAGCCGGTGGCCGAAAGTCCCGCCCGTATCTCGGCCAGCATGCCGGCCCGGGCGGAAGGGCTGGCGGGCCGGGCAGCCTTGAAGGAGGCGGTGGGCCGGCCCCGTCCCAACAGCTCGTAGAGCATCACCGTCACGGCGTGGGCCAGGTTGAGCGAGCCGTGCTCGGGATGGGTGGGAATCTGCACTCGCCGGTGGCACAGATCAAGGTCCGCCCGCGACAGGCCGCTCTCCTCGTTGCCGAAGACCAGGGCCACCCGGGCCGGGAGGTAGCGCGGCAGGATGCGCTCGGCCGCCGCCCGCGAGCTGGACAGGCGGTGGCGCCGCTTGCCGCTGCGGCGGGTGAGGCCCAGCGACAGGTTGACGTCGGTGAGAGCCTCGCCCAGCGTGGCCACGGTGCGGCAGCGGTCCAGCACCTTCTTGCCGTGCACCGCCCAGTTGTAGGTTTCCTCGCCGGGCGGCCGGCGAGGGCTCACCAGCACGAGCTCGCGCACCCCAAAGCATGACATGCTGCGGGCCACGGCCCCGACGTTGGCGTCTCCCTGCGGGGTGACCAGCACCACCACCAGGTCGGAGGGCTTGAGCTTGACTTCCAAGCGAATGGGCTCTTCCTGCGCTTTATTCCGGCGCCGGAGCACAACGAGGGCACTCCTGGTCGAGCAGGCCCAGGGGGGCGTTGCAGCGGGGACAGGTGCGCCGCTTGGGTACGGCATCCCCCAGGTGCTCCTTGAATTCCGCCTTCTTCTCGCCGAGATCGGTCTGCAGTTGCTCGATTTCCTTCTCCAGCGCCTCGATCTCGGCGCAACGCTCGCGCAGGCTTTCCATGTCGATCTTGTCGCTCTGGACCATGGCGTAAACCCGGTGACCCAGATCGCTGATCAGCTCGCTATATCGCTTTTGCTGCTCGCGCAGTTGACCGGCCGTCTTGGTGACGTCCATCGTCTCCTTGGCGCGATTCTTGAGGAACCCCCACCCTTTCATCAGGGTGTCCTTGGCTTTTCCGGATAGCTCGTCCACGCCTCGCCTCCTCTGCCCGATTCGTAACATGCGTTCCACAACAACCCGCTCGGATCCCGGTAGACTGGCTGGCATGAACAGAACCACCGTCACGCGCACCTATGATCGCCCCGTTACCACTCGCCAGCGGCTTGGCAGCGTCCCCCGCGACTACGTCGAGGGGCGGGGCCTGCTGCCCCAACATGGCCTGGGCAGCGTCAAGAAGCACGACACCAATGAGGGCGGCCCGGTGGAGGTCTATCGCGACGTGCCCGTCTACGATGAGCAAGGGGCCCCGCGGCTCGAGACCGTCACCGAGACCCTGAGCGAGAAGCCCTACGACCCCAAGAAACGCTCGGTAGGCTACGCCATTCTGGGGGGATTGACGGCCGGAGCCGCTGCCGGCAGCTTCTGCGGACCGGTGGGCACGGTTCTGGGGGCGGTGGCCGGAGCGGTCACCGGCGGAGTGCTCGGTTTTCGCAGCGCCGAGAACGACCAGGTGGAGGAAGTCTGGCACGACCGCCCCATCAACCATCCCCGCATGGAGGGAAGCACCGAGTACACCGTGCCCATTCCCGAGCCGCGCGAGCGCTACGTCAAGCAGGCTGACGGCCGCTACGAGCGAAAGACCTCCTGGCGGATCGGCGGTTATTACCATCACCACCGGCCCGACATCAAGCAGGAGAAGGTTGGCGAATACCGAGAGCCCGAGCTCGAGCACACTCGCAAGACCGACACCACCACGGGGGCTGCCCTGGCTGTGGGAGCCGGTCTGGCCATCGGTCTGGCCGTGGCATTTTTTGGCAGCAAAGACGATTGATTGCCTGACCGTTGAGGACACCGAGGCCCTGGGGGAGCGCCTGGGCCGTCTCATCGACCAGCCCGTGATGCTGGCTTGCTATGGCGATCTCGGGGCGGGCAAGACCACCTTCGCCCGCGGGATTGGCCGCGGGTTGGGAGTGAGCCAGAGCATCACCAGCCCTACTTTCGTTCTCCAGCACATCTATCAGGGGCGCCTGCCGGTCTACCATTTCGACGCCTACCGCCTGGACTCGGCGCGCGATCTCTTGGAGCTGGGCATCGAGGAATGTGACGACGGGGTGGTGCTGCTGGAGTGGTCGGAGCGGGTGCTGCAAGCTCTGCCGCCCGAACGGCTGGAGCTGCGCTTTTCTCTGCTGGAGGAAGGGCGAAGGGTGGCCCTGAGCGCGATGGGCCCCGAGCCCGAACGCTTGTTGGCGGCGCTGTGCTGATCGCGGCCCTGGACTGCACGGGCGAGAGCTGGTCGGTGGCCCTGGCGCGCGGCTCCGAGGTGCTGGCCGAGCTGGTTTGCCGGCATCCGCGCACCCAGTTGCGCAGCCTGACGCCCTCCCTGGGAGAGGTGGCCCGGCTGGCCGGGGTGGAGCTGAGTCAGTGCGACCGGCTGGCTGTCACCCTGGGCCCCGGCTCGTTTACAGGAGTGCGCCTGGGCGTCCTGATCGCGCGAACGCTTGCTCAGGCGTTGGAGAAGCCCATCGTGGGGGTGGATGCCCTGCAGGCTCTGGCTGCCGGCTGTGTGACGCAGGAGGTGGTGGTGGCCGCCAGCGACGTGCGGAAAGGCGAAGTGGTGGCGGCCGCCTTTCGAGCCGGGGAGCGGCTGACTCCCAATGCGCTTCTCTCGGCCCGGGATTGGCCCGATTGGCTGGCCCAGCAGGGGGAATGCCTGGTGACGGGAAACGCCCTCGAGCGCTACGGCCAGCTTCCCTCCCGGGCGCGGGCCGCGGCCCGCCCTTTCTGGTGGGTGCGGGCCGGCCAGGTGGCTCTGCTGGCACGCGATGGGACGGAAGTGAGCTGGAGCCAGCTCGAGCCGGCCTACGTGCGGGCCGCCGAGGTGCAGATTCATTCGGGAGGAAGCCCATGATCCACGTAACCGCCAACATCGAGGTACAGCCGGGCAAGGAGGATGAGCTGGTGGCCGCCATGGCCGCCGTGGTCGGCCCCACCCGGGAGGAGGAGGGTTGCCTGGAATACCATCTGTACCGCTCCCCCGACAATCCCACCCGCTTCCTCATGATCGAGCGCTGGGCCAGTCCCCAGGCTCTGGCGGCCCATCTGGAGACGCCCCACATCAAGGCTCTCTTTGCCCAGGCCCCCCAGATCGTGGCCGCCCCCGTGGCCATCAGCTCCTGGACGCGCGTTGAGATCTGAGCCTGCCGTGATCGTGGTCGAGCCCATGCGCGAGGGCGACGTGGCCAGCGTGCGCCGCATCGAGGGGAGCTCGTTCGCCACCACCTGGCCCGACGAGGCCTTTCTCAACGAGCTCAAGACCAATCGCTCGGCGCACTATCTGGTGGCCCGCCAGGGGGATGAGGTGCTGGGCTACGCCGGGGTCTGGCTGGTGCTCGACGAGGCCCACATCACCTCCATCGCGGTCGATCCCGCGCGGCGCGGCGGCGGGTTGGGCAAACGCTTGCTCTACCACCTGCTGCGAAGCTGTCAGGCGCTGGGAGCGCGTTGGGCCACCCTGGAGGTGCGGGTGGACAACGAGGTGGCCCTCAAGATGTATCGCCGCTTCGGTTTCGCCCGCATCGGGCTGCGCAAGGGCTACTACGAGAGCGGCCACGACGCCGTGATCATGTGGGCCGGTAACCTGCAGTCGCGCAGCTTCGACGCCCGCCTCGATCAGATCGCCAGCGCGCTTTCGTGACCCACCAGCGGCTTGCTCCCTACTCTCCACGACTGATCCTGGGAGTGGAGAGCTCCTGCGACGAGACCTCGCTGGCCGTGCTGGAGGATGGGGTCAAGATTCGAGCCAGTCTGGTCTCCTCACAGGCCGAGCTGCACAAGAAGTACGGCGGGGTGGTGCCCGAGCTGGCCTGCCGCAAGCACCTGGAGGTGCTCAACCCTCTGTACGAAGAATGCTTGAGCCAGGCCGGCGTCTCCCCGCGCGAGCTGGAGGCCGTGGCAGTGACCTGTGGACCCGGTCTGATCGGCGCCGTGCTGCTGGGGGTTGCCTTCGCCAAGACGCTGGCGCTGGTCCTGGACCGTCCCCTGATCGGAGTCAACCACCTGGAAGGCCATCTGGCCTCGGTTTTTCTCCAGGAGCCCGAGCTCGAGCCCCCGCTGGTGTGCCTGCTGGTCTCGGGGGGGCACACCCTGCTGGTGCACCTGCCTTCCTGGGAGGGCCTGGAGGTGCTGGGCGGAACGCGCGATGACGCCGCCGGCGAGGCTTTCGACAAGGTGGCCAAGCTGCTCGGGCTGGGTTATCCCGGAGGCCCGCTGGTGGACCGCCTGAGCCGCTCGGGGCGGCGCGACGCGCTCGATTTTCCACGCCCCATGCGCGATCGGGGCTATGAGTTCTCATTCTCTGGCCTGAAGACGGCCGTATTGGTGGAGCGCAAGGCCCATCCCGAGGTGTCGGTCGAGGATGTCTGCGCCAGCTTTCAGGCGGCCGTGGTGGACGTGCTGGCCACCAAGCTGCTGCGGGCCGCTCGCGACAAAGGCGTGCCCACCATCGCCGTGGCGGGGGGAGTAGCCTGCAACAGCGAGTTGCGCGCCGACCTGGCCCGCCAGGCCGGCGAGTATGGGCTGCGGCTGGTGGTGCCAGCGCCTTCGCTCTGCACCGACAACGCGGCCATGATTGCCCGGGCGGGCTGGGAGGCGGCCCGGCTGGGCTGGCGCTCGACTCTGGAGTTGGAAGCCCAGGCCAGCCTGCCGCTCGACTTTCGGCGCTCACCCTAGCAGGCTGATGCAAAAGCCCTCTTCGAGGACTTTGCATCACCCTGCCAGACACCACAGGGGGGTTTTGCGGCTGGACCTCTAGACAATTCCGGGCAGGCTCGTGATGTTCCAAGGGAACTCGCCTGTGGAGGTTTTGTCATGGGTTTCTTTGAGCGCATTGGAAAAGCCGTGGTCGGGGGAGCCATCGGCTTCGTGGTCGGCGGCCCGGTCGGGGCGGCTGTGGGAGCTGGTGCTGGCTTCTTCTCCAAAGAGATTGGCCAGGGCGCCAAAGCAGCCTTCGGAAACCCGGTGACAGGTGGCCTGGCGGGCGGGGTCCTGGGCGGAATCGCCGGCTTCGTGCTCGGCGGCGGCCCCATCGGGGCCCTGATCGGCTTCATGCTCGGCAGCACGGTGGGCGGCGCGGTGGGCCAGCACAACATGATGGACCAGCAGCGGGCCCAGCAAGAGCAGTTCATGCAACAGATGATGGGCGGCTACGGTCCGGCGAACGGCAACATGGGGATGCAGATGGGTTTCCCGGCCGGTTATCCGCTGTATCCCGGCGCCTTCCCGGGCAACGGGCTCCCCCCCCAGCATTTCCCCCAGCAGCCGCAGTGCTGCTGCCACCACCAGCACGTGCGGCCCTGGCAGGACCAGTTCGGCAGCCCTCCTCATCAGTGCTACCCGCAGTATCCCAATCCGATGCCCCAGCCGGACCGCCCGCATCACTGCGATCACGGGCATCACCATGGTCACCCTCATGACCACGGGCATCACCATCCTGAGCCCCGCCAGCGGCCCTTCGAGCAGGGACCGGTGGAACACCGCGAGCGCCATCATGGGAACTGGTGGAGCGAGCGCATCCGCCAGCACGGCACCTGGGACAACGACCAGCAGGTGGCTCACGGTCGGGGCGGGGATGACCATATCACCCAGCGCGGCTCGTTTGGCGACGACCGCCAGTATGCTTACGGCGGCCGCGGCCGCGACACCATCGAGCAGTATGGCGGCTTTGGCAACGATTCTCAGTATGCACGAGGCGGACGCGGTCCGGATACCATCACCCAGCACGCCGGCTTCGGGGACAATCGCCAGACCGTGGATGGCGGCCGGGGCGACAACATCACCCAGACGGCCCGCTGGGGGGACGATTCGCAGCGCGTGGACGCCGGCCGGAACGTCACCGTCAATCAAGATGCCGGCGCTGGGAACAACGACCAGTATGCCGGTGTGGGCCGGGGCAGCACGGTCAACCAGGATGCTCGCTATGGCGACGACCAGCAGCGGGTGGAGGCAGGCCGCCACAGCCGCGTGAACCAGGACGCGGGCAACGGGGACAACCGCCAGTCGGCCGAGGTGGGCCGGGGCAGCACCGTCAATCAGCAAGCCACCTGGGGTCACGATGACCAGAGGGTCACTGCCGGTCGCGGCAGCACCGTCAACCAGGATGCCGGGCACGGCGATAACACGCAGCAGGCCACCGTGGGCCGCAACAGCACCGTCACCCAGCAGGCCGGCAGCGGCGACGACACGCAGGTAGTCAACGCCAGGCGGGGCACCACCGTGGACCAGCAGGGCGGTGGGGGCGACAACGTCCAGGTGGTCAACGGCGGCACCACCGTGCGCCAGGACGTCTCCGGCAGCGGCACCAACCACCAGGTTTCGCAGGGTGCTCAGAACGTCACCCAGAGCGGCTCCTGGACAGGCGAGAACAACCAGACCGCCATCGGGAACCAGAATCGGCGCAACAACATCACCCAGGATGGGGGCTGGTTCGCCCGAAACAACCAGACCGCGCAGGGCGGCGACCGGGCCGACACGGTGAAGATGGAAGGCGGCTGGCGCTCGGACAACTTCACCTACAACGTCACCGGTGGGCGCGATCGCGTCAACATCGACGGCGGCGGCGGCTGGGGCAATGACAGCGCTACCATCAACGGCGGCAGCCAGAACTTTGCCATCTACGGCAGCGACGGTCAGGTGCTCTATCGTCAGGGCAACGGCGGCACCCGCATCGACGTCAACCGGCTGGAGAACATCACCGTCAACGGAGCCGACGGGCAACCGGTCTGGCGCTGGAACAGCGACACCGGCGGGACCCACGTTCCTCGCCAGTAGGGCACAGCTTGATCGCGCTCGGAGGATGAAAGTTCACACCCGGGTCATCCACTGAACCCGGGATACGGCTACACTCGGCCTGCATGCAGGCGATAGCTCCCCTCAAGAAGTGGACGGTCATGGTCTGGTCGGCTTCCGACAATGATCTGTATGCCTATCAGGTGGGCGATCTGGACGAAGCGGAAAAGGTGGGTTGCTCGGACACCTTTCAGATGGTGGCCCAGCTCGACCACCGGCTCAACCCTGATCCGGCCGGCCCCCGCACCGTGCAGCGGCTGGAGCTGGCCCCGGACGACCAGCCCGGCCTGCGCTCCCCGGTCAAGATGGATCTGGGCGAGATCAGCATGTCCCGCCCCGAGGCCCTGGCCGACTTCATTCAGTGGGGGATGAAGAACTACCCGGCCGAGAATTACTGGTTGGTGGTTTCCGACCACGGCGAGGCCTGGAAGGGAGCCTGCCAGGACGACGGGCACGAGGACTGGATGAGCCTGCCCGACCTCCACAAGGGCTGCAGCTGGCCCGCGAGGCCACCGGGCGCAAACTGGACCTCTTGAGTTTCGACTGTTGCTACATGGGCAGCCTGGAGGTTGCCCACCAGCTGCGCGACGAGGCCGGCATCATGATCGGCTCCGAGGAGGAGATGGGCTACCTGGGCCTGCCCTATGACCGTCTTCTGCAAGACATGGACCATTCTCCGGCCGAGCTGGCCCGCCGCGTGGTGGCGCTGGCCTCGCAGGGGCCCAGGGAGGAGATCCCCACCTCGGCCGCCATCGACTTGAGCCGGGTCGGAGCGGTCAGCCTGGCCGTCAAAGAGCTTGGCCAGGCGGTGCTGGCCACTTCCTGCGACCTGAGCGGGGCCGCCGGCGCGACCCAGACCTTCTGGCAATACAAGGACGTTTACGACCTGACCCGGCAGATCGAGCAGCGCGCCGGTCAGGACGACCGGTTGCGGCAGGCCTGCCAGCAGGTTCAGCGCACTCTGGAGCAGGCTGTGCTGGCCGAGCAGCACGGCCCCACACATCCCGGGGCCCACGGGCTGCAGATCGAGCTCGACCCCGAGGCGGCTGCCCGGGAAGGCTCTGCCTACGGCGAGACCGCTTTCGCCGCCGAAACGGGCTGGGCCGAGGCGGCCCGCAAGCTGACCCGGGCCTGATCGGGCTGTACACATGTCGGCAACAGCCAGTTCACGCCCGGCAACCACTCCACCAACTATACTCTTGCCGTAATGAATACCATCCTGAACGTGCGCCCGACGAGCGCCGGCTCGAGCCCCTGGGGAGCGGTCTGCCCCCGTAAGGAAGAGGGCGAGCCGCTGCTGCCGGAGGACCAGTTCCTGGCCGCGGCCCGCAGCAGCTCGCGGGCGGGCGCCCCGGTTCAGCTCTTCCCCCAGCAGGGCCTGGCGGAGGCGGCCACGGTGGGGGCCATGGCCCCGGGCCCCACGACTGTTCCGGTTCAGATCCTCATCATGGGCCCTCCCGGTAGCGGCAAAGGCACTCAGGGCGCCATGCTGGCCGAGCGTTACGGAGTTCCCCACATCTCCACCGGCGAGCTGCTGCGAGCCGAAGTGGCCAGCGGCAGCGAGCGCGGCCAGCACATCGATTCGATCATCAAGGACGGCAACATGGTCGGATCCGACCTGATGTACGAGATGCTCCTCGAGCGCATGAGCCAGGAGGACTGCAGGAAAGGCTTCATCCTCGACGGCTTCCCCCGCCAGTTCGAGCAGGTTCCCATGTTCCGGGCTCTGCGCCGCGAGCTCGGATTCGACGAGTTCATCGTGGTGGGCCTGGAGATCCCTGATTCCGAGACCCACGACCGCCTGGCCAAGCGGGGCCGCGCCGACGACACCCCCGACGTGATCAGCCACCGGCTCGAGGTCTACCATAGCGAGACCCGACCGGTCATCGAGTACTTCCGCTCCGAGGGCGAGTACTTCGGGGTGGACGGCGTCGGCACGGTCGAAGAGGTCAACCAGCGCCTGCAGCAGGTGATCGATACCCCTCAAGATCTGCGCCCTCGCTAAGCTCGCAGATGTCCGAGATCGCCCGCTATGCTTGTCCTGTGGTCCTGACCAACACTCTGCTGATCTGGCTCTTTCTCCTGATTCCGGGCCTGCTTGCCGCGCTTGGCGCCTACCTGACCCGGGGCAGCTGGATGCGCATCGTCGGCGCCAGCGTCGGGGCCGCGGCTCGCGATATCCTGGCCCTGTTCGTGGCTGTCATCCTGCCGGACTCGGCTCGCAATCCGGAGTACGCCCCTTACTACAGCTGGTTCGTGGCCTACCTGTGCGCCTCGGGGGCGGCGGTGATGAGTTGCCTGTCGCCCTACCGGGGAGGCGTGCTCTATTTCATGGCGGGAGTGGGTGGATTCGCGGGCCAGTTCGTGTTGCTCTACACCAACGAGAGCCAGAAGCTTCTGCGAAACCTCCTGCGAATGGCCCTCACGGCCAGAAGCGCCGCTTGAGGCGCAGGGCCTTTTCCAGCCGGTCGAGATACTCCGACTCGGGGATCCAGATGGCCCCAAATCTCTTGGTGTGCTCGGTGACCATCTGGCAGTCGAGCAGCCGATAGCGGCGCTCGTTGAGGTGGTGCACCAGGTGCAGAAGGCAGGCCTTGGAGGCGTCGTCCACCCGGGCGAACATGGACTCTCCGAAGAACGCCCCGCCGATCGCCACGCCGTAGAGCCCACCCACCAGCCGCTCCTCCAGCCAGGCCTCCACCGAGTGGGCGAAGCCCTTCTCGTGCAGGAAGGTGTAGATCTGCACCAGATCGGGGGAGATCCACGTCTCGGCGCGCTCGGAGCAGCCCTGCACCACTCCCGCGAAGTCGCTGTCGATGCGCATGGTAAAGGGGTTCCGGCGCAGGCGCCGGGCCAGCCGGCGGGGCACGTGCACAGCTTCCAGCGGCAGGATGCCACGCGGATTGGCGTGGTAGAAGCGCAGGCGGCCGTCCTCGCGGGCGGCCATGGGGAAGAGCCCCTGCTGGTAGCCCTCCAGGATGCGCCGGGCCCAGCCGGACAAGTCAGGCGACCTGTTCGTCCTCTTGCTCCTCCTCCGTCGGGCCGTCGCCCCGCCGGGCGCTCTCCACGTTGGCAGCCACCTCGTCGATGGCCCGCTGGGCGCGCTGCACGCGGACGGCGCCATCGCGCACCATCCGCACCCCCGAGGTCAGGTGCTCCTTGTCCTGCTCGTCGAGGTAGCAGCTGAGCCGGTTCAAGCCGGCCATCAGCTCCTCGGCTCCCCCCACAACCTCCTCTCGCTGGCGGGCCAGCTCTTCTTCCAACTCGCCCACCACCTGCGACTGCTCCTCGTTCATTCCCTCGCGGCTGAAGGCGGGAGCCTGGGGGACGCCGAGCAGGTGCTGTTGGACCAGCTCCGCCATCCAGTCGAGCACCTCCCCGAACTCCTCCAGCTCGAGCGTCTGCTCGGCCACCTCGTTGACCGCCTGGAACACCCGCAGCAGGTTCTCGGTCATGACCAGCTCGCCGCCCTGGGCCTCCCCCCCCTCCTGCAGGGACATGGTCGAGGTGCCCAGCTCTGTCTGGACCATGCGCGCCCCGCACTTCGAGCAGGCTCGATCACCCGGAGCGTTGGCGGCGCCGCACTTGACGCACAGCACCTTCCCCTCAAGCTCGCCGATCTGCTCGAAAGCCTCCTTGCAGGCGGCCAGCGCTTCGGAGGCCTGGATCAGGGCCTGGCGACCAGGTTCGTACTGCTCGGCCTGGCCAGCGGCGTAGCTTTCGGCCAGGTCGATGGCAGGCCAGTGCAGGTCGTAGGCTTGCCGGGTCTTCTGGGCCTGCTCCTGGATGGCGCTCGACCGGGTGGGCAGGCTGAGCATCCGCTCCACCTCGCCCGACTCGTGCTCCATGCCCCTGCGGAAAACTTCCAGGGCGTTGAGTAGCACTTGATCGGGCACCTGGCCGGCCTGGTGGGCCGCCATGATGTTCAGCACCAGGTTGGCGTGGGGCATCTTCGTCGGCCCGGCCGTGAAGATGCGGGTGTTCAGCTCTTCCATGGCGGCGCGCACCGTCTCGGAAGCGTCGGTCACATCGGTCAGGGCCGCTTCCAGTCGCTCGCCCCCCTGCCCGATGGCGCCCAGCAGCTCGCCCAGCATCTTCTTGAGGCGCTCGTAAGCGCCCACCATGGCATCCTCGGCATCGCTCAGCTCGCCTTTGGCGCGCATCTCTTGCTGAGCTTCCTGGCACATGTTCATGGCGCCCCGAACCGCGTCTTCGAATTCCGTGCGGCTGGTCGTTCCAGCCAGGAAGCCTTCCTTCATCTTGACCATCAGGTTGACCAGCGGCATGCGGCTGGGGCCGGCAGCCAGCTCGGCCTGCTGGTAGGCGTCCATGGCCGTGGCCTGGTTCCAGGCTGCCCGGATCACCCAGCGCACCGCCACCAGGCCATCCTGCTCATCGCCGCTGCGGGCGAACTTTAAGACCGCCTGCAGGGCCGACTCCACCTCCTGGAAGGCCTCCTCGATGCGGGCGATGGGCTCGGCGAACCGCTCGACGTGCTCGGCCCCCTGGCCGACGATCTGCTGGCGGGTAGCCTCCCGGGCTTGCACGAAGCGGGGAGTAAGCTGCTCAACGAACTGTTGCAGCTGGGGCCGGGGAACCTTGCCGCCCTGGGCCCCCCGCACGAGCCGAAGCAGCTCGTCGAAGACCGGGGACGGCGTCTCCCGCTGGGCGGGGCTCTCGCTCATGGGGGGCGGTATTGGCCACGCGGCGAGAGTTCCCTGTTCTCCGCCAGGAAGACCGCCGCAGCTCTCGGGGGGCTGAGCCGGTGTGCGTGGAGTTGCCGGCGCATGTGCCTGCATGTCCGCGCACATTTCGGGGGGGTGAGCCGGTGTGCCTGGAGTTGCCGGCGCATGTGCCTGCATGTCCGCGCACATTTCGGGGGGGCTGAGCCGGTGTGCATGGAGTTACCGGCGCATGTGCCTGCATGTCCGCGCACATTTCGGCCAGCTCGCGCGTTCGACCCGGCGTGCCCCTGCACACTTCGCAGGCGCGAGGGCAGGAGGCCGCCCCCGCCCGGGCCCCGAATCGAACGGTCATGCCGCGCGTCGCCCTGTTCAACATGCCGTTCGCGCCCGCCACCCGGCCCTCCATCCAGACGGGCCTGCTCAAGAGCGTGCTGGCAAAGAGTGGCCTCGAGGCCACCTGCCTTTATCCCAACATCGAGCTCTACGCCCGCATGCGAAAGCGCGGCTTCCACGTGCAATACACCGCCCAGGTGCCCAGCATGGTCTACGAATGGCTTTTCTCCGAGCGGCCCTTCAAGCCAGGCGTGGCCGGAGACTGGCAGGCCAGCATGCGGCTCGAGGGCTACTGCCAGACGGTCGGCTTCCCCTTCCCCTCGCTCCTGGCCGTCAAGCGCGAGCTAATACCCGAGTTGCTCGACGACCTGATGGCCCGCGACTACTCGGATTTCGACCTGTTCGCCTTCACCATGACCTACCCCCAGATCAACGCCTCGCTGGCGTTGGCCCGGCGCCTGAAGGAGCGCCATCCCGACAAACCCATCGTGTTCGGAGGGGCGGGCTCGCAGATTCACGATGAGAGCGCCTCCGAGCTGCTGCGCGTGTTCGAGTTCCTGGATGCCGGGGTGGTGGGGGAGGGGGAACCGGTGCTGGTGCCCCTGGTCGAGCGCCTGCTCGACCGAGCCGAGCCAGCCGACCTGCCGGGAGTGCACTACCGTTACCGGGGCGAGGTGCGCCGCTCGGCGCTTTGCCCCGTCAAGCACGAACTGGACGACGAGTTCTATCCCGACTACGACGAGTACTTCGAAACCCTGAAGGGGCTCGATTCGGGCACCCGCGGCCTGATGGAGCGGGTGCTGCCGATCGAGATGGGGCGCGGCTGCGCCTGGGGCGACAAGTTGACCTGCAAGTTCTGCGCCTTCACGTTCCACGGTACGTTTCGCCGACGTTCCAAAGAACGCGTGCTGGCCGAGGTGAAGGCCCAGGTCGAGCGCTACTTCACCCCCGGACCCGACCGCGCCACTCCGCCCGCAGGCACCACGCCCGCCTTCTACGTGGTGGACGACCTGGTGACCGCACCCATGATCCAGGAGATCTTTCCCGAGCTGCGCCGCATCCATCCGCGCCTGCGCATCCCCTTCGTGGAGGTGCGCACGGCTCTCACCGACAAGCACCTCGACATCCTGGCCGGGGCAGGCGTGCAGCTCATCCAGCCGGGTATCGAGAGCATGGACGATGCCCTGCTCGAGAAGATGAGCAAAGGCACAACGACTTTCCACAACCTGATGTTCATGAAGGGCTGCGCCGAGCGGGGCGTGCGGGTCAGCCACAACATCATCCTGGGCTTTCCCGACGCTACGGCTGAGGATTTGACCCGGCAGCTGCACCACCTCGAGCTGATCCCCCACCTGGACCCGCCCTTTGCCATCGAGCTCTCCTTCGTGCGCTTCTCGCCTTACTACCACGAGAAGGAGCGCTACGGTTTTCGCAACTGGCGCGCCGACGAGTTCTACCGGGACATCTACCCCGATGGGCTGGACATCGAGAGGATCGCTTACGAGTATCAGCTCGACCGCGAGGTCCCGGGCGAGATGCAGGCGCTCTACCGGCGCACCGTGGAGGTGATTCGAGCCTGGCAGCAGGCCTGGATGCGGGCTGAGCGCCCCTATCTGTGGTTGGAGGATCAGGGCGACACGCTGCTCTTGCGCGACGGCCGCCGCCTGCCCGAGGTGACCTACCGCTGCCAGGGCCTCAAAGCGAGCGTGGTGCGCGAGACGATGAACAAGCCCCTCAACCTGGCCCGCCTGGTGGAGCTGACCGGGGCCGAGGAGGGGGAGGTGCGCGTGGTGCTGGCCGAGCTGGTGGCCGACCGTCTGGTGCTGGAGCTGCGCGAGCGTTACCTCTGCCTGGCCCTGCAGCACGCGTTGACCGGCTCACAAGCAGAACGCGCCGGACTGTCGGCAATCGCTTGAACCGCGCCGCGCTCATACCTGAGGCGTTCAACGCCCGCGCTTGAAGACGATCGGGCGGCATAACCCACTCCTCAAGGAGGTGGCCCGGCTGGAGCAGGCCCGCGAGCGCCGGGCCACCGGCCGCTTTCTGGTCGAGGGCCTGCGCTGCCTGAGCGCGGCCGAGCGGGCCGGCTTCCCGCTGGAAACGGTGCTGGTCAGTCCCCGTCACGAGGAGCTGGGGTCCCGCTGGCAGGCGCGGGGCGCTGAGGTGTACCTGGTCGAGGAGGAGCTGCTCGACAGAGCCGCTGCCACCAGCACCTGTCAGGGCGTGCTGGCTGTGGCCAGAATGCCGAGCGCTCCGGTGGCTTGGCACGACCTGGTGCTGTTGCTCGACCGCATCGCTGATCCCGGTAACCTGGGCACCCTGGTGCGGGCCGCCGCGGCGGTGGCGCCCTGCACGGTGGTGGTGGGGGAGGAGGGCGCCGACCCCTACGGTCCTAAAGCCGTGCGCGCCTCGGCCGGGGCTCTCTTCAGCGTGCCTCTGACGCGCGTGCTCGAGCCTCTGCCCGAGCACGCCGTCTTCAGCGCCGTGGTGCGCGGGGGCCAATCGGTCTTCGAGACGCGCTTCCCGACCCGAAGCCTGTTGGTGCTCGGCAATGAGGCCCACGGCCTGCAAGAGCTGCGGGGCCAGCCGGTGACCCTCCCCATGGCGGCCGGACTGGAGTCGCTCAACGTGGCCATGGCGGGCACGGTCATGCTCTACGAGATCCGCCGCCAGATGGGATTCTTGCCGTCAGGTTAACAGTTCGCCATGGTGGAGGGGGGGCGAAGGGCTCCCGCGAAGCCCGAATGGCCTGGGAATGGCTCCAGTGCAAGATTCGAAGCCGGTTTGCCGTCAGGGCTTTCCCTGATTGACCGGGCCCGTGAAATCTTTCACAATGTAAAGCAGCCGCTCCAGCGGTTTTTCCTTCATGACAGATCAGTCCAGTCGGCCGAACGCTGTTTCGCCCGCGCTGTCCGCCTTCACTCGCGGACTTGCGCTGGCTACTGCTGGGCTGATCTTCATCGGCGCCACCGTGACCACCACGGGCTCGGGGCTGGCCGTGCCCGACTGGCCCCTCTCCTTCGGTGGCTTCTTCCCGGCCATGGTGGGAGGCGTGCTCTATGAGCACGGGCACCGCCTGGTAGCCAGCCTGGTGGGCTTCCTGACCCTGGTGCTGGCCTGCTGGACCAGCCTGGCGCGCACCCCCACCCTGGTACGCCGACTGGCCTGGCTGGCCCTGTTGCTGGTGATCGTCCAGGGCCTGCTGGGCGGGCTGACGGTGCTGCTGAAGCTTCCCACCGCCGTCTCGGTGGCCCACGGCTGCCTGGCCCAGTTCTTCCTGTGTACCGTGGTTGCCCTGGTGCTGGTCACCTCACCCGGCTGGAATCGGCCCGGCCCCCTCGAGCGGGCCGGGCGATTGCGTACAGCGGCTTTTCTGGCCCTGGCCTCGGTGGTGGGCCAGCTGTTGCTGGGGGCCGTGATGCGCCACATGGGTGCCGGCCTCAAGTTCGTCGATTTCCCGCTGACCGGCGGGCGCATCATCCCCATCATGGCCACCCCTGCCGACGCGGTCCACTTCGCCCACCGCGTGGGCGCGCTGCTGGTTTCGCTGGCCTGCGGCTACCTGATCTATGAGATTCTTCGTTACCAGCAGGATGGCCGGCTGCGCAGGCTGGCCCTGGCCCTGGTGGGCCTGCTGAGCCTGCAGGTCGTGCTGGGCGTAGCCACCCTGTGGAGCTTCCGAGGCTTTCTGCCCACCTGTCTGCACGTGATGAACGGTGCCCTGGTCCTGGCCACGGTGTTCTCGCTGGCGGTCTGGGCCGTCCGCCTGGCCACCTTCGAGGCCTCGCCCCGCGCCGCCGGCGAGCCCCGCGGGTCGACCCGCGACTGGATGGAGCTGACCAAGCCTCGGCTGGTCACCATGGCCGCCTTTACCGCCGGCTGCTCCTACTGGATGGCCACCAGCGAGCCAAGCTGGGCCGTCCTGACCCACTTGCTGGTGGGCACTTACGTGATGGGTGCCGGGGCGGCCACCCTGAACCATGTGCTGGAAGTGGACGTGGACGCTCGCATGCGCCGCACCCAGAACCGGCCGCTGCCCGCCGGGCGGGTGAATCCGGTGGCAGCTGAGATTTTTGGGGGAATTCTGGCGGCCGGGGGCTGCCTCTACCTGGGCCTGGCCGTTCAGCCGCTCTCGGGCTTGCTGGCGGCTCTGGCGGTCATCACTTACGTGCTGGTGTATACACCGCTCAAACGCACGACTTCACTCTGCACCCTGGTGGGGGCGGTGCCGGGGGCGCTGCCGGTGCTGGTGGGCTGGGCTGCGGCCGAAGGGACGATCACCCTCGGGGGGTGGTTGCTGTTCCTGATCTTATTCCTCTGGCAACTGCCCCATTTCATGGGCATCGCCTGGCTATGTCGCGAGGATTATGCCCGGGCCGGCCTGCCGATGATCACGGTGGTCGATCCGGAGGGGGCGCTGGCCAGCGCCCAGATCCTGGTCTACACCCTGTTGCTGGTGCCCGTGAGCATGGCTCCCACGCTGGCCGGCATGGCCGGGCTGACCTACTTTTTGCTCTCTTTCCTGCTGGGAATGGGATTTTTGTTCTACGGCCTTCGCATGGCCCGCGAGCGAACCACCCGCAGGGCGCGCCAGCTGGTGCTGGCGTCGGTGGCTTACCTCCCTTTGCTCTACATCATCTTGCTCTGGAATCGAACCTGAGCAGGACTGATTCAAGCGAGCACAAAACCTGGAACGCGAAAATCGGACTTCTGAGGAACCTATGAAGAGAACCTTGACGCAGCGGATCGTGACCGCCGCCTGGATGGCGGCGCTGGGGCTGATGTTGTCGGGCTGCGGCCTGCGCGGCCCCCAGAGTATCGTCGATGCGGACGGCCCGGTGGCCGAGTTCCAGTACTGGACCTTCATGGTGTCCTTCTATGTCAGCCTGCTGATCTTCGTGCTGGTGGGCAGCCTGATCGTCTACTGCGTGGTGCGTTACCGGCACGTCGGCGAGGTCACTCCCGATACTCCGCTACCCGATCAGGGGCACGGGAGCACCAAGCTCGAGGTGGGCCTGATCCTCGTCTCGATCGTCCTGGTCATCGTCATCCTGGTGCCTGCTCTGCAGGGGCAGTTCTACCAGGGAACGCTCCAGGACCCGGCCTCGGAAGTGCTCGAGATCAATGTAACGGGTTACCAGTGGTGGTGGAAGTTCGAGTATCCCGCCCTGGGAGTGGTGACCGCCAACGAGCTGGCCATCCCCACCGGTCGGGCGGTGAAGTTCAACCTCAAGACCAACGACGTCATTCACTCGTTCTGGGTCCCGCGCCTGGCCGGCAAGGTCGACCTGATGCCCAACCAGAAGAACTGGCTCTGGCTGCGGTCTACCAAAGACGGCATGTATTATGGCCAGTGCGTCGAGTTCTGCGGCGAGTCGCACGCCTTCATGAAGTTCCGGGTCCACTCCCTGCCCAGTGACGAGTTCAAGAGCTGGGTCGAGCACCAGAAGTCGGGCGCCCGCGAGGTGACCGACCCGCTGGCCCTGCGGGGTAAGCAGCTGTTCAAGACCAAGCAGTGCGTGGGCTGTCACCAGATTCGCCCCGCCCCGGGCGGAAATCTCGCCCCCGATCTCACCCACCTGGCCAGCCGCACCACCATCGCCGCCGGTGAGCTCGAGAACACGCCCGAGAACCTGGCTGCCTGGCTCGATCACCCGGGCGAGATCAAGCCTGGCAATATGATGCAGGCCGCCTTCTTGCACCCCTCTCCTCAGCCGTCCTGGCGACGCCCGTGGCCCGGCTGGGACAACCTCAACATCGCGCTCAACCAGGGTGATATCGACGCCCTGGTGGCCTACCTGCGGAGCCTGGAGTAATCATGTCGAGCACGCCCAAGATGATCATCGAGCCGGTTCCCGAGAAGGGGATGTACGAAGGCATTCTGCGCCGTCCCACCGAGCAGTACGGTATCCTGAGCTGGATCACCACCATCGATCACAAGCGGATCGGTGTTCTGTATGGCGTCACGGCTCTGTTCTGGTTTATCTGGGGGGGTATCGAGGCCCTGGCCATCCGCACCCAGCTGGCCTTCCCGGATCAAAGGCTCTATTCGGCCGAGCTTTATAACCAGCTTTTCACCATGCACGGCACCACGATGATCTTCTTGTTCGTGATGCCGATGTCGGTGGCGTTCTTCAACTACATCGTGCCTCTTCAGATCGGGGCTCGCGACGTCGCCTTCCCCCGTTTGAACGCCTTCAGCTACTGGGTGTTCCTGTTCGGCTCCATCTTGATCAACGTGGGCTGGGTCAACGGCCAGACGCCCAACGGCGGCTGGTTCGGCTATGCGCCCAACACTTTGAATGCCTACAACCCTGGTCTGGGAATCGACTTCTGGGTGGTGGGCCTGTCGGTGCTGGGCATCAGCTCGGTGGCCGGGGCCCTGAACTTCGCCGCCACCATCATCAACATGCGGGCCCCGGGGATGTCGATGTGGCGTCTGCCCGTCTTTACATGGATGACCCTGGTCACCAGCTTCCTCCTCTTCATGGCCTTCCCGGCCATCACCATCGCGCTGGTGGAGTTGATCTTTGATCGCTACGCCGGCACCAACTTCTTTGCGGTGGCCAAAGGCGGTCTTCCCATCGTCTGGCAGCACCTGTTCTGGATCTTCGGCCACCCCGAGGTCTACATCCTGATCTTGCCGGCGATGGGGGTCGTCAGCGAAATCTTGCCCGTGTTCTCGCGCCGACCCCTGTTCGGCTATCCGCTGGTGGTGGCCTCGGGAATGGCCATCGGCTTCATGGGCTTTACGGTGTGGGCCCACCACATGTTCACCACCGGCATGGGCAACATCGCCAACGCGGCCTTCGCGGTCACCACGATGGCCATCGCGGTGCCCACCGGCGTGAAGATCTTCAACTGGGTGCTGACCCTGTGGGGTGGGCAGATCCGCCTCAAGGTCCCCATGCTGTTTGCGCTCGGGTTCATCACCATGTTCATGATCGGCGGGTTCTCGGGCCTGATGCACGCCAACCCCTCCCATGACGCGCAGCAGCAGGACACCTACTTCATCGTGGCCCACTTCCACTACGTGCTGATCGGCGGGGCCATCATGGGGCTGCTCGGCGGCATCTACTACTGGTTCCCCAAGATCACCGGGAAGATGATGAGCGAGCTCATCGGCAGGCTCGCCTTCTGGGGCCTGTTCGTGGGCTTCAACCTCACCTTCTTCCCGATGCACTGGCTGGGTCTCAACGGGATGCCCCGCCGCATCTACAGCTACGCTGACGGAATGGGCTGGAACGAGCTCAACCTGGTCTGCACCATCGGGGCCTTCCTGATGGCGGCTTCCATCGGGCTGGTCTATATCGACATGGTCAAGTCCCTGATCTACGGCGAGCAGGCCTCGGACGACCCGTGGGACGCCCGCACTCTGGAGTGGAGCCTCCCCTCGCCGCCCCCGGTCTACAACTTCAAGGACATCCCGCACGTCAAGGACGTGGACGACTGGTGGGTCACCAAACATCCCGAATTGCTGCACCACCACGAGGGCGAGGAGAAGCCCGGCGAGCATCATGACTCGCACGATGAGCATCACGGCCATGACGAGCACGGCATTCACATGCCGGGCGGCTCCTGGTTCCCCATGTTGGCGGCCGCAGGGTTCGCCTTTGCCGCCACCGCGATGATCTTCCAACCGATGCCCTGGGCCATCGTGGGGCTGGTCGGCGCGGTGGTCGCAATCTTCTGCTGGTCGCTCGAGCCGATCGGCGGCTACCACATCCACTTCGAGGACGAGCACTGATGAGCCAAGTGGTCTTAGACAATCCCCACGAAATGGGCTGCACCGGCCTTCCTCACCGGAAGGTGCTGATGTGGGCCTTCCTGGCCTCCGATTGCATGTTTTTCGGATGCCTGATCTCGACCTACTTCATCTATCGCGGTCGCAGCCCGGCGGGGACGCCCCAGCCGGAGGACATCTTCGACATCCCCCTGACCTCGACCAGCTCCTTCGTGCTGCTGGCCTCGAGCTACCTGATGGTGCTGGCCCTGGCGGCCATCCAGCGGGGCGACATGGGCAAGTTCCGGCTCTGGACGGCGGGAACGGCCTTCTTCGGAAGCATCTTCCTGGGCTTCCAGATTTACGAGTTCTCGCACTTCTACAAGCACGGCGGGCTGGGCTTGACCACCAACTTGTTTGGCTCGACCTTCTACGTCCTGACCGGCACTCACGGATGCCACGTGGCCATCGGGGTGCTCTGGCTGATGGCCCTGTGCATTCTCAGCTTCAAAGGCGGCATGTCGCAAAAGCGCCAGCTCGATGTCGAGATCGCCGGTCTTTACTGGCACTTCGTCGACATCGTCTGGATTGTGATTTTTGGTGGCGTCTACCTGCTCGAATACATCATCACCCCTGGTGGCAACCCCACCATCATCCACTGAGGAAGGCAGACAGACATGGCTGGAAAAAAAGACAAAGGGCACGCCTCCCTCAAGCTGTATGCCCAGATCATCGTCACGCTCAGTCTGATCACGGTCGCCGAGATCATCGTGCCCTATCTGATCGCCCACAATGAGAACAGCGCGTTGGGCGTGGCGGTGCTGGTGATCCTGGCGGTGGCCAAGTACGCGCTGGTGGTGGCCTTCTTCATGCACCTTTACTACGACCAGCCGCTCTGCACGTTCTTGTTCGTCTCGGGCATGGTGCTGGCCGGCGGAACGATGGCCGGACTGTTGTCGGTGATCCCTCCACACATCCCGGTGGGCCAGGACCAGGCCGCCACGGGCGGTCCGGCTCAGGCTCAGAACTACACCGGGCCAAAGCTGAGCGCTGATGGCGAGAAGGGCCTGAAGCTCTTCGAGACCAACTGCGTGACCTGCCATGAGCTGTCCACAGTCAAGTCGGCCGTGGGCGTCATCGGTCCCAAGCTGGATGGGATCTGGGAAACGGGCGCGAAGCGCGTTCCCGGCCAGAACGCCGAGCAGTACATCGACATGTCCATCAAGGACCCGGCCGCTTACATCGTGGACGGCTACCCCAACTCCATGACCAACTTCGGTTTCGGGGACGCCGATCGCAAGGCCCTGGTCACCTTCCTGATGGCCCAGAAGGACGCAGGCAAGGCGGCTCCCTCGCCGGCAGGCTCTCCTGAGGCCGCCCCTTCTCCGGGTGGCTCCCCCGCCGCCAGCCCCCACTGACCGGCGCCGTGCCGCCTGGCTCTTGCTGGGCCTGGCGACAGCGCTGGCGCTGCCGCTGCTCCTTTTCCGCCTGCTCTCGGCCCCCCGGCCCGAGCCTGGCCCGGTGGACCCGCCGGGGTTGACGGTGTTCCGAGCCCAGCAGTGCGACCATTGCCACGCCCTGACCGGCGTTTCTCAGGCCACCCTCGGATTGAGCCTGGATGGCATCGGCCAGCGCGCCTCGACCCGTCTGAGCGGCGTAGCCGGCCCTGACTACCTGCGCCGCAAGATTTTGCGTCCCGACACCTGGCGGGCGCCCGACTCGCTGAAAGCCATGCCGGCCTATGAGGGGAAGCTGTCCGAGGCCGAGCTGGATGAGCTGGTGGACTGGTTGATGACCCGATGAGCCTGAGCGATCTTCTGAGCGATTGGACCCCCAGCCCCGAGGTGGGGCAGGGCCTGGTCTTCCTGGCCGTGCTCTACTTCCTGGCGGTTGGACCTCTGCGCAACCAGGTGGCGCCCGGCGAGCCTTTCCCGTCCCGCCAGGCGGGCTGGTTTGTGGCCAGCCTGGCGGTGCTCTACCTGGCCGTGGGCAGCCCCCTCGACGCCATCGCCGAGCGCTACCTGTTCAGCCTGCACATGGTGCAGCACAACCTCTTGATGTGGACCTTCCCGCCTCTTTTCATGCGGGGCCTCCCCCCCTGGTTGCTGCGCCCGTTCCTCGAGTTTGCCCCCGTGCGCTGGGCCATGCGCACCTTCACCCGTCCGGTGGTGGCGCTGGCCCTGTTCACGCTGGTCTTCCTTATCTGGCACATCCCGGCCCTCTACGAGCTGACCCTGCGCGACCGCTCGGTGCACTTTCTCGAGCATGCCCTGATCATAGGCACCTCCCTGCTCTTCTGGTGGCCCATCCTGAGCCCCCTGCCGGAGATCCCCCGCATTCACTACGGCCAGCAGATGCTCTACGCGGTGGCCTCGATGATCGCCCAGACGCCGGTCTTCTTCTACCTCACCTTCGTCGGCTCGGTGCACTACCCGACTTACGCCAACGCCATCCGCATCGTCAACCTGACCCCGCTGGAGGACCAGCAGCTAGGCGGGATCCTGATGAAGGTCGTGGGCGGGCTGGTGGCCTTCAGCATCTTCGCCCAGGCCTTCTGGGCCTGGTATCGCAAGGAGGCCGGGCCGCGATGGAAGTAGCAGGAATCCCACCCGCCGTGCGTCAATCTGCCTCGATGCTGAAGCGCCTTCTTCTTCTGACGCTCCTTTTGACCGTCGCCTATGCCCAGAGCCCCCTCGGGGTGGGCCAGACGGTGCCCGACTTCACCCTGACCAATCAGCACGGCAAGCCCACCAGCCTCAAGAGCTTTCGGGGGAAGGCCGTGTTGCTCACCTTCCTCTACACCACCTGCCCCTATCCTGACAAATGCCCGATGATCGCCAACAAGCTCAGCCAGCTGGGTGTGCTGGCCGAGGGCCTGGGCAACGCCAAGGGGCGCTTCGCGATTCTGGCCGTGTCCATCGATCCCAAGAAGGACACCCCTCAGGTGCTCAAGGCCTATGCCGCGCGCATGAAGGGCGACCCGTCCACCTACACCTTCTTGACCGGCAAGCCCACCGACATCAACAAAGTGGCCAGCTGCTTCGGGGTGCTCTACTGGGACGACACCAAGGGCGTCATCGACCACAACCTGCGCACCGCTCTGATCGACCCCAATGGCAAGGTCTACTCCATCCTGCCGGGAGCCGACTGGAAGGTGGACGAGGTGGGGGCCAAGGTCAAGGAGATGCTCAAGTAGGTCGCTCCCTGTCTCCCTGATTTTCCTTTACAAACCCTGGAACTTTCCCAAGCTTTGCCGGTCAGAATGGCCAGAGTGAATAATGTTCCAGGAGGTTTGCATGCTTTACTACCGCAAAGCTCGCGTTCTGGCCCGCCGGCTCAGGAGAGCCCTGCTCGAGATGCTGGGGTGCGAGCGGTGAGCCCGTTCGAGCTCTACCAATCCCTGGACGGAGCGGGCTCCTGGGCGGGCCATTGGATGCGGGTTTTCCTGGCCTACCCTGCCGCTCGTCTTGTGGCCGTCTTGAGTCTGGCCGTCCTTTTCAGGAATCTGTCAGGGCGCGCTGATAGCCTGACTTCGACCAGAAATCGAGGAGGCTTGACCAGCTTATGAACGTGAACGTGACCCAGAGTTTCGGGGGAGCCAACTTCAACGGAGTGCAGCGCGCCTCCGGCAACCAGGCCGAGTCTCCGGCCCCGGCCCAGGGTGAGACCTTCACCCAGACTCAGGAAGAAGAGCCCAGCCGCCTGCAGAGCGCCTGGACCGGTGCCAAAGTGGGCTTCCTGGCCTCGACGGCAGTGGGCGTTGGCCTGTCCATCCTGACCATGGGCGCCCTGGCCCCCGTGGCCATCCTGGCCGTGCCCATCTGCACCGCGCTGGGCGCCTACGTGGGCGCCGTCAACCCCAGGTTCGAGAGTTAAGCTCTCCTGTGAAGCCGCGCCCTTCCCGGGCGCGGCTTCGTCATGTGTTGAGCGTTACGTGCTTGTGCCCCAGCTCATCCGGTAGAGCATCCAGTAGATGACCACCCCGGTCACCGAGACATACATCCACACCGGCCACACCCACCGGGTCAGCCGGCGGTGTTGCTCAAATTTTCCCTGCAGGCCCCGCCGCAGGGCCAGGATGGCCCCGAAGGGCACCACGGCGGCCAGCACCGTGTGGCTGGCCAGCAGGGCCAGGTAGAACGTGCGGATGCTGCCCGTACCCGGGAAACGCTTGCTGCCCACCTGGGAATGGTAGACCAGGTAGCACACCAGGAAGAGAACCGAGCATCCAAAGGCGGCCAGCATCAGCTTGCGGTGCAGCTCCCGGTTTCCCGAGCGGATGGCCACAAAGCCCGCCAGCAAGAGCAGAGCGGCCAGTCCGTTGAGGGAGGCATTGACGGTGGGCAGAGCGCTGATCATTCGTCCAGTCTCCCGCAAGGATACACCGCGATGGCCGAGCCCTCGGCCATCACCACCGAGTCAGGCTCGCGGCCGTTGAGGAAGCTCCACTCGCTTCCGTAGAGCAGTCCCCAGTCGAGATCGAGCTGGTGGCCCAGCACCGGGTAGACCCGCCAGATCGGGTGATCCACCCGGTAAACCAGGGTCTGGCCGTCGCTGGCCTTGCCAAAGCCCCAGCTGTGCTCCTTGAAGTGGTGCTCCAGAGAGTCTGGCCCGGGCGTGAACAGGGTGTTGGCCCCGGTGGCCTGGATGGAGTGCTTTCTGCCGCCATAGCGCAGGCGGTGCGAGAACTGCACGCGATCCCCCTGGCGGGTTACCCGGCTGCGCATGGGCGCGGTGTAGTAGGGCTCGTTGTAAACCCAGCGAGCCACGAAGGCCACCGCCGGGCGGGGCACCAGCTCTTTGACGAACACGACCCCGCGCTGCTCGCCCCGGCGCACGTAGAAGCGCAGGTTGATCTCGGGGAAGCGGGTGTGGAAGGGGATAGCCACGCCGAGCAGCCGGATGGAGTCAAAGTCGAACGCCACCAGGCTGATCCAGCCCTGGCTCGGATCGGCCGTATCCAGCTCGAGCCCTGCGGGCAAGTGGGGGGCCAGCACCTCGGCCGGCACCGGGAATTGAAACAGGGCCAGATTCACCCAGCGGGCGGTCAGGAAGGTGCGCATGCCACCTCGTGCTCAGAGATCTCGAAGCGAACCGGCAAGAACTGCTCCACGACGTAGGCGTTGCCCCTGGTGTGGGGAGTTACCTGCTGGCATGCGATGCGCCCGCCGAAGAGCCCCAGGAAGGGGATCAGGTTGTCGGCCAGGTGCTCTTCCACCGGCTGGGGCCGGCTCAGGCGCTGCTTGAGCAGGCTGGCGGTCTTGCGGCCCACCTCCTCGGCGCTCAGGCCTTTGCGCCCGAGCTGGTCGGCTCCCACCCGCAGAGGCCAGGGAGCGCTCTCTGCCGCGGCCCACAGGGTCAGCACCGAGCCGGTCGAGCCGGTGCGGTCGTAGGAAGATTCCACCTCCAGGCCCGGCAACAGCTCGCGGGCCGCCTCGGCCTGGCGCTCGGCCACCCGGCGTTGAGCCAGGTCGTGGCTGGCCACCGAGCTGCCGTGCCAGCTCAGGCTCGGGGGCCTTGCAAGCAAGAGCGGGGGCAGCTCGGAAGGTTGGCCCTGGATTTTCAGGCGCAGGCGACCCCCGCCCTTGGGATGGAAACCGCGCCGCTCCAGGGTCAGCTCCACCTCACCCAGGCGGCGGTAGTAGGGGAGGAGAACCCGGGCGAGATAGTCCACCGGGGGCGCCCAGGCCACGTCGGTGCCTCCGATGAGCTCGAGCTCGACCGGCTGGAGCGAGGTCAGCGAGGGCAGCAGGGCCGCCTGGGCCAGCAGCGTCACCGAACCGGCCGTGCCCACGTCGATGCGGTGCGATCCCGTCGCCTGGCGGGTGGGGATGAAAGTCAACGCGGTCGAGCCCGGACGGGCCCCTTCCACATCCGCCCGGGTGAGCTGCTCCACCAGCCGCACCCCGGCCAGATGCTGGGCCTTCAGCCCGGGCGGGCTTCGCCGGGCCCGAATGCGCCGGATGCGGAACGGCTTGCCCGTGTGGGCGCTGAGGGCCAGGGAAGTCCGCAGGATCTGGCCCCCACCCTCCTCCAGGTCGCCCTCGATCTCGATCACGTTCAAAACTTGGCAACCTCGGGGCAATCTCCTGGCAACCGAACGGTGACATGCGGTTCATACCTGGCTGGCATCATGAAGCCATGGACAGAATGCCTTTTCACATTCGACCGCGACAAGAGCGCAGAAGGCGCGGCTGGACCCAGAAGGAGCTGGCCCTGCGGGCCCGGGTCAGCCGCGCCCAGATCAGTCACTTCGAGCGAAACACGCGCCCGCCGCGCGACGTTCAGGTGGTCCGCCTGGCTGGCGCTCTGGGAATCTCGCCGCTCGAGCTGCGAGGTGGCTCGTGCCTGCAGGCGGCTGAAGCAGGCTGGGCGGAGTGGCTGATGACCTCGCTCTGGAGGCGGTTCTCCCCCCGACCTGGCCGCTACAGGCTAGACCGCGAGCGCGACAACTGGGTACGCCTGCGGGCTGCGCGCAAGGTCTATCCTGAGCACTACAATCGGTATTTGACCCTTGCGCTCGAACGGCTCGGACGCAAAGCGCTCACCGACCTCTTGCGCTATGCCTGCTGCGGGTCGGGGATGGAGATGCTCTCCTGGCTCAGGCTCCTGGAACTGGCCCTCATCAGCTACGTGAGCCTGGCCCGAGTCGGCTGGCGAAGCCTTCCTGTCCTCGAGGACCCCTCGGGCGAGGTGGTCGGCGACCGGCTCTGGCCCGCCCTGGTGCTCGAGGGTCCGTTTCTGGTGGCCCTGTTCCCCCAGGTCCGTGTCCTGACAAGCGCCGGCCCTTATCGGATGGACTTTCTGGCCTGCGTCCGCCTGAGCGACCGCCTGGTCTGGCTCAACGTCGAGGTGGACGGCCCTTATCACTGCTCAAAGCTTGACGACAAGCGTCAGAAGGCCATCAGGATTCCCCGGGTCAAGCTGACCGAGGACGACCTGCTCGCTCCCGACTTCCTCGACCGCTTCTGGAGCAAGCTCGGTAGGGCGGCCGGCTACAAGGCAGTCGGGTAAGTTCCGCCCCCGAGATGTGCGCGGACATGCAGGCACATGCGCCGGCAACTCCGTGCACACCGGCTCCGCCCCCGAGATGTGCGTGGACGTGCAGGCACATGCGCCGGCAACTCCGTGCACACCGGCTCCGCCAGAGATGTGCGCGGACACGCTAGGCACATACTTCGTGCACACCGGCTCGCCCCTCAGAAATGTGCGCGGACATGCAGGCACATGTGCCGGCAACTCCGTGCACACCGGCTCCACCTCCAAGATGTGCGTGGACATGCAGGCACATGCGCCGGCAACTCCGTGCACACCGGCTCCACCCCCGAGATGTGCGTGGACATGCAGGCACATGTGCCGGCAACTCCGTGCACACACATTGACCGTATGGATATATTTGCCTATACTCAAACCATGCTCTCCGCCAGCCAGGCAGCCACCCGGCTCGGGATCAGCCGCAGCACGTTGCTGCGCTGGTTTCGCGAGGGTCGTATCAGCCATGTCGGGCGCGACTTCCGGGGTTGGCGCACTTTTGCCGAGGAAGACCTGGTCCGCATCCAGCGCGAGCTGGGTGAGCCGGTGGTTCAGGAGGAGCCGCTCGAGGAGCGGCGCAGCCGGGCCCGCATGCGCGCCTACCTGCGGCGCGTGCCGGCCTTTCGCCAGATGAGCGAGGCCGTGATCGACGAGCTGGCCCGCTGCGCCCGCTTTCTGGGCCTGCTCAGCGGACAGCGCCTGTTCGGGCCGGGCGACCGTACTCAGGGCCTGCTCATCCTGGTGAAAGGTAAAGTGCGCATCTCGCGCGTGGCCCACGACGGGCGAGAGCAGGTGCTGGCCGTGGCCACCCCCTTTCAGACTCTGGGCGAGACGGTGCTCTTCAACCCGGACGAGCGGCATGGCTCCTACGCCACCTGTCTGGAGAGCTCGACCGTGATGGTGCTGCCATTGACTCGGGTGCGCCAGCTGACGCGCCAGCACTCGGAGCTGGCCCTCAGCTTTCTGGCGGCTTTCAGCCAGCGTATCCAGGGGCTGGAAGACCGTGTGGAGGAGCTGGCTTTCCTCAACCTCGATCAGCGCCTGGCCCGCACCCTGCTCGACTGGGCCCGCGAGCGGGGCCAGGACGGCCCCCGGGGTATCGTGCTCGAGCTGGGCATGTCCACCGCCGAGCTGGCCTCGCTGCTGGGCGGTGCCCGCGAGAGCGTGAGCCGCGCTCTCATCCGCCTGGCCAAAGACGGAATGCTCGAGCGCAGCGGACAGACCCTGACCCTGCTCGACCCCGAGGCGCTGGGCAAGGTCTGAGAAATGAATCCGGTATCAAGTCACTGCTCTCCCGCGCAGGGTTTGCTAGACTTCGCAAAGAACCGCGGCCGCGCCGTTCTACAGATTGTCTACCGTCCCCCGCGGGACGATAGCTCAGCCCAAGCTAACGAGGAGTAAGTTCAAATGACCCACATCATCGCCGAGCCCTGCAAGGGAGTGAAAGACGCATCCTGTGTGGAGGTCTGTCCGGTCGACTGCATCCACACCAACGAGAGCGCGGATATGTACTACATCCATCCCGACGAGTGCATCGACTGCGGGGCCTGCGTGGCGGTTTGCCCGGTGGAAGCCATCTATCCTGAGGAAGACCTGCCCGAGAACTGGAAGAACTACCTCGAGATCAACGCCGACTTCTTCAAGTAGCCAGGGTTTCGGGCCGCCGGCGGAAAACGTCCCTGCCCTATGCGGCTGGAATACTACGCTCACGCCTGCTTTGCGTTCACCGACCGGCGGGGGAAGCGCGTCCTGATCGATCCCTACGGCCCCGAGGTCGGCTACAAGCTGCCCCAACGGCCGGCCGAGGTCACGGTGATCACCCATGATCACTTCGATCACAATCACCTGGCGGCCGTCGTGGGGCCCACCCAGGTGGTGCGTTTTCCGCGCCAGGTCGAAGGTTTCAGTTTCCGCTCGCTATTGCTCGACCACGACCGCGAGGGTGGGGCCCTTTACGGCAAGGTGCGCGCCTTCTGCTGGGAGATGGACGGCCTGCGCCTGTGCCACCTCAGCGACCTGGGGCGTTTGCTCACGGCCGAGGAGAAACAGGAGATCGGCCCGTTGGATGTGCTCATGCTGCCCTGCGGCGGGGGAGGCTATACCCTTTGCTCGGGTTGGGCCCGGCAGCTGGTGGGTGAGCTCAAGCCGCGGTGGGCGCTGCCCATGCACTATCGCACGCCTTTCCTCAACCGGGAGATGTTCCCCGAGCTCGAGCCGGTCAAAGCCTTTCTGAACGGTTCCCTGCCGGTTCACGCGACCTCGGAGTCGGCTATCGAGCTCAGCCCCGCCCCTGGTCTGACCGAGATTTTGCACCTGGCCCACAGGTTCTGACGGAGGTTTCATGCCCAAGATCGCGCCCCGCGTTCCCACGATGAAAGAGAAGGTCGACCGCCTGGCTCAGAGCCGCGCACAGGCGCTGGCCGGGGGCGGCCCCAAGAAGGTGGCCGCCCAGCACGCCAAGGGGAAGCGCACCGCCCGCGAGCGGATGGAGGCCCTGCTCGACCCGGGCACCTTCCGCGAGCTGGATATGTTCGTCACCCACAACTGCCATGATTTCGACATGGCCGACAAGAAGTTTCCCGGGGACGGCGTGGTCACAGGCTACGGGCGCATCGAGGGCCGGCTGGTCTACTGCTTTGCCCAGGACTTCACCGTGTTCGGCGGCAGTCTCGGCGAGATGCACGCCCACAAGATCTGCAAGGTGATGGATCTGGCTGTGCAGAACGGGGCTCCGGTCATCGGCCTGAACGACTCGGGCGGGGCCCGCATCCAGGAGGGCGTGGTCTCGCTGGGTGGCTATGCCGAGATCTTTTATCGCAACACCCTGGCCTCCGGGGTGGTGCCTCAGATTTCCGCAGTGCTCGGCCCCTGCGCCGGGGGCGCGGTCTACTCGCCGGCCATCACCGACTTCATCGTGATGGTGGAGGAGACGGCCCACATGTTCATCACCGGGCCGGACGTGATCAAGACGGTCACCAACGAGGAGGTGACCTTCGAGGAACTGGGAGGAGCCCACACCCACGCCGCCACCTCGGGAGTGGCCCACTTCACGGTGGCCAGCGAGGCCGACTGCATGGCCCTCCTGCGCGACCTGATGAGCTACCTGCCGGCTCACAACCGGGCCGAGCCCCCTCGACTCACGCCCACCGACGATCCGCGCCGAAGCTGCGAGGAGCTCGAGAACATCGTGCCCGTCAACCCCAACAAGCCCTACGACGTGCGGGAGGTTGTCTACCAGATCGCCGATCACGGCCAGTTCCTGGAAGTCCACCGCGACTTTGCCCAGAACATCGTGGTGGGCTTCGCCCGGCTCGACGGCCGCTCGGTGGGAGTGGTAGCCAACAACCCTCAGGTGCTGGCCGGGGTGCTGGACATCAACGCATCGCTCAAGGGCGCCCGTTTTGTGCGTTTCTGCGATGCCTTCAATATTCCGCTGATCACGCTGGTTGACGTTCCCGGCTTTCTTCCGGGCACCCAGCAAGAGTATGGGGGGATCATCAAGCACGGGGCCAAGCTGCTCTACGCTTTCTGCGAAGCCACCGTGCCCAAGTTGACGGTGATCCTGCGCAAGGCTTACGGCGGGGCTTACGACGTGATGTGCTCCAAGCACATCCGGGCGGATGTGAACCTGGCCTGGCCCACGGCCGAGATCGCCGTGATGGGGCCGGCGGGAGCCATCAACATCATCTTCCGGCAAGAGCTGGAGAAGGCCGAAGACGTGGAATCGCGCCGCCAGGAGCTGACCGAAGAGTATGCCGAGCGCTTCGCCTCGCCCTACGTGGCCGCCTCACGCGGTTACGTGGACGACGTCATCATGCCAAAGAACACCCGCTGGCGCCTGATCGAGGCGCTGGACACGCTGTCGGGCAAGCGCACCACCCGGCCCGACCGAAAGCACGGGAACATTCCGCTCTAGCAAAACCGGTTGTGGTGTCGAAGCAGAACTCCGCCACCACAAGATACTGTGTTGGGCTTCAGCACTCTGCTCGTGTGTTGAGCGCTCCGTGCTGAGGGTCCTGCAAGACCTTCAGCACTCCACTCTAACTCTGCCAGCTCGGCTTGCGCTTTTCCAGAAAAGCTGCCAGCCCCTCGCGACCTTCCTCGGCGGCCCGGGCGGCGGCGGTTTGCTCGGCGGTGTACTCGGCCTGCTGGTCGGGAGCCAGGTTGGCGACGTGGCGCACCAGCTCCTTGGTGCGGGCCTGGGCGCCCGGGGCGCTGGCCAGCAGGCTCTGGACAACTTTGTCCAACTCGCCGTCCAGGTCTTCGGACACGGCGTGCAACATCCCGATGCGCAGGGCCTCCTCGGCTCCGAAGCGCTCTCCGGTGAGGAAGCGGGCTCGAGCCTGGGAGATGCCCAGCTTGCGGATGACGAACGGGCTGATGACGGCCGGGATGATGCCCAGCCGCACTTCGGTAAAGCCGAAGCGGGCGTCGGGCGAGGCCACCGCCAGGTCCACCGCGCAAACCAGCCCGCTGCCACCTCCCAGGGCGGCGCCCTGGACGCGAGCCACCACCGGCTTGGGACAGCGGTCGATGGACTCGAACAGAGCAGCCATGGCTCTTCCGGTGGTGCGATTCTCGTCCCAGGTGGCGTGGGCCTGGGCCTTCATCCATTCCACGTCCGCCCCGGCCGAGAAATGCTTGCCCTTGCCGGCCAGGACGATGACCCGCACCTCCGGGTCCTGGGAGAGTTGTGCGAAGAGTCGGGAGAGCTCCTCGATCAAGACCAGGTTGAAGGCGTTGTGATTCTCGGGGCGGTTCATCTCCACCCGGGCCACGGGCCCGAGCCGGCTCAACTCGATTGTCTGCATGGGGCGGCGCCTTTGACGCGCAGCGTCCGGGCCCTGCCGAAATCGAGGGCAAGCAGGGCTGCCCGCGGCGAGAACAGAATGCTCTTCGTTCTTAGAACCCAGGAAGGCATTCTTCATGCGGACTCGACGCAATTACGGGATCCTGGTCGGCGGCGGCCCTGCTCCCGGCATCAACTCGGTGATCAGCTCGGTCACCATCGAAGTGATCAAGCGGGGTCACTCGGTCATCGGCTTCTATGACGGCTTTCGTCATCTCATGAACGGCGACACCAAGATCGAGTTCCTCACCCTGCCCAAGATCAGCCGCATCCACCGCCTGGGAGGCAGCATCCTGCACACCAGCCGGGCCAATCCCACTCGCGATGAGGACAAGCTTCGCACCACCGTCGAGACCCTGCGCAACCTGGAGATCACCCACCTGGTAACCATCGGCGGGGACGACACGCTGTTCTCGGCCACCCGGATCTCGGAGTATTCGCGCAAGTACCTCGGGCATGAGCTCCACTTTGCCCACGTCCCCAAGACCATCGACAACGACCTGCCTCTGCCTGCCGGCATCCCTACGTTCGGCTTCGAGTCGGCCCGCTCGGAAGGAGCGGCCATCGTGGGAACGCTGTATACCGACGCTCGCAGCACCGGACGCTGGTTCATCGTGGTGGCCATGGGCCGCAAGACCGGCCACCTGGCGCTGGGCATCGGCAAGTCCGCTTCAGCCACGATCACTTTGATTCCCGAGGAATTTGAGCTGGGCAACCGCATCTCGGTGCCCGTCATCGTGGACACCATCGCCGGCTCGATCATCAAGCGTCTGGCCCTGGGCCGGCCTCACGGGGTGGCCATCGTGGCCGAGGGGTTCATGGAGTTCGTGCCCCCCGAGGAGATCAAGAAGATCATTCCCTTCAACCAGGACCTCGAGCGCGACGAGCACGGGCACCTGCGCCTGGCCGAGCTCAACTTCTCGGACATCGTGAAGTACGCGGTGCGCCGCCGGCTGGAGGAGTTCGGCATCAAGCTGACCATCGTGGACCAGGAGCTGGGTTACGAACTGCGCTCCGTGGAGCCTTGCGCCTACGACATCGACTACACGCGCAACCTGGGTTACGGGGCCGTGGACTTCCTCGAGAGCGGCGGCAGCAACGCCATGATCACCATCCAGGGTGATCGCATCGTGCCTATGACCTTCGAGGAGTTGCTCGACCCCGAGACCAATCGGGTTCGCGTTCGCAAGGTGGATGTGAGCTCGCTCAGCTTCAAGATCGCCCGCGAGTACATGATCCGCCTCAACCGGGCCGACTTTGAGGATCCGGACAAGCTGGCCCTGCTGGCGAGCACGGCCAAGATTTCTCCCGAGCGCTTCCGCTCGGAGTTCGAGCACGTGCTCAGCGAGCTCGACCGGGTCTCTCCGGCTGGCGTGCACTGAGCTGGAGCAGCTCGTAGAGTCGCTCGGAAGCCTGCTCGAAGGTTTCCCGGGTGGCAAGTTCGAGGGCCTGGCGGGACAACTCCTGACGTCGAGCAGGGGCTCCCAGCAGGGCTTGAATGCTGGGCCAGAGCTGCTCGGGCGAGTCCACCAGCACTCCTCCGCCGTGGGCCAGCGTGGCTCGCGTCCCGTGGCTCTCCAGGGCCACCACGGGTAGCCCGACGGCCATGGCCTCCATGGTCGTCAGCCCGTAGCTTTCGTGGCGGGAAGCGACCACCATCAGGTCCGCCAGGCTCAGGGCTGCGTGCTTGTTCAGCCCCCCCAGGTGGCCAGGGAAAATCACGCGCACCCGATTCAGCCGGCTGGCCAGGCCCCGCAGCCTGGCAAAGAACGCTTTCCCTCCCATGTAAGCGGCCGAGCCGATGATCGCCAGCGTCAGGGGTCCGGGGATCTGGCCCCGCTCCTCCGCCTGGAGCAGGGCCTGCAGCAGGATGTCCTGACCTTTCTCGGGGGAGATGCGGGAGAGGGTGACCAGCAGAGGAGAGGTCCCCAGGCTCCATTCCTGGCGAAGTTGGGCCCGGACGGGCTCGAGCTCGGACGGGGAAGGAGGAGGCTGGGAGCCCCAGGGGATGACCGCCACCCGGGGAGAGAAGTAGCAGCGCTCGAGAGGGCCACGCATTCCCGGGGAGGGAGCCACCAGATGGCTGTGGAACGCCGCGTCCGCTTGCTTGTCGAGCACCAGTCGGAGCACGTCGGGCCAGATAGGCCAGCGACGGGTCCGGCGGTGGAGGGCGGTGGCCCACTCGGGTCGCACCCAGCCGCGCAGGTACATCCGGCAGAAGAATTCCACCACGTCCACGTGCAGGATGCAGGTCGAGGGAATGCCGGCCCCGGCCAGCCGGGCGAAGTCGGGCCCCTCGGAGACGTCGTGGCTGAGTACGACCGCCGGCCCGGGGTGGGCCAGGATGGCTTCGGTGCAAGCTCGCTCGAACCGGCGGCAGAAGCGAGCATAAGCCAGCTCCTTGAGGGTGGCCGGGTGTCGTCCGGCCAGCAGGTCGAACTGGCGGTAGTTTACTCCCGGTGGGGCCTGGGGTCCGCTTCCCAGCAGAGTCACCGGCCGACCCGACCAGCTTCGGCACAAGCGCTCGCAGATGGCTGCCCCCCCGCCGAGGGGAACCTGCTCGCTGTCGTATCCGGCGTGGGCAGCCGTCATCACCACCTCGACCACGGGGCCAGTCTTTGGGCGCCGACGCAGGAACCCTGCCGGAACGCATTCATAGAGGAGTAAGACGGCTGGCTCAGAAGTAATAACCTCCATTGTTCCGCCGGGTGGGAACTTGTGGTAGGAGAGTGACGGTTGGCTACCTTCCGGTTCAAAGCTCTAGATATGAATGACAAAGTGGTCGAAGGCAGCGTGCATGCCGATGGCCTCCAGATGGCTCAGACTCGTTTGCGGAAGATCTACAAGTCCGTTCTCGAGATTTCCGAGCAAGATACGTCCATTCTCGAGAAGATCGGCCGCGAGTCGGTTCGTGTGCCGCTTGACTCACTTTCGATCTACACCCGCCAGCTCGCGACCATGATTGGCTCGGGCATCTCCATTCATCGCGCCGTGCGATTTCTCGGCAAAGGCGACTGTAAGCCGCTGAATACGATTCTGGCCCGCGTTTCCATTGCCATCGAAGGCGGCAAGCCCCTCTCGCGAGCCCTTTCCGAGCACCCGAAGATCTTTGGGGAGATTTACGTCGCCCTGGTCAAGGCCGGCGAAACCTCGGGTCGACTCGAGGTGGCTCTGGGCAAGCTTTCTACCCTGCTGGAAAAGTCGGTTCGCATCCGCAAGCGGGTGCAATCCACCTTTGCCTATCCCAGCGTGCTGGCTATCTGCTGTCTGGCCATCATCTGCCTGTTCGTCTTCTACGTCGTGCCGATGATGCGACCCATCTTCGAAACCGCGGGCGTCACCCTGCCAGCGGTCACCAAGTTGCTGATCTGGCTCGTCGACACGGCTCAGAACCCCTGGGTCATGGGGACGCTGATCCTCTCGATCCTGGCCGGCTCGGTCGGTTTCCGGTTCGTGCTCAATTCGATGGGGGATCAGTCGCCCTTCAAGATCTGGTTCGACGAGAACATCTTGAAGATTCCGCTGATTGGCTCGGTGATCCGCATCAGCACGCATGCCCGCGTTCTCTACACGATGGCGACCATGATGGACGCCGGCATCTCGATCGCCGAATCGCTCGAGTCCTGCGAGCGAGTCGCCGGCAACACGTCCATTCGACAAAAGCTCAAGCGCGCGCGTTACTCCTTGATGGACGGGATGAGCCTGGCGGCCAGCCTGGAGAAACACGAGACCTTTGGTCGAGCCGCCATCCAGATGATCAAAGTGGGCGAGGAGTCCGGTAAGGTCGCCGACATGATGTCGCGCGTGGCCAAACTCTACGAAGACGAAGCCGAGATGATGATGGACACCATGGCTTCTGCCATCGAGCCGCTCATGTTGGCGATCATGGGCTGCATCGTGGGTTTTATCACCCTGGCTTGCTTCATGCCGATGGTCCAGTTCGTCAGCGAAATGTGAGCCGCGCTTCTGAGCTGGGAACGGTAACTTGGCAGAGAGCCTGAAAGGTCAGGTCGCACCGAAGAGCCCACCAGGGGCTCCGGCGCACGTACAGCACCTGCTGAGCAAGCTGTCCGAGTCACTCGACCTGGACGCCCCCCGCACGGCTTTCCTGGCGTTGCGCGAGAACCTGATCTACCTGTTGGAGTTCTTCGCGGGCACCTCGGCCGCGGCAGCGTCTGAGACCGGCTCTCTGGACGCCAAGACGAAGGCTCTCTGGAAGAGCGACGCCAGTCTCACCGACGTGGAGAACCTGCTCTGCCAGGCGCTGACGGCCCTGGAGACTTCCCGCTCCAACCCGGCCATCGGCAACTTGCGCTCGGTTTTTTTCGTGGGCGATACCACCAGCAAGCCTTCGCCCCGTCGTCACTCGCGGCTCTTGCGCATGGCCGGGGCCCCTTTTCGGGGCTATGTCTTTCTGTCCGAGTTCGCCGAGCTCAAACCGGCCTCGCGCGATGCCTTCGCGGCCGAGGTCAAGCGCTATCTGCCAATCTTGAAGGAATGGCTCACCGCGGCTCAACCTTTCTTCAAGGACCTGCGCATCACCGAAGAGGGCGTCACCGCCGAGGGACATGCCCAGGTGGTGCTGGAGGCGGGCAGTTACAGGTTGGATCTTGGGCCCGCCATTCGGGTTTCCGAGTGCGCCCTCTGCCCGACGGTGACAGCCCGGGCGCTCGAGCCGGCCAAGGTGCCCGCGGCTGCAGCCAGGTCGACCGCGGCCGCCAAGTCCGGTTCGGCCAAGACGGCGGTGGCCAAGAAACCGGAGGGTGAAGCTGCGACTCCGGTCAAGGGCGGCGTGGTCAAGAAGGTGCTGGTCGTCAAGCGTCCCGACGGCACCATCGTGCGTAAGGTGGTGCAGACCGTGGCGGCTTCCGACGCTGCCAAGACGGCTGCCAAGGCCGAGCCTGCCAAGACAGCGGAGCCCGCCAAGGCGCCGGTGAAGGCGGGCGGGCCTCCCGCGCCGCGACCCGAGCTGATTGCGCCCGAGGCGGGGAAGTCACCGGTCGCGAAGAAGCCCGAGACCGATGGCAAGCCCGATGTCGGGTCGAAGGCCGAGCCGGTGGCCGTGGAGCCCGAGAAGGCCGAGAAGAAGGCCGAGCCGGTGGCTGCCAAGCCCGAGAAGGCCGAAGAGAAAGCCGCGGAGGTCGAAAGGGCCCAGGAGAAGGCTGAGCGCGTTCAGGCCGAGGAGAAGGTTGAGCCGGTGCCGACCGAGCCCGAGAAGGCGGAGAAAGCGGAGCCGGTAGCGACCGAGCCCGAGAAGGCCGAAGAGAAGGCCGAGA
>BTUM01000063.1:0-47608 GCA_045863235.1 Candidatus Xenobia bacterium | reverse complement strand
GCGCGGGGCACTCCGCCCACGCCCAGGGCTCCTCAAGAGCGCGCCCAGGCGAAGGCCGAGACCCCGCCTCAGCAGCCGAGCCAGCCCAAACCGGCGGCCGAGCGCAGCCAGGCGCAGGCTCCGGCGCGGGGCACTCCGCCCACGCCCAGGGCACCCCTGGAGCGCGCTCCGGCCAGAGCCGAGGCACAGAATCAGCCCCGGGTTCAGTCCGAGCAGCCGCGTGGCTCGGCTCATCTGCCCCGAGGCGCACAGGCCGCTCCTCAGCGCCAGGGCCGCATGGAGTTCCAGGCGCCGGCTCAAGGGCAGGGCTCACCCCGGCAGACGGGCAAGGCCGGCTCGGGAGGCGGCGGGACGGCCCAACTCGGTTCCTCCGGACCCGGGCCCCAGGGGGCCAGGGGAGTGGTTTCCTCGGGAGGCACAGGCGGCTCGGGCGGCAGCTCAGGCACAGTGTCCGGAATGCCCTCCCGGGGCGGAGAGGGCGTCGACCCTCAGGCTGGAGCGCCAGGGGTACGCCAGTTCGGTGGTCGCAACGTCATCTTTACCCCGGGTCTGCCCGGCGGTCATGCCGGCTCGGCTCCCGCCCGGCCGGCCCCCAGCAATGCTCAGGACGCCCAGTCTCATCAGCCCGGAGAGAACGAGGACCTGCACGAGCTGCACTCGCGCGCCCAGGCCTTTGGCCTGCAGCTGCCTGACGACGTGGGCGAGGACGATGTGGACTGGACCGGCATTCGCAAGTCGACCGGCCTGAAGCTTGTGCGAGAGGCCGAGAAGCACCGGGTGCAGCCGACCGGCGAGCAGCAGTGGAACCCTGACCCGCACCAGCAGCGAAGTCGCGGTCAAGAAGATGCCGAGCTGCCCCAGAATCGCAAGTGCCCCACCTGCGGCACCGATCTGCCTCAGGAGGGCTCGTGCCCGGTCTGCATCGCCGAGAAGAAGCCGGACGTGGCCATGGTCAGCTCGGTGAACTACCGCGCCGGGGGCGAGAAGTTCATCGCGGTGGCCGACTCGATCACCACTTCGGAAGGCGCCCGAAGCCTGCTCGCCGAGACCGAGCAGCCCCAGGTAGCCAGCTTGAAGTATGCCGCTCCCATCGTGAACGAGCAGGAGTTGCGCAAGGTGCGACAGGGCAAGCCCAAGCGCTGAGGCTCAGCTGGACAACATCAGCGCCAGCTTGCTCGATCCCCCTTGAGCTTGCCCACGCTCAAAGCCCGCGCGGCCGGGCTGTCCTTCATCGGCAGCGTGCGGCGTCGCACCCCATCGAAGCGCTCCAGCGCCCCGGCCACGGCGGCGGCCGTGGGCACCAGCCCGATCTCCCCCACCCCCTTGGCCCCGAACGGCCCTTCCGGCTCGGGATCCTCCACCAGGATTACGTCCACCGGCGGCATGTCGCGAGGGCGCAGCACCCCCAGCGTGCGGAGGTCTCGGGGAACCGGGTGGCCATCCTGGCAGGGGAGCTCCTCGCTGAGAGCATAGCCCAGGCCCATGTGGATCGACCCCTCGATCTGCCCCTCGCACAGAGCCGGGTTGATGGCACGACCCACGTCGTGAGCGGCCACCACTCGCTCCAGACGCCCCTCGCCGTCGAGCAGCACCACCTGGGTGGCGTAGGCGAAGGTGGTGTGGGTCTTGATGGGGCCCAGGGCTCCGGGGCGGGTGGTATCCTCGGTAAGCACGTCCCCGGCGTAGACCCGCCCGGTCAGATCGCACAGCCCGAGCCCGGAATCCAGGTCGGCCTTCAGCTTCTCGGCCGCCGCCACCACCGCCCGGCCCCCGAAGAGCGTCGCGCGCGAGCCGGTGGTCTGGCCGCAGCCCAGCGCGAAGGTCGAGTCCACCCGGGGTCGGAACAGAGAGGCCGAGAGTCCGGTCACCTCCACGGCGCACTGCACCAGCACGGTCAAAAGGCCCTGGCCCATCTCGGTGTAGCCGTTGTAAAGCGAGATGGTGCCGTCGGGCTCGACCACCAGTCGGGCCTTGCCCCACTCGCGGGCTCCGTTGCCCAGGCCCGAGTTCTTCAACCCGCAGGCGATGCCTACCGCCTGGCCAGCGCTCAGGGCACCGTAATAGGCCTCCTTGACCGCCAGCAGGGTAGCCTTGATCCCCACTGACTTGGAGAGCACCTGGCCGGTGGAGAAGGCGTCTCCCACCTGGAGCGCATTGCGCCAGCGGATCTCCCAGCCATCCAGCCCAACCCGGGCCGCCAGCTCGTCCAGACAGCCTTCGATGGCGAAGGCGGTCTGGTTGACCCCGAAACCGCGCATAGCTCCGCAGGGCGGGTTGTTGGTGGAGACGGCGCGCGACTCGACCTCCACGTTGGGCACCCGGTACGGCCCGCAGGCGTGGCCGGCGGCCCGCTCGAGCACCTTCATGCCTACCGAGGCGTAGGCTCCGCTGTCTCCCAGCAGGTCGGCCTGCACGAAGGTCAGGCGGCCTTCGGCGTCACAGCCCACGGCGTAGCGCATGCGGATGGGATGGCGCTTGGGATGCAGGCGGATGGACTCGAGTCGATCCAGGGTCAGCTTGACAGGTTTGCCGGTCAGCACCGCCAACAGGGCGGTCTGGGCCTGCACCGACATGTCCTCCTTGCCCCCGAAGGCGCCGCCGTTGGGTATCAGCTCCACCTCGACCTGCTCCTGGGCAAGGCCCAGGAAACTCGCTACCTGGCGCCGATCGTCGAAGATGCCCTGGCCCTGGGTATACAGCTTGACCCCGCCTTCGAGCGGCACGGCCACCGCGCTCTCTGGCTCGAGAAAGCAGTGCTCGATGCGCTGGGTGGTCCAGACGCCCTCCACCACGTGGGCGCTGGCGGCCCGGCCGGCGGCCACGTCCCCCCGCTCCACCCGGGTGTGCGACAGGACGTTGCCGCCGGGTTGGCGCGGGTTGACAGGCGGAGCACTCAGGGCGGCCTCGGCCTCCAGCACCGGCTCGAGGGGCTCGTACTCCACCTCGACCAGGGCCGCGGCAGCCCGGGCGGTGGCTTCGTCAACCGCGGCCACGGCCGCCAGCACGTCCCCCACGCAGCGCACCTCTTCGCCCTCGGCCACCAGCCCGGGCCAGTCGGACAGCACCAGGCCGTACCAGCGCTCGCCGGGAACGTCGGCGGCGGTGGCCACGGCCACCACGCCGGGAAGCGTGCGGGCCGTCTCCACGCGGATCTTTTTCACGCGCGCCCGGGCGTGGGGAGAGAAGACCAGCGCGCCGCGCAGCATGCCGGGGAAGACCAGGTCGTCCACGTAGGGCCGCTCGCCCAGCGCCTGGCGTACCCCGTCGTAGCGGCCCAGCGAGCAGCCCACCCGGCCATCCTGGCAGGGCTCGGCGTCCCGGGTCATGGCCTCCACCGCTTGGAAGATCTTGAGGTAGCCGGTACAGCGGCACAGGTGGCCATCCAGGGCTCGCGCCATCTCGATGCGGGTGGGGGATGGGTTCTTCTCGAGCAGCGCGTGGGCCCGCAGCACCATGCCGGGGATGCAGAAACCGCACTGCATGCCGGCCGTGGCCACGAAGGCGCGGGCGTAACGCTCGCGCAGCTCGGAGGAGAGGCCCTCCAGGGTCTGCACGCTACGCCCCTGCGCTTTCTCGGCCTTGATGGCGCAACTTGTCAGGGGACGCCCGTCCACCAGCACCAGGCAGCAGCCGCACTGGCCCATCGGGGCGCAGCCGTTCTTGACCGACAGGATGCCCAACGATTCACGCAAAATTTCGAGCAGGCTGGCCGCGGGAGGGCACTCGACCGACACCGGCTGGCCGTTGAGCTCAAAGGTGAGTTCCATGATTGCTGCGTTCTCCGCTTTCAGGCTTCTTTCCGCCCCGGTGGGCATACTCGCCATGCATGCAAGTCACCCCGCTCGCCACGGCTGTGTCCTGGACCTCCCGTCCCCGGTCGGCCGCGGGTCCTGTCCCCACGAGCGATCCTGCCCGGGACATCTTCTACCCCACGTCGATGCCGCTCTTTTGCGTGTCGGCGCTGTTGCGCTCGGCCATCGCCCCGGTCACGCTGCCGCTGGCCGGAACCCCCGTCCTGCTGACCCTCCATGACCTGAACTGGCCCCGAGCGGCCCAGCGCGAGGCCGAGGCTCACTTTGCCAGCCGGGGCCTGGCTCTGGATGAGCCCCTGGGAAAGCTGGCCCGCACCGAGCTGCTCATCGCTCGCGAGCTGGATGCCCGGGTCCAGACCAGCGACATGGTGCGCGCCATCGATCGGGCCGAGAGGGCTCAGCGTCTCAAGCCGGTTCCGACCGAGGCTCTCTTTGGCTTCACCCGCCTGACCGACGCCAAGTTCTCGCTGACCCCGACGCTGCTCGAGCGTCTTCGTCTGAGCGAGGGGGCCGAGCCGGCCGTGGTGGAGGGTCTTTCAGCCGCCCTGAACGGCCAGGGCGCCTCCGAGCAGCTCAACCTGGACGCCCGTGCAGCCGACTGGTTGACCCGCACCCTGCGCCATCAGATGGTTTTTACCAGCCAGGCCATGGGCGGAGCCGGTGCCTTCTGCGCCAATCTGGCCGCCATGCAGCCCAACGTGCGAGCTGCCTTCTGGGCCCTGGGCGGTCTGCCCCCCACAGTGGCGGCCGGAATGCATCCGCAAGTGGCCGTGCTTGACGAGCAGGGGCGCCAGCGCACACCCCGGCAGGCGGTGGATCCCGCCCAGCACGACCGGGTCAATTACATCGCCGAGTATTCCAGCAAGGCGGGAGGGCCCAGCGGGCGAGTCATCCTGAGCACGCCGGGGAATCAGGAGATCGGTTTTGGGACGGCCTCCGATGAGGTGCTGCGGCAGACCATCCAGGGCAAGCAGCTCTTCTTCTTCGCGGGAACGCACTATCTGACCAGGGGAGATTTGACCCTGGCAGGCGAGCTGGCTCGGGATCTGTCGGTGATGAAGCAGGCCAACCCCGAGTGCCTCTTCCACCTGCAGTATGTCAAGCCCAAGGACCCGGCCAATGAGAAGGCGGTGATGGAGCAGGTAGCCCCCTTCGTGGATTCGATGTCGCTCAACTCAGTTGAGGTCCCTGCCCTGCTCGAGCATCTCGAGCCCGCCTACAGTGGACCGGTCAGCGGCTCCGACCGTGAGATTTTGGAGAAGCCAGTCAACCTGCTGGCCGGTGCGCTGCAGCTCAAGCAAACCATGGGGCTCGAGCGCGTTCACGTGCATGGCCGCGAGGGCGACCTGGTGGTCGCTCGTACTCCCAAGGATAAGGAGCGCACGGTGCTGGCTCTCATGCGAGCCCGCCAGCTGGCCAGCATGAAGGCCACCAACGAGTCCGGCCAAATCGCCAGGAATGACGAGATGTGGCCTGTGCTGCCGCTGGTGGAGGGCAAGTGCCTGGCGGCGGTGCAGAAGTTTGCCGACGCCGTGCAGGCGCGCTACGGCCTGACGGAAAGCGAGCGGGTCCGGGTTGCCCGCGACTGGTACTTCGAAGACGGACAGGGGAACACGATCTTCTTCGTGCCCAGCCGCGGGATCCATGATCGCTCGGGCGGAACGGTCAGCCTGGGCGATACCATCGACTGCACGGCCCTGCTCTACTCGCTGGAATAGCGTGAGCGCGCAGGAGGGAGCGCGGGCATCAGCCGGTCCAGCCAGCGCAGCGGATCTTCGTGTCCCCAGCGGGGCCGACGTTCGGGGGCCCTGCGCGTGAGCGCCACCAGCAGCTCCAGGAAAGGCTCGCTCACGCCCTCGGGCAGAACGCGGCTCTCGGGATCGCCGCCCAGCGCGCTCAGAACCGACAGGCCCAGCGAATAGAGGTCGGACTCGGGCAAGGGGGGACGCCCCTCGACCACCTCCGGAGCGGCGAACACGTCCGAGAAGCCCGGAGCCGAGGAGCTGGCCCGGGGGCGCACGGTGGAGACCCCGAAGTCGACCAGCACCACCCCGTGGCGGTCGGGCTCGAGCACGATGTTGGCCGGCTTGACGTCGTTGTGCACGATGCCCCGGTGGTGCAGCACCCGCAGGGCCCGCAGCAGTCGCCCCAGCACCTGGACGGCGGTGGCCAGGTCGATGGGGGTAGCCGCCTCCAGCGACTGGCCCTCCACGAAGCGCATCACCAGGGTGAGCCGTCCGGCCGGGTCGCGCAACACGTCACGCAGCGTGGGCAGCGAGGGGTGGTGCAGGTCCCACAGGATGCGGGCCTCCTCCAGCATCAGGTCTTCGTCGCTGGCCTGACGACAGACCTTGAGACAGGCCCGGGTGCCCAGCAGGCTGTGGCGCGCTTCGTAGGTGGTGGCAAAACCACCCTCGCCCAGTTCCCGGATAACTTCGTAAGTCCCGACCCTCACCGCAGCACGTCTCCGAACTCGCGCACCAGCCGCTCCACCAACCCGTTTCTCTTGAGGTAGGTGGCCACCACCGCCGGAACCAGCTCCTCCCAATCTTCTCCGCGGGCCATGGCCCGCCGCACCATGGTGGCATCCACGGCCACCCTTCGGTGGGGAGGCACCAGGGTGACCGGGTGCGCCACCCGGTAGTCTTGCTCGAGCAGGCTTTGGACGTAGTCGTTTGCGGTCACGAAGAGGTCGAGCGGCCCGAGCATCTCGGTCACCATGGCCCTCCAGCTGGGACCGTGGCCCAGGTCGGGCACTTCCAGCAGGCGGTAGTTGGAGGCGCCGGGCAGCACCAGAGCGATCATCTCGGCCGACTCGGACGGCGTGAAGGGATTGGCGGCGTCATACTTGTTGGAGCTGCCGATTCCGATGAGTACCTCCTCGGCCTGCTCCACCAGGGCCTGCAGCACGGCTGCGTGGCCCAGGTGAACCGGCTTCCAGCGGGCGATCATGGCCAGACGGCGCACGTTATGTCCCGTTGGTAAAGAGCCGGCTCTCCATGACAATCACGGCCGAGCCTGTCAGCTCCACCCGGTCATCGAACAGCTCCACATCCAGCCAGCCACCGCGCGGCGAAGCCTGGTAGGCGTGCATGCGGCGCAGGCCCAGCTTGCGCGACCAGTAGGGGGCTAGCAAGGTGTGGGCCGAGCCGGTCACCGGGTCTTCGTTGATGCCCACTCCGGGCCCGAAAAAGCGGGACATGAAATGGGTCTCGCCGGCTCCTTCGCAGGTTGCGATGAAGCCGTTCAGCTCGAGTCGCCGCTCCAACTCGGCCAGCAGCCCGAAGTTCGGTCTCAGCGGCACGAGCTCGGCCGGGTTGTCCAGTCGCACCAGCAGCTTGCGACTGTCGCGTCCCAACCGCAGCTCGGAGATGGTCTGAGCACCCAGGGCTTCATTGAGCCCGATGGGATGGGGAACCGGCTCGGGAGAGTCGACCGGCAGGGCCATGGTGAGCTGATCCCCCTGACGCACCACCTGCAGCTCGCCGCTCAGGGTGCGAAAGCGCACCTGGCTCAAAGCGGTGCTTTCGAACAGCACCTTGGCGGTGGCCAGGGTGGCGTGCCCGCACAGCTTGACCTCGCAGACCGGGGTGAACCAGCGCAGGTGATACGAGCCCTCGGCACCCTCGGGGACCGCGAAAGCGGTCTCGGAGAGATTGAGCTCGGCCGCGATCTGCTGCATCAGGGCCTGGCTCAGCGGCTGATCGGTGATGCAGACGCCGGCCGGGTTGCCCCGGAAGGGCTGGTGAGTGAAAGCATCCACCTGGTAAATGGGCAGGGCTGAGGCCACGGTCTGGGGTTCCCGGCTTTTTAAAAACCCCCTTCAATACTCGGCCACCACGATCCGGTGGTCCGAGCCCTGCGTCTCGAGCGAAAGCGAGCTGAGTGGAGTCATGCTCGAGAACAGGAAATCGATGCGCCAGAGCGGCGTGCGGGCCGGGTAGGTCAGACCGAAGCCGAGTCCGGCGCGAGCGTGGGAGTCGTGCCAGCGAGACGACAGCCTTCTGTGCGTGAACGAACCGGGCGGACTGTTGAAGTCGCCCCCGATGAGAACCCCGCCGGTCCAGCCCTCCAGTGCCTTTTCGAGGGCCATGGTCTGCTGGCGGCGCACTTCGGCGGTGCTCACCAGGTAGGCGCGCCTCCCTTGTCGGCTGGAGCCAAGGTGTTGCCCCGGAGCTCCGGTCAAATAGTGCACGTTGATGACTCGCAGGCGGGCCTGGCCAAGGTCGAGGTCGGCGAAAAGTCCAGGCCGCCACCCCGCCGAAGGCAACTCGCCGCTGCGCAGGATGGGAGACCGACTCAAGATGGCCAACTCGCCCGCCGAGCCCCCGCGGGCGAAGTGATAGCCCTCCGTCAGTCGGGGGAGCGGGTCTTCTCCACCTCGAGCCGGCCGGCGCGCTTCCTGGAGCAGCACGATGTCGGCTGCCTGGCTGAGGAGAGTCTCCTGCACCTGTTTGAGGCCGTCAACGCCAGCATGGATGTTCCAGGTCAGCACCTTCAACTGGCCCGAGCGAGGCCAGTTCAGAGCCAGGCCCGAGTAGAGGCCGAGGTAGACCAGCAGGGTCAACAGCACGAGCGCAGGCGGCAGAGGCCTTCTGACCAGCAAGATCAAGAGGAGCGGAACGAGATAGCAGACGGCGGGGAGGTAACGCAGCAGCACCAGCAGCCAGTGCCGCTCGCCCAGCCAGGCCCAAAGGCAGGGCAGAAGCAACAAGAGGCCTAGATAGGCCCAGAGCAGCCGGGTCAAATCAGGTCGAGCTCGGCTCGCACCGGTCGGTGATCCGACCAGGTCACCCGCACCGGACTCGCTTGCCTGACGGCAAAGTGGCGGCTGGCATAGACGTAGTCGATGCGCCAGAGGGGGAAGAAGCTGGGAAAGGTTTGCCCCAACCCGCGCCCGGACAGGGCAAAGGCGTCCTGCAGGCGGGTCCTCAGACGGGTAGGGGTGTCCGAGTCGGGCGGGCTGTTGAAGTCGCCGGCCAGGATGACCGGTCCGTCCCAACGGCTCAATTCGGCTTCCAGCTGGTTGGTCTGCTTGAATCGGGCCATGGCCGTCTCGCGCAGGAGTTTCCGTACCCCGCGTGTGCGCAGTTTGTCGAAGTGGTCGTAGTGCACATTGTAGACGCGCACCACCTTTTCGCCCATCTCGACGTCCGCCCACAGGCCCGGTCGGCTGTAGCCCAGCTCGAATTCCTGCCACTTTCGGATCGGGAAGCGTGAGAAGATGACCAGTTCGCCGACTTCGCCGCCGCGCACCATATGGAAATCGCCCAGCGCGGCCTGGATGGGTGGCAGCGGATCTGCTCTGAAGGGAGCCGTGTAGACCTCCTGAAGCAGGATCAGGTCGCAGTTCTGACGCTTGAGGAATCGGGAGAGCTCATCCGACTCCTGCATGCGACCGGCCAGGATGTTGTAGGTCAAAACCTTCAGCTGGCCGCGGCCTGGTGAGCTCAGACTGAGCACGGGGCTGGCGTAGAGGGCCAGCACCACCAGTGCGGATGCCACCAGGGGGAGACGAGGGATGGGCTTTTTGGTGACCAGGCCCAGCCCCAGCAGGAGGGCCAGGGGAATCAGATAGCAGAGGGCCGGCGAGTACCTCAACAGAGCCAGCAGCCACTGCCGCTCCCCCCGCCAGGCCCAGACCAGCGGGAGAAGGAGCAGGCATCCCAGGTAGCCCCAGGCGGCAAGCGAGAGCAAGCGTTGCATTCTGGTCATGGAAAGAACTTTCTGTTACAAATATACTTTGTCCTGCAAACCGTCTTGAAAAGAAGCTACCGGGTGGAATGGGCCTGCCTGCTGGTCGGCACTAAGCTTTGGCGGCTACGGCGTGCTCGTGGATGCGGACGATAGCCCGGGCGATCTTCTCGATCACCCCCTCGTCCATCTCAGACCAGAGGGGCAGGCTGAGCGCCTCCTTCTCGAGTCGAGCGGTCTGGGGCAGTGGTTGCCCGGTGTAGAACTTCCGGTAGGCTGTCTGGTTGTGGGCGGCCGGGTCGAAGTAGTGCCGAGTGTCGATGTTCTCGGCCTGCAGGGCCTCGCTGAGCCGATCGCGACTCAGCCCGAAGCGTTCGCTCTCCACCATGAGACAGAAGTCCTTGTAAGAGCTTCGATTCCCGCTGGCCACCGACTGGAAGCTGAGGCCGGGAACCTGATGGAGCTGCTGGCGGTAGATCTCCACATACTCGTTGCGCCGTCGAACCGCCTGGTCGAGCATGCTCAGGCTGGCCAGGCCCAGCACGGCGTTGAACTCGCCCAGGCGGGCATTCATCCCGGCGAAGGCACTGTCATATTTGCCATCGTTGCCATACTCGCGACCCAGGCGGACGTACGCGGCCACCTCGTCCGAGTTGGTGGCCACAATTCCCCCCTCGCCCGCGATCACCAGTTTGCTGGGGCTCAGGCTGTAGGCCTGCACGTCCCCGAAGCGGCCCAGGGTCTTACCCTGATAGAGCGAGCCAAAACCATGGGCCGCATCATACACCACCTTCAAATTGTGCTTGCGGGCCAGAGCCTCGAGGGCTTCGACCTGAGCCGGGTTGCCAAAGGTGTGCACAGCCACGATGGCGCGTGTTCGAGGGGTGATGGCCGCCTCCAGCGAGGCCGGGTCGACATTGGCCGACTGGTAGTCGATATCCACAAAGACCGGAGTCATCTGGTTCCACACCATGGAGCTGACGCTGGCCATGAAGGTGAAGCTGGGCACGAGGACCTCGCAGCCAGCCAGGCCCAGAGCCGGGTAGGCCAGCATCAAGCCGGAGGTGCAACTGGAGACGCCCACCGCGTGCTTGACGCCCAGGTGCTCGGCGCAAGCTTCCTCGAACCGTTTCAGGTGGACGCCCTTGGTGACCATGCCGGTGCTCAGGAAGCCCTGGATGTCGGCCGCCATGGTCTCTAGCCGGGGCAGGACTGGTCGGACGATGTTGACCCTCTGCTCGAACATCGGCTTGCCGCCGTGGATCGCGGGTTTATCCATCCTCTCCGTCCGCCTTTCTCTTGATGACTCGAGCCGGCACGCCGACCGCGGTGACATGGTCAGGCAGGTCGCGCACTACGGCCGCGCCTGCTCCCACCGTGGTCCAGCGGCCGATCGTCCGCCCCTGGATGACGTTGGCTCCCATCCCGATGAAGCTTCCCTCCCCGACCCGGACATTCCCCGCCAGACGAGCTCCCGGATTCAGCAGGCAACACTCGCCCACAACCGAGTCGTGACTCACTGTGGCGCCCACATTGAGGGTGGTGCAGGCCCCGATGCGAGCATTGGCGTTGACGATCGAGCCGGCAAAGAGGATCACCCCCGGACCGAGCTCGGCGGTGGGGGAGACGAGGGCGCCGGGTGAGATGGCCTGCGCAAAGTCCAGACCCATGGCCCTCATCTCGCCCACCACCCGGTGCAGCACCACGGGATTGCCGAGGGCCACCACCACCGCCAGGTCGAGACGGTTTCGCAGCCAGGCGGGTTCCCCCAGGACGGGGAGACCGTTGATGGTCTTCCCCAGCAACTCGGGGGCCTGGTCGATGAAACCAACGGGACGATAGCTGCCCCCGGCGGCCGCACTGGCCGCCAGGATCTCGGCCGTCTCCCGCCCGTGCCCACCGGCGCCGACGATGACAACGTCTCTCATCGAGTAAACTCCGGAGAGGTCTCGCTGCCCGGAGCGGAGATTCCCTCTCGCACGAGCACCTTCAGCGCCGTCTTGAAAAGAATGCTGCAGTCGAGCCAGAAGCTCTGGTGGTCGACGTAGAAGACGTCCAGGCGAAACTTCTCCTCCCAGGTCAGCAGGTTGCGGCCGCTGACCTGGGTCAGGCCGGTGATGCCCGGTAGCACCTCGTGACGTCTCCACTGCTCCGGGCTGTAGCGGTCTCGATACTGCACCAGCAGGGGCCTGGGCCCGATCAGGCTCATCTCTCCTGCCAGCACGTTGAAGAGCTCGGGCAGCTCATCCAGACTGGAGGAGCGCAGGAATCGGCCGAAACGGGTCAACCGTTCGGAGTCTGGCAGCAACTCCCCGTTGGCGTCGCGCTCGTCGGTCATCGTTCGAAACTTGTAGAGAGTGAAAACCCGGCCGTCCTTGCCCAGTCGGGGTTGAGCAAAGAGGGCTGGTGAGCCCAGATTGCGCCGCACCAGCCAGTGGAGGAGGAGCAGCAGGGGCCAGGAGAGGCTCAGTACGATCGAGCTCAGAGTCAGATCCAGCAGGCGTTTGCCGAGCTTTCTATACAGCACGGCTGGCGAGCACCGTGGCCCGATACCACTCGTGGAAGCGCGCCACGCCCTCCTCGATGCCGACCGCTGGCTCGTAGCCGAGGAGCTCTCGGGCCCGGCTGATATCGGCATAGGTGTAAGACATGTCGGCGTCCATCATGGGAGCATCCACCAGGGTCGCCTTCTTTCCGGCTTGCTTCTCCATGACTTTGACGAACTCTGACACCCGGATCGGCTTGCCTCGACCCAGGTTGATGATGGCATAGCCCAACTCGCGGCCGGTAGCGGACACCACTCCCGCCACGATGTCGGAAACCGCGGTCCAATCCCGGTGCATGTCACCGCCGCGGAAGAGGGGAGTCTTGCGGCCGAAGTAGATGTTGTCGAGCACCCGGTGGGCCATCATGTCCGGCCGACCGCGTGGTCCGTAGACCGTGAAAAATCGCAACACCGTGAAGTTCAGGCCGTAAAGGTGGTGGTAGCTGTAACCGAGCATCTCGGCCGCTCGTTTGGTGGCGGGGTAGGGCGAAAGGGGGCGATCGCAGGGGTCGGTTTCGACGAAGGGGATGGTCCGGGTGGCTCCATAGACCGACGAGGTAGAAGCGAAGACGAAGTTGCGCACCTTGTGATCGCGAGCCGCATCTAGCAAGTAGAGGGTGGCATTCAGGTTGACGTCGATGTAAAGGGCCGGATCCTCGATTGAGTTTCGCACGCCTGCCATGGCGGCCAGATGGACCACCCGGTCGACACGATGATCTTGGAAAATCTGCCGGATGCGCTCTTTGTCTCTCAGGTCTGCTTGCAGGAAGTCGAACCGCTCCGGATGGGCTGTTTCCTGGCGGATCTCGGCCAGATTGGCCTGTTTGCGGTCGGGGCTGTAATAGTCGTTCAGGTTGTCGAGACCAAGCACCCGATAACCCGAGTCGAGCAAGCTCACCGTCGTATGGCTTCCGATGAACCCGGCGCATCCGGTCACCAGAACGGTCTCAAGCTCGGACACAGCTCTCTCCTCGCGCGAGCAGGCCCCTGGCCTCCAGAAGGCGGAGATACTCGTGATGCACTTTCCTGAACACCAGCCTTTCGTCGAAACGCTCTTCTGCCAGACGGCGTGCTTCGGCGCTGTAGCGGCCATGCCGCTCGGCGCTGGTCAAGATGGCCTCGATGGCTTGCGCCAGAGCAACGGGGTCTTGGACCCGGACGGCCAGAACGTTGCGATTCTGCTCCAGCACCTCCCGACATCCTCGTATGTCGGTCACCACGATCGGAATTCCCATGGCGCACGCTTCCATCGGGACGTGAGGAAAGCCTTTGTCTCAGGGTTTAACTGTCGCTCTTGTAGTTGCATGTTCGAACGATAGAGAATGTCGTGGGTTTGACAGTCGAGTCCTGCTGGCAGGCACCCGATTCCGGCCTGCAGGGAGGAGGAGCCCTGGCCGGTAGCCAACCGTAGTGCCCTTATGAACGTCGCAATCGTCGGGGCGGGCTATGTAGGCCTGCCGACTGGTTTGGCGCTGGCTTACCTGGGCCACCGCATTACCATCATTGAGAAAGATAGTCGCAAGCTCGAGCTTCTGCGAGCTGGCAGCCTTCCCATTCACGAGCACGGTCTCGAGCCTCTGTTGCACGAGTGCGCGGACCGGGTACGACTGGCCGACGAGGCCAGCGAGGTGGTAGGAGATGCTGACATCATCATCATCGCCGTGGGCACTCCCCAGATGGGCAACGGCAAAGCCGACACACAGTATGTCGAAGCGGCCGCCGGAGAGGTTGCCCAGGGCCTGCAGAGCGGACGACGCTACGCGGTGGTGGTCAAGTCTACCGTCCCGGTTGGCACCAACCGTCGCGTCGCCAACGTGGTGCATCGGGTGCTACGCGAGCGCGAGGCGCAGGTGCTGGTGGGATTTGCCTCCAATCCTGAGTTCTTGCGTGAGGGCAACGCCCTGCGCGATACGCTCTATCCGGACCGCATCGTGGTGGGCTCAGAGAGCGAGGAGACCGTGGAGATGCTCCACCAGCTCTATCGTCCGCTGCTGGAGCAAACGTTCGAGCCACCGACCTTCATGCCCCGCCCCGAAGGCTTCCGGCTGCCCCCGATGATCACGACCGACCCCACCAGCGCCGAGATGATCAAGTATGCCGCCAATGCATTCCTGGCCACCAAGATCAGCTTCATCAACGACATCGCTTGTCTGTGCGAGCGGATCGGCGCCGATGTCAGCGAGGTGGCCCGGGGGATCGGGCTGGATGCGCGCATCGGTCACCGCATGCTGGGCGCCGGAATCGGCTGGGGAGGAAGTTGCTTCCCCAAGGATACGGCCGCCATCCTGGCGGTGGCCTCGGAGTATGGCGAGTCCATGCCCATGATTCTGGCCGCCCGCCAGGTGAACTTCAGCCAGCGCCGACGGGCCGTCGACCGCCTGCAGGACGCTCTGAAGGTGCTGCGCGGTCAGGTGGTGGGGGTGTTGGGGCTGGCCTTCAAACCGGACACCGATGACGTGCGTGATTCGCCGGCCATGGACATCATTCGCCTCCTGCTCGAGCGAGGGGCGCACGTGCGGGCCCACGACCCCATCTCGATTCCGGCCGCCCAGAAGGAGCTGGAGGGCCTGGATGTGGAGTTTCTGACCAGCCCCTATGCGGTGGCCGACGGGGCTGACGCTCTGCTGATTGCGACCGACTGGGAGGAGTACCGCAAGCTCGATTTCGCGAAACTGGCGGGCGTGATGCGGCAGCCAATCTTGCTGGACGGGCGCAACATCATTCGTCCCAGCGACGTTCGGGAGCACGGCTTTACCTATCTGGGCATGGGACGTTGAGGAAGGATGGCTGACATGGTCAAGGTCGGAGTGGTCGGATGCGGGTACTGGGGGAAGAATCTGGTGCGCAACTTTCATCGGCTGGGCGCCCTGGAAGCGGTGTGCGAAGCGCATCCAGCTGGACGCGAGACGGCTGCTCAACTCGCCCCGGGAATCCCCATCTACGAGGACTTTCAGCGGTTGCTCGACAGTCCCGTGCAGGGAGTGGTGCTGGCTACGCCGGCCGAGACCCACTACGGTCTGGCCAAGCGGGCGCTCCTGGCGGGCAAGGATGTCTTCGTGGAGAAGCCTCTGGCCCTGAACGCCCAGGAGGGTTTCCACCTGGTGTCGCTGGCCGATGCCGGCGCAAGGATCTTGATGGTCGGTCACGTTCTGGAATACCATCCGGCCATCGTCAAGCTCAACGAGCTGGTCCGCTCGGGTGAGTTGGGCCGACTGCAGTACATTTATTCCAACCGGGTCAGCCTGGGGAAGATTCGCCGCGAGGAGAACATCCTCTGGAGCTTCGCGCCTCACGATGTGGCCGTCATTCTTCGTCTGCTCGGTTTGCTGCCGTTTCAGGTTTCGGCCCAGGGAGGAAACTATATTCAGCCCAATATCGCCGACGTCACCCTGACCAATCTGCTCTTCAACAACGGCGTCCGGGCTCACATCTTCGTCTCCTGGCTGCACCCTTTCAAAGAGCAACGACTGGTGGTCGTCGGCTCTTCCAAGATGGTCGTCTTTGACGACGTCAGCAAGCAGTTGATCTGCTATCCCCAGCGGGTGGAGATGAATGCGGGCGGGCCGGTGGCCGTTCCCGCCGAGGGTGAGAAGATCGAGTTCTCCAGCCACGAGCCGCTCGAGCTCGAGTGCCGAGCTTTTCTGGAGGCCGTGGCCAGCCGGACTCCCCCGCTCACCGACGGGTGGAGTGGCTTGAACGTGCTCAGCGTGCTGGAAGCGGCCCAGCGCTCCTTGATCATGAATGGGATCCCGGTGGCCATGCCTTTACCTTCCCCCATGCAACCGGTGCCTGTCGCCGCGGCAGTCTGACATGAGTCTCGTCTTCTCGGGCATTCAGCCTACCGGTGCCATTCACGTCGGCAATTACGCCGGGGCCATCTCCAACTGGGTGCGTCTGCAGCAAGAGATGGACTGCATCTTCTGCATCGTCGACTACCACTCGCTGACAGTGGCCTACGAGGCCCAGGAAATGCCTCGCAGAGTGATGGATGCGGCGCTGGACATCCTGGCCTGCGGCATCGACCCCGAGCGCTCGCGGCTGTTCGTGCAATCGCATGTTCCCGAGCATACCGAACTGGCCTGGGTGCTGAGCTGCGTGGCCCCGATGGGCGAGTTGAATCGTATGACCCAGTTCAAGGAGAAGAGCGAAAGGGTGGATTGGGTCAATCTCGGTCTCTATGCCTACCCGGTCTTGCAGGCCGCCGACATTTTGCTCTACAAGGCAGACGTGGTGCCGGTCGGCGAGGACCAGGTGCAACACCTGGAGGTGACTCGCGAGATCGCGCGGCGCTTCAACCATCAGTTCGGGGACACGTTCCCCGAGCCGAAGCCCCGTCTCACCAAGGCCGCCCGCATCATGACCTTGTCCGATCCGACCCGCAAGATGTCCAAGTCAATCGAGGGCTCGGCCATCATGCTGACCGATTCGGAAGAGTCCATTCGTAAGCAGATCAAACGGGCGGTCACCGACGTGGGGCCGCCCGCCGAGCCCGGCACCATGTCGCCCGGGGTGGCCAATCTCTACTCGCTGCTGGAGGTGTTCGCCCCGGCCGAGGTCTATGCGCGCTTCAAAGGGGATTATGAGCGCGGAGAGCTTCGCTACAAAGACCTCAAGGAGAGCCTGACTGAAGAGATGCTGCGGGTGCTGGCTCCCATTCGCGAGCGCCGGAGCGAGCTGGCCGCCAAGCCTGGAGAGGTTTGTCGCATTCTCAAGGACAGCGCGGCCGACCTGCGGGCCCGGGCCCGAATCACGATGGGCGAGGTTCGGGAGAAGCTGGGCCTGACGGCTTGCCAGTAATTTTTTTGCTATACTTTAGGCATGCGAGGAAAGCGTCGCGCCATCGTCCTGATTTCGACCATGCTGTTGCTGATCATCATCACCATGGTGGTCACGGCCGGCCTGGCGCTCATTCCCGGGGGTCTGGGCCTCAGCGTCAACTATCATGACAAGAGAATGGCCCTGCTGGCGGCCGATGCCGGCCAGCAGTATGCGCTCACGCGCCTGCAGCAGGATATCAAATGGCGTGGAAACGGTATTCCCGATCGAGGGGCCAATGGGGGAGCGGTCACCGAGGTGGACGCGCCCGGTATGGTGGTGGTGGAGGACCGAGGCAATGTGGTCGGCTACCTGCGCGGTCCTTACAACGACGTCGGCCAGTTCCGCATTCGGTTCAACTTCCAGGACGGAAGTGGCGCCGGCACCGATAACCTGAGCAATCCCAGCACCTATACGGTTCGCCATCAGTATGTGTCGATCAACAATCTGACTGGAGCGGGCGCGCGCGATGTGCCACGGGCGAATCTGGGCGGCTCGTGGGCCGTCAGCGCCACCCCACCGGTTCCCTACGAAGTTGCCCCCTTCACGGCTTGCATCATCGTGGAGGGACGGGCCGGACCAGGCTTCCGAGACATCAGCGCGGCCGACCCCAACTATGAGCCTTCCAGCGGACGGATCGCCACATTCGTCTCGGAAACCCAGTTTGTGCCCGACCTGGCCGATGCCACCATCTATTCTCGCGACAACGTCGTGGCTCTCACGAGCCCGGGAGAGAAGTTCGAGCTCAAGAGCGACATTCCCGACAAGGTGCCTCGTATTCGCAGCATGGGTGACGTCCTGATTGAGGCAGTAGGATCCGGCCTGACCGATTACCTCCCCGACTCCGGAACGACCGTTCATGTGGATTCGCTTTCAAGCAAGGTCTTCCGAGTCAACAATAACGTCGAGACGAGCGACCCCAACGTGGGTGAGCTTCCCCAGATGAGCTGGGGCGACATTCGCAAAGCGGACGGGAGCAAATCCACCATGCGGGCCGGGCTCTATGTCTGGAGAATGAGCCCGACCGAGCGATTCCTGGAATACTATCCGGCCGACTTCGACCCATCCGTGGATGCGGTGCCCGCACAGGGCGCCTCCTTTGCCGGTCACCTGCCCACCCGCATCGATACCCCAGCTCAGCTCGATACCTCGGGTCGCGAGGCCATCCGTCCGGATGGCGAGCCCTTCGAGATCCAGTTCACCGAGGACACCCTCGTGCAACCGAGCGGGACCGCGATGGGCCTGGCGGTGGTCCCGGACCCGGCCGTGACGGCCAGTAAGAATCGTCCCACCGTAGTGATGGATGTATTGGATACCACGGGCTCCCAGGCGGCTCCGGTGGTGACAGCCCCGGGAAACGTCGTCCTGGTAGGCGAGCTGACCGGTGAAGGAGCGGTGACCAGTGAAGGCTCTATCACCTTCCAGGGCCCGAGCGCTCTCGAAGCTCAGCCGTGGCACGGGGTGGCCGTCTATGCCAAAGGAGACATCAACCTCACGGCCATCCCCGATGAGGTGGTGCAGGGCATCGAGGAGGAGGCCAGCTCTGGCGGCGGCGGTTGGGGCAAGGGGAAGGGCAAGGGCAAAGGCAAAGGTTGGGGCCACTGGGACGATGACGATGGGGGGCCACCGACACCGACCCCCACCCCTACCCCGCCTGCGGGTGCTTCGGCCCAGGACGTGACCTTGAAAGGCGTGGTCTACACCCAGCGCAGCTTCAACATCGATCTCAGGACCGGGGTCACGGATCCCGGCTTCTTCGACTTCACCGGAGTTCTGGTCGCCTTCGGCGGAGACCCCGCCACCGGCACTCCCACGCCGGGCACCGGAGGCGTCAACATGAACGTGCGCGGGGCTCGCATCACCTACTCCGACAAGTGGCTCAACCACTTCCAACTGCCCAACACGCCGATGGTACGCAAGATGTGGGCTAACCACTGACCCCTTGAGCCTGCGCTGGCCCCTCCTTCTGGCGGGCTTCAACCTGATGCTTCTTCAGCTCCTCTACGTTCGGGAGCTGTCTTCCACCTTGTGGTCGTGCGAGCTGGCCATCCTGTCCGTCATGCTGGCCTACTTTGCCGGGCTGTCCCTGGGTTATCTGCTGGGCGAGCGCCTGACCCCCCCCCAGGTGGCCCTGGGCTGGTTGGCCGCCGTCAGTTTGCACCTGCCCTTGATCTTTGGCATTCGTGTTCTGGTCGGCTGGTTGCGATCGACCGAGGTGACCTGGGCCATCCTTCCGATGGTGTTTCTCTTGACGGCCCTCTTACTCACGGGCTTCTACTCGATTCTGCTCCCTCGGGCCCTGGTCGGTCGACCCGAGAGCCTGCCCCTGAGCTACTCCCTGGAGTTGCTCGGGGCGCTGGTCGCCCTGGGTGTGGCCGTACTCGTCCCGGGAGCTGTGAGCGCCGCCCCTCTGGTCTACGAAGCGAGCTTGCTGGCCATCGGGCTGGGTCTGGGCCTGGGTCGACCGATGCTGGTCGGGGGAGTGTTGGTGGCGGTCGTGGTTCTGGCCTTGCTCGGTCCCATGGATCGGATCAGCACGCTGTACCTTTACGGTCGGTCCTTCCCTGAGCTCAGACCCTGGCAGGACTCCCGAGTGCTGGCGACCCGTCGCTCGCCGTACCAGAAGATCGAGGTGCTGGAGAGCCCGAAAGGCAGTCGCGCGCTGTTTCTGAATGGCCTCATGTACTACAACGAGGCCGATTTGCGCTGGTACAACACCTACGTGACCCTCCTCCCGGCCAGGCTGCGGCCAGGAGGGCGCGTGCTGGTGGTGGGCAGCGGCTCGCTGGACGCAGTGGCCCGGCTCTCGCAGAGTGCCGGCAGCATCACGACGGTCGAGTTGGATGCCGAAGTGGCCGCGGTCGGACAGGAGTTCTTCCACCCCCGGCAGGAGCTCGGGGCTCCCTGGACCCTGGTGATCGACGATGCCAAGCACTTCCTGGCCACCACCAGCGAGCAGTTCGATCTGATCGTGATGGACGTCCCCGCCCCGTTCTATGTCCAGACCGGCCTGCTTTGCACCCGCGAGTTCTACCAGTTGTGCCGAGCGAGACTGGCTCCCGGAGGCATTGTTTCGGTCTGTCTGGCCGAGGACTTCGTGCCTGATCGGCCTAACCGTGCCGCGGGCCCCATCTTGAAGGCCCTGCAGGGGGTGTTCGCGGCTGTGGTGGTGGTCAATGGGCCCGAGTCCGGGCTCTCCTTTGCCTACGCCAGCGATCAGCCGATCTCCGAGCCGTCCCTCCGAGAGGCGTCGCTGGCTGTGAAGGCCAACCAGATCGAGGTGGTGGCCCCGGAGGCGCTGTCTCGCAGCCTGCAGGGCCACGCTCCCGCGACCCTGGACGATCTGCGCCTGGTGTGGGTCTTGAATCGCTGGAATCTGGAACCCTGATGGCTCCCCTGAATGCTTTCCTGGTGGGTTTCTGGTTGGCCGGGCTCCAGGTCGGCCTCTACATGGCCCTGCAGGTGCGCTGTACCGCTGCCCTTCCCAGTTTCCTGGCAGTCACGACGGGGTGGCTGATGGGCAGCCTGGCTGGTCTCTGGCTTCCCCGCCGAGGGGCCCCCCTGGCTCTTGGCCTGGCCTGCCTGGCCCCCTATCTCCTGCTCGGGTGGCTCGAGCGCGCGAGCTTCCGGCCCGAGTTGCTGCCGCTCTTCACACTCCTGGTGGCTCTCACAGGGCTCTATGCAGGCAGTTTCTTTCGCTCCCAGTTGCCGGCCTTCTCCAGCCCCGGTTTGCTCTTTTTCTGGGAGAACAACGGCTTTCTGGTCGGGCTCGGCGCCTCCAGCCTGGCCATTTTGTTCTGGGGGGTTCGGGTGGCCTGGCTCTGGCCTGCGGGAGGAATCCTGCTGATCGGGCTGGGCCTGGCTCGAAAGGGTCCCGGAAGTCTGCTATAGTCTTCGGGAGTGGCATTGGAGACGATCCTCGGACGGCGAAGGCCCGTCGCCTTCAGTCTGATAGAGTTGCTGTTGGCTTTTTCTATCATTGCTACCGCATTGTTGATTATCATTGGTATTTTTACCAATGTCATTCAGTCGAGCCAGAAGACAGTCGACCTTACGGCTGGGACCATTCTGGCTGAATATCTGATGGATGCGGAAATGCATGAAATCTTGACGGACAAGACCCGTCGTGACAGTTTCTTTGACAATGATTACCCGATGAGCGGGGGCAACGCATACGCCATGGGAACGGCGGCCACTCTCAACCAGACGGTCTTTTCCTACGTCATTTACAACGAGCGGGTCGAGCCCTTCACCACCCCCGGGAACCGTTTGAAGAAGGTGGACGTGGTGGTCTGGTGGTGGCGTCCGGGGGGCGCTGGTGAGTTCACCATGGCTCGTCAGGGCTACGGTTTTCTCCGCACCCAGATGTCGCGCCTGGTCAACGAGCGCAGCCGGAACTGATGGCTCGGCGCGGCGCGACCCTGTTCGAGGTCATCATCACCACCGGAGTCTACAGCCTGATGGTGATCGCCGTCTTCTTGATCTTGCGCGGAGGACTGCGGGCCTGGCACAACGTCGAGAGTCGCCAGAAGGCCCAGCGCGATCTGCGACGCGTCCACCTGCAGGTGCTCGAAGACCTCAAGACAGCTTCCTCGACCCACCTGGACTTCAAGCCGTGGGGCCAGGGCAAGTTTGGGGCGGCCAACGGAGACGCGCTCTGGTTCTTGAGCAGCAAAGTCCCCGCCACCTATCCCGCCCCCTACGCCCAGACTTTTGCCCGCAATCCTTCCAACGGGGAGCCCTTGTGGCAGGTTAACGTGCTCTATTACACGGTCGTTCCCGACAACCACACAACCTGTGCCGGGTTTCGCGACCCTGACGGATATGACACCGCCTGCCCTCACAAATACCTGATCAAGAAAGTGATCGATCTCAACGACCAGTCATCTGACCCGAACGACCCCGACGAAGTCGAGCCGCTGTTGACCCCGGCCGAGGTGGACACTTATCTGACGGCCCCCCCAGCCCCCTACGCCCTGTCCGGCATGGTGACCGGAGCGGTGGTCCCCGGCAGCGTCCAGGTCATCGCCGATGCCTTACTCTCGTTTCGGGTCCAGCGTCCGGGCGGTGGTGGGCCGGTGGGCTTGACCACCCGAGCCGTGCGCCTGGTGGAGGCCTCGCATGCCCGCTCGGGTCCCATCAAGCTTGGCCAGGCCGACATGTCGAGCGATCCCTTCACGCTCGAGTACAAAACCTGGGTCGTGCCAGGAAACCGGTGAATGCAAAGAGCCCGGCAAGCCTGCCGGGCTCTTCTGGGAGCAACGGTCGGTTTTGGGCCTTAAGCCTGGGCCAGACTCTTGAGGGCCGCCCGCACGACCGCAGCCCGAGGGCGAGGGTAGCTGGGAAACTTGTCCATGACCTCCAGGGCTCGCTCGGCAATCGAGCGCTGGCCGGCATCGGCCCTGTCGAGCAGGGCTCTGAGAACCACCCGCCCCACGGCCGACTGCTCGTCGGCGTTGGTGAGTTGCTCCACCACGCGTACTCCGTAAGTGGCCAGTTGCTTGGCGCTGGCGCCCTGACGCACCAGGTTCTGAATCTCTGCCAGGATATCCACGATATCCACCTCCGATGCTCCTTGTGATTCCACTTTAGCCCTCGCTCATGACAAATGTCTGAAAGGATTGGTCTTCTGGCAGGCGAACCGCCCCCGAGCCCGCAGGCTCCGGCCTTGCGTTCAACCTGGAGGTTCCTTGCCCGATCAAGCAGTCCTGGCGTCTGGCCTGCGCGGCCGCAGCCTGGTTTCGATCCGCGATTTTAGCCGCGAGGAGATCGAGGAGGTGCTGGCCACCGCCAGCCGCCTCGAGGGTCACCGCGGCGACGAGCTGGCCGGGCGCCAGATCGCCCTGCTTTTCTACGAGAACAGCACCCGCACCCGCAACAGCTTTGTAACCGCCGTGCATCACCTGGGGGGCTCTCTCTGCGGGTTCGACAGCGCCGAGGGCACCTCGGTGCAGAAGGGTGAGACACTCTACGACACCATCCAGATGTTCTCGGCTTACTCCGACGCCATCGTGCTGCGCCATCCCCGAGACGGCTCGGCTCGCTGGGCGGCCGACTCGGCCAGCGTGCCGGTCATCAACGCCGGAGACGGCAAGAACCAGCATCCTACACAGACTTTGCTGGACCTCTACGCCATCCGCGGAACTCAGGGACGCCTGGACAATCTGACGGTGGCCATGGTGGGAGACCTGAAGTACGGGCGCACCGTCCACTCGCTCTCCGACGCCCTCTCGATGTATCCCGGCAACAAGCTGCGCTATGTCTCCCCGCCCAGTCTGCGCATGCCCGCCGAGCAACTGGCCAGCCTGCGGCAGGCCGGGGTGGAGTGGAGCGAGCACGACTCTCTGGAAGCGGTGCTGGACGAGGCCGACGTGGTCTACGTGACCCGCATTCAACGAGAGCGCATGCCCGACGAGACCGAGTATGAGAAGGTGCGGGGCGCCTTCCGTCTCACCGCCGGCATGCTGCGAAAGGTGCGCTCCAATCTGCGCATCCTGCACCCTCTCCCCCGGGTGGATGAGATCGCCCCCGACGTGGACCCGACCCCTTACGCATTTTACTTCCAGCAGGCCGCCGGAGGCGTGCCCGTGCGCAAGGCGCTGCTCTGGTTGCTGCTGGGGATTGGAGAGCGACCGTGAGCAAGACCGCCGAGCGCGAATACAAAGTCTATCGGATCGAGAATGGCACCGTGATCGACCACATGCCCCACTGGGCCGCGGTGCAGGTGCTGGAGCTGTTGGGCCTGCGTGGATCGGATTCCATGGTCACGGTCGGCTTCGGACTGCAGAGCGCCAAACTGGGCAAAAAGGACCTGCTCAAGGTCGAGAACCGCGAGCTGACCGAGCAGGAGATGAATCGCATCGCCCTGGTCGCCCCTCTGGCCACCATTAACCTGATCCGCAAGGGCGAGCGGACGCAGAAGTTCACCGTCAAGCTGCCCGACGAGTTCGAGGGCCTGGCCCGGTGCGGGAATCTCGGCTGCATCACCCGTCACGAAGCGGTTCCAACCCGTTTCACCACCCTCAGCCGCGAGCCCGTCGCTTTGCGTTGCCACTACTGCTGCTTCGTCACCTCCGGGGCTGACCTGGAGCTTTTGTGAAGCTGCTCGTGGAAGGGGCCCTGGTTGATGCCGAAGGGGTCCGCCAGGGCCAGGTGTTGATTCAGGATGGGGTCATCGCCCGGGTGGGGGACGGCCTTGGCCGGCCGGACCTGGCTTTCGGCGAGGGTTTTCTGGTGTTTCCCGGGTTTGGCGACCTGCACGTGCACCTGCGCGAGGGCCAGCCCCACAAAGAAACCTACCAGACCGGTGTGGAGGCGGCACTCAACGGCGGAGTCTGCTTCATGCTCGACATGCCCAACAACCCCGACCCTCCGGTTACCGCCGAGCAGCTCGAGGCCAAGCGGGCTCGCGCAGGCGATTGGCCGGTGGACCTGGACTTCTACGCCGGTGTGGGCCCGGGCACCCGTCCCTTCCATCACCGCTTTTACAAAGCCTACGTAGGGCCCAGTATCGGGCCGCTCTTCTTCCATGACGACTGCGACCTCGAGGACACGCTGCAGCATTACGGTGGACGCCGGGTCACTTTTCACTGTGAAGACCCGGTCATGCTGCGCGAGGCGGCTGGAGCGGCCGAGCACGAGGACCGCCGCCCGCCGGAGGCCGAGCTGAAGGCGGTGGAGACGGTGATGCAACTGGGCCAGAAGTACGGTTTTCAGGTACACGTGGCCCACCTGAGCGTGGTCGGCTCGCTTGACCTGTTGGACGGGGCGGTCAGCGAGGTGGCCCCCCACCATCTCTATTTCGACCGCGAGAACCGCCACCAGGCCGCTCGCAACGCCTTTCTTAAAATGAATCCGCCCCTGCGCAGTCGCCAGAACCGCCTGGCCCTGCTGGAGGCTTTCCGCCAGGGACGCATCGATTTTCTGGCCACCGACCACGCTCCCCACACCGTGGCAGAGAAGCAGAGCGAGAACCCTTCGGGCGTCCCCCTGCTGGACACGTACGGCGCCTTCGTGGCCTGGCTGCTCCACCAGGGCTTCACTCCCGAGCAACTTGCCCGTCACTGCTGTCACCTGCCAGGTCAGTTCATGGACCGCAACCTCGGGCGTATCGCCGAAGGATATAAGGGCCACCTGGCCGTGCTCAACCTGAAGGAGCCATGGACGGTTCAGGCCGAGGATTGTCGCACGGGCTGTGGTTGGTCGCCCTTCGAGGGGGAAACCCTGCCCGGCCGGGTCGAGCTCACAGTGGCTTCGGGCCGGGTCTTTCGTCAGGGGCGCGAGATCACCTGAGCTACCGGCTGCTCAAGCCGCTCCTGTTCAGGCTCGAGCCCGAGACGGCCCACGAGCTGGCTGTGTCGCTGGGCGGGCCGGTGCTGGGCTGGGGACCAGTCCGCAGTCTGATTCAGAGCGTGATGCGTTCTGACGATCCGGTAGAGCTCTTCGGCCTGCGCTTCCCCAACCGCATCGGCCTGGCTGCCGGCTTCGACAAGAACGCCAGGTTCTATCGGGCGGCGGCGGCGCTGGGGTTCGGCCACGTCGAGGTGGGCACGGTCACCCCCCTGCCCCAATCAGGGCATCCGCGTCCGCGGATCTGGCGACTGCCCGAGCAGGAGTGCCTGCGCAACAAGATGGGCTTCCCCAACGATGGCTCCCAGGCCATTTTGCGCCGTTTGCAGCGCCCCTACCCGCTGGTGCTGGGGGTCAATGTGGGCAAGCAGGCCAGCACGCCGCTCGAGCGCGCCCACGAGGACTACGTGACCGGGGTCAGGCTGTTCAGTCAGGTGGCCGACTACCTGGCCCTGAACGTGAGCTCGCCCAACACAGCCGGTCTGCGCAGCCTGGCCGGGGAACGCGAGCTGCGGACCATGCTCGAGGCAGTGCTGGCCGTCCGAGGAAGCTGCCCCTTGCTGGTCAAGCTGAGCCCGGACATGAGCCGTGAGGAGCTGGCCGACGCCGCTCGGGTGGCGCAGGACCTGAAACTGGACGGGCTGATCGCCACCAACACCACAGCTCGCCGCGATCCCCCCTTTCAGGAGGTGAGCCCGGAGGGCGGGCTGAGCGGCCGGGTGCTGACCGAACGCTCACGCGAGGTGGTGGCCTTCCTGGCCGATCAGACCGGGGGCGCCCTCCCCCTGATCGGAGTGGGTGGGGTGCACGACGAGGAGAGTGCCCGGCGCATGCTGGCGGCCGGGGCCTCACTGGTGCAGGTCTACACCGGTTTCATCTATGAGGGGCCAGGCCTGGCTCGTCGGCTGGGTGCGGCCCTCAAAAACTCGGTGCAGGGAGCTCAGCGGGCCCGCTGATCTCCCTGCTCGGATACCAGAAACTCGCTATAAGAGCCCTCGAAGACGCGCACCTTGCGGTCGGTCACGTGGAAGACCCGGTTGGAGATGGCCCTGAGGAAGTGCCGGTCGTGGCTGACGAGCACCAGCGTGCCCTGGAACTCTTGCAGAGCCTGCAGCAGAATCTCCCGCGAGCGCATGTCCAGGTGGTTGGTTGGCTCGTCCAGCACCAGGAAGTTGACCGGACGGGCCAGGATCAGGGCCAGCACCACCCGGCTCTTCTCTCCCCCGGAGAGCACGCCGACCTTCTTGTCCACCTCGTCGCCGGTGAAGAGAAAGCCTCCCAGCAGGCCGCGCACCTGGGCGATCGAGGCCGTGGGCATGGCCTCGTAGACCTGCTCGAACACGGTCCGGGTGGGGTCGAGCAGGTCCAGCGAGTTCTGGCTGAAGTAGCCCACCTCCACGCTGGCGCCCAGGGCCAGCTGGCCCTGGTCGGCTTCGGTCTGGCCGGAGAGCATCTTGAGCAGGGTGGATTTGCCGGCTCCGTTCACCCCCACCACGGCAATGCGGTTGAGTCGTCGCACCACCGCGGTCACGTCCTCGAAGACCTGGACGTGGCGCCCGTCGGGGTGGTTCCAGCGCTTGCTGACCCCGCGCAGGTTGAAGACCTCCTCCCCCGAGCGAGGCGGCACAGGGAACTGCAGCTTGACCGCTCGCGCCTCCTCGGGCAGCTGGATGCGGTCGATCTTCTCCAGCTTCTTGACCCGCGACTGCACCTGGGAAGCGTGCGAGGCCCGGGCCGCGAAGCGTGCGATGAAGGCCTCCTCCTTGGCCAGAGTGTCCTGTTGACGCTTGTAGCTTGCGATCTGCTGCTCGTTTCGAAGCTCGCGCTCGGACTCGTAGCGGTCGTAGTTCCCGGCGTAGCTGGTCAGGTCGCCCAGGTAGACCTCCACGATGCGGGTGACCAGGCGGTTGAGGAACTCGCGGTCGTGGCTGGTCAGGATCATGGTGCCCTGGTAGCCACGCAGCCACTCCTCCAGCCACACGATCGACTCCAGATCGAGGTGGTTGGTGGGCTCGTCCATTAAGAGCAGATCAGGCTGCAGGGTCAGGATACGGGCCAGGGCGATGCGCATTTTCCAGCCGCCCGAATAGCTCTCCACCGGGCGGTGGTGGTCCTCCACCGGAAAGCCGAGCCCGGTGAGCACGGTTTGAGCCCGCACCTCCACGTCGTAGCCCCCCAGGGCCTCGAAGTCGTGGCGCAGATCCCCGTACTGATCGAGCAGGCGGGCCATCTCCTCTTCCTCGAGCTCATGGGCGAGCTGCTCCTCGATGGAGGCGATCTGCTCGGACAACTCGGCCACCCGGCCAGCCCCGGCCAGAACCTCCTGCAGCACGGTGCGGCCGCTCATCTCGGCCACATCCTGCGAGAAATAACCGATCACGGTGCGGCTGGGCACGGCCACCTCGCCTCCGTCGTAGCCCTCGTGGCCGGCCAGGATGCGAAAGATGGTGCTCTTGCCGGCGCCGTTGGGGCCGACCAGGCCGATGCGCTCGCCCGGATTGGCCTGCATGGATGCCTCGGCCAGCAGGGTGCGTCCCCCCAGATGTTTGGTGATGCCAGTCAAGCGAACCATAGAGGGCGAGGTTAGCGCCTGGGGGGCTCCGCGTCAAGGGTTTTTCGGGCGATTCCCTGGCGCACCGGGTCGGGACACACTTTGAGCACCAGCTCGGCCCAGCCCCGCCGGCCGGCAGCGTCCACGCAGAAGAGGGCCCAGGCCACCTCGCCATCCTGTTCGGGATCGAGCCTGAGCAGCGTGGCTCGGGCTTCGGTCAGCTCTCCTCGGAAGCGTTGCCAGCGGGCCAGTGCCCAGAGCAGGGTCCGGTCTCGAGGGCGTTTGGCAAGCTCTTGCTCGAGGTAGGTCTTATAGGGGTCGGTAGCCCAGAGCACGTAGCGGCCGTAGAGATTGGTAGGAGCCACCCGGTGGATGTTGTCACCCATCTGATCTTGCTGCCAGCGCAACTGAGCCAGGTCTCCGCGCACCAGGCCGGCGATTTCCAGGATGTAGTACTGGTGCACCGAGTCATGCAAAATCTCCCCGGCCTTCAATCGGGCCTCGTCAGGCGGATCGCTCAGCAGGGGTCGGACCGATTCGCGCCTGGCCAGCAAGTAGTCCAGGTCGATGTCCAGACCGCTCAGGAAGCTATACTCCAGCGTGGGGCGGTCGTCGGTCAGGGGGAGCGTGTCTGCGGTGTAAGCCTTGAGCGATTCGGGGCCGTGCAGGTAGGTGGAGAGGAGCGACTCGGCGTCCTCCACCCCGATGGCCTCCAGCGGCGTTCCTGCCAGGCGTTGGCGCAGGCGCGCGGGCGAGAGCGCCAGCGGCTCCATCGACCCCAGCAGGCAGAGATCGGTGTAAGCGAAGTTGGTCCACAGGGTGGTATTGGGGAAGACGTCTGTGAAGGCGCGGATGCACGCCTTCACGTCCTCTTGCCGGAGCTGGTGCACCGGCAGCCACTGGCACACCAGGCCTCCGGGGTTGAGCCGCTGGCGGCAGAGCTGGTAGTACTCGCGCGAATACAGGTTGACGATGCCGGCGTTGCGCGGCGGGGGCGGCTCAAAGGTGATCACATCGTAGCGCGCCTCGGTGGTCAGGAGGTAGTTGCGCCCGTCGTCGATGCGGATGTGAACACGCGGATCCTTCCACACGCCCCGGTTGGCAGACTCGAACAGGGGCAGTGCCTGGCGCACCGTGGCCGAAAGGTCGACGCAGTCGATGCGCTCGTACTCAGGGTGGGCGGCCAGGGCCGACAGGGTCATTCCGGTGCCCAGGCAGATCACCAGGCTGCGCCTGGGAGCGGGGTGGAGCAGGCTGGGCAGGTGGCCGAGCAGCTTCATGTAGCGCTGCGATTTGAAGGTGGTGCCGGTCATGGAGAAGCCGTTGACGATCAGTCGGCGGAACTCGGAGCGGTCGAAATCGCGCAGGGTGGCTACCGCCACCGTGCCTTCGGGGGCCTCGCGAAAGAAGGCCAGGGGACCGAACTCGGCCTGGTAGGTTCGCGCCAGGATGGTGTCGGAAGGCAGGCTGAAGCCGAAGACCAGGGCCAGGGCCGTCAGGCCCACCACGGGCAGGCTGCGTCGTCCGTGCAGGGCGGTCAAGAGCGCCAGCCCCAGCGTCAGGGCGGCCACCGTGAGGATGGCTCGCTGCAAGCCCAGTTGGGGCAGCAGCACGAAGCCGGCCAGCAGCGAGCCGGCCGCCGATCCCACTGTGTTCCAGGCATACAGCAGGCCCACCCGGCGTCCCACCGTGCCGGCCTCGGCACCCAGGCGCATGAAGAGCGGGAAGGTCATCCCCATCAACAAGGTGGCCGGGAGCATCACCACCAGGCAGGCGGCCGCGCCCTTGAGCACGTACTGGGTCCAGGGGTGCAGGGCGGGGGCCAGCCCGACCAGGGTCGCCAGCACCTGCTTGAGTGCCGCGATGGCGGCCAGCGAGCCCAGGGTCAGCAAGGCCAGCAAAGACTGCACCAGGGCCAGGGTGGCGGCCGGGTCGCTCACCCGACCGGCCCAGCCCCGCGAGAGGGAGGCGCCCAGTGCCAGCCCGCTCAGGAAGACGGCCAGGATCAGGCTGAAGACGAACACCTCACAGCCCATGAAGAACACCAGGCTGCGGGTCCAGAGCACCTCCAGAGCCAGGGCCGCCAGGCCCGAGCCGAAGAACCCGACCAGGAGCCAGAGCGGGGGAGGGCGGTCGTCGGACTCGGCCGGGGGCAGGGGGGCGGAATCCTGACGGGCCAGTCCCAACCAGGCCAGGGCAGCCACGGCCAGGTTGAGTCCGGCCGCCGAAAGCCCGGTGGCCGTCACGCCCAGGGTGGGGATCAGCCAGAAGTCGGTGGCCAGGGCCCCCAGCACCGCTCCGGCGGTGTTGAGCGCGTACAGGCGCCCGAGCAGGCGGGCCACCTCGTCGGGGCGGCTGACCACGTAGCGGGCCAGGATGGGCATCGTCACGCCCATCAGGGTGGTGGGAACCATGAGCAGAGCAAACAGGAGCAGGAAACGCGCCAGCGGCAAGAGAGGGGCGGGAATATTGTGGTAGAGCCAGACCGAGAGCCCGGTCAGGTGGCTGAGCCCCAGCGTCAGCGTAAGGCCGGCCAGACCCATCAGGCCTTCCACCCCCACGTAGGCGCGGACCAGGTGGGACTGGCGCTCGACCCAGCGGCCGCCCAGCCAGCTGCCCAGGGCCAGTCCGGCCATGAAGGCGGCCACAGTGGTGGCCACCGCCAGGGTCGTGGTGCCGAAGAACCAGCCCAGCATGCGGATCCAGATCACCTGATACGTGAGCGCGGCCGACCCCGAGAGGAAAAAGCAGAGCGAGAGCAGGCGCACGCCAGGACGCATCGCAGGTCAGATTCCGTCCTGGAGCTCGATGTCCTGGGGGGAGAACTCCCACAGCCCGTCCAGCACCAGGTCGTGGCGGTGGCGGTGACGTGCGAGCAGGGCGGCGAACCGATAGGCCGGGTTCCGGGTGGACAGCTCTTCCAGGCGAGGGTAATCGCGCTCCCACAGAGCGGTGGGCCAGAGCCAGGCCTGCTCCCCGGCGATTGCCAGGCAGTGGTTCCTGGTATAGATCAGCTTGCGAGCGCCCGGGGCGCTCAGGCGCAGGCTCTGGCGGCGATCGATCAGATCCTCGACCACCAGCTCGTCCTCCTCCAGCCAGGCCAACCAGCAGCCGTCGGGCGAGAGGGTGGCCTCGCGCGGGGGAGTGGGGAAGGCTCGCAAGGTCCCTTCTGCATCGCGCAGCTCATTCTTGGAGAGCACCAGCAGACGATCGTCGGGGGTGAAGAGAAGCCTGCGGGCCAGGCCGGGGGGCAGGAAGCGGGTTTGGGGCCCGGTCAACAGCACCCGGGTGCGGGTGGCCACCGCCAGCCACTCCCCCGTCTTCGAGACCGCGCAGGGGAGGGCCAGCGTGGTTTCGCCCCGGGTGGGGAGGTCTTGCACCAGGCCTCGGTCGAGCACCTGGATCTGCTCGTGGTTGAACCAGGCCAGCACCTCGGCCTCGGGGGCGAAGGCCAGCCCCAGCAGGCCAGAGGGCACGGCCTGATTGCGGAGGATGCTCAGGTCGGGCAGGGTGCGCCAGGCCAGCCAGCCACCGGCTGCCACGGCCACGTCCCCCTGGTTGGACCAGGCCATCGCTTCCACCGCGCTGTTTTGGAGGCTCACCTGTCCATTGCGGGCGTCCAGAAGCCAGAGCATCCCGGGCTCGTGATCGTGCCACTCGAGCGACAGGCGAGCCAACTCGTGCAGGGCCAGGAAGCTTCCATCGCTCGAGAGGCTGAGGCGAGCCGGGTTGCGCGGCCAGGGTCGGGCCACGTGCCAGAGCAACGAGCCATCCAGAGCGTAAGCCCAGAGCTCGGTGTCGGTCAGCTCCACCAGGCGATCGGGGCCCAGGGCCAGCTCGCGGCCACCCTCCAGGGTTATCTCGACCGGCTCGGGCGTCTGGTAGGGCAGCAGGGAGAGCAGCTCGGACCAGAGCCCCTGGTCTTGCTCGGGTACGAAGCCCGCCGCGCGCAGGGTCTCGAGCAGCTCGCCGGCCCGGGCCGGAGGGAGGTGGAAGGCCAGCTCCCACAGGTCCTGGTAACGGCCTTCCACCAGCAGAGCCGAGAGAACCTCCTGGAAACTCCGCCGCGAGCGCGCCCCCAGCACCTCCATGGCTTGCAGAGTGCGCCCCCGAGTGCGCAGGCGGGCCAGCACCTCCAGCCGCAGGGAGTCGTCGGCTTCCTGGCAGGCCCGGGCCAGCAACGAGCCGTCCGGATCGAGCAACTCGGCTTCCTCGTGCTGATCGCGCAGGAGCAGCAGCACGGCTCTCCGGCCCGGGTGCTCGGGCAGCCGCTGGTCGCCTACCACGAGTCGGCGGGCATCCTGAGGGGCGTTGGCCTTCAGCACCTCGGCCGCGAGGAGCTCGAACCATGGGCAATCAGGTAGAGCGCGGGCGGCGGCGCCGGCCAGATCGGGGTCGCCGCAGGCCTGGACCAGCTCGCGCGCGACCAGGGCTTGCAGGCGCTCGGGCAGCGTCCAGAGTTGCTCGTGTCGGGCGCAATTCAGGGCCGTCAGCACGCTCAGGTGGATGCCGGTCTCCACGCGCATGCCCAGGCGATGGTCAGCCACGTAGCCCTGCCGGGCCAGAACCTCGCCCGCGAACGGGTCGCGCTGCTCGGCCCAGAAGCGGGCCAGCGGCTCGAGCTGCTGCAGGTCGGCCAGAGCCTTCACGGCTCGCTGGCGCAGCTCGGGCATGGAGAGCAGCTCGATCAATCCGGCCAGAGATTCAGGATTGCCGCCCCGGGCGCTGGTCATCAGCCGCCCGAAGGCTGCCTGATCGTAAGGTGACTGGCGCAGGCTCTCGAGGTCGCTGGGCATGTTCGAGCGGATCAGCTTCGCTTCAGGTCGGGTCACTCCCCTTCGGGCCGAGCGGCTGGCACTGCAGCGGAGCGGGGATCAACGGACCGACGGCGTATGACCCGGCTATGGATGGCTTACCAGAGTTTCTCAAGGAAAGCGGCGTGCTGCGGCTGGGCGAGTTCCGCCTCAAGAGCGGTCGGCTTTCCCCCTACTTCCTGAACTTCGGCGAGGTGGCCAGCGGAGCCCACCTGACGGCCCTGGGCGGCTTTTTTGCCCGCGGCGTGCGCCAGCATTTTCCCCACGCCACCTTGCTCTACGGACCGGCCTATAAGGGCTTGCCCCTGGCCCTGGCTACCTGTCAGGCGCTCTACCATGAGCACCAGGCCGATCTGGCCTACTTCAGCCTGCGCAAGGAGGGCAAGGAGCACGGTGAAGGCGGCCGGGTGCTCGGTCGTTCTCCCCGGCCTCAGGACCGCATCGTGATCCTGGATGACGTGATGACCACGAGCGGCACCAAGCGCGAGGCGCTGGACGACCTGGCCGCCCTGGGCGGCAAGGTGGAAGGGGTGCTGGTGGGGGTGGACCGGCAGGAGGGAGGCGCCTCAGCCGCTTTCGAGGCCGAGACCGGGGTGAGCGTGCGGGCTTTGCTCACGGTGGACGAGCTGTTCGCGCGCCTGGGCCTGGACCCCGAGCTGCTTTCTCGCTACCGGGCGGGCGTATGACCTACCTCGAGAAGCTGGCCAGGGCCGAGAGCCTGCTCTGCCTGGGTCTCGATCCCGATCCCGCTCGGATGGGTGCGGGGGAAACACCCGAGAGCTTTCTCAACTGCCTGCTCGAGGGCCTGGAGGAGGCGGGCGCGCTGCCCTCAACCCTCAAGCCGAACCTGGCCTACTTCGAGCAATATGGCTCCAGGGGTCTTCGCATGTTGGAGCGGCTGCTCGAGCGCTGGCGCTCCAAAGCGTTGATCATCCTGGACGCAAAGCGGGGCGACATTGGCCCCTCCAGTGCGGCCTACGCGCGGGCCCTGTTCGACGTGTGGGGCGCCGATGCCGTCACCGTTTCTCCCTGGATGGGCCGCGACTCGCTCGAGCCCTTTCTGGAGCGCTGTCCCGAGAAAGGGGTCTATGTGCTGCTGCGCACCTCCAACCCGGGAGCAGCCGATCTGCAGCTGGCCCATGGCGCCTGGAGGCGGCTGGCCACCCTGCTGACCGGCGCGTGGTACCGTCCCGGCCTGGGAGCGGTCATGGGGGCCACCGGACCCGAGGAACTGGCTGAGTTCGTGGACGGTGCGCCCAACTTTCCCTTGCTCATTCCGGGGGTGGGCACCCAGGGCGGGGACGCGGCCCTGGTGCTGCGAGCCCTGGGCGACGGCGCCCCCATCCACCGGGTCAATGTCAGCTCGGGCATCCTCTACGCGCCCGAGGGGCCTCTGGAGGCGACCCGCCGCTACGCCGCCTCGCTGGCCCCGCATTCGGGGCAGAAGCGATAGGTCTCGGCCACGGTCGCCTTGCACTCGGAGCAGCGCCGCACGGGCAGCAGTTTGAGCCCACAGCCGGGACAGAAGCTCATGCCAGCGACCAGGCCTTGCTGGCAGGCTTTGCAGGCCGGTCGGCCCACCAGCACCGAGCCCAGACTTCGACCCTGGCGCCCCTGCAGCAAGGCTTCCACCACCGCGCCCAGCAACAGCAGGCCGGCTCCAGCCAGCCCGACATAGAGGCCGTAGCCCACGTAGGTCCAGCCGCTCTGGCCGTGCTCGAAGAGCTCGAGACGAGGGAGGTGCAAGGTGCCCAGCGTCTCGTTGAGCCCGCTCAGCTTGAGCTGCAGGCGGGCCAGCTCGTAACCGGTGCGGGTTACGATGCCGTGAAGATCGAGTCCGGTCAGGCCCATGGCGGCCAGCGCGCAGGCCAGCTGCAGTCCGGGGGCGCGGGGTCGCAGCAACCAGAAGCCCAGGGCCAGCAGTCCCAGTCCCAGCACCAGTCCGCCCCGCAGGAACAGTCCTGGCACAGGCACGGTGAGGGCGCCGAGCGGGAGGCAAACCCAGGTGAGGAAGGGGGAGGAGACCAGCAACAGCACCCCTACCCCCGTCAGCGTGCGGGCGATCTTCAGCTTCCGAGAACCACCCCGGTGAGGATGACCAGCAGTGGCAGGTCGCCGCCCAGGGCGTGCAGGAGGGTGCAGGGCATCAGGGCCTGGCGACGCTGCTCGTAGAGTGCCGCCATGGCCAGCCCGAAGAAGATGACTGCCAGTGTTCCCAGCCACCACATGGAGGGGAGCAGGGGAACCAGCACCAGGGCGTGCCAGGCCCCGAACAGCAGGCTGGAGAGGACGGCTGCCCGGCCAGGGGTCGTCTCCTGGCGCAGTCCCTGGTAGAGGGTCGCCCGCCAGAAAGCCTCTTCAGCGAAGGGATGCACCAGCAGAAAGTAGGCGATGAGCAGGGGCAGGTGCCAGCTCTGGAAGCCGAACCCTGTCAGCACGCTCAGAATGAGCGCGGGCTGCACGAACAGGCCCACGGTCTTCACCGCCGGCAGCAAGAAGACCAGGGCGGCCAGGAGATACCAGACAAGGTGCCGATCCAGGCGCACCCGGCCCTGGCCCCACAGGGCGTAGGCTCCCAGACAGAGAGTATGATAGGCCAGCAGAGCGAGCCAGTACTGGTGGAAGCCGTACAGTGCCGCCCCCACCAGTGGCCAGGGCAGAAGGCCCAGAATGAGCAGCCGTTTCACTCGCTCAGTATAGTGGGCGACAGGTTGGCTGGCAACGGGCCGTTTGTCCCGGGCACAGGAGCCGTTCCCTGGAGGCAAGAACTTCAAGCCAGAGAGTAGAACGTGAACGAGCGACTCACCCGAGCCTTTGAAGGCCTCCAGCGCGGACTGGCCGCGCTGACTGACCCCCGCCGCCCCGAGGTCGACCGCACTCCCCGCGACCAGGTGCTGGGCACCGGCAAGCTGCGCCTGCTGCGCTATCGCCGTGACAGCCCGCCCCGGCACGCCACGCCGCTGCTGCTCGTGCCGCCCTTCCTGGTGCGCCCCTATATCTTCGACCTGCACCCCGGACGCAGCATGGTGGCCTTCTTGCTCTCTGAGGGCTTCGACGTTTTCCTGGTCGACTTTGGCGTGCCCGACCTGCTCGATCAGCATCTCAAGATGGACGACTACGTGCTCGACTTTCTCCCCAGCGCCGTCGACGGCGTGCGGATGGCTTCAGGTCAGCAGCTCGTCACCCCGGTGGGCTACTGCGTGGGAGGGCTCTTCTCGCTTCTCTTCGCCGCTACCGCCGGGCGCGAGCGGGTGCGCAACCTGGCCTTGCTGGCGGTTCCGGTCGACTACCAGAAGATGGGGCTCATCAGCGTGCTGGTCCACGCCGCCCATCGCGAGCTCGACTTTGCCATCGACAAGATCGGCAACATTCCTGGAGTCATTCCCGCGCTCGGGATGCAACTGGCCAATCCGCTGGCGGCCGTGTCGCGTTACGCCGACCTGCTGACCAACGCCACCAACCGCGAGTATGTCCAGAACTGGCAATCGCTCTCCACCTGGATGAAGGAGTTCATTCCCGGCCCCAAGGACGCTTATCGCGACTTCTTCAACGATTACGTAGTCGACAACGCCCTGCTGACCGGGCAGGCGGTCATCGGGGGCCAGAGCGTCGATCTCAAGCAGATCACCTGCCCGTTGCTGGCCGTGGCCGGGGAGGGCGACCCGGTGGCCACCACCGAGTCAGCTCGAGCCATCATCGAGCTGGTAGGCAGCCCGGATCGCGAGTTCTTCTCGGTACCGGGAGGCCACATCGGGGTCGTGGCCGGGGGACGGGCCCCAAAGTTTAGCTGGCGGAAGCTGGCTGACTGGCTGGCCGAGCGCTCGTGAGGAGGACGGACATGTTGCGTGCTGTGTGCCTGGTTTTGCTGGCGATCTTGTTGCTGGGGGCAGGGGCTCGCTACGAGCTGGTCGCCTTCGAGAAGAAGTCCAAGAGCGGTAATGTGGTCGTGAAGGGCAAGTTTGCCCGGGTTCCCGGCGCAAGTGACAGGGTCAACGCTCGTCTCAAAGCTTTCTCCACCCGACGCGACCCGGAAGCGTTCGAGAAGGAAGACTCCGCTTTTTATGCCGAGAATCACTACACCGAAGAGGTCGAGACCGAGGTTACCCTGTTAAGCGGCCGCTACGTCAGCGTGCACACCTACAGCATCGGGATGCTCGAGCGAGCCGCCCATCCGAGCCTGGAGTTTGGCGGGCTGACCCTGTCTCTCAAGACGGGCGAAGCGGTGACGCTGGACCAGCTCCTCAAGCCGGGTTATGGCCCGGCTCTCTACCAGAAGCTTGCCGCTGCGGCTGACAAGGAGTTCCAGCCAGAGGTCGCCTTGGAAGACCGCAAGAAGTGGGATTTCGTACTGACCGGGGATGGGATTCGCTTCATCAACCTGTTCCAGGGGCACGCCGCCGCCTCAGCCACCCTGACCCTGACCTGGAAAGAGCTGGCCGAATTGAAAGCTCGCTAAACTTCGTCGCATTGACCGTGCCACGAAACGTGCGGTGAGAAACTTGTTTCGAACCGCTTCCAAAGTGTTGTGGCACGCACAGATTGGTCCAATCTGACGAACGCGCCGGAACGCAGTAAGTGCAAGACCAAGACCCTGCAGTTTACCTCAGGTTCCCAGGGCCTGCAGGATCTCCTGGCGCAGCTCGGGTGATGTCGGCTTCGTGGTGCTGCCGAAGAAGCGGATCACCTTACCGTCCTTGCCCACCAGATACTTGCCAAAGTTCCAGTTGGGCGTCTTGCCACTGGCGGCGGTCAAGAACTGGTAGACAGGGGACCGGGGCTGGCTGGTGATGCGGACCTTGGCAAACAACGGGAAAGTCACGTCGTAACGGGACTTGCAGAAGGCCTGAATCTCCTGGGGGGCGCCCGGCTCCTGACCGCCAAAATCATTGCAGGGGAAGCCGAGCACGGAGAAACCTCGGGCTTTGAACTCGCGATGGAGAGCCTCGAGGCCCGCATACTGAGGAGTGAACCCGCAGTCGCTGGCCACGTTGACGACCAGCGTCACCTGACCTTGATAAAGGCTGAGCGGGACCGACTTCCCGTCCAGGCTCACCACCGTGATGTCATAGAAGCTGCTCGCCTCGGGCATGGCCGGCGAAATGACCAGGCAAAGCAGGATTGCCAGAAGGATGGGTCTCAATGTCTTTCCTCTCGATGCTGAGAACTCCCGATAGGGTTAGCGCATGTAGTAGCCGGCAACCCTCCAGATGCCGTCCTTCTCCCTCATCGGGGTGACGACTTCGGTGACCCCCTTCTGGTTGGCAAAATCGGTGGTGAACTCGAAGACCACATACTCACCTTTGGGAGCCCCAGGCAACTCGGTAGCAGGCGTGGCCTTCTTCAGTTTGCGTGACTTCACGGCCCCGAGCTTGGCGCGGGTGCTGCTGATCGGGCCGGCAAAGGACTTCTCGTCCACGGCCGACTTGATGGCCTCGGCCGAGCCCTTGTAAGCCTGAGAGTACTTGCCGGCGTCGACCTGGGCCAGAAAAGCCTGCGCTGAGGCCTGAGCGGCTTTCGTGTCGATAGCGGCCACGGGCATCCAGAGCATCAGCAGAAGGATCGCTGCAATCAGTCGCTTCGTCATCCTTGCCGGTTAGACCCGGCCGTGGGGGTTCCTTCTTGTTCAGTTCAGCTCATCAGGGTCAGACGGGTCCCGTTCCATCCGGGGAAGAGCTCCTGGCCGGCCGGCACCTTGAGGTGCTTGGCGGCGACCTCGCTGAAGATGGCCCGAAAATCAGTCGTCACGGGCAGGTCGCGCTGGTCCTCCAGGTTCTCGCGGGCCAGGGTGGGAACTTGCCCGTAGACCTGGCGACCCTTCACCTTGTTGCCCAGAACGAACATGCACGAGCCGCGCCCGTGGTCGGTGCCGCCTGAGCCATTCTCCCCGCAGGTGCGTCCGAACTCGGTCATGGTCATTACGCACACGTGGTCTTGATAGGCCGAGCCCAGGTCGGTCCAGAAGGCGGAAATCGAGTTGGCCAGCTCGTTGGCTCTCTGGAAGAACGTGCCCTGGCCGGTGCCCTGGTTGACGTGGGTATCCCAGCCGGCTGACTCGGTAAAAGCGATCTCCAGGCCCAATCCTGACTTGATCAGGTAGGCGATCTGCCTGAGGCTCTGGCCCAGGTTGCCGTTGGGATAGACGGCTCCGTTGGCGGGTCGATAGGTGCGAACAGCCTCGCGACTGAGCTGCTTGACGGCCTGGAAGCTGTCCTGGCCGGCTCCCTTGAGCAGGTCCTGGGTGGTGTTGTTGTAGAGTGCCTCCAGGCTCTGGCCAGCGCTGACCTTGCTGGCCGGCGCCTCCTGCACGCCGAAGCTGGCCAGGTCGCTCACCGCCAGGGCGGGGAAGTCGCCATACAGAGAACGAGGCATGGCCGAGGTGAGCGAGACGCAGGAGAAGGGGGTGTGATCGTGGCCCATGAGACCGGCGGCCCGGTTGAGCCAGCCCGAGCGAGTGCCTTTGCGGCCGGGGGTGCCTGTCTCCATGTAGTCCTGGGCGTCAAAGTGCGAGCGGGTGTTGTCGGGCGAGCCCATGCCGTGCACGATGGCCAGTCGTCCCTCACGATAGAAGCGTTCCAGACCGGCGAAGCCGGGGTGCAGCCCGAAGCGGCCGTCCAGATCGATCAACTGACCCGGGCCCACGCTCATCGCGATGCGAGGACGCAGAGTGCGCAGGTTGGGGTCGTTGAAGGGGGTCACTGCCATCAGCCCGTCCATGGCCCCTCGTTGGAAGATGCACACCAGCGTCTGGGGTTTCTTGCTGGTGGCCGCCAGGGCCGCCCGGCCCAGGAAGGTGGGCGTGCCACCCAGCGTGAGCGAGAACATTCCCACCGCTCCGGCTTTGAGAAAGGCGCGACGACTCCACATCTTGACCTCCTACTGTCTCTGAAACTCGGGCGAGCCGAGGATGATGCCCACGACCTGGGCCACGGGCTCCACCGGGCCGGTGAGCACCTTGCGTGCCCGCCTTGGGGCCTCCTCATCGATGACGGGAGCCTCGGTGGTCGGCTGGTCGGCCTGGGCCACCTTGCGAGCGAACTCGGGATCGTTGACCTTGGGGCCGAGCAGGGCCACCACGTTCTTGTGGTCCCGCTCGGGCAAGAGCACGCGGGCGTAGCTCTCCAGGGCCTGGTTCACGCTGGCGGGCTTCTTGCCGCCATTGAGCCGGGCCAGGTCGAACTTGACCCCGGGCACCTGGCGCGAGGCCAGGCTCAGAGCGAAGTTCATCCTGGTCAAGAGGAGCCCGGGGTTCACCCAGTTCTCGCTACGGTCGGGAAAGCCGGTGGGGGCCTGATAGGCGTAGAGGGGCTGACCCATGTCGGTGATCCAGTCATAGAGCTCGCGCGAGGGAGCAACTTCGGCGTCCAGCGCCCGCAGCGAGCTGACGGCCAGCTCGAAGGGCGACTTGATCTTCGAGCGCCGCGCCTCGGCGCTCCAGAACTCGGGAGAGTAGATAAGCGTGCGCATCACCTGCCGCATGTCGCCTCGGCTGGACTGGAAGGTGGCCGCCAGGCGCTTCTCCAGACCGGCGGGCGGGTTGTCGGAGACGAACCAGCGGGCCAGCTTGCCGGTCACGAAGCGGGCGGTGGACGGATGGCTCGCCAGCAAGTCCAGGGCTTGCTCGCCTTCCTCCAGGCCCCGGCCGGCCGGGAAGGTGCGTCCCAGCACCACTTTGGGGCCCGAGTCGTGGGCGTCCGGCCGGAACAGGAAGCTGCCGTCGATCACGGCGCCCACCTTCTTGGCCCGCTCGAGCTGGGGCAGCTTGCGCCCGATGACGGCCGGATTGACGGTCCAGCCGGTCAGGATCCGGGCCAGCTCCTGCACGTCTTTCTGGGTGTAGCCGCCGTCCACCCCCAGCGTGTGGAGCTCCATCAGCTCGCGGGCATAGTTCTCATTGATGCCCTGGGCTCGGCGCTTCTTGAGCTGCTCGGCCTTCTGGCGAGCCTGGGCCTGCATTCGTGGGGGAAGCTGCTCCATCTTGTCGTCCAGAGTGGTGGTAGCCCCCTTGGAGGCGGTGGACTGGGCGTTGTCGAGGTAGAGCAGCATGGCCGGGTGTTTGGCGGTCGCGCCCAGGAGGCTTCGGAAGCTGCCCAATACGCGGGGGCGAATGGCGTCGCGCTCGTAGCTGAAGATCTGGAGGCGGCACTGGTTGTCGGTCAGCGAGACGTTGAAGTGGTTGAACCAGAAGTCGGTCAGCACCTCGCTGAGCTGGTTCTGTCCGTAGACCGCCCGCAGGATTTTCTGGGCTACCAGCTGCTGGTTGAGCTCGCGACCAGGGCGGTAGCCGCGCTCCAGCCCGAAGCGGATTAGCTTCTGGCGGTAAGCCTTGTTACCCAGGTCCTCCTTGTCGTCTTTCGTGATCACCCCCGCCTGCATGGCTTCCTGGCGCACCTTGGGCAGCGGGGGATACTTCTCGACGAGTTGCTCGGCCGTCAGGGCCATGGCCGGCATCGACTGAAGGCGGCTCGTCAGGGCCGGGTTCTCCGGCAGGTTGCCGGCCAGCTGTTGCTCCACCCAACGCTCCAGGCCCATCTTGACCACCCGGTCGATGTCCCCCGGGCGGGGGCCGTAGGCCAACCGGTCGAGCAGGTGGGCGGCCGCCTGGCGCTCGGTCAGGCCGGCCTGCCGGTAGGGAAGCTGCTGGTCTTGGGGCGGGGGCTGGGCCGGCGCCTGCAGCCCGAGCATGAGCAGGCAGACGAATGTGGCGAAGTAGCGCTTCACGTTGGAGTTCCTCCCCTGGGTGATGGCAGATAGGACAGGCCCAACCCCGGAAAGTTTCTGGCTCCGCACCTGGTATCCTGGAATCCAGCGAGCAAACAGAAAGAGCCCTCGCTCAAGCGAGGGCTCTCCGACCGCCAGTGCGATCAGGTGGCGCTGCTGTCGCCGCCGTGGCCTCCGCCCTGCCGGCGCACGTAATCTTCCACCAGCAGCAGGCTGTTGCCCGCGTGCTTGATGATCTGGAGCAGGTTGCTCATGGAGCTGACCTCCTCCACCTGCTCGGTCACAAACCACTGCAAGAAGGTGTGGGTGGTGTAGTCCGACTTCTCGATGGCCCGACGCACGAGGTCGTTGATCTGCTCGGTGACCTTCAGCTCTTGATCGAGAGCGTACTTGACCGCCTCGGAAGCCGAGCTGAAGTCGTTCTTGATGTCGGGAATGCCGGTGATGGTGGGTCGAGCCCCGGCGTCCAGGATGTAGCGCACGAACTTCATGGCGTGGTCGCGCTCTTCTTCCGACTGTTTGTAGAAATGGCCCGCCAGCTCCGGTAGGCCCTGGTCGTCGAAGTAGGTGGCGATCGCCACGTACTGCGTGTGGGCGTGGAATTCGTTGGTGATCTGCTGGTTGAGAGGCTCGAGCAGGCCGTCTTTCAAAAGCATTCGATATCTGACTCCTTAATGAACTTCGTAAGGCAGCCGCGCGCTTCTGCACCTCGCTGGCCGGATCCTCTCCTTTTGGAGGCGCCGTGCTTGTCTGTCGGCCGAACTCAAATTCTGGCCATCTTTCGCTGCAGGTACTGACCCAGCAGTGCCGTGAGAAGCTCAGGCACCAGTTGCATCCGCTCGGGCGTCTCCACGTAAGCTACCCGCATCTGGGTGCGCCCGGGATTGGGCTCGACCGAATAGAACCCGTCCATCGGAGCGGTCAACAGGGTGAGCTTCTGGCCGTTGAGCTCGACATAGCCCTCAGTAGCGCAGTAGAGCACGAAGTCCTGCGCATCGAAGTTCGGGTCCACCCGCCGTACGTCCACGATGCTGTAGAGGGCTGCGTCGGGCCGGGATACGATCAAGTCGGGGTTGAGCTCGCGGGTGCGCCGGGTGAACTCCTGCATCATCTTGAAATAGTAGGCCCGCTGGCGACCGAACCAGTCCTGCAGGGTGGGATGGTCGACTTGAGCCAGAGCCCCGAAAATGTGCTGTCCCAGTGTGTTGGAGCACAGGCTGGCGGTGTTCTCGGCCACGCTCTGAGTGTGAAACTCGAGGTTGTCGGTCACCAGCGCTCCGATGCGCAGGCCGCAGGCGTTCCAGACCTTGGAAGCCGTTTCCAGGCTGATCCGCCGACCGGTGATGCCGGGCACTTCTGCCTCGGTGATGGCCCACACACTGGAGGTTCGCGCTCCGGTATAATGCAACTCGCGATAGGCCTCATCGGAGATCAGCCACAAGTCGTGCTTGACGCACAGTCGGGCCAACTCGACCAGCGTTTCCTGATCATAGAAGTGGCCGGTAGGGTTGTCGTAGGGGATGACCACCAGAGCTCCGGGGCGAGTCTGAAGGATGCGCTGCTCGATGGCGGCCGGCTCGGGCAAGCTGAGGCGGCCATCGTCGTCGAGTTGGCGGCAGATGGAGACGGTGGCCCGGCCCAATCGGCTGGCGAAGGCGATGTAGTTCGTGTAGGCGGCCTCGATCAGGAGCAGGGGACGCTCGGAGCTACCGGCCGGCCCGCACACGCCCAGGGTGACCAGCTCCATGGCCTGGCTGCCCCCATCGGTCACTTGCACGTGCAAGCCCTCGGTCGCGCAACCGCTGGCGGCGATCACGTTGAGAAAGGCCTGACGGCATTCGTCGGTGCCCACCGTGGCGGTGTACTTGACCACCCCGTCCGAAAAGGTGCGCTCGAGCCGGTGCAGTCGCTCGATCATGGCCGGGTGCATGGGCAGGCAGACGTTGCCGATGGCCACGTTGACGGCCTGGGTGCCATCCTGGCGGGCGGCGAATTTGATGGAGGCGAGCCGGATGGATGAGGGCTGGCGGCTCTTGAAGTGGTCGGACAGGCGCGGCATAAGGTTGCTCCTTCAGGCAGGCTGTCGGATGCGCACGCGAGAACCCCTGTTGATGAGCACCACGACCCTGTATCCATGCTACATCGGAGCCGACGCGGTCAAGACCGACTCGGTCGCTTCCGTGGTCAATCCTTACAACCGCGAGGAATTCGCCCGGGTTTGCCAGGCCGGTCCCGAGGAGCTTTCCCGAGCCGCCGCCCTGGCCGAGTCCGCCTGGCGCCAGGGGGCGACTCGCCAGCAGCGCTCGGCCTGGCTGCAGGCCATCGCGCAGGGCATCACCGCCGAGGCCGACGAGTTCACGCGCCTGATCGTAGCCGAAGCCGGTAAGCCGGTGCAGTATGCTCGGGCCGAGGTGCAGAGAGCCATCGCAACTTTCTCGCTGGCGGCCGCCGAGGCCCTGGTCTTTGCGGGAGAGGAGGTCCCTCTGGACGCGGCCGCGGCTGGCCAGGGCTACCTGGGCTTCAGCCGGCGGGTTCCTGCCGGCCCGGTGGCGGCCATCTCACCCTTCAACTTTCCGCTCAACCTGGTGGCCCACAAGGTGGCTCCTGGATTGGCCGCAGGCTGCCCCGTGGTGGCCAAGCCGGCTCCTGCCACCCCCCTGACGGCCCTCAAACTTGCCGAGGTGGCCCGAGCCGCCGGCGTGCCTTCGGGCTGGTTGTCGGTGCTGCCCATGGACAACGTCCATGCCCCCCTCATGCTGGAGGACGACCGTTTGCGGGTGCTCAGTTTCACCGGCTCGGACAAAGTCGGCTGGCAGCTCAAGGCCCGTGCCGGCCCCCGGAAAGTTTTGCTGGAGCTAGGCGGGAACGCCCCGGTGGTGGTTCACTCCGACGCCGACCTGGACTTTGCCGTCCCCCGCCTGGCCGTGGGGGGCTACTCTTACGCCGGTCAGGTTTGCATCTCGGTCCAGCGGGTTCTGGTGCACCGTCCGATCTACAGCGAGTTCCTCGAGCGCTATCGACACTCGGTGGAGCAATTGCCGGTGGGCGACCCGAGCGAGGAGCGCACCGTGTGCGGCCCCCTCATCCATCCCCGGGAGGTTGAGCGCATTGCGGATTGGGTCGATAAGGCCCGCGCGGGCGGAGCTCGCGTGGTGTGCGGTGGGGTGGCAGATTCCCCCTTCTATAGCCCCACCGTGCTCGAAAACGTGCCCCCGGAAGCCGAGGTGAGCCGCTGTGAGGTATTTGGTCCTGTCACCGTGGTGGCCCCTTACGAGGATTTCGACGAGGCGCTGGCCCGAGCCAACGACTCGCCCTTCGGGCTGCAGGTCGGGGTGTTCACCCGCGATCTCGAGCGGGTTCTGCAATCGTTTGACCTGCTCGAGTTCGGAGGGATCGTGGTCAACGATTACCCCACCTTTCGGGTGGACAATATGCCTTACGGGGGAGTAAAAGCCAGTGGTTTCGGGCGGGAGGGGGTGCGCTATGCCATGGAGGAGATGAGCGACATTCGACTGCTGGCTATCAGACGCTGAACTGGCGTTCGGAAAGGCGCGGCGGGGTGGGCGTCGAAGCGAGAGCCCCATGTACGAGGAAGCTGTTCAGGAAAAAGTCGGTCTGATCCGTTCGCGATTGCACCGGGCCCATGTGTCCACCGGCAAGTCAACTCAAGAGTTGGCCGCCGAGGTTGGCTGCAGTCCACAAGAAGTGGGTGAATATCTCACCGGTCGCCGGGAGTTGACCGTGGCGATGCTGCTCCGCCTGACCCGGGTGCTGGATAAACCCCTCTGGTGGTTCCTTGGAGAACGGCCTGAGGGCATCAGCCTGGAAGAAGCCGAGGCCAGCCTGAAGAATCTCGAGCGGATGCGCATGCTGGTGGAGGCGGTCTCGAGCCAGTTCCTGCGCGTCACCGGTGGGCCGGCCAGCTCCCACGAGTTGCCCCGCCAGGAAGCTTCGGCGACGACCGGTGAGGCACAGGGTCAGGGTCGGGTGGCCGACGTCGTCGATCTGGGCTTTTACCGGGCCCGCGCTCGGGCCATTCTGGCCCGCGAGAACAAGGTCTCCAACGAGCTCGACGAGGAGTCCATCGAGATGATCGCCCATGGACTCTACAACGCTGAGCGGCGTGCTTCCCAGGAAGACTCGCGCTGAGAATGGTTCGAGCCCCGCGGGGTGGGGGCTCGTTTCTTTGGCGAGATGCGTGTTCGCAGCTCGGTTGCACTCAGTCCACTATGTTGGGTGGCCTTTATTCCGCTCTCACCTCTTTCTTCGCTTTCAGCTTACACCATCGGTGTGAGAGTCGCATTGGTAAGGCGTTAGAGCTACGTTAATGGGGTCTTGCACATCGCCACAATCTGACGATTGTGCCGGAAGCTTTACAGGTGGTTGAGCAGTTGCACCGTGGGCAGCACCGCAGCCAGCACCACGAAACCGACCACCAGGCCCATCCCGATCAGGATGGCCGGCTCGAGCATGGCCGCCAGGTCGAGCAGGGCCAACTCCACGTCATCCTCATAAACCTGGGCCACCCGCGAGATCATCTCGGAGAGGTGGGCCGCTTCCTCGCCCACGGCGATCATCTGGATGGCCCCGCTGGGGAAAACCTGGGCCTGGCCGAGGCATTCGGCGGCCGAGCAACCTTCCACCAGCATCTCGCGGGCCTTGCGCAGCCTCCAGGCGATCTCGGCGTTGCCAGCCACCTTCTCGCACTTCTCGAGGGTGGCGTTGAGGGCGTAGCCGGAATCGAGCAAGGTGGCCATGGAGAAGAGAATGCGAGCCGTGATGACCTTCTCGATCATCCTCCCTACATGGGGAATGTCCAGCGGGATGCGGTGTAAACTCCGCAATCGAGCCGGATTGCTGAGCAGCATGGTGTTGATGAACGGCCAGGCCATCCACATGGCTATCGGGGCAGCGATGGCGGCTATCAGGAAAGCGGGGTGCTTGATCACCTCGCTCAGCGTAAGCAGCATCCGAGTGGGTAGGGGCAGCTGCACTGCGAGAGTGCTGAAGAGCGGCACCATCATCGGCAGCACGAAATAGAGGAAGGCCAGCACGCACATACACGAAACCGCCAGCAGCACCATGGGATAGGTGAGGGTGGACCAGACCTTCTTTCGGATCCGCTGGTTCTTCTCCGACAGGTCGGCCAGTTTGCTGAGCACGGGGGAGAGCATGCCGGTCGACTCGCCGGCCGCGATCAGCCCGATGTAGACCTCCGAGAAGACATCCGGATAACGGCTCATGGAGTGGGAGAGCGTGTTGCCCTCGCCCACCCGCTCGGCCACTTCCCCGATCACCTTGGCCAGGGGGTGGTCGGGCTCGCTTTCTGCGTAGAAGTAAAGCGACTGGTGCAGTTGCAGGCCGGAAGTCACCATAGCGCAGAACTGGCGCGTAAAAATGACCACGTCGTCCTGGCTGATTCGCTGGCGCGGGTCGAAGGTTTTGCCCAGACGCTTCATCTGAAGGGCCAGGAAGCCCGGAGGTGGGGCTTGACCGGCTCGTTCTCGGCGAGGGCGAGAGGCGGCTCGCACCGGGGCAGCCGAGCCGCCGCCGGCCTTCACCACGGGACCAACCTTGTAGGACCCGACCGGCCCGGAGGCGGGTGGATTCTCGTCGGGGATCTTCTGAGTCGGCCTTCCCCACTGCGGCCCACCGCGCTTCTCTGCCTCCCGACGCAGCTCCTCGCGGTTCATTTTCTGGGTCGTGTTGGCGTCGGACAAAGTTGTGATGCGTCGGGTGGTGCCCGAATCGGGTGGAGTCGAGTGCTTGCGCTGGCTGGTATCGGCGTCCGGGATGGCTTGCATCCTTAACGTCGGAGACGACTCAGAGCTTGCCTGCTTGCGGCTGGTGTCGGCTTCGGGAAGGGACTGCATGCGCAAGGTGGGGGTCGACTCGGAGCCGGTCGCTGGCTTGCGCCCGGTCGGCGAGGTCGAGGGAAGCTCGGGGAGCTGCATGCGCCGGGTGGTGCCGGCGTCGGGCTGCCGAGGCGCCGGCGGGCTTTGCGCACTCCCCGTGGCGCCAGCTGGCGGGGTGGCGGGAAATTCGGGGAGCTGCATGCGCCGTGTGTCGCCAGCGTTGGGCGGAGGTGCCGGGACCTGGGGGCCTTGCGCACGCCGCGCTGCGTCAGGTGGCGGAGCGGCGGGAAACTCGGGGAGCTGCATGCGTCGAGTGGTGCCAGCATCGGGCGGTGGAGGTGCCGGAACCTGGGGGCTTTGCGCACGCCGGGCTGCGTCAGGTGCCGGCCCGGCAGGAAATTCGGGGAGCTGCATGCGCCGAGTGGTGCCAGCATCGGGCGTTGGGACCTGGGGGC
>BTUM01000062.1:0-48038 GCA_045863235.1 Candidatus Xenobia bacterium | reverse complement strand
CCCTGCCAACGACCTCCGGAAAAAGTACGGACTACCTCCCGCGCAGCCTGACCGGACTCTCGCCGCAGTCGCCGCATGATTCACGAAATCAAGTCCGTCGAGGACCACTAAGCCTCTTCCAATGGCTTACAAGACCACACCTAGCCCAACGAAACAATCCTCTTGAATGTTTTCGCGCCCGGTTCTTGCCCGCAACCGTGCGGCTCACTGTTCCTCCACCCCGTAGGTACATCGGGAAAAAAAAGAGCCCGAGTCGGTGAAGACCGGGCCAGGGGTTCTGGAGGGTCCGAGCGCGGGGACGCGCGCTACAAACAACTTTTTCTGGTTCAGACGCTCTGAGGGCGGGTCGAGTGCACGGCGCCGGCTTGCATGCCGGGCTGCACTCCCGAAACGCTTCCGTTGGAGCCATACACGGCCCCAGCCTGCATTCCCGGGTCGTAGTTGGAGCGAGGGGGTCCACCGCCGCCCGTCTGAATGGCGGCTGCATCGTTGACCTCGTTGACCTTCTGAGTGGAGGCGACCTGCTCGGGCGCTTTGAGGGCGCTGATCAAGCTGCTCAGGTTCTGGTCTTTGACGGTGTTGTCTTCGTCCGTATCGCCGACTTCGGGCGAGAACTGAACCTTATCGGTAATCCCGCTGGCCGCCTGGGTGCCGGCTACGCCGGATGCACCGCCACCTTCTCCAATGCGATTGGCCGCGCCGCCGACCGGGGGAGTATAGCTGGGGCTGACGTGTCCAACCCCTCCACCCGAGCCGACTCCGTCGACCTTACCGATTTCAAATGGATCTTTCTGGGCCATGTGGGTTCACTTCCTCAATCACTTCACGGGTGTGCTCCCGTGGTTGTATGATAGGGCTGCCCGGGCCCTGGCCGATAGGGGAGATTGTTAACGGGATGTTAACGATGTAAACACCATGTTAACTCTTTGCCCGAGATTCGTTCACACATCACCCCAATGTTGACGCGACCAAACGGATTATCGTATTATCCCCGGGTTGAACCAGGGCGAGGACTGCGGTGCCCTCCCACCCTGTCCTGGCTTGAAGTAACAACTCAATGGAGGTTAACCCGTGGCAACCAAGGGAGAAGTTATCGAGCAGTACCGCACCCATGAGGTAGATACTGGCTCGGCTGAAGTGCAAGTAGCACTGCTGAGCGATCGGATCAATCATCTTACCGAGCATTTGAAGGTACACAAGAAAGACCATCACTCTCGGCGGGGACTGCTCATGATGGTAGGCAAGCGGCGCCGTCTGCTCAACTACCTGCAGAAAAACTACATCAAGCGCTATCGCACGCTGATCCAAAAGCTCGGTCTGCGCCGCTAGATGCCCCCAACTCAGCCGAAAGGATAGACGGCTGGCAACCCGGACACCAGGGGAAGAGCTCCCGCTGGTGTTTTCCTGCTTCCAGGAGATAGGAAGCTTCCTCACACCGCGCAGGCGGCTTTTCCGCACAGGCAAGCGCGACCAAGTAGAACGTACCCGAGGTGAAAGAAAGAAATGGCAACTCAAGTCATAGACGCCGAGAAGGTGGTCGCCGAGCGAGAGATCGGCGGACGCATCATGCGCATGGAGACCGGCGAGCTGGCCAAGCAGGCCGGTGGAGCCGTGCTGGTAACCTACGGCGAGACCGTGGTGCTGGTCACCGCAACCGCCAACGACAAAGCTCGCGAGGGGATCGACTTCTTTCCCCTGACAGTCGATTACGAAGAGAAGATGTACGCCGCTGGCAAGCTGCCGGGTGGCTGGATCAAGCGAGAGGGTCGTCAGCCCGAGCGCTGCATTCTGACCTCGCGGCTGATCGATCGACCCATCCGCCCACTTTTCCCCGACGGCTTCCGCAACGACGTCCACGTGGTGGGCATGTGCTTGCAGGTCGACGGAAAGAACGAGCCCGACGTGCTGGCCGTTGCTGGCGCGGGAGCGGCACTCTCGCTCTCGGACATCCCCTTCGAGGGCCCAGTAGCGGGCGTGCGCATCGGCTACGTCGATGGCGAGTTCGTGGTCAATCCCGATACTGCCCAGATGGCCGAAAGCAGCATGAACCTGGTGGTGGCCGGCACCCGTGACAACCTGATGATGGTGGAGTGCGGCTGCGACGAACTTTCCGAGGAACTCATGCTGGACGCCTTCGAGGAAGCCCAAAAGAACATTCGCTCGATCATCGAGATGATCGACGAACTGGTCGAGAAAAAGGGCAAGCCCAAGGCTGAGTTCACCTTGTTCAAGCCGGCCGAGGACTTTGAGAAGTTCGTACGTGACCGCATCACCGACCGGGTGGCCAAGGCCATCCGCACTGTCGAGAAGCAAGAGCGCAACAAGGCCATGGGCGCGGTCAACAAGACCGCTTTCGCCGAGGAGGTGATGAAGGATTCCAAGGCTTCGGCGGCCTGGAAAGAACGCGTGCAAGCTGACACCTTTGGCCGCGACTTCGACTACGTCCTCAAAAAGATCCAGGAGGACGAGCTGGTCACCATGATCGTAAAGGAAGGGCGCCGCCCGGACGGTCGCAAGGCTGACGAGATCCGCGCCCTCAAGTCTCAGGTTGGCGTGCTGCCGCGTGTGCACGGAACGGGACTCTTCACTCGTGGTCAGACCCAGGTGTTGTCGCTGCTGACGCTCAGCACCCTGAGCGACGAGCAGTTGTTTGACAACGTCATCGGGGAAGAGTCGCGCCGTTACATCCACCACTACAATTTTCCCCCCTTCTCGGTGGGCGAGGCTCGCTTCATGCGTGGCCCGGGCCGACGCGAGATTGGGCACGGCGCCCTGGCCGAGCGGGCTCTGGTGCCGGTTATTCCGGACGAGAACGACTTCCCTTACACCATCCGCATCGTCAGCGAGGTGTTGGAGTCGAACGGCTCCACCTCCATGGCGTCGACTTGTGGCAGCACTCTGGCCCTGATGGATGCTGGCGTGCCCATCAAGTCGCCGGTGGGCGGCATCGCCATGGGACTGGTGGCCAAGGGCGACGACTTCACTGTGCTGACCGACATCCAGGGCATGGAAGACGCTTTGGGCGAGATGGACTTCAAAGTGGCCGGAACCCGCGAGGGCATCACCGCGCTTCAGATGGACATCAAGCTCAAGGGAATCACGATGGAGATCCTGCGCCAGGCGCTGGAGCAGGCCAAGGCGGCCCGCTTCCAGATCCTCGACGTGATGGAAGCCTGCATCCCAGCTCCCCGCACGGAGCTCAATCCCCTGGCGCCACGCATCTTCACCATCACCATCGACCCCGACAAGATCAAAGAGATCATCGGCCCGGGCGGCCGCGTGATCAACAAGATCATCGCCGAGACAGGCGCCAAGATCGACATCGAGAACGATGGACGCATCTTCGTAGCCTCGGTGGACCGCCTGGCTGGTGATCGAGCCGCCAAGATGATCGAAGACCTCACTCGCGAAGTCCAGGTGGGCGAGGTATTCACCGGCAAGGTCATGCGCATCATGAGCTTTGGCGCCTTTGTCGAGCTCTTGCCCGGCAAGGAGGGCCTGCTGCACATCTCCAAGCTGGCCGCTGGCCGGGTGGAAAAGGTCGAGGACGTGGTATCGCTGGGTGATACCATCGAGATCGTTGTGGACGAGATCGACTCCATGGGTCGCATCAATCTATCCCGTCCCGGCCTCAAGAAGGAACCTCGTGAGGACCGCGACGACCGTGGCCCACGCGACCGTGGCGATCGTGGGGATCGTGGGGATCGTGGTCGGGGACGCGGCCGCGAGGAGCGCGCAGACCGTGGCGACCGTCCACCTCGGGAAGAGCGCCCACCTCGGGAAGAGCGCCCGCCCCGGGAAGAGCGCCCGCCCCGCGAGGAGCGCCCCCCGCGCGAAGAGCGAGCCGCGCGTGCGCCGCGCGAACCGCGTGAAGATCGGCCTCGCCGCGAGGAGCGCAGTCGAGAGGACCGCCCGTCCCGCGAGTTTCGAGATGAGCGTCCACCTCGCGAAGATCGTTTTCGCGACGAGCGTCCGCCCCGCAGCGCAGAGCGTCCTCCTCGTCCCTCCCGGGAAGGCTATGAGCGTCCCGCTCCCCCTCCCTCCCGTGAGCGGGACAGCTACCAGCGCCCGCCGCGCGAAGACTTCGAGCCGCGACGCTCGCGGGAAGACTTCGACCGTGCCCCCCGTGGCCGGGGCGAGGCCCCACCTCCCCCCCCTCGCCGAGGAGAGAGCAGCCGTGAAGACTATCGTCCTCCCCGCGACGACTTCCGCTATGAGCGTCCTCCCCGGGACGACTATCGCGGCTCGCGTGAGGATGTAAGGCCCGTGCGCGAAGAGCGCCCCTCGCGGCCCCGCGAGGACTACGACCGCCCCCGTCCGGCTCCCGAGTGGGAAGGCGACCAGAACGGCGCCTCTGCTTCCGAGCCTGATCGCGCCCGGCGCGCTCCGCGTCGGCGCCGCCCGCGCGGCGACTAGACCGCTTTGCACCCGCTCCAGGCCCGCGTGCGTGACTTCTTCACGCGCGTTCTGGCTGCGGGGGGCTACGAGGTGCGCTCGGCTCAGCTCGAGATGGCTACCGCCGTAGCTCGCGCTCTGGTCGACCAGGAAGTGCTGGTGGTGGAAGCCGGCACCGGAACCGGGAAGTCTCTCGGTTATCTGGTGCCGGCTTTCTTGTTTCTAGAAGAGACGGATGGCCCCATCGTAGTGTCCACCCGCACCATCAATCTGCAGCAGCAACTGCTTGAGCACGATCTGCCTCGGCTGGCCGGCTTCCTGGGGCGCGATTACCAGGTGGTGCTGGCCAAAGGCTGGTCCAACTACGCTTGCTTGCGACGCTTCGCTCAGCTCGACGAGCTCGAGCCGAGCGAGCAGGCCGCCCTGGAGCAGATTCGTCCCACGCTGGGCAAGACCGGGGAGCGCCAGCAACTCCGACTGTCGGACGAGCTCTGGAGTCACGTGGTGGCCGACCCGCTGGCCTGCAGCCGGCAGGCCTGCCCTCACTTTCAGGACTGTTACTTCTTCAGGGCTCGGCGCGCCCTCGAGCAGGCCGACGTGATCGTCACCAACCACTCGCTTCTGCTGGCAGATCTTAATCTGCGCCTGGGCGGCGCCCAGGGAGTGCTACCTGAATACCGCTATCTGGTGCTCGACGAAGCCCACCACCTGGAGGAGGTTGCCACCGAGCACCTGGGCCAGGGAGTGAGCCGCCACGGACTCGAGCTCTTGCTCCAGCGCCTCTACCGTCCCCGTGCGCGCAGCGAGGAAACCGGCTTGCTGGCATCGATCCGGGCTCGAGTGGCGCGCTCGGGGCTCGAGGGGGAGCTGCAGCGAGAGTTGCTCAAGCAGATCGACTACCAGCTCCTGGCCCGAGCCATCGATCTGCGCGAGCTTTCCGAGCGGCTAGGAAACGCAGCCGCCGCCCTGGCCGGGGCCAGCGAAGGGCGCTATCGCCTCAAACGCAGTTTCCCCGGCACGCTGGCCGAGAGCGAGTTACACCAGGCGGGGCTGGCACTCGTCCAGGAGCTGCGACACTGGTGCGACATGCTGCACCACGTGCAGGACACCATGCTGGTCCACGAAGCCTGGACCCTGCAAGATCCGGGCTCGTCCGAGCTGGCCGGGGCCCTGTCCAGGTTGGATTCCATGGCCCAAGCACTGGAGTTCTGCCTGTTTCCCGACTCGGACCAGTGGATCTACTGGGCTGAGGCGGGCAAGCGCGACGCCGGAGTGGCGGCTGCCCCCCTCGACGTCAGCCGCATTCTGTCGGACGAGCTGTACCCCCGACTGCGCACCGTGGTCATGACATCGGCCACCCTGGCCGTCGGACGCCAGACCGAGTTCTTTGAGAGGCGGGTGGGCCTCGGCGCGGTCAGCAACCGGGTGGCCCGGATGCTGCTCGACAGCCCGTTCGAATATCCTCAGCAGGCCTTTCTGGGACTGGCCTCCGATCTGGGTGAGGTTTCCAGCGAAGGATTTGTGGGCCGGGCCGTGCCGGGACTTCTCCGTCTGGCCGAAGCCCTGGGGGGACGGACCTTCCTGCTGGTAACCTCCTGGCAGCAACTGCACCAGTTCGCGCGCCAGCTCCGCCCCCGGCTGGCCCAGATGGGCATCGAGCTGCTGGCCCAGGGGGATCTGCCCTCGGCCCAGCTGGTGCAACGCTTTCGCTCCCATGGTCGGGCCCTTCTCGTGGGCACCGATTCCTTTTGGGAAGGGGTGGATGTGCCCGGCGATGCCCTGCGTTGCGTGGTGCTCGCCCGGCTACCTTTCCGAGTTCCCACCGATCCGGTCGTTGAAGCCCGCTCTAGCATGCTCGAAACCGAAGGGTACAGCGCCTTTGAGTTTCTTCAGCTGCCGCTGGCCATCCTCAAGCTCCGTCAGGGCTTCGGCCGCCTGATTCGAACCTCCAGTGACCGCGGTCTGGTCTACCTGCTCGACCCCCGGGTGCAGACCCGACAGTACGGGCCTCGCTTTCTGCAGTCTCTACCTCGCTGCACTCGCATCGCGGGCGCCTTTGAGGATCTGGTGGAGGAGGGACTGGAGTGGCTGCTCACTTCCGCCCCCTGAGGCGGAGGAGGATCCCCTGGCTTTGAGACTAATTCATCGTGATGAGACATTGCAGACTCTGGATCCTGGCCCTCATGTCAGTCTGGCTGGCTCTGCCGGCCTCTCCCTCAGGTCTGGACGCAGACGCGCTCTTCGAACGGGCCAAAAATCTCAATCCAGGCTTACAAGACTATGCCGCGGACATGAGCCTGGCCCTGGACGCCAAGGTTTCCTTTGTGCCCTACAAGCCCAAGCTGAAGGGCACTTACTACTACAAAAAGCCCGACAAGAACAAGGTGGAGCTCGAGAAGGCCCCCGGCTTTCTGAAGCGTTACCCCAATATTTACGGCTTCAATCTTCCCAATCTGGAGAAGTACAATGCCCGAGTGGTGGGCCGCGAGAAGCTGAACGGTGAGGACTGCCACCACGTCGAGCTCATTCCCAAGGTCTTCAAGAGCGACGTGCGTCGGGTCGATGTCTGGATTCATAGCACAAGCTACACCGTGTTGCGCCACCAGACTACCTATGCCAAAGAGGGCCTTCTGACGGTGGATACCGAGTTCCAGACGGTGGATGGCTACCTCGTGCTCAAAGGCATGCGGGCCGTGATCCATTTCCCTTCGGCCTCCATGGAGGCCACCGCACGGGCCCAGTACAGCAACTACCGATTCAACCAGAACTTGCCCGATAGCCTTTTCAGCAGCAGGCAAGAAGGCTAGTTTCAGCTCTGGGCGAAAGCCGGCCGCATATGCACATGCAGGTCTTCTCCAAGATCCACCAATCCTGGCATCTTTACTTGCAATCGCTGGCGGGATTACCCGATGAGTTCGTGGTGGCCGAGAAGACGATCGGACTCTGGTCGGTCAAAGATATCATGGGTCACATCGCTTCCTGGGAGACCGAATACATTCGCGCCACCGAGGAGTATCTGTCGGGCCGCCGACCCCGAGTGTTCGATTATGACTGGGCCAAAGATGGGGATGCCATCAACGCCAGGCTATGGGCAGAGAAGCAACACTACACCCTCCAGCAGGCCTGGCGGGGTCTGGCCGAGACCCATCGCACCTTCCTGGCCGCCCTGGCCAACCCCGAGATTCTGGAAGAGCCCGACATGGTGGCCCTGGCCCAGGAGATCTCGTGGAAGCACTACGACCACCACGCGGCCAAGGTTCGAGGCTATCGGCGCATCGCCTACCCGGACGAGGCGGGCTTCTGTTATTACGTGATGCGGGTCGACCGCTGGCCTGACCTCGACAATCCCGAGCACTGGCAGAATCTGGAAGGCTCCCAAGAGTTCATCCAGTGCGCTCTGGAGCCTGAAGCCGTGGAGATGATGGCCAATCGGCTCTTCGCCCACCTGCCCGATCCGGCTCTGGCGGTCCTGGTGATCGACCTGGCCAAGTTCCAGCCCGAGGCCATCAAGGCAGGTGGCCGAACGACACTGTCAGGCCATATCCACGGCTGGTTCGCCCTCAGCGCGGTCATCGACTGCCGGCGCATGGTGCGGGCTGAGAACGGTCGCTGGGTCTTTCCCTGGTTCTAGTGCGCTGGGGAGCATAGCGCAGCAGTCAGGCACGTTACTTGCCGCGAATAAAGAAGCTGTGGTGGGCCCGACTTCTCCGCGCAGCGACCATCAGTTCTTGCGCGCTGCTCTAACCATAGAGCTCTATCGAAGCGACCAGCCTCAGAGCAGCCCCTCCTCGCGGGCCAGCAGCTCCAGACCCTGACGCAGCTCGGTCCGGGGGCGATAGCCCGTGGCCCCGAGCAGGGTCTGAGGGCTGCCCCAGACCCGGAAGAGCTCACTCTCTCGATAGGGCAGGGCCCCCATCTCGACAGGTATCTCCCGCCCGATGACGGCAGAAAACAACAGTAGAACCTCGTGTAAAGAGGTTTCGCGGCCTGAGCAGACATTGAACACCTGGCCACCGAGGTCGGGACGGCGCCCGAGGCGCAGCAATGCCTCCACCGTGTCCCCGACCCAGGTGAAGTCCCGCGTCTGTTCGCCGGGCGTCATCTTCAGTTGCTGCCCGCTCTTGATCGCCTGCACCAACTGCGGGATGAAGTTGAAAGCTGGTTGACCTGGACCATAGACCATGTAGAGGCGGGCCGAAATAGCTTTCAGTCCGATGGCCTGGTGCAGAGCCTGGCACCAGAGGGTCGCGGTGGCCTTGGAGGCGGCGTATGGGGTCAGCGGCCCACAGGACTGGGCCTCTGAAAACGGGGGCGTCTGGCGACCATACTCCTCGTAGGAGCCTGTGTAGACCACCACCTCGGTGCCAGCGGCGGCGGCCGCTCGCAACAAGTTCAGGGTGCCGTTCACGTTGGCCTGGGTGAGTTTGTCCACGGCTGCCAGGCTGCGCGAGCGATCGAGCGATGCGGCCAGGTGAAACACGACCTGGGGCCGAGCCCGACGAACGGCAGCCAGCACCGCTGACCCATCGGTCACGTCCGCCCGCTCCAGGGCGACCGACGCGAGGGCCTCCAGCCCGGAATAAGAGCGCTCGGGCCGAACCAGGCCCGTCACTCGGGCGCCCTGATCGACCAGGGCTCGACAGAGATGCAGCCCCAGAAATCCCCCCGCGCCTGTGACCAGAACTGGCAGGTCGCGATACACGAGCGCGGCTTCCCGACCGGCCAACCTCTCCCCTGCAGGACGGGCCCGGGTGGAGGCGAACCTTCAAAAATGAATCGAATTCAGCCCATCCGGGTGCTGCGCGCCCTGCTGCTGAGCGTGCTGATCATGGTCACTTTGATGGGCCTGCTGCTCACCTTCGTTCCAAACCTGCGCGAGGAATTGCTCGGTTACTCGTTGCGCCACCGTCTGAGGGCCGGCGAGGAAGGGGACGTGGCCCTGACCATGGTGTTGACCCGGGGTCAGGAGATCGTTGGAGAAGCGGCTCCCTCCGACCAGCTTCGCGGCGAGCAACTGCAGATCAACATCCGGCTCTACGAGAATGTCGAGTCCACCGGCCGTGAGGAGTCCATCCGGTACGAGGTGCGTGAAATGCGCTCCGAGCAACTGAGCGCCGGCATTCGCGGGGTGCTGGGCAAGGAGCGCTTCACGCTGCGCATTCCCGCCAGGGGAGGCCTGATCTCGGTCATCCGCAGCGGGGCCAGCAAGCAGGACGTTCTGAGTGACAGCAATCTCGGCCAGTTTTCACTATTGCTCTGGCCCACTCTACCCGACGAGCGGATCACTTTAAAGGACGCCCGTTGGAGCGATAAGATCATTCTGAAGCGTAAGCTCCTCACCGAGGAACTGCGGTTAGTCCACAAGTTGGACTTCAAGCTGATCCGGATGGAGGAGCGCCACGGCAAGGACTATGCCCTGATCGAGTTCAGTGGCTACATCGATCCCGAGTCGGTGACCGGGGAGATGAAGCCTGCCGGTCAAGGAAAGGTCGTCGGACGCAGCATGATCGACATGACCACGGGGCGCGCCGTAGTGGGGGCTTACGATCTGCGTCAGGACTACCTGCTCGAGTTCAAAGGGGCTCGCTATCGGTGGTTCGAGCATCAGGACCTGAAGTTCTATCGAGGCAAGACTCCGGACGAGTTGGAGGCTGAGTTGCTCTCCTCCCCCTCGCCGAGTCCGTGAGACTGACGTGGGCTGGTCCAACCGCTACCGGCGACTGCTGATCGGAGTTGCCTTCGGGTTGCAGGTTCTAATGCTGGTAGGGCCCTTCCAGAGCCAGGTCAGCATCATTCACGACGAGGCCTACGTTCTGGAATGCAGTTCCCGCATGCTGAGGGGAGAGCTTCCCTATCAGGATTTCGCCACGCGCTTCACGCCGGCAACCAACTGGCTTCTTAACATCGTTTTCTCCACCGTGGGCGAGTCCGTCGTGGCCATGCGGCTCTACTTTGTCACGATGGCGGCCCTGTTGGCCGCCACCATTCAGTGGTTCTCATTCCGCCTGCTACCTAGAGGCTGGTCCGAGTTGCCGACCCTGTTGTTTCTGTGCCTGGGAGTGCAGGCCTGGCCCATCGTCAGCTTTCATTGGGACGCCAGCATCTTCACATTGCTGGCCCTGGGTGTGCTGGCTGATCGCTGGAGAATGACCTCATCCAACGACGTCAGAAGGCTATTGCTCTCGGGATTTCTTTGCGGTCTGGCGGTACTGTTCTTACAAACCAAAGGACTGGCCACATGCCTCGGGGCCGGCCTGCTGCTGTTGCTCGAGCCTCTGCCGGGGGTGCGGAGAGCGCGCAACGTTGGATTCTTGATTGCCGGGGCGACCTTACCCGGGGTGGTCTTCCTGCTGTGGCTTTCTCTCAACGGAATTCTAGAGCACTTCTTTGCCCGCGCGATTAAGTTCAACACCAGCCGCTACCTGATCTTGCATCGCTCCTATCTGGACCTGAGCCCGATTTGGACCGAATTTTCGGTCCTGGCCCAGGGGTGGTCGAGCTTTGGCCAGCCCACTCTGGCCACCTGGTGGAGCTGGTGCTGGCGGGCCACTGCCTTCACCGGCGTCGACCTCATCAAGTTCGCAGGGTATTACCCGTTGCTGGCCCTGGCTACCATGCTGGCCGCCTGGCGCCGCGTGCGGGCCCGCTCCTTCGAGGTAAGCGATGCCGCCTTCCTGGGCGTCCTGCTGGCCCTTCTCTTCGCCAGCCTGTTCGACTTTGGGCGACCCAACCGCTACCGATTGCACTTCCAGGCCCCACTTTGGAACGGGGTCTTGAGCTACTCTCTCTACAGCCTGTATCGGTGGCGCCGCTGGCTGGGCGCTTCTCTAACCGGCCTGATTGCAGCGACCTATCTGCTCAATGGCCTGGACAACTTGCTCTCGTGGAAGGCCTATCGTTATCCCGTGGACTTCCCGCGGGGCCGTCTCTACTTCAATGACCCGAGGTTGGCAAGCTATCTCAACCAGCTCAGTCAGAGCCTGTCCGCTCTGGCCCCACCAGGCAGCCGAGTGTACGGCTTCCCCGTGCAAAATTTGCTCGTCTGGCTGCAGGGCTACTCGAATCCCACCATCTACCTGGAGACCGTTCCCGTGCTCTACTCGCCAGAGGAGTTCGTGAACGCCCGCCGCCAGATCGAGGAGGGAAAAGTCGAGTGGCTGCTCTACTCGCCGCTTGACCCTGGTCTGAACGGCGACTACCCCAACGTGCCACCGCAAGAATTCGCACGGGACCAGGAGTGGGCCAGACAACTGCTCACCGAGGGCTTCACCCCCAGCCTTCAAAGTGGCCCGATGATTCTCTACAAAAGGAAGGAGCCCTGACGGGCTCCTACTTTCCGTTCCCCTCTCGGCTCTCCTTGCGCTTCTGCCGCTGGCGATAGTAGATCGCATAGCGGATAATCGCCGTACGATTGTCCTCGGGGATGTCTTCGTATTCCACTTCTGTGATATGCTTACGGCTGTTGTCGCGGGCCACTTGACTGGCCACCGCCCGACCCTTGGCCGTGATGTCCGGGGCATTCGGGATCTCAAGCTCCATGTGGAGTTGGGTATTGGGCGGAATCGGCAAATTGGTTTGAAGGAACAGGCCGTTCGTGGTGATCGCATGCGTCTGCGCCACCTGAGTGTGAGCCGTTCGCATGGCCCGATACTCGACGGGAATGGGCACTTCGATGCGGAAATTGTCGTCTCGCGGCGGGACCTCGACCTCCGCGACCTCGCGCGGAGGCTGCACGTCAAAATCGCGGTCGCGAGAGTCGAGAACCGAAGCGCTGTAGGAGAACAGCCGATCGTCCATCAGTGCAGAGATGGTCACCTGCTGCCCCGGCACCAGCCTCACCGGTCTCCGATCGGACCCCGGCGAGGACACGCATACGCGCTTCTTCTGCACGTCGAGGACGTTTACGAAGTGACTCTCAAACTCCCCATCGGCATTCTCAAACTCTACTTCCACCTCTTGTTTGGGGAGAAGCTTCAGGGTGGGCTTCTTTTTCCCAAACCCGAACATCGCGCGTTCCTCCTCTACCTGTCCTCAGCCAGGACGAAAAAGCCCTGTTTTACAGAGCGGACAACGCTTCGCCTCCTAAAAAGATTATCCTTTCCCTCGACCGACAGGAGGAGATTTTTTCGAGTTCGAGAGAAAAGAAGGAGTTATCCTCACAATCACAGAACTCACGGGCTCGTTTTTCAAAGGCTGCGTCCAAGCGGCCTACGGTAGTAAGGAGCGGCACCATGCCTACCTATAAAGAAGCCTATCTGGAAACAAATTTCGACGATTTCGTCTTCTTCGACCCTCAGTGCAATGACCGGCGGATCCGCGAGATCCACATGCGGACGAAGCGCTGCCTTGGCTGCCCGGGGTTCAACAGCTGCAGCCTGTATCCGGAGTACTGGCTCCACGGCCAGGTCGAGCGCACTCTGGCCAACGAAAAAATGCCTGCTGACGAGGCCTAAATTTCTCGCCCTGACATCCAGGGCAGCCTGAGCGACCGGCTTTCCGGACGCCACGTCGCACTGGCCATCACCGGCTCCGTCGCCGCCATTGCCACTCCCGATTTGGCACGCCTTTTGATTCGCCACGGAGCCGAGGTGCACGTAGTATTGAGTCAGGCTGCCTCCGAACTGGTGTCGGCCCAGGCTCTCGAGTGGGCCACGGGTCACCCTGTGCTCACTCGGTTCAGCGGCCGGGCCGAGCATATCGAGCTGTGCGGTCAAGGAGGTCTGTGCTCGCTGCTGCTGGTGGCTCCGGCCACGGCTAATTCGCTGGGAAAGATCGCTCTGGGACTGGACGACACCCCCGTCACGACCCTGGCCACTACCGCTGTGGGAGCCGGTCTGCCGGTTCTGGTGGCGCCGGGCATGCATGAGCCGATGTTGGACAATCCCTTTGTCCAGGAAAATCTCGGCCGACTGGAGCGGGCTGGAGTGCGCATCATCCACCCTCACGTGACCGAAGGCAAGGCGAAAATGGCTTCGGCCGAGGTCATCCTGGACTCAGTGCTCCGAGCCCTGCGTCCCCAGTCCCTGAAAGGGCGACGAGTATTGCTCACTGCGGGTCCCACTCGAGAAGCCCTGGATGCGGTGCGAGTGCTGACCAACCCTTCCAGCGGCCGTATGGGAGCTGAACTCGCCCGCGAGGCACGGCTGCGGGGAGCCGAGGTGACCATGGTCTATGGGCCGGCCAGCCATCCCCCCCCAAACGGCGTTCGCGTGCTCTCCGTCTCCAGCAGCGCGGAAATGGCCGAAGCGGTCCGCCAACAACTCCAGAAAGAGCGATACCACGCTTTTCTAGGAGTGGCGGCGGTGTCCGACTACGCCCCTGCTAGCCCGTACGCCGGCAAGCGACCCACTTCGGAGGGCTCGATCACAGTCGAGCTCGTGCCGACTCCCAAGATTCTCGACCAGGTGCGGAACTGGCAAAGCGAACTACTCGTGGTTGGCTTCAAGGCCGAGACCGAGCCGGAGAAACTGCTCCCGGCCGCCCGCGAGCGGTTAAAACAGGCGCGGGCCGACCTGATCGTGGCCAACCTGGTTGGCCACCAGGGACTGGGCTTCGAAACGCCCGACAACGAGGTCTGGCTGGTTGAGCCTACCGCCGAGCAGCACTTGCCCCGCCAGAGCAAGACCCTTCTGGCTGCAGCAATCTGGGACCGTTTGGAGGAGCTACCCTGGCCATCGAGCGCGAGCTGAAGTATTGCCTGGACGAGAACTCTTACGAGCAACTCAAGACCGCGCTGGGCACCAGCCAGGGCCAGGAAGTCCAGGTCAATCTCTACCTGGACACCCCGGACGGAGGCATCTCAGCCGCCCATGGGGCTCTACGACTTCGTCGGGAAGGGGAGAAGCGCACGCTGACCTATAAGCGAGGCCTCTCTCAGACCGGGAGCTTTTTCGAGATTCTGGAGTTGGAAGCTGACCTCGACGAGCCGCTCTGGCAGGAGCTGGCCTCGGGTCGACTGCCGGAGCTCCCCCTGGAGCCTCTAGAGCGCCTCCGCCAAGATTTTCCAGGCGTGAAGCAACTTGTTCCCCTGGGTCAGGTCCAGAACCTGCGGATCCGGTATCCGCTCCCGACCGGCGACACGGCCGAACTCGACCGAACCGAGTTTCCGGGAGGCGGGTTAGACTATGAGCTGGAGGTAGAAACCGAGCGACCCGAAGAGGTGGAGCGCCATCTGCACGGCCTTGGAGTCCCCCTCGCGCCTCAGAGCAAGACCAAGTTCCGCCGCTTCTTGGAAGCTGTCGGGCGGGCTTAAAGCCCGGCCGCAAATCCCCTGTGGAGCTACGCTCTCGGGGGCCCAAACTCACCCAAACTGACGAATGGGCCGGAACTGCGATCCAGCGCGTGGCAAGGCTTCCACGTTAACCACCAGGAACTTAGCGAGAAACCAGGCTCTTGCCCGCCGCCACCAGCTTCTCGGCCAGAGACAAGCGAGCGCGGCGGCGCAACACCTCGGCCCCGAGCGCGTCCACTTTCTCGAGCAAGCCCCGATAAATGTTGGTCATCGCCTGGAGGGCCGGACGCGAGGAGCGCTCGACACGGTCCACGAGAGGTGCGGAGCGCTCATAGTAGTCCCGCGCCCGAGCAGCCTCGAAACGCACCAACTCGGCAAAACCAGGCTCGGGGCGGGAAGCCAGCAAAGCTTCTGGGGTAACCCGAAAGCGGGCCAGGTCTTCCAAAGGCAGGTAAATGCGACCGCGTCGGGCGTCCTCAGCTACATCCCGCAGAATATTCGTCAACTGAAAGGCGATTCCACGTTCCTCAGCCATCTTGAGAGCCTCTGGACTGCCGTCGAAACCGAAGACGTGCACACACACCAGCCCTACAGTGGAGGCAACCCGGTAGCAGTAGCCATAGAGGTCCTCGAAACGAGTATAGCGGGTGACCGTGAGGTCCATCTCGGCTCCCTCGATCAACTCCTCGAAATAGACCTGGGGAACGTCATAGCGCGCCACGGCGTCGCGGAAGGCCGGGAGAATGGAACTCGACTCCACATCCTGGCTCACGAGGGCCTGACGCCACTGCGCAAGCATGCGGGCCGGGTCGCCCGACTGGTCATCGTCGGAGAGATCGTCGCAGTAACGAAAGAATGCGTAAATGGCGCACAGCGCATCGCGCCGCTCGGCGGGAAGGAGTCGAATGCCATAGTAGAAGTTCTTGGCCTGCTCGCGAGTGACTTTCTTGCAGTGACGATAAGAATCTTTCAGGGATACGGCCATCGGTGGGGCCAGATTCCGGGCCCGGACCGATGGTTCCTTCAAAGCCACCACAAACGCAAAGAGCGCGGAGAGTGACTCCGCGCCCGGTTGTCCCGGCCTAGAATTCCGGCTGCGCTCCTAGGCAATCATCCGGTTGTCGACCACTTTGGCCGACTCGATGTCTACCCGAATCTCCTGAATCTCACCGTTCCCGTAGGTGAACAGGATTGCGACGCGTCGGTTGCGGTCGATGATCAGCCGCTGCCCGATTCCGCGAGTCTGCCCGTCCGCTCCCGGTTGCTCACCCAGCACGTAGGCCCGCAGTCCGGTCTCGTCCATCTCGATATCCGGAGCCAGCAGCCAGCCGTGCCGCAAGATGTGCTTTGGTTGCTTCATATACTTGCGAAAGCGCGGGCTGTGCACCTCCGTTAGAGCCTCGAACAACCCGGCCTGCTTCAGGCGGTTGCTGAGCTCCGAGCTCACTTTTGAAGATGCTTCTTTCTCTTGAAGCTTGTTCACAGCCGTCGACCTCCATCGGTGCCTCGCACCGGTTTCTATTCGGAATATGCGCTGTGCGGCTTAAAAATGCATGAAACATGGTTAAGGTTGGACAACAATTTTTGGGACCGCTCAGATCGGCTCTGTTGCAAGCCCCGCTGCAGGACATGAAGGACCGGCGAAGAAACCTGGCCAGGTTCCGGGTTAATGAATTTTCCTCAAGCAGACGACGCAACAGGACGGTAGCGATGAAAAAGAACGGCAAGAGCACCCACAACAGCATGAGCGACCGGGTCCGAAATGCCTCGGAGGCGGCCACGAAGTGGCTGCTGGCCGAGCAGAAACCTGACGGTCACTGGGTGGCCGAGCTCGAGGGCGACACGCTGACCGCCTGCGAATACGTGATGCTGCTGACCTTCCTCGGTTATCCAGGCACCCATCCCAAGATTCAAGCCCTGGCGCGCTACCTGGTCAGGAAACGCAACGCCGAGGGCGGCTGGCCCATCTTCGAGGGCGGCCCCTCCGAGATCAACAACTGCGTCAAGGGATTTCTGAGCCTGAAGATCGCCGGCCACTCCGAGAGCGAGCCCGAGATGCAGAAGACCCGCCAGCTGATCCTCAAGTTGGGCGGCCTGGACAAATGCAACTCGTTCACCAAGATGTATCTGGCCATGCTGGGCCAGTTTCCCTGGAGCGCTTGCCCCTGCGTCCCGGCCGAGCTGATCCTCTTCCCCGACTGGTTCTACCTCAACATCTACGCCATGTCGAGTTGGTCGCGCACCATCGTGGTGCCCCTCTCCATCATCTTTGCTCACAAACCCGTGGTGCGCCTTCCCGAGACCGTCTCGGTAGCCGACCTGTGCCTCCATGGCAAACCCCAACAGCTGCCCTGGAGCCAGAAGCTCTTCACCTGGAAGAACTTCTGGCTGGTGGTCAACAAGTTGCTCTGGGCCCACGAGAACTTCCCCTTCAAGCCCTTCCGCCAGAAAGCCCTGAAAATGTCGCTGGACTGGACCCTGGCTCGCACCCACAACTCCGACGGCCTGGGGGCCATCTTTCCCCCTATCGTCAACACGGTGGTGGCGCTGCGCTGCATGGGGCACGGGATGGACGATCCCCATGTGCGCGAGGCCATGCGCCAGCTGGAGCTCTTGGAGATCTGGGAAGGCGACGTTCTGCGCATGCAGCCGTGCAAGTCGCCGGTCTGGGATACCATCATCTCCAGCATCGCCTTGCTGGAAGCCGGCCTCGATCCGGCTCACCCCCAGCTCATCAAGGCTGCAGACTGGGTACTCGATCGCGAGGTGCGTACCGTGGGCGACTGGGCTCACGTCAACAAGCAGGGCAAGCCGGGCGGCTTCTATTTCGAGTATGCCAACGAGCCCTACCCCGACAATGACGATACGTGCTACGCCCTGCTGGCCTTCTCCAGGCTGCAGCATCCCGAGCCGGCCCGGCTGCGGGGAGCAATCAAGCGCGCTCTGGACTGGCTCTGGAGCATGCAAAACGACGACGGCTCCTGGGGCGCCTTCGACAAGAACAACAACAAAGCGTGCCTGGAGGCCATGCCCTTTGCCGACCACAACGCCATGATCGACCCCGGCACCGCTGACATCACGGCCCGCATCCTGGAGATGCTGAGCGCCTACGGCTACGACCAGGCCGATCCCAAGGTGCGCAAAGCGCTCGACTTCATCTACAAGGACCAGGCCCCGGACGGATCCTGGTTCGGGCGCTGGGGCACCAATTTCATCTACGGCACCTGGCAGGTGCTCAAGGGACTGCGCTGTATCGGCATCGATCCTCGCTCGGAAGTGATGCAGCGGGGGGCCCGCTGGCTCAAGTCGGTGCAAAACGAGGACGGTGGCTGGGGCGAGACCTGCGATTCCTATGAGGATGATCGTCTCAAGGGCAAGGGCCCCTCGACTGCCTCGCAGACGGCCTGGGCCCTGATGGGCCTGATCGCCGCCGGCGAAGAGCACGGCAGCGAGGTCGAGCGCGGCCTGCGCTTCCTGCTCGACACCCAGAACGCGCAGGGCACCTGGGATGAAGAGTGGTTCACTGGCACCGGCTTCCCCAAAGTCTACTACCTGCGCTACCACTACTACCGGCACTATTTCCCCCTCTTTGCCCTGGGAATGTATCAGCGCTCGATGCGCTCGGAGACGAGCGAAGTGGTCTCGCTGGGCGCGCGGCGCAAGAAATGAGGGTGCTGGTGACCGGCGGAGCCGGCTTTGTCGGCAGCCACATCGTGCGCCAGCTGGTGGCGCGGGGAGACGAGGTGCGCGTGCTGGTGCGCCAGCGCTCCCCGCTGCGCAACCTGATGGCCCTGGACGTGGAGTGCTGCTATGCGGACCTGATGGACCTGCGTCCTCTGCGCGAGAGTGTACGCGACTGCGACCAGGTCTACCACTGCGCGGCTGACTACCGGCTCTGGGCGCTGGACCCATCCGAGCTCTACGCCCACAACGTGCAGGGCACCGAGAACTTGCTGCGGGCCTGCCGCGAGGCGGGAGTGGGCACGGTGGTCTACACTTCCTCAGTGGCAGCCGTGGGCATCCCCAAGGACGGCACCCCGGGCGACGAAGACACGCCCGTCAAGCTCGAGGACATGGTGGGCGACTACAAGCGCTCCAAGTTCCTGGCTCAGGAAGTGGCCTTCCGCTATGCCCGCGAGGGGGTGCGGGTGGTGCTGGTCAGCCCCTCCACCCCCGTGGGGCCGGGAGACCTCAAACCCACCGCCACAGGGGCAATGATCAACGACTTCCTGAACCGCAACATGCCTGCCTACGTGGATACCGGCCTCAACCTGGTGGCTGTGGAGGACGTCGCCCGCGGCCACCTGCTGGCGGCTGAGAAAGGCCTGGCCGGGCGCAACTACATTCTTGGCAACGAGAACTTGACGCTCAAGCAGATCCTCGACCTGCTTGGAGAGCTGACCGGGCTGCCCTCTCCCAACTTCCGCATGCCCCACGCGGTAGCCCTGGGGATCGGAGCGGTGGATAGCTTTGTGTCGGGTACCCTCCTGCATCGCCATCCTCGCGTGCCCTATGAGGCGGTCAAGATGTCCCTCAAGAAGATGTGGTTCTCGAGCGCCCGAGCGGTGCGCGAGCTGCAGTTCGACCAGACCCCCGTGCGCGAAGCCCTCTTGCGTGCCTGCCAATGGTTTGTGGAAAACGGTTACGCGCCGGTTCCCCCCGCCTGGAGGAAAGCGGCGTGAGCACAGCCCCTGTTGGCCTGATCGTGGCCCTGCCCGAAGAGAGCCAGGCCCTGCGCTCGGTCATGCGCCGGGTCAAGCCCTGGAGCTTCCCTGACTATCCTGCCTGGCGGGGCGTGCTGGGCGGGCGCGAAGTTGTGCTGACGCAGTCGGGAATGGGTCACGGCCACGCCGCTGCCTGCGCGCGCCAGCTCTTGCGCCTGGAGCGCCCCGCCCTTTTGATCGCGGCGGGCTTCGCGGGTGGTCTGACGGACGACTTCGCTCCCGGCGACGCCATTGTGGCCAGCGAGGTGATCCTGCTGGAGGGCACTGCCCACCGGCGCTGGCCCAGCCGCCTCAAGCTCGAGCACGCCTCTCATCGGCGCGCGGTGCTGGCCAGCCCCGATCGGATCATGCGCTTTGCCAGCGAGAAGCAAGAGCTGGCTCGCCTGACCGGGGCCCAGGCATGCGATATGGAGAGCGGCACGGTGGTGCGCGAGGCCGAGGAGGCAGGGGTTCCCTGGCTGGTGGTGCGCAGCCTGACCGACGGCGTCGCCGAAGACCTGCCCATGGATTTCCAGCCCTTTACCAATGCGCGCGGGGTTCCCCACAAGCCGCGCATCGTGCTGCACGCCCTGGTTCGGCCCCGCACTCTGTGGGGCCTGATGCGGCTGGGGCGCCGCACGGCCCACGCGGCCCACACGCTATCCCGCTCGGTGGAGCAGATTTTGAGTCGGGTGGACCAGCAGCTTGTTCCTTGACCTTTTGCTCGGGCTATGCATCGCTTGCCTGGCCTTCTCTTGCCTCTACCAGCTCTACACCTGCCACGTGGTGCGCAAGTTCGTGTTGGAGGAGATTCCCCGAGCCGACCTGAGTCTGACCGACTACCGGCCCGCCTCGCAGCTCAAGCCGGTGCACGGCCAGTCGCCCCGCCTGGAGAGCTGCCTGGTGACCGCCCTGAACCAGGACTACCCCTCCGACTGGGATGTGGTCTTTTCGGCCGGACTGGCGGACGACCCGGCCCTGGATCTGGCCCGCCGCCTGCCCGCTCCGGTGCCGGTGCAGGTTGTGGGTGGAGGGGTGACCGACTTCACGAACCCCAAGGTGCGCAGCATGATGGCCGGCGAGCCTTCTCTCAAGAACGAGTGGGTCGTCTGTTGGGATGCCGACATGCGCGCCCCGAAGGATTTTTTGCGGCGCGTATTCAGCCCGTTCCGCGACCCTCAGGTTGGGGCTTCCACCTGCCTTTACGGGGTCAAGCAGGTCGACAACTTCGGCCAGGCCCTGGAGGGTCTCTCGGTGACCGATTTCGGCTCGTCGGTGCTGGTGGCCCGCAAGCTCGAAGGCATGAGCTTCATGCTGGGGGCGGTGCTGGCCTTCCGGCGCGAGGTCCTGCAGCAGGTGGGCGGGTTCGGGGTGGTGCGCCACCATCTGGCGGACGACTACCAGTTGGGCAACCGCACCTTCAAGGCCGGCTGGAAGGTGGCCCTGGCTCCCTGCATCGTGGAGGACGTGCTCGGCGAGCGCAGTTTCTCGGAATACTGGGAGCACCAGCTGCGCTGGATGCGCACCTACCGGGTATGCCGTCCCAACGGCCACGCCGCCTTCATCATCACCCAGGGGTTGGTGTGGTGCCTGCTCTGGCTGCTGCTGAGCGGGGGCAGCCCGGCCGCCTGGCAGGGATTGGGGGGCTGGCTGCTGGTGCGCTGGCTTACCACGCGCTACAACTGGCAGCTCCTGGGCAGCCCGAGCGCGGCCCGCTGGGCCCTCATCACACCCTTCAAGGATCTCTGCTATTTCGCCCTTTGGGCCGCCTCCTGGCTGGGTCACACGGTGCGCTGGGGGGGCAAAACCTTCGTGCTTGGAACCGGTGGCACGATGCGACGACAAGAAGAGCTGACCCGCACCTGAAGGCACCGCGCGCGGATTCATCGAACTAACCGGGACGAAGCTCTGGAGGTATGCCGACTTTGTTCTGTGTCAACTGCGGTAAGACCATTCCCAGCGATGCCCAGTTCTGCATCAACTGTGGCAGCAGCGTTCCCGAGGCGGCCCGTCAGACCGCCACTCTGGGCGCCGGTGGCAGCTCGTGGTCGAGCGAGCCCATGACCAGCACGCCGAGCTACGGAGCCCCCCAGGGCCAGGTGCAAGCCCCCTCTATTCCGACGTATGATTCGGGGGGGTCAGGGCCGGTGGGAATGGGCCTGAGCTCCGCTCCGGTGGGCGCCTACTCGGGTCCGCCCCTGCCTTCGGGCAACGACCCGGCCTTGCTCGACCGCCTGCCCAGCTGGAACTGGGCCGCCTTTCTCTGGGGCTGGGTGTGGTGCATCCCGCACCGCATGTACATCTGGATTCTCATCGACCTGGTAGGCAGCATGTTCATCCCCCTCGTGCCCCGGATAGTGCTGGGCCTGGTTGCCAATAAGGAAGCCTGGAAACAGAGGCCGGTCTCGAGCCTGGCCGAGTACAACGAGATCCAGAGCAAGTGGGTCAAAGGCTGGCTCATCCTATTCTTTGGCACGATTTTGCTGTGCGGAGGTCTGATCGCGCTGGCCGTGGTCATGGACCCATCCAGTCGCTGACCCGGTAGCGATAGACTTTCGCGCGCCCCCAACTGAACAGGTGCTGGCTCTCGCCCACCAGGTCCAGGCGGGGGCGCTGCCATTCATGACTCACCGAGAGCACGCGGCAACCGGGCGAGAGCGTGTCCAGCCTCTCCCCCAGTCGCTCTCGGGTTTCGGCCGACCAGGTGGTGCCGGCCAGGTAGACCACCGAGGCCGGGCTCAAGTCGGTGCGCAGGAAGTCTTCGTCGCGGAAAACCGCGTTCTCGATCCTGAGCCACCGCGCCAGACGCCGCGAGACGTAGTTGTATCCGCCCAGGAGCTCGATCCCGATGGCTCGGCAGCCGCTGGCCAGGGCTGCCAGAAAGACCACTTTGCCCCGTCCCGCCCCCAGGTCGTAGAGCGTGTCCTCCGGGCCCACCTCGGCCAGCTTCAGCAACTCCAACCCCGTAACCCAGGGCGTCTCGCCAAAGCGAAAGTCGTCGCGCGAGCGAGCCAGGCCCCGGGTCTGCAGCCAGATATCCAGGGGTGCGAAGCGCGCCAGGTAGTGCCCCCAGTAAAGGGCCTCTACCTGCCAGAGCTTGCGCACATGAAAAAGGGGCCGCCATTCGCGCGGCCCCAAGAGAAGAACCTCCAGGGATTCGTTCAACCGCTCACGTGCCAGGCAGCCAGACGCAGCATGCCCGAAACGCTCTTGGAAGCCTCATCCACGGCACTCTGCTCGAAGCCCGAATGCATCTTGCAGTTGGCGCAGCGGGGGTCCTTGCGGGTCACCCAGTAGTTCCAGTCCACATCGTTCCAGAATTCGTTGAAGTCGGCGTAGTACTTATCACCGATCAAGTAGCACGGGCCTTTCCAGCCCTTAGGCGTGAAATTCACGGTTGAATAGGGCGAGCAAAGCAGCTCCTTGAGCCCGGCTGCGAAGTCGAGGAAAGCCGGCGTGGCAGTGAGCTTGTAGCGGCGCGACAGCTCGCGCACCCGCTTGAACTTCTCATGGATCTGCTCACGGGTCAGGAACACGTCGCGCTTGACCGTTTCGTAGTGATAGCCAGGTGAGATCAGGATGCCGTCCACGTTGAAGCTGGTCAAGAGGTCACAAAGCTGCTCGACCTCGTCCATGTCGGTCTCCTTGTAGACCGTGGTGTTGGTCAGAGTCAGATAACCTCGGCGCTTGCTCTCTTTGATCATCTCGATGGCTTTGTCGAATACGCCCTGGCGAGCGCACACCATGTCGTGGGTGTCGCGCATGCCGTCGAGGTGGACGTTGACGAAAAGCTGCTTGGAAGGCGGGATCACACCGAACAGCTTGGTGTCAAGCAACAGGGCGTTGGTGCACAAAATGATGTATTTGCCGCGCCGCATCAGCTCGCCGAGCAGTTCGGGCAACTCGGGATAGAGCATCGGCTCGCCGCCGCACACGGCCACCGTGGGAACTTCGGAGTCCTCCACCGCCTTCAGGCAGGTCTCCACCGACAGGCGGTCCTTCAACTTGCCGGTGTGGCGCTCGGTCGAGCAGCCGATGCAGGCGAGGTTACACGTATAGAGCGGCTCGAGCATGCAGACGGTCGGGAAGCGCTTCCTTCCTTTGGCGCGCTGCTGCACCATGTGCTTGGCCTGGGTCAGGGCAAAATCGAGAGGAAATCTCACGAGCCTCTCCTCCTCTGGTTCGGTTGTGTGAACGAGCCGACGGCTCGCGCGAAAAAGATTCTACAAAAATCGGGTCCAGGTTCGCGTAAACTGGACAATTTCCTTCCCGGTGTTGTAACCCAGAGTTGAAACCAGGTCAACTCTTGATCAGGGCGGGCGCGAGTGCTATGATAGCCAGGCTGCCCAGATGGCGGAATTGGCAGACGCGCAGGTCTCAAACACCTGTTCCCGCGAGGGAGTGCCGGTTCGACCCCGGCTCTGGGCACCACAGGACGGGAGACGAAGGTCTCCCGTTCCTTTTTGAGGGCGTATGCTATGGCTCGACTCTACATCATCGACATTATGTACCACATTTTCCGGGCCTTTCACGCCCTGCCTCCCCACCTGGGAACGAAGGACGGGAGGCCCACCAACGCGGTGCACGGCTGCCTGGGCATCCTGCGGGTGTTATGGAAGACCTTCCAGCCCGAGTTCGCGGTCGCCGTCTTCGAGTCGCGCACGCGGGTATTCAGGGCCGAGCTGGCCGAGGACTACAAAGCTAACCGCCCTGAGACTCCCCAGGCGCTCAAAGTCCAGGTTCCCATGATCATCGAGGGGCTCAGGCGGCTGGGCATCCCGAAGCTTTCCGTGGACGGCTTCGAGGCCGACGACGTGATCTGTACCCTGGCCCGCCAGGCCGGTGAAGCCGGGCACAGCGTCACGCTGGTCACCTCCGACAAGGACCTGGCCCAGGTTTTGCAGTTTCCCGGCGAGATAGAGCTCTTGCGACTCTCGGGTACGGGCAAGACGGCCAGGGTCGAACGGGTGGGTCGCGAGCAGGTAGAGTCCGTCTTTGGCGTGCCGCCCGAGCTCATCCCCGACTACCTGGCCCTGCAAGGCGACTCCGTGGACAACTTGCAGGGCGTCAGCGGGATCGGCCCCAAGACCGCGATCTCGCTGCTAAGAAAGGCCGGCTCACTGCGGGCCTTGCTGGAAAGCCCGGCTCAGGCTGGCAAATTCGCCAGCGCGTTGACAGAGCACAGAGGGCGGCTGCTGCGGGATCTCGAGCTGGCGACACTGAGAGCCGATGTCCCCCTCGAGCCCTTCGAGTTGTCGCACTTCGCCCTGACGCCACTCAACAGAGCTGCCGAGTATTTCGAGGATCTGGAGATGAAGAACGCTCTCCAGCAGCTCGACGGACTGCTGTTCCCCGACCCTACGGTGCGGGAGTTCTGGGCTCCCGACTAAGGTGTTGACCAGTCCTGTAAACCCTCAGCGCTTCACTTCCGGTTTGGCACGGGGCTAGACTTATACCGAAGCTCCCGCCGGAACGCCGGCCAGCTCTTCGAGCAGGAACATCGAGGTGCGGATGCCGCGGTGGAAATTGCCCAGGTCCATGTGCTCGTCCGGGGCGTGCAGATTCTCGTCGTTGAGCCCGAAGCCCACCAGGATGCCGGGCACGCGCAGGATCTGCTCGAAGTCGACCACGATGGGGATCGAGCCACCCTCGCGCACGAAGACCGGAGGGCGACCGAATTCGCGTTCGATCGCCCGGGCAGCCGCCTTCAGGGCCGGGTGGTTGCGAGGCGCGATCCAGCCTTTGCCGCCGTGTAGAGCGCGCACATTGGCCCGGATGGTGGGCGGCACCAGCGATTCGATGTGGGCTTTGACCAGCGCCGCAATCTCCTCGGGCTCCTGATCGGGCACCAGCCGGCAGGAGATCTTGACCATGGCCTTGTTGGGCAGCACGGTCTTGGCCCCCTCACCGGTAAAGCCGCACAGCATGCCATTGACTTCCAGGGTGGGACGAGCCCAGCGGCGCTCCAGCACCGTATAACCCTCCTCACCGTCCAGAGCGGGCACGTTCAGGCCAGCCCGGAACTGCTCGTCGTCAAAGGGCAGAGCGGCATACTCGGCCCGCTCCTCAGGCTCGAGCTCGCGGACCTTGTCGTAGAAGCCGGGAATCTGGATGCGACCGTTGGCATCCTTGAGCTGGGCCACCAGGCGGCAGAGCTCGAAGCCCGGGTTGGGCACCGCACCTCCGAATACGCCCGAATGAAGGTCCGAGTCGGCTCCAGTCAGGTCGATCTGAAAATAGGCCAGACCGCGCAACCCGTAGAGAATCGAGGGGATGCCCGGAGCAAACATGGCGCTGTCGGAGATAACCACCATGTCAGCCTTGAGGAGGTCTTTGTGCTGGCGAAGGAAGGGAGCCAGGTTGCGCGAGCCGATCTCCTCCTCACCCTCGATCACGAACTTCACGTTGACCGGCAGCTCGCCCCGAGTGGCCAGCATCGCCTGCACGGCCTTGACGTGAACCAGAAACTGGCCCTTATCGTCGGTAGCCCCGCGGGCGTACACCTTGCCTTCGCGCACGGTGGGCTTGAAGGGTGGCGAGGTCCAAAGCTCGACCGGGTCCTCGGGCTGCACGTCGTAATGGCCGTAAACGAGCACGGTGGGCTTGCCGGGCGCGTTGAGACGCTCGCCGTAGACCACAGGATGTCCCGCGGTATCCATCACCTCCACCTTCGTCAGGCCGGCCTCGCGCAGTTGGCGGGCCACCTCCTGGGCGCAGCGGCGCACCTCGGGAGCGCGGGTCGAATCGGTAGAGACGCTGGGGATGGACAACAGCTCGAACAGGTCGGCTTCAAAGCTGGAGCGCTTCTCCTCGAGATATTCCTGGACGGACGCGGGCATGGTGGGACTCCTCTTCGCTAAGGTGCCGCGCGTTGAACACTTCAGGAATACGCGCGGCGCCGTTCAACAGATTGTCTACACTCCCGCGCGTTCCAATCCTGAACCGGTCAACGCGCGGGAGTGTAGCTTGGCGGCACGCAGGTTCGCGCAAGGTCAGGGGGTTTCCCGCCGCCGGCGGGCGAAATCAGGGCGAACGTGAGCCAGAAACCTTCCCGGCTGACCGGCCTGCTGCTTCACTCGGGGCCCGACCCGTTGCGCAACACAGTGATGGGCATCTTTCTCTTGATCCTGCTGGCTTGCCTCATCATGATCGCGACCTCCCTGGTCGGTCTGGGTCGCATGCAACAGATCTCCAATGAGACCCAGGACGGCGTGCAGGCGCTGCTGGCGCTGGAGAAGCTTCGTCGGGGCGAGAGGGAGGTCCAACTGTCCGACCTGAGCGGTCGGGACGCCCTGGAAAGGGCTCTCATCGGAGGCAATCAGGAGACGCTGGCGCTGGCACTCGACCGTTATGAGCAGGCGGCCCTGCAATCCATCCTGGAGGCCGAGGAAAAGAGGGCTCAGCAGCTTCGCATCCAGCTCATCGCTGGAGGTGTCTTGATGTTCGGCACCCTGGTCGGACTGGTCGGTCTGCTCTACTGGCTCTTCGGCGTGCTGCTCAAGCCCATCGAAGACCTGGCGGGGCTGGCCCGCCGGGTACGCGAAGGAGAGCTTTCCTGGCGCGCATCACCCTTTACTCAGCCCGAGCTAAACGAGCTGGGGCAAGCCTTAAACGACATGTTGGAAGTCCTGGAGCTGCGCCTGCAAGAGCTTGACCGCCAGCGAAGCGACTGGGAGGCACTGGTGGGCTCGATTCCAGACGCCTGGCTGAGCCTGGATGCCGACCAGAAAGTGACCCTGGCCAACCCGGCTGCCCGCGACCTGGCCGGGGAGGACTGGACTGGCCGCCAATTCGAGGAGTTGCCCCTGGTTCGCCAGGATGAGCAGCGCTGGCTGTTGACCCGGTCCGACGGAACCCAGATCCCGCTTCGCTCCAAGCGGGTCGAGCTGGCATCGCAGCGGTCATTGCTACATCTTCGCGACCTGCAGCTGGAGGAGAGGCTCGAGCGGCTGCGCCAGGAGGCTGTCTCGGTCGTGCTGCACGAGCTGCGAGGCCCTTCCCGGCGTCTGGTCGAGCTGTGCGAGAGCTATGGCAACGCCGAGCTGGCTTCGCAGGCGCGCTACCTGCGTGGCCTGGTCCACAACCTGAGCCTGACCGAGGCGCTCAGCCAGGGCCGCTGGAGCACGCGGATGGTGGATGTGGAGCTGGATGCTTTGCTGGACGAAGTCGCCCAGTCCCTGAGCGGTCTGGCGCGAGAGCGCGAGATCGAGCTGGAAGTGAAGGGGGAGGAGTGTCGGCTGGCCGGCGACCCCGAGCAGCTCGGCCTGCTCTGCTCCACCTTGCTGCGCCGCCTGATCGAGGAGTCGCCTCCGGGCAGCAAGCTGCGGCTGGCGGTGCGATTGCATCAAGAGCAGGTCTGGCTCGAGCTGACCCCCCAGGAAGCCAGCCTGGCCAGCCAGGTACGTCACTGGATCAATGGCAACGCTACAGAATCGGACGGAGCCGGGCTGCTGCGACAAATTCTCAAGAGCCACGAGGCCTACCTGGAGAATGAGCCCGGCGAACGTCTTCGCATCGTGCTTCCAGTGCGAGAGGCCCGGCCTGTCCCGTCCGTGACCGAGGTCGAGCCCGATCAATCCGCTCCTCAGCGACCCGCCCTGCGGGTCGGCTGCTGGGTGCGTGAACCGGCCCTGGCTGCCTGGCTGCGTCGCAGCCTGCGGCGTGACTTCGAGCTGTGCGAGCCGGGGGAGGGCCTCGAGCTCCACGTCATCGACCTCGACGACCTGCCCGAACAGATCCCCGCGGGTCGTCTCGTCGCCCTGGCGACGCGACCGGCCGAGCAGATCGAGAAGTTCGTCGAACTGGAGGCCGTGGCCCTGTTAGATAAAGACAGCTCGGCCGGGGAGCTGCGCTCGGCCCTGCTGCGCGTACAGGGAGGGGCTACCGTGCTCAGCTCGGAGGCGGCTCAGGGGCTGCGCCTGCACGCGAGCAAGGCGCGCCGCCAGGCGCCCTCGGCTTTCCTCGAGCTGACCGGGCGCGAGCAGGAAATCTTCCGCTCCATTACCCAGGGCCTGAGCAACAAGGAGATCGCCGAGGCCCTGGTCATCAGCGAGGGCACCGTCAAGACCCATGTGAACAACCTGCTGCGCAAGCTCCACCTCAAGGACCGGGTCCAGCTCCTGCTCTACGCCGCTCAGCACGATCTCCTCGTCCAGTAAGGCTTTTCAGGCCTTCTCCACCCATGGGTCGAGGGACTTTTTCCAGCCTCGGCCCGATGGTCGAGGGGCCTGTTTGGACCTATTCTGCGAGCGGTGTGAATGTGAGATACCCCACATTCGGGGTGTCTCGGGAGTGCTAGGCTGAGAGCGGTCAAAACGGACCGAAAAAGGAGAGTCACAAATCCTATGTTGAGGCAACGGACGAGGAGAGGTCGCGGCTTCGTGTTAGCCATGACCCTCATCATCATCGCCCTGATCACGCTGGTGACCTTTATGGCGGTCAACGTCTCCACCCTGGAGTCGCGCACCGCCATGCAAGACTACGCCGGTTCCCGCGCCATGTACGCGGCTCGCGCCGGTTTGAATTACGCCATGTCCAAGGTGACCCAGCTTCGCGATACGGCCTGGGTGCAGAATGGAGGCAACGTGACGCTGCCCCTCGAGCCCGGCGTCACGTCTTTTACAGTCGTCGTGCGTCCGCACCCGGACAACACCACCACCCGCACCTCGCAGTTGGCCTGGGAGGTCGTTTCCACCGGATTCTACGGGCAGCCCCCCCGCCAGGCCCAACGCCAGGTGGTGGCCTTCATCCAGCAAGAGCCGTTCTCCAAGTATGCCTACTTTACCGACCGCGACATCGGCGTGGGCGGGGCCATCATCCGCTTCGTCTCCAACGACGCCATCACCGGTCCGGTGCGCACCAATGGCTACTTCACGATCGCCGGCAACCCGCGCTTCTCCGACCAGATGCGCTCCTCCAACCTGAGCGACACCGCTTACACGGCCGGACCCCCGCCCGTCTATCGCAACCCGAATGGCACGACCACCTCGGACCCGGCCAGATTCTACCGAACCGAGAACAACGGCTCTTATGCCCAGAACGCCCCCGTGGCCCTGAACAACAGCCCAAACTTCTCTTTTGCCGGCGGACAGGCCGAGATCCCGTTGCCGACCGACAACGATAAGATTCGCACCCTGGCCGAATCCAACGCGCCCGATACCACCAACCTGGCCATCAATACCCCCGGTGGCGCCCTGCCGCCCAACCACTACAAGAACCCGGCCAACTCCGCCTCGGACTACGACATGGTTTTCGATGAGACGACCGGGCGCCCGAGCGGTTTCACGCGCAACGGGAACAACATCAGTGCCAGTGACGCGCCGCCCGTGTTCAAGATGACCTTCCGCAGCACCCCGAACCCTGCCGGTGCCGTGATCCAGCGCTGGGACTCGGCCTCGACCTCCTTCCGGAACTGGGACCCTGTGGCCAGGAACTTCACCGCCTCGACCACCGTGCTGGACACCTCGGCGGACACCTTCCACGTGGACGGGTTCGTCGTGATGGAAGGCACCGTGAAGGGCCGCGCCACCGTGGGCAGCAAGTATGACGTGCATCTGAGCAACAACCTCGTCTACTCGGACATGGCCCAGGACGTGCTCGGCATCGTGGCCAAAGAGGACATCATCGTCGAGAGCCGCACCAACACCAGCCAGGACCGCACCATCCACGCCACCATGATGGCCCTGAACGGCTCCTTCACCGTGGACAAGTACAACCAGGGCAGCCCGCGCGGCACGCTGCACCTCTTTGGAGGCATCATCCAGCGCACCCGCGGCCCGGTGGGCACAGGCTCGGCCTCGCAGGTCTCCACCGGCTACGCCAAAGACTACCGCTACGACGACAAGCTGATCACCAAGCCCCCGCTCAACTTCCCCAACACGGGCGAGGTCTACATCGTAAATATCAACGACAGGGGGGCCACCGGTTCGCTGTGAGCACTTACCTGCGTCCAACCCGCAAGGGATTCACGATGGTCGAGCTTCTGGTGGTGATCTTCCTGCTCGCGCTGGTGCTGGGGTTGGTCATCTTCAATGGCCGGCGCGGCATCGACAACCGCGAGCAGGACAAGGCCGCCAAGGAGATCGAGTCGGCCCTCAACCTGGCCCGCCAGACGGCCACCAACCGGATGCCCCCGGCCGGCCAGGCGGCCAGCACCCCGGTGGTGCGTCTGACCCTCGTCAGCGGCACCGGCAGTGCCGAAGGGTCCTGGACCCTGAGCACCATCGGAGGGGCCAACGAGCAGGCGGGAAGGCTGCACCGAAGCATCCGGCTGACCGGCGCCCCCGACCTGACCTTGAACTATATGTCCACCGGCGGGCTGAACACCAACTACACCATCACGGTGGGCAGCTTCAACACCGATCGCACCACCACCATTTCGGTCAAGCAGATGACCGGTGGTGTGACGGTCTCGCAGTAAGGAGCGCGCGATGAGACGGACACGACGCAGAGGATTCTCCATCATCGAGGTGCTCATCTCGTTCATGGTGCTGACGGTCGCCATTCTGGCCCTGCTCGGGCTGATGCCGGCCGCCTCCAAGCAGGGCTCGACCACCGGCAAGCAGAGTCAGGCCCTCTACATCGCCCAGAGCCACATGGACAACCTGATCTCCCAGAACACCTTCAACGCTGCCGGCACCATCCCGTTGCCGGCTCTGGCCACGGGAGCGAGCGCCCGCTGGTGGTGCACTGCCGGGCCGGACGGCAACACCCAGGTGTTGCACGTCGAGGTGGTCTGGCTCGAGTTCGGGCGCTCACGGCGGGTTGAGCTCGCCAGCATGGTCTACCGTTGAGAAAGAAGGCAAATACAGTGATACGCGGATCTTTTCGGCGACGAACAAATCTCCGAGGTCTGACCCTGGCCGAGGTGCTGGTCAGCCTGTTTCTCATAGGAATCTTTGGCCTGGTGGCGGTGGGCAGCCTGCAGATGGCTCTGCGCCAGTGGGGCAGCGTGGCCCAGAAGGTCAACGCGGCTCAAAATGCTCGCTTCATCACCAGCACCATCGCCAATGAGCTGCGCCAGGCCATCCCCTGGGCTGACCCTACCCGCGGTTACATGAGCATCAGCCCGGCGGTGGCTCCCACCGGGGTGCTGATGCCCAATGCCAACGTTCGCAATGCGGCCCAGGTGGTCTTCACCGAGCCTCACCCGACGACCACCGGTGGGGGCTGGAACCCCATGCAGAGTGGCTGGAACAGCACCACTGCCAGCAACTACAGGACGATCACCTACCGTGTGCAGGGACTGGATGTCATTCGCGAGAATCGGCCCGGCACGGCCGGGACCTCGACCCAGGAGATCATCGCCAGCGCACAGCAGAATGGTGCGGTAACGCTGGCATTCTCCTGGCAATCGCCCAGCATGGTGAACATCACCGTGACGGCGCGAGAGGGGCAGGGCAGCCAGTCCTACACCTCGTCCTACTCGACGGCCTGTTTTATCGTGGGGAAATAACAATGGCGCGCGCAGAACGCTGGGAAATCGCTTCCGACGCCGAGCTGGTCAAACGCGGACGCATTCTGACCATTCTCGGGGTCATCATCTTGTGCCTCGGCTCGCTGGTGACGGTGGCCTTGATGTCGGTCACCGGCACCAGCGGCCCTCAACGCACCAGCTCGGGCCCCATCCGGCTGGTTGCCCCTCAGGTGGCCAGCCAATCCAATTCAGGGTCGACCGGTGGAGCCAGCTCAGGCGGAAGCGCGGCGGAGTCTACCACTGGAGGCACAGGCACAACCGGAGGCTCCTCGGGCGCCGAGCTTCCCGGGGGAACCACCGGGACGGGGACGGCCGGCGGCGTCACGGGCCCATCCAACCTCGATCCCAACCTGGTCCCTGCACCAGGCACCAACATCATGGGGCTGCCGGTTTTAGGAGCGACCCCGAGCAGCACGCCCACGCCCCCCCCGAACACCGGCCAGGTGTTCGATCTCTGACAAGTCGATTCGCGTGATGCGTAACGGGCGTTAAGCCCATGAAGCCTCGCTACCCCCTGCTGACCGGCCTGGTTGTCCTGGCTTTGCTCATGCACGGGCTGGTCTGGCTGGTGCACGGCACTCTGATGGTTTCCGGCCCGTACGAGATCGATTTCGGCGAGGGACCGGTCCTGCAACTGGCCTACCAGGTCCACCAGGGCGAGCCGCTCTACCGCTCGCTGGATGAGCCCCCCTTCCAGGCCTGCCTCTACACGCCCCTCTACATCGGCCTGGCCAGCCTGCTCCAGGGCGAGCAGCCCAACCTGGGGGCAGCCCGAGCCCTGTCCGCTCTGGCCACCCTCGTGACCGCAGCGGCCACGGCCGTGGCCCTCAAGAAACGCCACGGCTGGTTGGTCAGCCTCACTTTCCTGGCGCTCTTCCTGGGCCACGCCCTGACGCTCAATTGGAGCTTCTACTGCCGGGTAGACACGCTGGCCCTGATGTTCTCCGTGCTGGGCCTGCTGGCAGCTGCGCCCGACTGGCGCAGGCCCCTGGCTCAGGAAGCTGCCGTAGCCCTCTGTTTGTCGATGGCCGTCCTGACCAAGCAATCGTTTCTGGCCGCCCCCGTAGCCATTTTCTTGCTCTGGCTGCCCCGTCCGCTGCGGGCCCTGCGGCTGGTCGTGCTCTGCGTGCTCTTCACCGGTCTGACCCTGCTGTGGCTCAACGCTTCCTCCCAGGGGCAGCTCTTCAACCAGCTCTTTCGCTACAACGCCCTCCCCTACTACGTCCATCAGATGACCGGCTACCTCAAGGGTTACACGGCATCGGCCGGTTGTCTGATGGGGCTGGCCCTGCTTGGAGTCCTGCCAGCCTGGCGCAGCGAGCGCGTCTTCTTGCTTTACACTTTGACCAGCCTGGGAATCGTGCTGGGGAGCGGGCGCATGTTCAGCTGGTACAACTACTTCCTCGAGCTACAACTGGCTCTGGCCGTGCTGGCAGCGCTGGCGGTGCAGCGCTGGGCTTCCGACCCGGTCACCCGAGGCGCCGTGGCCTTGCTGCTGGCAGGCCAGCTCTTCTGGCTGGGCTTCACGAGCGACCTGAACGGCACCTATCTAGAGCCAGCCAGCGATCGATACAAGCAGGAGGTCTGGCCCGTGTTGAGCGGGCGGACCCCGGCCCGGGTGCAAGATCGCATCGACCAGGCTCGTCGCTTGAAGGAGATGCTCGAGCAACACCCCGGCCCCCTTCTGGCCGAATACTCCGCTCTGCCCCTCTGCCTGGGCCGAACCAGCTGGCTGTGCGACCCCTCCACCTACTGCGCGCTGAGCGGTCTGGGCTGGTGGAATCAGAAGCTGCTGACCGACCAGTTCGAAGAGCGCCGTTTCGACCTCATCCTGCTCACCTGGAAAGAGAACAGCCCCCACTTCACGCGCGAGGCGATGGAGGCTCTCAAGGCCAACTACGTCGAAGTGGGCCACACCGGGGGCACGGGTGCGATGTACTACTTCGTTCCCCGGCCTTGAGACGTCGTTGGGGGAAGCATGGCCGACAGTCTGGTGTGCAAAGCCGGCGGAGCGCTGGAGACTCTGGTCCATCAGTTCTCCGATCCCCTTTCCTTCTATCGCGAGCTGATCCAGAACTCGCTGGACGCCCACAGCCGCCGCATCGACATCCAGGTCGAGCACCAGGACGGCACCATGGTGATCTCCCTGGACGATACCGGCGAGGGCATGAGCGCCGAGATCATCGATACCCGCCTGACCCGGCTCTTCAGTTCGGGCAAGGAGGAGGACCTGACCAAGATCGGCCGCTTCGGCATCGGCTTTGTCTCGGTCTTCGCCCTGAATCCGGACGCGGTTGTGGTGGACACCTCGCGCGACGGCGCCCACTGGCGGGTCATCTTCAAGGCCGACCGCTCCTTTGTGCGCCTGGCGCGTGAAGAGCCGGTGGAGGGCACCCGCATCCGCATCTACAAGAAAGCCACCCCCGAGGAGTGCGCCCAGCTCATCGACCGCTCACGAGAAGTGATTCGCTTCTGGTGTCGACATGTGGACGGCCAGATCTTCTTCCAGGGCGAGCTGCAGAACGAGCCCTTCGACATCGTCGGTCCCTGCACCGTGCGCCGGAACCACAAGGGCACCACGATCCTGGTGGGCTACCCCGCGGATGGCAAGCCTTTCATCGGCTTCTACAACCGCGGCCTGACCCTGGCCGAGAGTATTAAAGAGCACACTCTCCCCGGGCTGGCGGTGAAGATCGACTCGCGCTTCCTCGAGCACACATTGGCGCGCGACGGGGTGGTTCAGGATGCCCGCTTCGCCACCCTGATGGCCGAGGTGCGCGAGATCGCCTCGGGCGAGTTGCCGGACTTGTTGCTCGAGCAACTCGAGCGACGCCTGCAGGAGAACCAGGATGCAGGCATGCACTACGCCGCCGCCACGGCCCTCTTTGGCTGGCCCATCAGGCGCCGGTGGACAGGAGCGGAGTTGAGCCACCGAGATGGCGAAGCCGAGGGGGACAGTTGGCGGGCGGTGCCGGGGCGGCACGGCAGCTGCCACATCTGCTACGGCCCCTATGTGGCCGATCTGGAGCCGGGCGACTCGGTGGCCCGCTTCCGCCTGCGCTGCGAGGCGGACGTTCCGGGCGAGGTGGCGCAATTGGACGTGTATGATGCGGCCAGCAACTGCCAGTTCATTGTGCGCAACCTCAAGAGCGAGGACTTCCCCCACCGCGATCGGGCCTGTGACATCTCCCTGGCCTTTCGGGCCTTCCAGGGCAACAAGCTCGAGTTTCGGGTCTCCTGGCACGGCCAGCATCCCCTCTGGGTGGAGCAGGTGGAGGTTCTGGGCGGCGCGCGCCAAAAGCCCCGGAGACTGGAGCGCACCTTGTTTCGCACTCCCGCGGGAGCCGAAGTCTCGCTGCGCGAAGCCCTGGCCGCCCGGCCCTGCCTCACGGCCTGGGAGACCGGGCCCCTGGTCCAGGCACTGGAGGAGCAAGGCAACCTGGTGCTCAAAGCCCGGCCAGGCGAGGGTTCCTGGGCCTTGCTGGAAGCTCTGTTCGACCAGCCCCCCGTGCCGGCCGCCCAGAACTGGTGTTTGCCGCGCCCGGCCGACAGGCAGCTCGAGCAGCAGGCAGCCCCTCTCCGGGCGGCCGTGCAGAAGCTGGCCTGCTCCAACGGAGCCCGAATCTCCCAGGTTCGACTGGCCCATTTTGACAGTCCCGAGCGGGTTGCCGGCAAGGCGGTCCCGGGCGAGCTCACCGTGACCGGCGAGCTCGACCGCCTGCCAGCCGGGCTGCTCTCTCGTCCGGCGGAACTTGCGCTCAACCTGGACCATCCGTTGCTCGCGACCCTGCTCGAAGTCAGCCAGAAGGAGCCCTGCCTGGCAGCCTACCTCCTGCTCAAGCTCTTCTTGCGCCCGGACGCCCAGGAGGATGCCCGACTGGCCCTGCAGACCTGGAGGCAACGATGTCGCAAGAGCTGATCGAGCAACTCATGGTCGGGGGACGACCGGTGGCCGAGGGCGAGTTCACCCTGGACAAGGAGATGGCTCGCCAGAAGATGCGCCGCTTTCAGCTGGCTGACCCGCACGCCTACGTGCTCGAGCTGGTGCAGGCGGCTGTATTGCGCGGCGCCAGCGAGATCGCCTTCCGCATCGACTCGGACGACATGCACATGCGCTTTGACGGCCCCCCGTTTCAGGCCGACGAGCTGAGCCGGGCCGAGGCAGCCATGTTAGAGAGCCGGGGGGACTCCTCCTTGCGTCAGCTGGGCCTGGGCTTGAGCGCTTGCATGGCGCTCAAGCCCCGCTTCGCCCGGGTAGACAGCGCAGGCAACCGGCTGGAGCTTCGTCCTGGCAAGCCGGACGTGCTGGGCCGTGGACCGGAAGGTGCCCACACCCACATCCACGTTCGCGATCGTCCTGGCCTTCGGATGGGGGAGGTCTTTCGCAGCCTGCTCGGGCAAACGAGCGAAGGCGACCTGCTGAAGACGCACTGTGCCCTGGCCCCTGTTCCCATCAAATTGAACAGGCGCTTGATCTCGCAGCCCCTGGAAGAGCACTATCCCTACGGAGCTGTCTTGATCCAGGGGGAAGGTTTCAGGGGGTGGGGTGGGTTCCGACTCTTCGAACGAGCCCGTCTTGGTTTTCTCCGAGCCGGAGTGCTGGTGGAATGGGTGGATCTTCCCGAGCGAGTGCTCCCCTTTCAGGCCGTGCTCAGCTGCGACGAGCTGCTGGAGAACGTCTCCCAGACCGCCATCGTGCGAGATGCCACCTACGAGCGCCTGGTGGCCGCCTACCGGGCTGCCCGCACCGAATCCGTGGCCCGTCTTTGTGAACAACCGCTGCTGCTGGTCAAGCACTGGGACTGGCATTCCCTGTTGCGCCAGGAGATCTTCACCTTCGAAGCTGCTGAGGCAGTGGCCCCTGAGGCGCTGGCCCGTCTACACCTCTGGGCCACGGCCACAGGAGAGTGTCAGAGCGTCTCCCTGCAGCAAATCCTGCAGGTCGTGGCGGAGCTTGGCGACGTTCCCAGCTCCAGCGAGAGGCATCCGGGCCTGGAGCTGGAGGGCATGCCGCTGGTGCTCTTCGATGACGGGCCCAGCTTCGAGCAGCTGCGAAAGCTGCTCCGCCACCGGGTGCGCAACGTCACCCGGCGCATCCACAATCGCAGGCGCCGCGAGACCAACCGACGGCTGTGGAGCAAGAGGAGAGCAAAGCCCGTGATCTCGGGGAGAGAAATGGCCGTGCGCCGCTCGCTGAGCGCTCCGCAACTGCGGGGAGAGGTGGGGTTGAGTAAAAGCGGAGGTTCTCCCCGGGTCCGACTCATTCTCGATGGCTGCGAACTGCCCGAGGTCCCTCTTCTTCTCCCCCTCACCGGACTCGAGGTGGTGCTGGAAGGCGCATTCACCCCGGCGGAAGATTTTGACGGCGTGCGTCGAGATGCGTTCTACGTCCGGGCTATGGAATGCTGGCTGGCCCTCCTGCCCGAGCTGTATACGGAGCTGGCCAGCCAGAGCCTCAATCCCTGCTCGCGCTCGTCCCTGCGAGGCTGGGCCCACCTGGCTACCGGCTCCGCCGAGAGTCTCGCCCGGGCACTGCGCCTGAGCCAGATCGCCCTGCCCCGGGTCGACCTGGAATGGCTGGAAGAGCTGCCCATCTTCCAAGTCGGCAGGAGCTTCGAGTCGGTGAAGTCGCTGCGCCAGAGAGCTCCCCTGGCCTGGGTCAGCCCCGGTCACAAAGCCGGCCCGGAGGTCCTGTGCCTGGACGAAACCGACCTGGAGACGCTTGAGCGCCTGCTGGGAAAGGAGGCTCTGATCAAGCAGCAGGAAAGTGAGCCAGCCCGGCCTCAGCCGGCTTCCACCGCCGTCGAGAATCGCTTTCTCGAGAAGCTGCAAGAGCTTCTGAGCCATTTGCAGGATGCCCGCTCAGAACTTCTCATGGCGCGCTGGAATCTCTCCCTGGTGAGCGGACCCAACGAGCCTGCCGTGATCTGCTCCTGGGACGGCCCGCGGATCAATCGCCAGGACCCGCTCGTCAAAGCCGTTCTGCAGGCCTTCGATCAAGACCCGGCGGCTCTGACTTTGATGGCCTCGGTGGTGCTCAGCGAGGTGGCCCGCTCGGCTCGAGGCGGACCGAAGCTGGATCAGGGCTTCCAGGAAGTGGTGGCCCGCTCGCTCTTGCCCGGTCAGCCCGGGTTGGAAGGTGCTCCCCGGGTGGAGGGGGATCTGGAGCTGATTCGACCGGACGGATCGGTCCAGGGCTGGGCCCGGGACCCCGCCGAGCCCGACCGCGTGGTAGCGGTCAGGATGTACGTGGACAGCAACTCCATCTGCCAGTTCGTCGGGCTGGCCACGCCCAGCCCCGAGGACGGGCCGGGCGCCTTTCGCTTTCAGATCCCCAAGCCCTACGTCACGGGCCAGAAGAAGGCCCTGGTGGTGAGGGCCGAGGTCGGAGGGCGCCTGGTCGAGCTTCCGGGCTCGCCCCGAACCTTCGTGGGCGCGGTTCCCTATCCAACCCCTCCAATCGGTCACCTGGAGCGAATTGAGCCCAGCGGTCTGGCCGTCGGGTGGACGTTCGATCCCAATTGCCCCGAGCAGTCCATCGACCTGCACTTTTATCTAGACGGCCCGGCAGGCCGGGGCGAGTTCGTGGGGGGGGTTCGGGGGGATCGACCCCGCTCCGACGTCAACGAGTCCACCGGCTACCCGGGCGACCACGGCTTCATGTTCCAGATCCCAGCTGAGCATCTCGATGGCTCCCAGCACGAGCTCTATGCCTACGCACTGGATCCCGCCGGCGGCCACAACCCGCTGCTGGTGGGAAGCCCCATGAAATTCAGCTAAGGCGCCGCGCGTTCGAATTCTGAACAGTCGCCCGGCTCAAGGGGGGGATCCGGACGCACTCCTGGAACCAGAGGGATCCTGCGCGGCAGGCTCTTGAAAGCCGGCGCTGTGCTTGTGCCCCCCCCCACCCAGCCTGCGGGCCACCTCGGAGACATCGAAGTCGGCCACCGACCGAAGCGACCAGGTGCGAAGGCCGTGCTCATCATCGTAGTAGGCTGCCGCGAAGGGGGCGGAGGGGTGCAGATCGCACAGCCGATTGGCGATCTCGGAGCGAAAGTCCGTCGCATTGACCACCGGCACGCGATGTCCGCCGACCTGCGACCAGCGAGCCCGGGCGCAGGCCTCGTTGACCAGTTGCTCCTGCAGACGCAGCAAAATAGTGCCTTCGCGCTTCAGCTCGTCGACGCTCAAGCGCGTCCAGACCTGAAAGTCCATCGGATAGGAGCGCAGGGCGATAGTGACCTCTTTGCTCTGAGGCAGGGCAAAGCGCCAGAGGTCCTTGTCCTCCACGTAGGCCAGCAACTCGGGAAGCGGCTCGCCGGGGTGGAAGAATTCCCAGGCCAGGTGAGCGCCCGAGCGCTCCATGTCAAAAATCGTATAGTCCAGGCCGGCCAGTTCTTGCTGGGCCGTCTTGTGGTGGTCAACCACGAAAAGGTCCTGGCAACGCTCGCGCAGAGCCAGCAGCTCGGCCCGGGGGTAGGAAAAGTCGACCAGCACCACGCGGGCCGAAGCGGGCAGCGCGGGGGCTGCCGCCCCGTGACTGACCGGCACGTAAACGGCCCGGTCGCCCAATGTGCGCCAGGCGGCCCAGGCGGCGCCGAAGCCGTCGTCGCAGTGGGCGTGATAGAGAATGTGAGTGGCCGACTTGGGGTCCATGCTACTCCTGAGGCAGAACCTGGCGCAAAACCCTCAGCCAGTTTCCGCCCAGCACCCGGGCGATGTCTGGCTCACGCCAGCCTGACCGCAGCATTCTCTCCACAAGGTTGACGACCTGCCCGGGATGGCCGAGATCGGTGGGCAATTCGCTCACCCCGTCAAAATCGCTGCCCAGGGCCACGTGCTCTACACCCATCAGCTCCACCATGTGCTCCAGGTGGCGCAGCACGTCCTCACTGGTCACCGGGCCCTCCGACTTGAGAAAGCGCGGAACGTAGGTGACCGCGGCCAGCCCTCCGGTGGAGGCCAGAGCCCTCAGCTGGGAATCGTCGAAGTTGCGCTCGATGTTTACGAAGCGGGCGCAGCAGGTGTGGCTGTTGATCACCGGCCGACTGGCCACCTCCAGCACCTGATAGAAGGCCTTGCGCGCCAGGTGGGCTACGTCCACCACCATGCCCAGCTCGTTCATGCGAGCGATCAGGCGTCGCCCGAAGGGACGTAAGCCGCGAAATCCGGTGGGAGGGGGTGCCATGGGCGAGCCGCAGCCAGCGGCGGCCTGGTTGTCGTGGTTGTGCGTCAGGCCCACGGCCCGCAGGCCCAGGTGAAATAGGATCTCCAGCCGACCCAGGTCGCCCTGAAGCGGACCGGCGCCTTCCAGCGAGAGCAGGAAATGGGGCCTGGAGGAACGCCGCGAGCGCTCGAGATCGGCCCGGCTTCTGACCAGCGGGAGCTTCAGGCGATGAGCCGCGCTGGCCACCGTCAAGGCCTCCAGGAAGCCACGGGAGCCGCGCACCGAGGGAGCCACGAAGATGGCCAGAAATTGAAGGTTCTGGTCGATCCCCTCGAGACGGGGAAGACTCAGGTGCCCGTCCGGCTCCAGGGAGGCGAGGTCGTAGCCTTTCAGAGCCACCATGGCAAGCGTGTCGGCGTGACCGTCGCAGAAGTAGTTACGGCGAAGGATGTCCTGGGCGTTGGCGGCAGGGGAATCATAATCCATAAGGATTGATTTCGACGCCTCGCAGAGGAGTCCTTGAAAAAAATTACATGCGCTCGACGTAAATTCGAGCCGCGAAGCTCAGCCGGGCCAGGAACTCGTCGGCGCCCATCTCGACGCGACTGGGACGACCGGGGAAAGGGTCGCGCAAGATGAAGCCGAGTAATTCGGGCTGGCCGTATTCGTCCATCTGGTAGTAGACGGCCGTGAGCACGTAGGCGTGTCCCTGCTCGCCTGGATTCAGGCTGCGCAGACCCACGATCAAGGGCCAGCGCCTGTGCAGGTCGTCGATGACGGTCATCTCGTTGATATTCTGGGCGTCAGCGTGGACGGCCGAATAGCGGCCCCGCATGTCGGGGGCCCAGCCACTGAGGGCCTGGAGGATCTGGTGTGGGTGGGCGGGACGGTCCACGAGCTGGCCGTACACACGGGTCACGATGTCTTGCTGAGAAACGTACAACCCGTGGTAGTTGAGCACCATCTGGATGCAGGCCGCCCAGCACCAATTCGATTGCTGCTGGCGCCCCCCCCCATCTGGAGCGGCAAAGTGGACGAACTGCTCGGTCGGTACCCCCGAGACGAACACGCCCGGCTGAACCTCCTGCGTCTCCGCAAGAACAGGGAGAGAGACGAGAACCAGGAGCAGGAGCGCCAGAACTCTTCGCAAGCCACACCTCGATGCATTTCTGACGGATCGCGGGCGACCCGTCAGAAAGATTTCTCCCCCTGAAACCGGCCCCCTCCAGAAAAGATTCCCCTGCCAGGGGATCCTTGAAAGTGCGACGAAGGCTGCCCGCCTACCGATGGAAATTGAATGGCTGATCCTGGCCGACGCCGCTGAGGTCGTCGGAAATAAGCTCTACCTGCTGGGAGGCGGCTGGGACCGACTCACGGTGCACGCTGGCTTCCCGCTTGAGCAACATTGTGCCGTGGCCGCCTCGGTTCGGGTTCCCTGGCACGAGACCGAGATCACTCACGAATTCACCATCGAGTTCATCACTGAAGATGGCCAGGTGCTCGAGTCGCTGGGAGCGGAATTCGAAGTGGGACGCCCGCCCGGGCTGACCCCGGGACGCGAGCAGCGCTGGCAGTTCTCGGGCGATTTCGACCTGAGGCTCGACGTCCCCGGGCGCTACGCGGTGGTGGGTCTTCTGGAAGGCGAAGAACGGGCTCGCCTGTACTTTGAGGTCGTGTCCGGAGTTCGGGCAGCCGACCTTCCCGAGGTTTCTTGAAGAAAATTTGGAGGATGGGATCCCGAGGTGCTCTCGGGCGGCAGGTGGCAACATGCTCAACGCGCTACAAGATCTGATCGGCGGCTTGATGGCCCTGTTCCAGGGCCGAGGCGGCAAAACGCCCGAGGAGCGGCGTCGATTGATTCGGCTCAAGTGCAGCTATGATGTCACCGCGATCGTCGGCGATCGCACCATGCCCGCCCGGGTCATCGACGTCGGCCTCTACGGGATGCGCCTGGAGATGCGCGACCGCCTGCGCAGCGGCTCCTCGCTCTACGTGCACCACCCCAAGCCTTCGCATCGTTTCGACAACGAGCACGTGCTGTGCGAGGTGCGCTGGTGCCGACGCAAGCCCAAGAGCCCCAACCTGGAGGTCGGCGTTCAGTATGCCGACACTCCCGGCAACATGCGTCGCTCCTGGGTCAAGTTCTTGCTCAAGGAGCTTGGCTTCGACGAGCGCGCAATCTATACGCGCCGCAAGGCGATCCGCGCCCCCGCCTCCATCACTGGCGAAATGCGCGACGGCCAAACCACCATCCCGGGCACGATCCTCAACCTGGGCGTGGGAGGGGCGCTGGTTCAATCGGCCAACTCCTATGCGCCCGGCTCCAGCTTGCGACTCCGGGTCGGGCCTTACAAGCGATTCAAGCCGCTCGACCTGGAAGGGACCATCATCTCGACCCGCAAGCAAGACGAGAGCGAAGGCTATCTGACCAGCATCCGCTTCGGTTCGGTTACGCCGTCGCAGGTGCGCCTGCTGGGCGACTATGTCATCGACCTTCTGCGCGACGCCACCGACTGAGCTGGCCCAGCTGGTGGCGGCAGTTCCCGCCGACACCGCCGTCTTCTATCGCAACCTGATGGACGGAGCCTGCTGGGGAGTTCAGGCAGAAGTCCGCTTCCCGGCCGCCAGCCTGATCAAGGTGCCCATCATGCTCGAGCTCTTTGAAAGCGGCATCGACCTGGAGGAGCCCTTCGAGCTGCAGGAACGCCACCGTGTCGGGGGGGCGGGCGTGCTGCAAGAGCTTTCCAACGGGACCCGGCTGAAGTTGCTGGACCTGTGCCGGCTCATGATCGTAGTCTCGGACAACGTCGCGTCCAACGCTCTCCTCGACCGGCTGGGCTTCGAGGCGGTCAACGCTCGCATGCGGGCCCTGGGACTGACGCACAGCCGTCTGGGCCGGCGCTTCATGGAGCCGGCCCAGGGCGAGCGGGACAACTGGATGAGCGCCCGCGACGCGGCCCTCTGCCTGGAGGCCGCCAACGCCCATCCCGAGGCCCGGGCCATCTTGTTGCGCCAGCAGTACCGCGAGAAGATCCCCCTCATGCTGCCGGAGGGCACCGAGGTCGCCCACAAGACGGGCGAGCTCGAAGGGGTGCGCCATGACGCCGGGGTGGTGGCCGGCCGCTACTCGCTGGCCCTGCTGACCCGACGAGGCGGCCCTTCCTGGGAAGTGGACCTGGCCCTGGCCCGGCTCTCGCGCGCCGTCTACGACCGGGAGCTGGCGTGAAGGCCGACTTCAAGAGCGGCTTCGTGGCCCTGGTGGGCAAGCCAAACGTGGGCAAATCCACCCTCCTCAACGCCCTGGTGGGCACCAAGGTGGCCATCACTTCGCCTCAACCCCAGACCACCCGGCGCCGGGTGCTGGGCGTGGTCCACCGACCCGGCTACCAGGTGGTGCTGGTGGATACCCCCGGGCTCTCGGAGGCCCGCCACGAGCTGGGCCGGCGCATGGTGGGCACCGCCCAGAGTGAGAGCCGGGACGCCGACCTGGTGCTGTTCCTGGTGGATCTCACCCACCCCCCCACCGAGGCCGACCGCGAGGCGGTCAGCCTGCTGGGCAAGACGAAGGCTCCCTGCCTGCTGGTGGGCAACAAGCTCGATCGAGCCAAACGCCCGGAGGAAGCCCTGGAGGCTTACCTTCAACTGGCTCCCTTCGAGGAAGCCGTGAGCCTGTCGGCCCTCACCGGCAAGAACCTGCCCCGACTCCTGCAGACCGTGGTGAAGCGACTTCAGCCGGGGCCGCCCTTCTATCCGCCCGAGCAGGTCTCCGACCAGAACCAGCGCCTGTTGATCGAGGAGGTTATCCGCGAGAAGGTGTTGCTCAACACCCGTCAGGAGATCCCCCACGCCGTGGCCGTGCAGGTGGAGGAGATGCGCCCCGGCGCCCAGCCCGATACCCTGTATGTGGCTGCCAACCTCTACGTCGAGCGCGAGGGACAAAAGCGCATCGTGATCGGCAAGGGCGGCGCGCTGCTCAAGAAGATCGGCCAGCAGGCGCGCGAGGAGCTGCAGCAGCTGCTGGGAAGCAAGCTGTTCCTGGAGCTGTGGGTCAAGGTGAAGGAGGACTGGCGGGAGCGCCCGGACTGGCTGCGCTCTCTGGGCTACGAGTGACGGGCGGCAGAGCCGGCAGAGGCTGACCCAGCTCGGTCAGGGCTTTGCGGGCCACCGGATGGGCCGGGTGCAGCTCGGCCGCCGCCCGAAACCGCCCGATGGCCTCCTCGAGTTGACCCTGATGCAGGGCCAGCACCCCCAGTGCCACGAGCAAGTCGGCGTGGTCAGGCATCAGCTTGTAGGCCTGGTGGAGGGCCTCGGCCGCCTCCCGATAACGCTTCTGGAGCGTCAAAGCTTCGCCCATGGCCAGGAAAGCTTCGATGTCGGCCGGATTGCGGTCGATGGCCTGCTTGAGAGCGGTCAAGGCCGGCTCGAGCTGGCGCAGGCGCAGCAAAGCCCGGCCCAGGCCGGTGAAGGCCCGGCTGTCCAGGGGTGGCTCAACGGCCTGCTCGAACACCTGAGCGGCCCGCGCGGGCTGGTCCGTGCCCATGAGGCTGGCCCCCAGCCAGTACAAAATCTCCAGCCTTCCGCCCGGGGGCGGGTCCTGGGCGGCCTTCTCCAACCAGGGCAGAGCCGCGCGGAAATCGCGCTTGATCAAAAGCCAGCGCGCGTACAGCCAGGGGGGCACCCCTGCGCCCAGTTCGCTGTTCCCCTGGGCAGCCTGGAAAGCCGACTGCACCTCGGGGGCGGGCGCGTTGGATGCGGCCAGCCAGCGAGCCTTCAAAAGCGCATTGGGAAAAATCTTGAGGAACTCGCCCACCCGGGTCGTATCTCCCAGGTTGAGCCAGGCATGGGCCGCCAGCAGCAGGTTCTCGGGGGTCACCGCCACGCCGGGTGGCAGGGCACCGTTGTTGGTGCGGCGCATCAGCTCGAAGTTGGCCGCCTCGCTGCTCTTGTCATAAAGGCGCAGGGGGGCGTGAAACTCGAGCAAAGGCAGGTCGTCGGTATTGAAGGGCGACTGCCCGAAGATCTGCAGAGCCTGTTCGCGGGTCATCACGAAGTGCCCCATCATCTCCTCCGGGCGGAACAGGTCGATGGCAAAGAAGTTGCGCTGCATGCCCGGGCTCTGGTCGTAGAGCTGGCGCAGCCGCTCGAGGTCGAGTTGCACGGGCTCATTGGACCCGATCAGGATCAGATCGCCAAAATTGCTCTGCCACACCATCCCGTTGGGGAACACGTCGAAGAAGCTGTGCAGCACGTAACCCAGGCACTCGCGCGAGAGGCCGTAGGCCTGCAGCCACTGACACATGATCCCCCGGGGTTTTAAGTGGGCCTGGCAGCTGCGGTAGAACTCGTGGGTAAAAAGATTGGCCACGCCCGCGATCCAGACGTTGGACGGCTCACTGGCGATGATGTCGAACTTGCGCGGCGAGCCCAGCACGTAGGTGCGCCCATCGGTGATGACCATCCGCACGCGCGGGTCCTGGAGCACGTGGCCGTTGTAGTCCTGCCAGAGCCGATTGACCTCCACCACGGTGCCCTCGAGCTCGGCGCAATCAATGCTCTTGACGCCAGGAAGATTGGCCAGGGCCTCCACGGTCATGCCGCCACCAAGCCCGATCACGACCACGTCCTCGGGGCCCTGGTGCAGCACGCCCGGGATGTAGCCGGTCAGATACATCGTCTGGCGATCGAGTTGCTCGAGGCTGGCGTCCACCTTCCCGTTCACACGCATGTCCAGAAAGCTGCGCCAGCCGTCCGAGAAGACGTTGGCGCTGACCAGGCACGAGAGGCCATCTTTGTAGAAGGCGGGGGGACGATAGAGGGTCCGACGCAGCTCGCTTTCGGACATGCCTTGATGGCGCAAGGCTTGCAGGACGACCCCGCTGGCCATGACCCCCGGGTCCCAGCGAGGCAGCAGCACCACCAGCACAAGACCGGCCACCACCAGGGCCGTGCCCAGGCTGCGTGCCCGCCGGGCAGCGAACAGAACCAGCGCACCCACCAGCAGATTGACCACCACGGCCAGCTTGAGGGCGTTCTGGGTACCCAGAGTAGGGAGCAGCACGAAGCCGGCCAAAAACGAGCCCACGATGCAGCCCATCGTGTTGGCCCCGTAGACCTCGCCGATGGAACGGCCCAGCAGGCGCATGTCCTGGGTGTAGAGGTGACTCGTGAGGGGGAAGGCCAGGCCCATCAGGAAAGTCGGTCCTCCCAGTACCAGGGCCGACAGAGCAACCTCGGTGGAGAGCACCGCCCCGAAGCTCGTGCCAAAGCTGGGGGCCAGGTGAAAGAAGATGCGGGGCATCTGACCCAGGATGGGGATGGTGGCCGCTCCCAGCAGCCCCACGCCGATCTGCAGCCAGGCCAGGTGCTCCAGGCGCGGATGGCGTCCCCGGGCCAGGCGCGGATAGAGCAGGCTGCCCAGTCCCAGACCGGCCAGAAAGGTCGTCAGAATCGCGCTGAAGGCGTAGACCGAGGAGCCGAGCGAGAGGGCTAGCCCACGCGTCCAGCCGATCTGGTAGGTCATGGAGGTCAGGCCGGCCAGACCGAAGGCAACCGGCAGCAGCCAGCCCAGGCCGGGGGCCCCGGGTGCCTCGACGGAGAGCTCTTCAGCCGGGCGCTCGGGCGCGCTTTCGCGTCGGCCGACAAACCAGGCCGCCACACCGATGCCCAGATTGATGGCCGCCGCCAGGCAGAGCGAGACCAGCAAACCCAGGGTGGGCAACAGCACGAACCCCGCCAAGCCGGCCCCCAGAAACGCTCCCAGTGTGTTGATACCGTAAATGCGAGCAAGAAGCGAGCCCAATTCCTGATTCTGGCGCACCAGGAGACGGCTCATGACGGGTAGAGTGGCCCCCATGGCCACCGTGGGAGGCAAGAGCACCAGCACGCTGCCAACAAAACAGGCCAGGTGAAGGGGCAGGCCGCTCCAGCCCTGGTGCGAGAGGGTCAGGTAGCCCTTCTCGACGAGACCCAGCAGGGGCAGGGAGAGCAGGGCCCAGATGCCCACGAAGAACTCCAGCACCCCGTAGAGGCTCAAGAACAGGCCGGGACGGAAGGCGGGGTCGGCCGACTTCTTGTCGGCGAAGCGGCCACCCATCACGCTGCCCAGCGCCAGGCCCATCATGTAGGCCGTCAGGACAGTGCTGACGGCCAGGGTCGTGTGACCGAAGGTCAGCGTCAGGCGACGGGTCCACAGCACTTCATAGACCAGGCCAGTAATGCCGGAGAGAAAGAAGAAAACCAGCGAGAGCCGGGAGGCCAGGCTCATGGCTCGAGTGAGTAGGCCTTGCTCCCGGGCTTCTTGCGCATCTGCTGCAGGGCGCGATGCAGCTTCTCCACAGCGTTCTCCTGGCCCGGAGGGAGCCCGACGAAGCGCACTCCCACCGAAAAGGAGCCGTCGCGATTGTCCAAACAGTAGACCGACTCAGCCTGCACCTGGATCGGGGCCGGCGCGGTGTCGTCCACGTCGAAGGCGATGAGGAGCGGGGTGCGCTCGACCACGGGAGCGCTCAAGCGCAAGCGCATGCCTCCCTCCCCCAGGTCCGAGGCCATGGCCACGAATCCAGGAAGCTGCCGCGAAATCACTTGAACCTGCTGCTCGACCCTGGGCCAGCGCCGGCGATCGCCCGCGGCCGACGTCTGGGCCTGGGGCGAAGGGGCTTGCAGGCGCTTGACGAGCGTATCGCCCACTTCGGGGCCACCCTGCAGCTCGGCCTGGTAAATCACGCCCCGGCCGGGGGCGTTCTCCTCCGTGAGCAGTACGGCACTTACCCGCATGGCGCTGCCATCGGGCAGGATCAGCTTGAGCGTGAGCTCGGCGTTCATCGAAAGGCGGGAGGTGGAGAGCACCCGCACCACCTGATTCTGATAGCCCAGCACCTGGACGGCCGGCCCGTCCTCATCCTTCTTCTTCAGGAAGTTCAGCACGGCCCGAGCCACTTCGGCCGCCGGGGGCCGGCATCCTTCGGCCCAAAAGCCTTGACAGGGCCTCCGGGGTCTGCTAGATTCGCTTTTGCGTTCTTTGACAACTGAAGAGGATAGTAGAAACGAAAGCGATTTCGTCGTGCATGT
>BTUM01000061.1:0-48163 GCA_045863235.1 Candidatus Xenobia bacterium | reverse complement strand
AGCTTATCAGTCCAATCGCCAGGGGGCTACCGTCTCGCTTCGTCAGAACGAGGAACGGGGTTTCTACGAGGGGACTCTGGAGCCGGCCGCCCTCCTCCGCCCGGCGCCCACGGACTCGTTCACCACCATCGACCTCTGGCAGACCGAGGACTATACCACACGGGCCCACGCGACAGCGGACTCACGAGCCTTTCGCGCGTGGGCTGGCCGCACCGGGCTTTTCTTTGGTCACGTCGAGGCACCTCGTCTGGAGCCGGGCGATGGAGGACTCATCTTCTCGTCGCTGGTGACGGGATATGCCTTCGGAGAGGCCGCTTACGAGGACAATGATAAGGTGATTCCCACCGCAGACTCCATCCGAGCGGCAGGCTACGAGGTGCTCCGTTTCACTTACCGTGACCACCAGGCCGATCTCCGGATCAAGAGCCAAGCGGAGAACCTGTATTACTCAGGGCACGGACGTCACCAGACCAACACCCTGGAAGGTCAGGTCCAGGACCCCATTTTGATCACCGCCGGGACCAACAACCAGATTCCCGATGACGGAACGATCAATGCATCGCATTGGAGTTCCCTCAAAGGCATCATCTTTGCCGGTTGCTCAGCCTGCGACCTGAACGACTACAACGGTTTCTTTGCCAGGAAGGGCGAGTCGACGAGTTTTCAGCCGATGCTGGAGTGGCAGCAGGTCACCGGGGGGCGCGCCACTATCGTGGGCTATGCCAACAAGGCGCCGACCGGGAACAAAGGGAGAGGGTTCAATCCCTTCAGAGCCGGCACGGACGAGGTCGTCATCCTGGGCTTCATGGCCCGGATTGGGACCCTCAGTAACTACAGCGCCTGGCCCATGGCCTGGCTGGAGGTGAACTCCGAGGTCGACAGGCTCGATGGAGCGGCCGCGCTCCATGGCGGCTTCTACTACTTCATCCAGTATGACGAGACCACAGAGAAGTTGCCCGGCAACATGCTGCGCATCTTCCATAAGCAACGCTACCTGGTGCGCATTTCCCAGGACCAGTGGAGCCTGCCGAACCCGGCCCGCCATAATCGGGACTTCCTGAGCGACAAGCTCGAAGATAAAGAATTCGTGACCGAAGACCACTGATCGCGAGGTATCCATGAACCGACTCCGACTCTGGGCCCTGCTCCTCATCCTCACGGTTGGCTTCGTTCTCAGCACTCGTCGTCCCCCGGCGGTGGGGCAGACACCGCCTCCCGACGAAGCCCTTCGGCAGGCCGGCGAGCTCATCGGAGACTCGGACTACGACCGGGCCGTGGAGGTGCTCGAGCAGGTCTCCGTGGCCCACCCCGGCACAACTTTCGATGCGAGCTCACGCCTGACCCGGGCCTACGTCTACGGGGCCAGCTATCACAACTTCGGGCAGGCTCGGACGCTCTACGACTCGGTCGTGCGCGATTTTCCCGGGACCGCTCAGGCTTTCTTCGCCGAGACCTCCCTGGCCGATCTTGACCTGATGGTCGAGGGGAAGCCTTTCGCCGACTGGCTCGAGCGCATGGATCAGGCCATCCAGTCGGCCGGGGGCGAGGGCCTGCAGCCCATCCTTCGTGGCTCTCGCCGGGGCCCCCGCCCCGTCCCGGGGCTCGACACCCAGACGCAGGCGGCCCTCCTGTATGACGCCTACACGGTCGTGAGCTCGCGGATGGGCTCTCGACCCATGGAGGAACGGACGCTCCAGCTCAAAGAGCAATCCCTGGAGGTGCTACTTTACGTTCGGGAGACTTTCCCGGCTGTGGATGATGGGCTGGACCGAACCATAAGGACCCATCGATACATAGATATTGAAGGAAGGAGGACTCTGCCGGATGATACGACCCCTCCCGTCATCCTCAAGCTGCACCCGAAAGACGGGGCACGTACCGGGCCGCGACCTCAGATACGGATTCGGTCCGTGGACGGGGATGAGAGCCAGGCCCAGTTGACACTCAACCGCACCCTGGTGAAGCTCGATGGGGTCGAAATTCCCCTGGAGCAACTGGAGATCAGGATCAAGCGCGCACGCTACCGGCAGAAGCACACCAACGCCGAGGACGTCTGGATGCGCTGGCGTCCGACCGATCCGCTCCAACCGGGTCCTCACGTTCTCGAGGTCCGGCTGGAAGATGGAGCGGGGAACGCTGTCTCGCAGGTCAGTCGCTTCACCTCGGCGGGAACGCCGTGTCCTGATGACGACCAGGACTGGAGCTGGTAGCCAATATCTTGCTCTCTTCGGCTCAGCTGTCTGCCACCGACATTGACCTGCCAATCTTGAATCGTCAGGAGGTCGGAGGTGACGGGCGCGAAGGTCAGTTGTTGCTGTCCAGTTCCGTCGCCCGCCAACAGTGTCCCGCGCAAGCGGACCTGACCTATTCTCACCGGAGCAGCTCACGTCCACGGTCCACCGGCAACGGGCTGAGCTCTGAGCTCACCCCAGATCATGACGCAGGAAACGTCAGATCGGGCCGAAGAGCGTATCCAGCTCCAGCACCACCTGCGGGAAGGCCGACCAGACAAAGCGCTCTCCCGCGCCCAGGCTGGCTTCCACCCGGTAGCTCCCGCCCTCGAGGCGCAGGACCTGCAGGCTCTTCTCCTCGGGATCGACCAGCCAGTACCAGGGAATCTGGTTCTGGGCGTACTTGTTGAGCTTCAAAGTCCGGTCGCGAGCGGCCGTTGACGGGGACAGGATCTCCACCACCAGGGTGGGGGCCCCGGTGATGTAGCGCTCCTCGATCTGGTGGGCCTGCTCTCGAGTCAGGAAGACCAGATCGGGCTGCACGGGTGTGGCCCCGACCAGCATCAGGTCCACCGGCGCGGTCAGGACGATCTGCCCCGAGGCCAGTAAGGCGGCCACCAGGCGCACGGTCAAAATCTCGTGAAAGGTTCGCGGGGCCGGCGTCACGTAGAGCCTCCCATCGAGGATCTCGTAGCGATTGCCATCCTCGGGAAGCTCGCAGTAGTCTTCGTAAGTCCAGATCTTATCAGCGACGACAGGAGCGGTCGACAAGTCTTCTGCCTCAAGCGACATGATCTCTCCATTCTTCAGGTTTTGGAGCCTTCCCTGGCAGGCTCAGTTCCGGCTCGGCTCCACCCCGAACACAGCCGACAGCACTCGATTCTCGGCCGATTGCAGCAGGGGGCGACTCACGCTCTTGGCGCTGCGCGCGTAGCCGCGCACCTTCCCCACCTCCAAATAGCCCACTTCCACCGAACTGACCGGCACCGGCAGGCTTTGCTGGATGCGCTCCTTGAGGTGCGCGCGCACGGCCGCTCTCAGGTTCTCGAGCGCCTCGTCGGGACAGTAGCCAAATCCCCAGCAGCTGGGGATGTCGGGGCAGTTGGCGGCGAACTCGCCCCCGCTCTCGGTGATGATGACGGCAAACTCTGGCATGTCACTCGTTCCTCCACTTCGGTCTCCCTTCAGCTTAAGGGCCGCATGTAAACGGTTCGTAAGGAGAGTGTTGCGTCTTCGTTGCCGCGATCTGGACAAAAGATGAACGAGCCCGTGAAGGATTTTCTTCAAGTCCGGCCGAAGCTCAACCGCGCCGCATCAAGCCCGAACAACAGTTTGCCGCCGCGCTCTGAAGCTTATACGACTGGAGTTCGCACCATGCTCTCACCCGAGCGGCTGGTCCTGGGAGAGGCCGAACCCGGCCAGGTGGAAAATCTGGCCAAAAGCCTCGGTGTCTCCGAGGTGCTGGCCACCTTGCTGGTGCAGCGCGGTCAACAAGAGCCCGAGCAGGCTCGCCGCTTTCTCGAAGCCGATGAGTCGCTCTTTCACGACCCTTTCCTGATGCGCGACATGGAGCCGGCCGTGGAGCTGCTCCTGGCCGCCCGCCAGGCCGGCCATCCGGTGCTGGTGCACGGCGACTACGATGTCGACGGAGTCTGCGCCACCACGCTTTTGACCGAGGGGCTGACCGATCTGGGCTTCACCGTCCAACCCCACGTGCCCGACCGCACCACCGAAGGCTACGGCGTCTCCGTGGCAGCCGTCGAGCGGGCCGCCGCCGCCGGAGCGAAATTGCTCCTCTCGGCCGACTGCGGCTCGAGCAGCCACCGGGCCATCGAGCGGGCCCACGAGCTGGGCATGCAGGTCATCATCAGCGACCACCACCGCCTGCCCGAGGTGCTGCCCCGGCCGGAAGCCTTCCTCAACCCCCAGTTGCCCGACTGCGGTTACCCCTTCAAAGGCCTGTGCGGCACCGGCGTCGCCTACAAGATTCTCCAGGCGCTGCACCGGCGCTCGGGCTGGCCCGAGCCGATCAGCTTCCTGGACCTGGTGGCCGTGGCCACCATCGCCGACGTGGTGCCCCTGCTCGACGAGAACCGCGCCCTGACGCGGGTGGGTCTGGCCCGCCTGGGCCAGTGGGACCGGCCCGGCTTTCGGGCTCTGGCCGAGGTGGCCGGCGTGGCCGAGCAAGAGCAAGTCGGCTCCTGGACGGTGGCCTTCTCGCTGGCCCCTCGCATCAACGCGGCCGGGCGGCTGGAGAACGCCACCCTGGCCCTGGAGCTCATGCTGTCGCGCGATGCGAAGTTCTGCCGCGAGCGGGCCCGCCTGCTCGACGAGCTGAACAAAAAGCGCCAGGACGTCGAGCGCGAGATCCGAGAGAGCATCGAGGCGCACCTGGCCGAGCATCCCGAGAAGCTCGAGAAATCGGTGATTGTGGAGGCCGGAGAGGGCTGGAACCCTGGCGTGGTTGGAATCACCGCCGCCCGATTGGTGGAAGCGCACGCCCGACCGGCCTTCGTTCTGAGTATCCAGGGTGATACCGCCAAAGGATCGGCCCGCTCCCCCGAGACGGTGGACCTGTTCGCGGCCATGACCGCCTGCGCCGACCTGTTCGAGAAGTTCGGGGGACACGCCCGGGCGGGCGGCTTCACCCTGCCGGCCGACCGCGTGGACGAGCTGCGCGAGCGGCTCGACGTGGCCGTGCGCGAGCTGCGCCAGGACGTGGTGGTGCCGGTGCGGGTCGACCTCGAGCTGCCCCTGGCCAGCGCCAACCTGAGCCTGGCCCGCGAGCTGACCAGGCTCGAGCCCATTGGGGAAGCCAACCCGCGCCCCCTCTTCCTGAGCCATCGGGTGCGGCTGGACGAGCTGCAGGCTATCGGCAAGAGCAAGGATCACCTGCGCTGGCACGCCTGTCAGGGCGACGTGCGGGTCAAGGCCATCGGCTTTCGCCAGGCCGAGCTGCTGAGCGAGCTGAAGCCGGGCGCTCTGGCTTACGACCTGCTCTACCACCTGGAAGAGGACAACTGGCAGGGAGGGGCCCGTCCCAGCCTGGTGGTGGAGTCCATCCTCTCGCCCGATCCACGCGTGGTGGCGGTGCTGGAGCGACGCTGGCAGCCGAGCGCTCCCGACCAGACCCCGGAGATCTTTGACCTGCGCAGCGTGCTCGACCGCAAGACCTACATCGCTCGCCTGCTCGAGGCGGGTGGCGAAGGAGTGCTCTTGCTGGTGGCCGGCGAGGAGCAGGTCGAGGCCACCCGCAACTACCTCTCCCACGAGCTGGTCTACGCCCAGCACTGCCTGCCCGAGTCGGCCCTGGCCCGGGACGTGGTGCTGCTCGGCCCCCCCGCCGACGGAGGGCTGTTTGCCCACCCGGTGCTGCTGCAAGCCGAGCGCCTGCACATTCTCTTCGGCGAGAAAGAGCTCGAGCGCGAAGCGCGCAGGCACGATGCTCTATGGCTCGACCGGGTGCGCATGGAGGCGATCTACCGGGCCCTGGTGCAGGTGCTTCGCCCCCAGCCCCTGCCCGAAGCTCGTCTGCCCGAGCTGTCCCGCTTTCTCCCCCCTCAGGCCCGCCGGCCCGAGACGGTCCAGGCGGCCCTGGAGGTGCTGGAGGAACTGGGAGTCGTCTTCTGGGAGGCAGATCCCTCTCAGGGGCGAACCTTGCGCCTGGGCAGCGGCTCGGGGCAAAAGCTCGAAGATTCGAGCCGCTACCGAGAACTCAGCCGTCGGGGGCAAGAATTCCAGCGTTTGCGCCGGGTCTTTGCCGGAGGCAGGCTGAGCCGCACGCGACTCTTCCAAGTCAGCTGAACTGGGGGCTCGAGTGTACGACCCGTACACCCAGAATGCGTTCCGAGTGCTGGGCCTGGCGGCCGAGACCGAGTCGGCATTGCTGCCGAGCGCAATGGACCCGCGCCACCTCCCTCCCCTCTGGAAGGTCAGCTGGCTGGCCGAGCCAGACCGCTCGGCCCCTGCCATCACGCAAGCCATGCAGGCTCTGCAGAACAGCCAGGAGCTGCTGCAGCACTATCGCACCTGGTTTCGCAAGCAGACCCTGGTCGATCAGCGAGCCTTCAAGGCCATCGAGGACGGTTACTGGGAGGGTGGGGCCGAGCTCTGGAAGACCGCAGCCGAAGAGGGGGACGAGGGCGCCCTGCAAAATCTGACTGTGCTCTATCACAGCCGGGCCCTCTCCACCAGCCAGGGAACCACTCCCGTCTGGGCCTACTGGACCCGGGCCCTGGAGTCTTGTAACCGCCTGGTGCTGCGCACCCTGGACGACCCCGTCTGCGCCGACCTGCGCGAGCGCATCGTCGAGGACCTGGTGACCCTGGCTCACCAGCAGGCGTCGCGCAACTCGCCCGAGGACGTGCGCCTGGTGCTCGACATCTTCCGGCGAGCGGGCCTGCCGCAGAAACGCCGCGACGAGTTGGAGGAGGACCTCCTCTCCCTGGAGCTGACCCGCCTGCAGCACGCCTGCAACAAATTGCGCGATGGCTTCCCCAGCGCATTTCGAGCCAGCGATCTGGCCGAACGCAATCTGGAGTCCATCAACCGAGCCCTGGAAAACGAGATCCTCCCAATGCTGGAGTGGCTTTCCAAGGCTCAGCCGGGGGGAATGCTCGAGCAGCAGGGCCGCAAAGAAGTGGCTCTGCTGCTGCGGAGCCTATCGCGGGCGGTGCGCGGCAAGATCCAGAACGGCGATATGGGCTTCATGGCCCGGGCCGTCGAGATCGCTCCCGAGGGCTTCCACTCCGAGTTGCTCGAAGGTGCGGACGCGGAGTACGAAACACCCACGCCCAGCCGACCCCCTCCCGCCGAGTATCTGGAGGACACCTACGTGGTGGAGCGACCCGAAGCTCCTCCCCCGCCCCGGCCCGGGTCAGTCAACCCCCTTCTGGTCGTTCTGATCTTGCTGGTCTTGACCGTGGTGGGAGGGGTGGGGCTGCTCGCCCATCGGCACGGCCAGCAGGTGGCCGAGCAGCGACGCGTCCTGGTGCTCAAGCTGGAGGAGACAACCGACCAGGCGGCTCGACTGGCCTCCGAGCTGGCCTCCGCCGACAAGGAGCTGGCCAGAGTGCAGAAGACGATCGACTCCATCAAGAAACCGGCCCTGCGAAAGAGTCACGAAGAGAGACTGGAGAAGCTGCAGGTGCGTCACGCGGAATTGACTCGCGAGCACCGGGAAGCCCTGGGACAGGTGGAAGCCTTGAAGGAGGAACTGCGACGCACCAAGTAGGATCCTTTGTCGGCTGTGCTATAATGGCCCCGGCCAGGAAGTACGATGATTAAAAAAGATGCCGCGCCTGCTCTGGGGGGAGACAATGGGGCTTTGGCAGCCCCTGTGAGCGTGGCATTGTCCGAAGCCGACCAGCTGTTCCAGAGGCTCTTGAGCGAGCTGCGGCCCTACATGCCCCCGATGCACCTCGAGCTGGTGGTGCGGGCCTACCACCTGGCCGAGGAGTTGCACCGCAACCAGAAGAGGGCTTCGGGCGAGCCCTATATCCTGCACCCCATCGAAGTGGCCCGGCTGCTGGCCGGCTACCGGATGGACGCCCCCACCATCGCGGCCGCCCTGCTGCACGACACGGTCGAGGACACGGGCCTGGAGCTGGCCGCGCTCTCGGAGCGTTTTGGCGACGAGGTGATGATGCTGGTCGATGGGGTCACCAAGCTGACCGCCATCAGCTCGCGCCAGGGCCGAGAAGCGCCCACTCCTCGCTCCAAGCAGGTGCAAAAAGCCGAGAACCTGCGCAAGATTTTCCTGGCGATGGCCCGCGACCTGCGGGTCATTTTGATCAAGCTGGCCGACCGGCTCCACAATCTGCGCACTCTGGGCTCGCTGCGGCCCGAGAAGCAGCGCTCCATCGCCCAGGAAACCCTGGAGATCTTTGCCCCCATCGCCTCGCGCCTGGGCGTCTGGGCCGTCAAGAGCGAGTTGGAGGACCTCTGCTTCCGCTATCTCTGGCCCACCGAGTTCGAGGAGCTGCGGGCCGAGGTTGACGAAGTGCGCCACGAGCGCGAGGAAGCCATCAGGCAGACCATCGACGCCATCCGCGAGAAGCTCGACAAGCTGGGCGTCAAGGGAACGGTGGAGTGGCGCCCCAAGCACCTCTACAGCATCTACACCAAGATGCAGCGCACCGGCCACGAGCTGAGCGAGATCTACGACCTGGTAGCCCTGCGCATCATCGTGGAGTCGGTGGAGGAGTGCTACGGCGTGCTGGGCGTGGTGCACTCGCTCTGGATTCCCGTCAAAGACCGCATCAAGGACTACATTGCGGTGCCCAAGTCCAACAACTATCGCTCGCTGCACACCACCATCTATGGACCCGGCAACCACCCGGTGGAGATCCAGATCCGCACCCAGGAGATGCACCGCGTCAACGACTTCGGTATCGCCGCCCACTGGGCTTACAAGGAAGGCGGACAGGGCGGCAAGGACATGGTGCTCTTCCGCGAGATCTACCCCTGGATCCGGGCCATCCTCGACTGGCAGGCCAACTCGCGCGACGCCAAGGAATACATCGAGAACCTCAAGCTCGATCTCTTGAGCAACGAGGTCTTCGTGTTCACGCCGCGTGGCGACGTCATCGACCTGCCGGCCGGGTCCACCCCGATCGACTTCGCCTACCGGATCCACACCGAGGTGGGTCACGCCTGCGTGGGCGCACGCGCCAACGGGCGCATGGTGTCGCTCGACTACCGACTGCAGAACGCCGACATCCTGGAGATCCTCACCTCCAAGACCGGCACCCCCTCGCTGGACTGGTTGCGCATCTGCAAGAGCAACCAGGCCCGCAACAAGATTCGAGCCTGGTTCAAGAAGGAGCGGCGCGAGGAGAACGTGTTGCGGGGACGTGACATGCTGCGCCGCGAGCTGGCGCGCAACCGGCTCGACCATGTGCTGGGCGACAACGCCTTGATGCAGCGGGTAGCGGAACGGCTGAACTTCGTCCACCACGAGGACCTGGTGGCCTCGCTCGGTTACGGCGAGACGACGCTGCCGCAAATCTTGGGACGATTACGCGACGAGCTGCCCAAGGAGATCTCCAACGAGATCCTGCCCACCTCGCCGCGCCGGCCCTCGCGCCGCAAGCGCCAGGGCCAGGCCATCAGGGTGCGCGGCATCGACAACATCCTGGTCAAATTCAGCCGCTGCTGCGCCCCCGTTCCGGGCGATCAGGTGGTGGGCTACATCACCCTGGGCAAGGGCGTCTCGGTGCACCGGCGTGACTGCCCCAACTTCTTGAGCCTGACCGAGAAATCATCCGAGCGGATCATCGAGGTCGACTGGGACACCCCTTCCGATGAGCCCATCTACCAGGTGGAGGTGGAGGTGGACGCCTGGGACCGGGCCGGCCTGCTGTCGGACCTGATGGGGGTCATCAACGAGAACAAGGTGGCGGCCCGCTCGTGCAAGGCCTGGGCCAAGAAAGACCGCGCCGTCATCAAGCTCTCGCTCGACATCCAGCACAAAAAGCAGCTCGAAGAGCTGCTGCGCAAGATGCGCAAAGTAAAGGACGTACTCAGCGTCGAGCGCAGCACGCACTCCTCCAGCTGCCGCGAATGAGAGTCGTGGTGCAGAGAGTCAGCTCGGCCGCCGTGGTGGTGGAAGGCGAGACTGCCGGGGCGATCGGAACCGGACTCCTCTTGCTGTGCGGCATCCACGGCTCGGACGGGCCGGCCGAGCTCAAGTGGATGGCCGACAAGGTCGTCAACCTGCGCATCTTCGAAGACGAGGAAGGCAAGATGAACCTGTCCGTGCTGGACGTCGGGGGAGGGGTGCTGGCCGTCTCGCAGTTCACGCTGTATGGCGACTGTCGGCGCGGACGCCGCCCCAGCTTCACCGAGGCCGCTCCGCCCGAGCAGGCCGACCGGCTCTACAAGGACTTCGTCAGCCTGCTCAAGGAGCGGGTCGAGCACGTCGAGCAGGGAGTCTTCCAGGCCCACATGGACGTTTCGCTGATCAACGACGGTCCGGTCACGATTCTGCTCGACTCGGCCGTCCGCTGAGCCGGTCGAGCACCTTCTCGCGACCCAGGATGAGGTAGATTTCGGCTGTCCCCTGGGCCGAGGGGCCCAGGACCAGGCGGTCGAGCCGAGCGCTCAGCTCGGGGCTGAGGTCAGCCAGCGGATCGCCCTCCCAGTCGGCAGCCTCCATCCGGGCCGCCAGCTCGGGGTCGGGCGGCCCTCCCGGAGAAGCGAAATAGAAGCGGGCCAGGCGGGGAAAATCTCGCAGAGACTGGCACTGGTCGGCCAGCAAGAGAGCCAGCGCCTCCAGATCGAGCACACTCTGCTCATCCAGCTCGTCCGGCAGGAGCCCGCTCTCCCAGAAAGGCAGCGAGCGCTCCCACAGCTCGGCCGGGGTCAGCTCGGACAGAAAGTTCAGATGGCGCTCGCGCAGGGCCTCGGGGTCGAAGGCCACCGGCTCGCTGACCAGATCGTCCGGGTCGAACTCGCGCAAGAGCTCCTGGCGGGTGAAGAAACACTTGCCGCCAGGCGGACTCCAGGCGCTCTCGGCCAGGTAGCTGAGCACGCCTTCGGCCAGGATCCCCTGACGACCCAGGCTCTCCAGGTCGGGAACCTCCCCCACCAGGGGTGCGAGCTCCAGGCTCTCCGGGCCCGGTGTCACCGGTCGGCCCCGGTCGAACACGCGCAGCCTCACGCCCAGCTCAGCCTGCAACCGGGACCAGAGCTCCTCGGCCGGGCGATCCAGACCCAGGCTGACCTCCCAATCCAGGCCCAACCAGGCCAGCTGCTTGAGGGCCTCGGGATGGCCCTCCATTCGCAGTCCGCCCTTGCGACGACGGGCCATCAGCCAGGAAATGACCGCCTCGCGGGCGGTCACCAGGTCCACCTTTGGGCCCTGCGGGGCCACGTAGAGATGCTCAGGGATAGGCCATCACCTCCAGGTCCTCCCCCAGCACTTCCACCTCGGGAAACGAGGCGATCAGCTTGCCGGCCGCCTCCAACTGGCCCCGAGCCACCCCCGCGTCGGCCCCCACGCAGGCCACCCCCAGCACGGCCCGTTGCCACAGATCGTGGGCGTCCACCTCGGCGGCCGAAAGCTGCAGGTTGCGCAATCGATCGCGCAGCCTGCGCACCACGGCTCGCTTCTCCTTGAGCGATTGGGGCCCGGACACCAGATGGAGATCGAAGCGGCAGATACCGACGTACATGAGACTCCGCGCCTTGACTGTTTAACCGGTAGTTGGAGAGGAAGCTTTGCCTTCAGCCAGCCAGCACCTGCAGCACCTCATCCAGGGCCCCCAGATTCTCCAGGCAGGCATCCGGCAGATGCTCTTCGAGCTGGGCCCGGGTGTAGCGACCGGTGGCGACCGCCAGCACCCGGGCTGACAGGGCGCGGGCGGCCTGCACGTCGCGGTCGGTGTCGCCCACCAGCCAGACCCGCTCGAGGGGATAGTCGACCCCGTAGTGGGCTCGAGCCCGCTCCAGGGCAAAGCGACCGAGGTTCTCGCGCTGGTGGCAGTCCGAGCCAAAGCCTCCGATTGGGAAATAGTGGCTCAAGCCCACCCGGTGGAGCTTGAGGCGGGCGGTGCTCTCCAGGTTGCCGGTCAAAAGGCCCAGGTGAAACTCACGGTGCCCAGCCAGGTGGTCGAGCAGTTCCACCACGCCCGGCATCAGGCGCACCCGGGCGTCGGGGCCGGCCAGCTCCTCGGCCAGGTAGTCCGGGTAGAGCGCAAAGAGCTTTCGCTCGGCCTCGGGCCAGCTCTCCGGGGCCAGACCGCCCAGTTCGAAGGCCTCGCGCACGATAGCGGGGTCGGTCTTACCGTCCGGGAGCACGTCCAGCAGGGAGAGATCGATGCCGGTCACCTCGCCCATGGCCCGGCCTAGAGCTCGCATGCCCACACCCGAGCTGGCCATCAGGGTACCGTCGATGTCAAACAGAATCAGCCGCACAGGGCCCGGGCCACGCCCCCCAGCTCCACTACGGGGATCCCCTCACGCCGAGCCTGCTCGCGCTCGCCCGGGGTGTTGTAGCCCCAGGCGGCGAGAGCCACCCGGGCCCCGGTCTCTTGAACCGGCCGGAGGTTGTCGAGCAAATCATCCAGGAAGGTGATGGCGGACGGCTCCACTCCCCAGTCGGCGGCCAGATGCCGGATCTGGACACGCTTGTCGGTGGAGAGCTCGCGCCCCAGCACCACCAGATCCAGGCCCAGCGGAGCGATGAGCTGGCGCACCGAGGCGGCATCCTTGGTGGTGGCGATGGCCGGCTGGCCGAAATGGGAGTGCAGAGCGGGGAGCTCTTCCAGAAAACACGGATAAGGCCCCTGCAGGGCAGCCCAACCGGCCGGGTCGCCCTGGCGGGCCTGCTCGCGCTGGCGGTAGAAGAGCCGCTCGAACTCGGGGCCCTGGGGAAAGGGCAGCGCCTCCCAGTCGTGTCGGGGATAGCCGCTGAGGTCGGCCTGCGGGTCCCGGGCAGCCAGCGACAGCAGCTTGCCGAAGTCGGCCCCCACCCGCACCATCCAGCGTCCGCTGCGAAAGGCTTTCTCGCACTCGGGCGGATCCACCCCGAGGAGCTCGCGCCAGGCCCGCCGGGCGGTGACGTAACACTCGCCCACGCTGTCCCAGAAGACCCCGTCGAAGTCCAGCGCCAGGCGCATCTCAGGCCACCGGAAGCTGGATGCGGTCGGCGGCCGCGCGCAGACGGCGCACGCAGGCTGGCCGGCCCAGCACCTCCATGGTCTCGAACAGGCCGGCCCCCGCGCCCACTCCTGAGATGGCCAGCCGGGTAGGGTGGATCAGCTCGGCCGGGTTGAGCTCGCGCTCCTCGGCCAGGGCCCGCAGGCACCCCTCGGTGGACTCGACCGTCCATGAGCTCAGAGCCTCGAGCCTCTGGGCGAAGGTGGTCATCAGCTCGGCAGAGCTCTCCTTCCAGCGCTTCTTGAGCACCTTCTCGTCATATTGCTCGGGATCTTGGTAGAAATAGCCCAGGGCCGGGACCTCCTGCATGAAGGTCACCCGCTCGCGCATCAGGTCGATGATCTGGCCCAGGTAGGCCCGCTCGGGAGGGCTCTCAAAGCAGGGCAGGGCCCGCTCCACCAGGGTCTCGGTGGGCAGCGTCTTGACGTAATGGCGCTGGATGTAGTTCAGCTTGTCCAGATCGAACACGCCCGAGGACTTGTTCACCCGCTCGATCGAGAAGGCTTCCACCAGCTCTGGCAGCGTGAAGAACTCGCGGTCGTCTCCAGGGCTCCAGCCGATGAGGGCCAGGAAATTGACCAGGGCCTCGGGGAAGTAGCCCTTCTCGCGGTAGGCCTCCACGGCCACGTCGCCGTCTCGCTTGGAGAGCTTCTTCTTCTGACGATTGAAGATGAGCGGCAGGTGGGCAAAGCGCGGCGGCTCCCAGCCGAAGTATTCGTAGAGCAGCAGGTGTTTGGGAGTGGAGGTGAGCCACTCCTCGCCCCGGATGACGTGGGTAATCTCCATCAGGTGATCGTCCACCACGGCCGCCAGGTGATAGGTGGGAAAGCCGTCCGACTTGACCAGCACCTGATCGTCCACCACCGCCGAGCTGAACTCGACCGGGCCGCGCACCAGGTCGTCCACCACCAGGCTGCGCTCGTCGGGAATCTTCATCCGGATCACGTGGGTCTCGCCCGCCTCGATGCGATGTCGAGCCTCGTCGCGAGAAAGCGCCCGGCAGCGCCGGTCGTACATGCTCGACAGGCCCTGGCGGGTCTGCTCCTCGCGCCGGGCGGCGAGCTCTGCCGGGGTGCAAAAGCAGGGATAGGCGTGGCCTTTCTCGACCAGCTCGGCAGCGTGGTTGCGGTAGGTCTCCAGCCGCTCACTCTGGATGTAAGGGCCGTGAGGCCCCCCCTTGCCGGCCCCTTCGTCGGGCGACACGCCCGCCCAGCTCAAGGCATCCAGGATGTTCTCGGTGGCGTCGGGGACGAGCCGGTTCTGGTCGGTATCCTCGATGCGCAGCAGAAAGGTGCCCTTCGTCTTGCGGGCCAGCAGGTAGTTGTAGAGGGCGGTGCGCAGGCCGCCGACATGGAGATAGCCGGTCGGGCTGGGGGCGAAGCGAACTCTGGTCATAGCCGGGCGCTCTTTGGCTAGACCGGCACCTTCACCTGCTCGAGCAGGCTGCGCAGCACCTCGTCCACCTGGCGCCCGCCGGCGCCGTCACGGCCGAGCATGCGGTGGCCCAGGGTGGGCAGGACCAGCTCCTGCACGTCGTCGGCCAGCACGAATTCGCGCCCGTCCAGCACCGCCATGGCCTGGGCCGCCCGATACAGGGCCAGCGAGCCGCGCGGGCTGGCCCCCAGAAAGAGGCGCTCTTGCTCGCGCGTGCGCTGCACCAGGCGCACGATGTACTCGCGCAGGCTATCCTCCACGTGCACCTGACGGGCCCGGGCCTGCAGCGCGGTCAACTCCTCGGCCGTGACCACCTGGGGCAGGTCCTCGATGGGGTGAGCCGTCTTCTGCTTGAGGATCATGTCGTTTTCGGCTTCGAAGCTGGGATAGCCGAGCTTGAGGCGGAGCAGGAAGCGGTCGAGCTGGGCCTCAGGCAGGGGGAAGGTGCCCTCGTACTCGATGGGGTTCTGAGTGGCCAGCACAAGGAAAGGGCGCGGCAACGGGCGCAGGCGGCCGTCCACGGTGACCTGGCGCTCTTCCATGGCCTCGAGCAGGGCCGACTGGGTCTTGGGAGTGGCCCGGTTGATCTCGTCGGCGAGCAGGATCTGGTGATGCAGCGGCCCGGGCCGGAACTCGAACTCCTGGGTCTTCTGGTTGTAGATGGTGACGCCGATGAGGTCGGAGGGCAACAGGTCGGGGGTGCACTGCACCCGGGCAAACGAGCAGCCCAGCGAGCGAGCCACCGCCCGGCTCATCATGGTCTTGCCCACACCCGGCACGTCCTCCACCAGGATGTGGCCCTCGCAGAGCAGGGCTACCAGCACCAACCGAACCTCGCGAGTCTTGCCCAGGATGACCCGTTCGATGTTCTCGGTGAGCCGGCGCCCGATGACCTGGGCGTCGGTCAAGTTTCGGCGGAGTCGGCCGCCTCGTCGGCCTGGCTATCACCGATCCGACGGGGGGCCCGGTTGCCCGGCTCGGCCGGCACGTACTCTTCCACCAGGGCGGCGCTGTCAGGGAAGCCGTGCAGGTCGATGTTGACCACCCGCCCATCGTAGGCCACCACCGGACGGCCCTCCCGGGTCAGCGGGGTATGACCCACCACCAGGCCGGTCACACCGATGCCTCGCAGCATCTCATCAAGCTCCTCATCGGTGAACGGAGCGGTGCGGGTGCCGGTATAGTAGTCGTAACCCCACACCCGGCGGCTCCACAGGAAGGCTTCCTTGGCCTGGCGGTAGGCAGACTCAGGCAGGTCCACGATCTCCTCGAGGGGTCGCCAGAACTCGCGGTGGTCGGGGGCGGTGTGAGCGTAGAGCCGCTGGTTCACCACCACGCCCAGGCGCAGGTGGTCGCGCAAGAAATCGCCCAGGTCGCCATCCATGGCGGATTTCCAGTGATTCAGGCCCTCGAAGCCGTCGATGGTGGCCTCGCCGCCCTGCACGTACCAGTTCAGGAACTTGAGCAGGCGCTCGACGTTGGCCGGAGACAGCCCCATCTCGTGAATGGCCCGCTTGACGTGAGCCTGGCTGCCGACGCTGGAGAGGAAGCTCTCCATCTGCTCATACTCGAGGAACTTGAAGACCCGATGGGCCTCGAGCATCATGTCGTCATGGTTTCCAAGCAGCGCGTAGACCCGGCTGTCGAAGCCGGAGTCGCTGGCCTGCAGCCGCTCGACGTCGTTGTGCAGCGAAAAGAGCAACTCGAGAATACGCCGGGCCCCGGCCACCCACTCCTCGCGGGGGCCCTCCAGGGTCTCCTTGCGCCAGTCTACGTAGTCGCCGATCAGGATCAGATCGACCCGGTCGGCCTCAGGATTCCAGGCATCCGTATCGGGCAGCAGGATGTCGTTCTCGATCAGCAGCCGGCGCAAACGGAAGTAATCGCCGTGCAGGTCGCCAATGGCCACCACGGTTCGAGTCCGCTGATCGACGGGGGACGACTCGCTGCTCGCGGGAGGGGCGGCCGCGGCCTCTTCGGGGGATTCGTCTTTTGATGACGACCCGGCGGCATCCGGAGCCTCTGTTTCAGGCTCAGATTCCTCCCCGACAAGGCCCTCCTCGGCGGGTGGGTCCTGAGCGTCCGACACCTTTGCTTCCATGCCCTCTCCGTTTAATGTGTTGAGCGTTACGTGCTCAAGGTTTGCCGATCCTTCGGGGGCACGCCAAACCTTCAGCACTTCACTTTAGTCTCGAGTCTGCCGCCGGACTTCGCACGACGGCCAAAGGCCCTTCCTTCTGTGCGGCGCCACTTTCCTCCTTTGCAGCAGATCAGGGCGAATTGCGGCGGTGGGTCAGGGCGACCAGGGTCTGAAGCAGGTTGCGCTGCGCTCCCAGTGCTGAAATGACCAGGGCCAGGTCGTCAGGAGTGGCTTCTCCTCCCGCCTTGAGGCGGGTCAGGAGCTCGCGCAGGTGCTCCACGGGAATCTCAGCCTGCTGGGATAGCTCTGTGAGGGCGGGATCGAGATCATCCGGCATCGGCACCTCCCGTTCCCCCTGGTTTCCGCGCATGAGACGAAGATCCTACTCCGCTTCGACCGCCAGCACCCAGAACTTGCCCCAGCTCGGGTGGAGCAGAGCGTGCTCCACCGCCTCCCCGCGATAGCCCACCCGCTCGAGGAGCACCTTCACCTCGGCTCTGGCCTGGGCCCCGGTCAGCCAGGTGACATCGCTGGCAAGCATGGACTCGCACAGGCTTCGGAAGATCGAGTTCACGGCGAAGTCGAGATCAAGGCCCAGGCGTTCGAGCGGACTGCCAGGACCCTGGCAGGGGGGATGGCCGAGCCTGACCCAACCGCGCCGCTCGAGCTCGGCGATCCAGTCAGGATAGCTCGAGCATTCCAGGGCGGCGATCTGCTCATAGTGGCGAAGAGCCTGGAGGGGGAAGGGGGACTGCGGTCCCGAGGCCACCTGGCTGACCAGGTTGCCTCCCTCGATCCCCATGAGGAACCGAAAGGCCAGGGGAGCCTCGCCCATGGCCTCGGCGATGAACTCCTCCAGGCGCAGCAGGCGCACCTTGCGTCCCACCGCCTTCACTACCCGCTCGAGCAGAGGGAAGAGCACGTCCCGGGTGGCCGAGGCGCCATAACGACGCACGATCTGGTTGGCCAGAGCATAGTCGCCAGCCGATTCCTGCAAGCTTCCCAGGCCGTAGTCGAAGATGCGCACGCTGCCGCGGCCCGCCCGCTCAAGGGCCTGCCGCAAGAACCTCACCCCGCCCCCATTGAGCGGGATCAGATGATCGCGAGGCAACTCGGCCGGGTCGAGCAGCTCTCCCCCGGGCAACTCGGAGAGCTGGCAGGGCACAAAGCGCACCTCCCAATCGATCAGCGCCAGCTGGTCGACCCCCAGCATGCCCAGCGGCTCGAGCCAGGCTTCCTCGAGCCAGCTGGCCAGATCAGTCGTCTTGACGCCCTCGGGCAGCAGGCCGGCCGGGAAGGTGCCGCACAACTCGGCCCGATGGACCTGGCCGACCGGATCGACGTACAGGATGGAGCATTCCTGCAGGTCATCGAACAGCTCATTGTAGCGCTGCAGGGCGTAGGGCCCACGGCTGGACAGCTCGTCCAGCCCGACCACCTCGACTTTCTGAGTGCGACCTGATCGCTCCAGAGCGTCACGCAGCATGGCTGGCGAGATGTCCCCCATCACATAGGTCAGGCGTTGATAGAAGGGTAAGGAAGACCACTCTCCCCCCAGCCTCTGGCACTCCTGCAGGAAGTCGGCGGCGTACTGGCCACCGCCGACCCCCACTTCCAGCACCGTGATCGGGCCGTCGCTGGCCTGCAGGCGGCGCAGGTCATTGCGAAACCAATAGGCGTCGGCTCGGGCCTGGAGCTTGTCATGGCTGACGGCCGTGACGAAGTCCTCATAGATATCCGCCCCTCGCAGACGATAGTAGGCCCGGTTGAGACGATCGAGCTGATTGTCCTCGCGCTCGAGCGGTCGAAACTCGCCCAGCGCGTCGCGGGGCGAGGGGTCCACGAACAGGCCGGCGCACACATAGGCCAGCTCCACCGACTTGATCACCGAGCTGATGTGGGCCAGCAGCTCCTCCAACGAGTCGGGAGCCACTTCACGCAAGAGCAGCCCGGCCGCCTGGACGCGCTCCTCGAGGCGGGTCCGGGTCTCCTGGTAGCCGCGCCACAGCGCGCTCTCGGGAGCCACCTGGCGCACCGCCTTCACGAAGGGGTCGCAGCCGGCGTCCTCGCCCGCCGCCTTCAGTCGGGCTGCCAGCCGCTTGACCGGGAGCAAGAGGTAGGAGTACTGCCCGCGCAGGTCCAGCAGACTCTCGCGCAGGATGGTAACGAAATCGGCCACCGACCGATTGCCAGCGTGCATCTCCAGCCGCGCCGCCAGGGCCGGAGCCAGGGCCTGCCCGGCCGGGGGTCGCTGGGGTAGATAGCGTACCGTGGCCAGCACCTGCAGAGCCAGGGCCAGGCGGCGGGCCTCTTCGAGGTTGTCCGGCTCGGAGCGGAGCCTGCGGCCCAGCTCACTCGTCTGCAGCACTTCGGCCTCGAAGGCCGCCCAGCCACTCTGGCGCAGAAGCGGAATGAGTTGATCGTAAAGCACGCCGCTCGTTTCGGGCCACCTCGGCCCCTTCCCCTGCCATTGAATAATCGAAAGGATTTTCGATCATGAAGTCGAATCGCGTTCAAATGACTTTTGAGCAAGCGCGTAATACGGCCAATCAGCTCAAGCATGAGTTTGTGACCAGGCTCTCGGTCGAGCTTTCCGGTCGCAGTCTCGATGTGGGCCTGGAAACATGCCCTTCGCTGGTGGCCTACTGGCTCGATGGATTCCAGCGTATCAACGGACTGTCGGTTGTCACCTACGCCATCCCCTGGGAGCGAGAGCCCGATGAGCCCCTGATCCTGCGCATCACCGCCAACCTGCCGCGCTGTTTCTCGCGCCTGTCCAATGCTTTCGTACACCGCATGGGATGGGACCTGGCCGAGGTCGACCGGCGGCGTCCGCCATGGGCCCTGAAGATCTATGCCATGCCCGAGGAGTTGCCCCGGTTCGTGCCCTGGGTGGCCGACCTGGCGGTCTCGCACACCGTCTCGATCCCGCGCTCCATCGCCGAGCCACCATGCCAGTTGCGCCTGAACGGGGTCGAGCACTGGCCGGCCACCCAGTATGCGCTTTACGGCCGCCAAACGGGCTGGACGCTGGCCTCGGCCGACGCCTGGAACCGACACATGGCCCGTCGCAGCGCGCGCGAGTGGCTGCGCCGCGCTTCACAGGTTCTGCAGCGGGGCCCTCTGATCTGATCCCGCTCACGGCCGGACGGGGCCCCCAGTCTCGCTTTCTTTGCTGGGCGGCGAGCCGGGGCCTGCCCGTGGCCCCGACCTGGTTTCTGGAGCCCTCCGAGGAATGCCCGAAGGGCTTTCGCGCGTTCGCGGACCGCTTCTCTCTCCGGGCCGGCGGGGCCCTCTGCCAGCAAGACACGGTGGTGCGCTGGGTGCAGAGTCGCCCCGTGGGAGGCCGCTTTGGTCCTGAAGACCGTTCCTTTGCCGGGCTCTTGCGCTCTCTCGAGCGACGCCTGATGGACGTAGTGGCCCTGGAGCTGGATGCCTCGTCGGGTGCTATCCTTCGATTGGTCCGCCCCCGCCGCACCTTTGAGCAACACTGTGAAACCCTGGTCTGGATGGTGGAGGATCGGGTGCTCTCCGCTCTGCAAGCGATGGCAAGAGTGAGCCCGGCGGCCCTGGACCGATTCGTGCAGCCCCGGCTCAGCCCGCGGCGCCGCCGCCAGGCCCGGGTGCTGGCTCGCGGCACCTCAGTGTTCCGGGGCCTGGCGGTCGGTGCTCTGGGCCGAGAGATTCTGGTGCTCGCTGGCCAGGACGTCGCGCGCGAGTGCGCTGGCGTCCTGCTGACCGGACCGGGCCCGGCCGAGGAATGGCTCCATCGCCGGAAGATTCCCTCCATGATCGCATCGCCTCCAGCATCCAGAGAAGGCCTGGTAACCCTGGAAGGTGATCGGCTCTACGACGGAGCCCTGCCTGTCTGGCACATCCAGTTCCTGCCCCCCGGGATGGAGCGATTGCTGGAGTGGGCCGATCAGGTGGCCGCCGCCCGCGTGCTGGCAGAGGTCACCTCCCCGGCCGAGGCCGAGTTGGGCCTGGATCTGGGCGCTCGGGGAGGATTCGTGCGTCTCAAGCGCCTGCTGGCCGGCAAGAGGCCCACCAGGGCAGCCTTGCATCATACCCTCGAGCCCCTGGTAGCGAGCTTTGGCAATCGGCGGCTGGTGATCCGCCTGCTCGAGCCAGCCGGCCTCTACGCCCTGCAATTGGACGTGCTGGCCGGTCTGGCCTCACAGCTGACAAAACCGAGAATCCTGGCTCTGATGTCCCACCCCGAGCCAGGGGTGTGGAAACGCCAGGGCGTCCGTCTGGGCCAGGCCGTGGAAGCCGTGCGGGACCTTTCCCCCGGACGCTATCTGGCTCTCGACCTGGAGCAAATGGAGCTGCAACCGACAACCTCACTGCAGCTTGACCGGGTGGTCCTGGGGCTCCTCGGGGAGGATCCGCAGCGGGCCCTCCTGGCCGACCGCCTGGGGGCTCGATTCATCACCTGTCGGCCCCTGGAGGTGCCAGGGCTGAGGCTGAGGCTTGGTCAGGCGTGGCTGGAGAGGCACCTGAAACCGCCATAAACAGTGAGCGTACGTTCAGAACAAGCTTCAACACGGCAAGGAACTCTCTGGCTTTCGCAGGAACCTGTGGACTGAAGCGAAAAGCGAGCCTTATGGACGACATCATGACCCCGGTTGAGGTGGCTCGACGCCTCAAGGTAAAGAAGCGGACGGTGCTGGAATGGCTTCGGCAGGGCAAGCTGAAAGGCTTGAAGCTGGGCCGTTTGTGGCGCATCCGCTCGCGCGACCTGGACCAGTTCCTGCAAAGTGTCGAGGATGGACTGGAAGACGCCTGATGTGCTCGCCCTCTGGTCACGCACATCAATCTGAGGAGCGCGCCGGACCTGCGTTCCAGCGCGTGTAGCGTGTAAAACCAGAGGCCTTGGGCTTTCGCCCGAGAACGAGTCACTCCAGAAAGCACTTTGTGTTCGGCAAGCGAGTCATCGAGTGCCGAGCACAAAGTGTTTTCTGTGGGTCCCGGAAGGCCTCCGTCAAGCGGTGGCCCGCTTTGCGTTTTGCCCTGAGCTTTCAGTCGTCTGGAAAGTCGTCGGGCATCGGAATGCCCTGGGGCGTTCCGTCGAGAGTGCACAGGAACTGGCTCGCGAAGGCCGTCCACTGCTCGCGGGTGGCTCCGCCGGTGTCGGGCAGCAGGCTGACATCCGACTCGAGTACGTAGCGATGGCGAGGTGCCCCTTCGTGGTTGGTGGAGAGCTCCATGCGGTAGCACTCGACCTCGGGCGGACCCATGGGGAGGTAGAAACTGAAGTCGAAGTAAATCTCGAGCAACCGCTCGTGCACCTCCTCATCTTCGGCGGCCTCCACGAAGACGGTCACAGTGCGGCTTTCGGGGTCAAACTCCCCCCGCACGCTCTCGAGCAGAGGGTCAAGCTCGCTCTGGTGAAGGGCGCAGGCGTCAGCGATGGCAGAAGGTTGCATGCCGGGCCGATTCGCGGCCACCGGAAGGGTCCCTCTCGGGTCGACAGGTCGTCGCTGAGGAGCCAGGAATGCCAGAAGGCCGACCCTCTCGAGTCGGCCTTCCTGGTGTCCCCGCGACGAGCTCTTAGCCCATGCGGTTGGCGCCGGTGTAATGCGAGGACCAGTAGCGACTGTTGATGTTGTCGATCTTGACCGGGGCGTTGGCGGTAGGCCGGTGAGCAAAGCGCCCGTCGCCGAGGTAGATCCCTACGTGAGTGGTGTGGCCGGGCCGATAGGTGTTGCCGAAGAAGACCACGTCGCCGGGGCGAAGATTCTGAGTGCCTCCGCCGATGGGGGTCCCGTAGTTGCGAAGACCGGCGGCGCTTACCTGATGCCGAAAACCCGGAGGGGCGGTGCCCGACTGGGTCAGCATCGTGGAAACGAAATCTGCGCAGCGGCGCGTCTGGCCCGGCTTGAAATGTTGCCCGTTCCAGCTGGCGGCCATGTCGGCCAGGCGATTTCCGGTCTGCGGGTTCCAGTTGCCAGGTCCGGTGCCGTACATGTTGCCGGGGTAAGCCTGCTGACACCCGCAGCCGCCGCTCCAGGGCATCTGGGCCCCGCCGTAGTTGGGCATCTGGGGCATCATCATGTTCCCGAACTGATTGCCCATGCCCATCTGCGGGTACTGCTGCCCGCAACAACCACCCTGCTGGCGCTGGCCCATCATCATCATGAGCATCTGCATCAGCTGCATCATCTGCATCATAATGAACATCCCGTTCATGCCGCCCATGCCCATGTCCATTCCGGGCATCCCGGGCATCATCATCGGGCCCATTCCGGGCATCATCATATTCATGACATCAAGCCTTCCTCGTTCTTGGTCTTGTCGCGCATATCACGACCCCCGGCTTCAGGGTAAAGGGGGCGACGGAAAATTCTCTCAAAGCCCGGGCTTCGAAGGAATGCTCACGGCACTTCGAAAACAGTCTACCAGCATGGACCGAGCCCCCGCTTTCCAGGCCGAGGAACGCCCCGACCTGACCGATCTTCCGGCCTTCAACGAATTCCAGGGTCGAGTGGAGCGCGTGCTGGCCCAGACGCTTCCGGTGGAAGCCGGCCTGGAGTCGCTGACGGCTCTCGAAGACGCGCTGGGCCAGATCTTCCATCACTTCCACGAGAACCTCCCCTATCAAGAGGAGACCGAGGCCGTCAAACAGGCCACCCCTCTGATCTACCAGGGGTTCGGTAAGCTGCGCCTGGTGCTGCCCGAGCTGCGCCAGGCTCTGGATGGTGGATCGGAAGGCAAGGTGCGCCGGATGCTCGCTCGAGCCCGGCACCTCGTCAACCAGATCTTCAACGGCCTCTTCCTGCTGCGCCAGGAGGCGAGCCAGCGCCCCGTCTACTCCGAGTCGCCACCGGTCAACGAGCTCTTGCGCGTCGCCGAGGGCTTCATGCTCGGGCGACTGCCCCTGGAGCGTTTCCGCAAGCGGCTGGATCAATTCATTGAGCTTCACCACACGATGACTCTGGGACTGGACGTGCTGCAACCCACCCCGGCCGAGCAGAAGGTTCTGGCCGAGCAGGGCGAGGTGTTGCGCGAGGCGATGGAGCGTCAGGGCGACGGGATCTCCAGGCTGGAGTCGTTCTTCGAGCACCCTGATGTGCAGGAGCTTCGTCTCGGCCTGCAGACCATCCAGGAGGCGGCTGATCAGATCGTGGCCGTGACCCACCAGTTGACCGGCGCCGTCCAGCCCCCGGAGGCCACCAAGTCGTGCCTGCGCTGCTCGGCCAGCAACCCCGCCAGCGCCCGCTACTGTGGGCAATGCAACGCCATGTTCCCGGCCGTGATGGATGAGCCCACCCCGGCCGGCCAGCTCGACCTGCGCGAGGAAAGCGGTCCCCGCAGCGCCAGCTCGGAAAACCTGCAGGTTCTGACCGACCTGGTCGAGCAGGTGCGGGTGGGTGCTATCACGGACGAGGAGTTCCTCAAGAAGCTAGACTGGTTCCAGGGCAAAGTGGAGGGAGTGCGCAAGCGGCTGAGCGAGCTCGAGCCCCCCCACCCGGATACCCCGCCCGAGCAGCTCGAGATCCTGGAGGAGGCCCACGAGCACATGGCCGTCGGAGCCGACGACATGGAGGCCGGCCTCAACACCCTGCGCAGCTTCCTGCAGCGACGCGACCCGGGCAAGTTGGCCCGGGGCCTGGAGATGGTCAACGAGGCAGCAGGAGTGATGCTGCGCGTGGAGGAGCTGTTCCGCAGCCTGACCACCGCCCGACCGTGACCGAGCTGCCGGCTTACAACCAGCTCATGCAGGACGCCGAGAGGTTCTTGCAGGGCCACCTGCCTCCCGAGGCTCTCGAAGCCAGCCTGCAGGCCGCCGAGGACACCCTGGACGCGCTCTACATCCAGTTTTTCGACGGCCTGCGCTTTCAAGAAGACCATCCCGTGCTCGAAGAGGTGCTCGACCCGATCTTCCAGGCCTTCGATCGGCTGGCCGCCCAGCGCGAGCCGCTGCGCGAGGCCCTGGCCGGAGGCGAGGCCGAGCGGGCCCGTGAGCTGCTGGCCAGCGGCAGCCAGGCCGTGCAGGAGGTGCACCAGAATTTTGCCCGCCTGCGCGAGGCCCTGGGCCAGCGAGAGCCGGTTTCGGCCGTGCCGGCGGTGGACGAGCTGGCCCGGGTGGTCGAGGCGTTCGTCCGTGGTGCCCTGCCCGAGGAGCCCCTGGGCGAGCGCCTGGCCCAGTTCGCCGAGTATCATCAGCATCTGGCTGCCGGGCTGGTCAGCCTGCAGCCTGACCCGGCCGAAAGCCAGGTGCTCGAGCCGGGCGAACTGGCCGAGGCGCTCGAGCGTCAGGCCGAAGGGGTGCAGTTGATGCAGGAGGCCTTCTCGGTGCAGGACCCGGAGCTGCTCGAGGAGGGTCTGGCCATCGTGCTGGAGGCCACCGCCAGCCTGGTGACCCTGCAGCAGAGGCTGGAAGGCGCCCACCAGGAGAAAACCCGTCCCTGTGTGCGCTGCGGAGCAGCCAACGCCCTGACCTCACGCTACTGCGCGAGCTGCCAGGCTCAGCTTCCGGATATGGGGCCGCCGCTTCAGGCCGGACCCAGCATCGTGACCTCGGATCTCGACCCCGCTCAGGCCGGATTGCCCGAGAACCTGGCCATCCTGGCCGAAGCGGTGGAGCAGGCCAGGGACGGGCGGCTGGAGCCGGCCGAATTTCGAAAGACGGTGGATTGGCTGCTCGGGAACGTGGAAAAGAGCCGCAAGCAACTGGCCGAGCAGGAGGACCCCCCCGAGGACACTCCCGCGGATCAGGTCGAGGCGCTCGAGCAGGCTCGCTCGGCCATGCAGGCCGGCATGGACGACTTCGAGGAGGGGCTGCAGCTGCTGGCCAGCTTCCTGGAACGGCCCGACCCTGGCCGACTGGACCACGGAATGGAGCTGGCCCGCCGGGGGGCGGGAGCGATGCTCGAGCTGGAGACCATCGTGCAGAAGGTGCGCGAGCGGCGCTTCAGTTGACGCCGAACTGACGCTGCCAGGGCCGATTGGGCAGGATGTTGGTGAACACGTCGTTGGCGTAAGCGCGAGCCATCGGCCCCGAGCCGTTGTAGCGCATCACCGCTGTCTGCCAGTTGCCGGTCTTGTCGTAGTGGCTGCGCAGCAAGCGGGCCGCATAATCGATATTGTAAGCCGGATTGGCCTGCCCCTGGGCCACGTTGTAGTTGGGATGGGCCCGGCGATAGATCTGCATCATGCCGAAGCTGTTGCCTCCGTCGCCTACCGCGTTCGGGTTCCAGCGCGACTCTTTGAAGGCCACGGCCTTCAAGATCTCGGGCGGGATGCCATACTTCTGGGCGGCCGCGTCCAGCATGTTCCCGATTTGAGCCTTGTTCGGCTGAGGGCCGTGATTGGGGATCTGGGCGTTGGGGTTGGCCTGAGGGTTGCCGTAGTTGCGCATGTGGCCGCCACCCCCGCAGCCGCAACCGCAGCCGCCCTGCTGGGGGAAGGGCATCTGGAAGGGCATCTGGGGAAATTGCTGCATACCGGGGAACTGCATCCCGGGGATGCCCATCTGGTTCCCCATCTGAGGGCCCATCGGGAACCCGCCGTTGCAGCCGCATCCCCCACCCATCTGATTGCCCATCTGGCGCTGACCCATCATCATCATCATCATCTGCATCATCTGCATCAGCTGCATCATGATGAACATTCCGCCCATTCCGCCCATCATATCCATTCCGGGCATCATCGGGGGCATGAAACCTGCGTTCATGAAATGACTCTCCTCAGTCGAGCTTTGGGACTTTTCTCACGATCCTTGCAAGAAATGTAAAGGGTGGAACGGAACAAACCATGAAACGTCCGCGACGGGGGAAAAGCATGCTCGACAACCCGATTCTCTATCGCGAGTGGGTGGGCCTGCGCCGAACGCGGCGTGGCGGTCTGCTGGCTCGCCTGACCTACCCCACCTTGCTGGTTGTGCCCACGCTGATGATGCGGATCCTCAACGAGCACTCCAACTGGCGCGACGCGGCCGAGGTCGGCTTTGCCATCAGCCTGTTCCTGCACTGTCTGTTCGTGACTCTGCGGGCTATCTCGGGCACCGTGGCCACCGTGGCCTGGGAGAAGGAGCGCCGCTCGTTCGATGCTCTCACGGCCACCCCCCTCAAGCCCGGACAGCTCTTGCTGGGCAAGTACCTGGCCAGCCAGGCGCCCCTGTTTTTCGAGCTGGCGATCTATAGCCCGGCCTGGCTGGTCTTCGTGGCCCTGGACGCAGCCCGGATGAGCCAGCTGGCCCAACTGGCCATCCTCACCCTCGGCCTGCAGGCCTTCTTCAGCTCGCTCGGCCTTTGGGCCTCGCTCTTTCGCAGCTCGGCCGAGCAGGCCGGACAGCTGGTTTACGGGTTGCTGGGCCTGCTCACCATGGGGACCGGCCTGGTCTACCTGACCTTCGAGCTGGTGGCCGGCATGGAGGACGGGCCCCGCTGGGTGCTGGCCGTCAACCCATTTTTCGCGGCCGGCTCCATCGTCTGGCCCGAGTTTGGCAAGGATAGACTCTGGCTCTGGTTCAGCTCGATGGGCCTTCTCCTGGCTCCCGTGCTGTTGACCGACGCGCTGCGCCATTTCGGCCAGCCTGCCGGCGTCACTACCCGACGGCGCCTGGCGCCCGTCAACGGTCCTGGCCCGGAAGCCCCTCTGGCTTACCGGGCCTGGCTGGCAGCCCGTCGACGCGACTGGCGCTGGAACGGGTGGCTGATCTATCCCGCCCTCCTGCTGGGCCCCAGCCTGGCCACCGGAGCCCTCTCCAGCCATCGCAACAGCCTGGCCGAGGGAACCATGTACGGGGGCCTGGTGGCTCACTTCCTCTACTTCACCCTGCTGGCCCTGGCCCGCTCTTCGGCCCGCATCAGCCGCGAGCGCGAGCGGGGAACCTGGGACGCCATGCTGGGCACCCTGCTGACGGGACGCGAGCTCTATCGCCAGCAATTGAGCGCTGTGACCCGGCCGCTGGTGGTCCAGCTGCTGGTTTCCTCCCCGCTCTTGCTCGTGTTCATGTCCAACGGGCGGGTGAGCGCCGGCCAGATCGTTGGCATCCTGCTCTTCACCCTGGTCAGCATCTACTTCTGGAGCGCTCTTGGCCTCTACGTCTCGGAGCGGGCTCCCTCCAGCCTGCGGGCCCTGCAGATCGCCGTTGGCTGCCTGGCTCTGGTGGTGATCGTGCCCATCTGGCTCGACGTGATGATCTCCGAGACCACCAGACATCGCGACTTCATGGTGTTCTGCTACGTCGATCCCCTCATCGCCCTGCTGAGCTTCTCGGAGGGCTTTGCCTCCTCGACCGACGGCCTGCGCCAGTATCTGGGACTGATCTGCACGATGCTCTACTCGCTGGGCTACCTCTGGCTGGCCGGGAGAAGCGCGAAGGACCTTACCAGGGCCGCCGGGGTGTGACGGCCTCTGGGCGATTGGGGGCTCTGATCTGATTTCCAGAACCATGCGATTGTGAAGGAGCCTCCCTGCCCGGGCTCTAATTGCCCCCGCCCATGGGCACCTTCCTGAAAACTCTCCCCAAGCTCAGTTTTCTGATCGTCTTGTTCGGCCCGGCCTCGCTCTACATGTGGCTCACCAAGATCCACGGGGTGCCGCTGTTCGTGGCCTCAGCGCTGGCCATCCTGGGCTGCGTGACGCTGATCGGCAAGGGCGTGGAGGAAGTGTCCATCTACGTCGGGCCACTCTGGGGCGGACTGATCAACGCCACCTTCGCCAACGTCACCGAGCTGATCATCGCTCTCACCGCCCTCAAGCAGGGGCTCTACGAGATCGTGCGCAGCTCCATCACGGGCTCGATCCTGGGCAACCTGCTGCTGGTGCTGGGGGCAGCCATGGTCTACGGGGGCACGAAATACCGACAACAGAGCTTTACCCGCACCGGGGCCTCGGTCAACGTGGCCATGCTGATCCTCACGCTGATCATCCTGGTGGTGCCCTCCATGGCCCACTACGCCTACTCGGCTGACCCCTCGCTCAGCGCCAACGAGGGACTGGCCGAGGCCATCGCCGTCAAGACTTCGTTTGCCGGCGCGCTGGTGCTGCTGGGCATCTACTTCCTCAGCCTGGTCTTCTCGCTGCGCACCCACCGCTCGTTGCTGATGCCCGATGGGGCCCACAGCCACGACCCCGAGGAGCCGGCCTGGAGCAAGGCCGTAGCCGTGGGCGTGCTGCTGGGCACGACCCTGCTGGTGGCCTTCCTTTCGGACGCCTTCGTGGAGTCGATCAACCACATTCTGGAAGTGCAGAAGATGAACGTCAGCCACCTCTTCGTGGGCGTGGTGGTGGTGGCCGTGGTGGGCAACGCCAGCGAGGGCATGGTGGCCGTCTGGGTGGCCCGCGAGAACAAGATGGAGCTGAGCTACCAGATCGCCATGGGCTCGTGCCTGCAGGTGGGCCTGCTGGTGGCCCCCGTGCTGGTGCTGGCCTCCTTCTACTTCAACCCGGCCAACCCGATGACGCTGGTCTTCAACATCTTCGAGCTGGCCTCGCTGGGAGCAGCCGTCTTCATCGCCTGGGCCTCGCTCTCGGACGGCGAGTGCAACTGGCTGGAGGGGGCCATGTTCCTGGCCGTCTACCTGTTCTTTGCGGTGGTGTTCTGGTTCCATCCCTGACCTGGTCTCGTGTCCGGAGTCGGGGGTTTCCCGGAAGGATCGAGGGGCCTGGCCGGAAAAGCTGAGCGCCAACCTGAAAGTTCTGGAGCATGTCATGTCCGACGAAGCCAACCCGGGCCCCAACACTGAGCTGCATCCCGTCATCGCCATCGTGATGACCGGCTTCTTCCTCCTCTGGACGGGGATGATCTACTTCTTCACCAACCCCCACGCCGCCGTGCCCCACCTGATCTGGTTCCGCTTCTGACCCAGGCCACGTCTTTTCCGGCCCGGCCTGGCTGAAAGAGCATCACGCCTGCCGCAGCGAGTTCTGGGTGGGCTCCAAGAAGGGCGCCTCCCGACGGGGGATCACCTATCCCGACGCGCGCGACGAGGCGCTTTGCTGGGGCTGGATCGACGGCAAAGTCAAGAGCCTGGACGAGGAGCGCACTGTGCAGCGCTTCACCCCCGCAAGAAAGGCCAGACCAAAGGGCGAACAAGCTGAACCGCCGGTTCAAAAATCGAAACAAGCAAGACCGCAACGAAGCCAAATCAAAGCCATGCATCGAACACGAGCCCCCTGGCTTAGTCGCCCACCAGTTGTAGAAGCACCCTTTGAGGGCTTGCCAGAATGAGGCTGAGCCTGGTATCCTGAAGCCATGTTGAGTTACCGTTCCTCCTGTCCGCGCTCGAGGAGTCTGCCACGCTGAGCTGATCTCGCAAACGGCACGGTCGCGCGTGGGCCGCTCCTTTGAGCGGCCCACTTTCGTTTCGTCAGGAGGAACCGAACATGCGCGCGTACCGATTCAACTGCGAGGCCGCGGACGCTTTCGCAGAGGGAGACTTTCGGCGGGCCGAGAACCGGGCCCGCGCGGCCCTCAAGCATTCCCAAACTGAGACAGACAGGGTCACCAGCCTGTTGAACCTGGTGGCCACCTTGCAGGTACTGAAACCCTCCCCCGAGATCGAGACCCTGGCCCGGGAGGCGCTCGACCTCTGCCTGCGTTCCAAGGACCGGGAAGTCTGGAGCGAGGAGCCGCGGGCCTGGCGCCAACTGGGCCGATGTCTGCAAGACCAGGGACGCTACCCCGAAGCGCTCGAATGCCGCCTGCGCGGCCTGGAGCTCGAGCGCGAGTTGCTGGGCGAATCGCGTGTGGGGAGCCGCCTTGACCTGGGGGACCTCTACTACGCCATGCATCGCAACCAGGAATCGCTAGCGGTCTACGACGAGGTGGAGAAGCGGGGAGTCGAGGGGAGCAAGGCCGCCACCCTGGCGGGGAACCGGGCCACAGTGCTCAACCGCCTGGGGCGTCACCGAGAGGCCGAAGCACTGCATCGCGAGGCCCTGCGGCTGGAAGAGGAGAAGAGCGGCCCCGACCACTTCGAGCTGGTCGTGCCGCTGCGGAATCTTGCCTCGGAGCTGGTGGAGCGTGCCCCCCGGCAAGCCCTGGAGCTGCTGGCCCGGGCTCGCGCCATCCAGACCCGCTGTCTGGGAGCTCGCCACCCGGACCTGGCCAGTATTATCTTGTTGGAGGCCTGCTGCCAGGAGCGCCTGGGCCAGAGCCCTTTCGCGCTCCATCAGCAGGCCATCGATCTAGCCCGGGACAGTCCGCTCGAGCTGGCCGACTGCCTGGACGCTCTGGCCTGCTCCCTGGCACGAGCCCGGCGTCACGCCGAGGCCTGGATGCCCCTGCGCCAGGCGGTGGAGCTGCAGGCGGGCCTGCTCGAGCCGGCTCACCCCGCCCTGATCCACACCCGGATCAACCTGGCCGACCTGCTCCGCAAGCTGGGCCGGCTCGACGAAGCTGAGGCCGAGTTGGAGTCACTGCGCGGCCTGGTTGTGGCCGGAAAATGTCGAGATCTGGACGCGGCCATCCGGCTTTTACAGCAGGCCCGCGCCATCATGGAGGCCTTCCCGGAGCACGCGGAACGTCGCAGCACGCTGCTCTACCTCCTGGCGGCATTGAGGAAAGCGAACCGCGCGTTCGAGGCCGAGGAGGTCCGCAGCATATTAGAGCGTGACTTTCCAGATGCGCTCTAAGGCGGCGCGCGTGAGCAAGGCGTCTTGCAGATCCGGCGCGTTTCGTTAGATTGTGCAAGACCAGAGCCCGGCGCCTCAGGCCAGGTGAGTCCGCAGGTGCTGCCCGCCCGCTGCTACCAGGTAGAGCAGCGAGCCAGCCGCCTGCAGGGTGGGGTGGGCGGTCATCGCTCCCGCCAGCAACACCCCTCCCGAGGCGACCTTGAGGCCCCCCAGCCCGGTGGCTAGCTTGCCCTGATCGCCCCGGCAGGCCAGCACCACGTCCTCCAACCCATCGGCGGCGGCGGCGATGCCGGTGGAGGCTGCCCCCAGGTTGGTCAGCCCCAGTGGGCCCAGGGCCGCGCTGCCGGTCCAGGCCGCGTAGACCAGAGCCGTACCGCCCACCAGCGAGCTCGTGCCCCCGGCCGCGTTGAGGTAGCCGCGCACCTTGTCGCCGGCGCACAGGGCCTGATACGACTGGGAGAGCTCGGCCGCGCCCAGCACCAGGTTCGCCAGCCCCAGGCCGGCGGCAAAGCCGCGGTCGGTGCCGCTCAGGGTCTCGGTCAGATCCAGGGTGTGCCCCATGCTCTTGCCGTGGGACTCGAGAAACTCCAGGCCCGGTCGCACGCCGGCCCGCGTGATATGGATGGCGGCCTCGGCATACTCCTCGAGACGCCGCCACTGCTGAGGGGAAACCTGGTTGATCCGCACCAAGCACCTCCTGGAGCCCCCCGCACGTTGGCGGCACTGTAATGCGTCGACCCTGAAAAAAACCTGAAAAATCAGCGGCCGGCCGAGAAATGCCGGCTGGGGGCCAGAGCCAGATGCGCCGGGTCGAGCCGCTCTATCCCTGCTCGATCAGCTCGCGCGCTTTGAGGCCCGCGATGGCACCAAAGCCCGAGGCGACGCTGGCCTGGTAATAGGGCACGTCGGTCATGTCGCCGGCGGCCAGAATGCCCGGGACGCTGGTGCTGACGAAATCGTGGGTTACCACGTGCCCGTGCTCATTCAGTTGCACGGAGCTGTCCTTGAGAAAATCGGTATTGGGAAGATGACCCACCGCCAGGAACAGCCCGTCAGTCGGAAGCTGGGAGCGGTCGACCCCGGCCGCGGTCGCGTCGCCTCCGCTGGCGGCGAGTTTCTGGGCCGGGCTGCCCTGCGGATGGTGGGCGACCTCGATCGAATCCACGCCGCCGTCCGTCTTGCCGTGCACGGACAGAACCTCGCTGTTGAGGGCCAGCTTGACCTTGCCCTCATCCACGAGTTTTTCGAGGCGCTCTTGCAACACTTTCTCAGCACTGAGCTGGCCCCGCCGGTGGACCAGCGTGACGCTGGAGGCCACCTTGGCCAGCACAGTGGCGTCTCCCACGGCCGTGTCGCCGCCCCCCACGACCACCACGTTCTTGCCCTTGTAGAAGGGTCCATCGCAGGTGGCGCAGGTGCTTACTCCTCGGCCGAAAAACTCTTGCTCGCCGGGAATCCCCAGGCGCCGTGCCCGCGCCCCCGTGGCCAGGATCAGGACCTGGCACTCGATCACGACGCCGCCGTCCAGGTGCACCCGGAAGGGCGGCTTGTCGCCCTCGATGCGCACGATTTGAGCGTCCTCAAACCTGGCGCCTGCCTCCTCGGCCTGTTTGTACTGGGCCTCGACCACCTCGAACCCGGTCGAGCGCTTGAAGCCGGGAAAGTTCTCCACGTCGGCGCTCTGGGCCAACTGGCTGCCGTAGGGTGAGCCGATCACCAGGGTATCGAGCTGAGCTCGGGCGGTGTAGAGGGCGGCGGTAAGGCCCGCATTGCCAGCTCCGGCGATCAGGACGGCGACCTGGCGGGCGTCCCGGGCGTAAGGGCCGACCTGAGCTGGCTGACCGGGCGAGATCTGCACCTGATCGCCCACGCTCTCCGGCCCCGCGTCGCTGGCGGCGGCTACGGGGCGCTGGGGCGCAAAGGTCAGACGGATGCCAGGAATCGAGGAGATCATGGACTCAGCTTAGCGGTGCGCTCTGAAAGAACCCTCAAGCAGACCCATTCCCGCGCGGGCTCCGGCCGCGCTCCTGAGAGGGGGACCGCTGCCAGCCCTGGACGAATCCACCCGAATGACGAGCCAGGCCGCCCGTCGGATCATCGCCAAACAGCAACTTCTGGACGCGCGTCTGGAACTGCACAAGGACGCCGGACTCCTGGAGTTGCTTCAGACCCGGCTGGGCCAGTACCTCCCCGGCGACGTGGCCAGTCTGGGCCGATTGGTGGAAGTGTTCGCGGCCCATCCCCTGTACGCCGAGCGCTGGCGTGAGCTTGGGAGAGTTGGGGGGGCTCTGCTGGAGCGAGACGTGCGCGGCGAAGCTCGAGCCGATGAGGTGGACGCATACCTGGCCGGCTGCGCCGACCTGCTGGTGCCAGTCCATCCCAAGGACGTGCCGGCCTACCGCGACGCCACGCCGGTGCCCGTCCCGGCCAGGAAGGTGGATGCCTGGCTCTATCGCTCAGCCCAGCCGCGAGAAAACGACCTGGCCGAAGTACTCTCGATGGGTGTGAAGCTAGTGGTGAACCTGCGCGAGGAAACGCCGCAAGGAGTCGACTCGCCCGAGTCGCAAATGTGCGTGAAACTCGGGCTGGATTATCACCGCATCCCGGTGACGGACCAGCAGACGCCCGCTTTCAAGCAGGTGCTGGAGTTCATCGAGGTGGTCGAGGCGCGCGGGCCGGCTCTGGTTCACTGCTGGGCGGGGCGAGGTCGAACGGGGCTGTTCGTGGCCTGTTACCGCCTCTGGCGTGGGGTGGATCTGGAAGAGGCGATCCGGATCAGCGACGGGGAAGCAGTCAGTCGGGGGATGCGGGACACGCAGCGCGACTGGGTGCGCGCCAACGCCCACCGAGTGCCCAGAGGGCCTGCACCACCCGCTGAGTAGATGCAACAGTTTCCGTATCACCGCGCTGAGCCCAGGGCACGAAAGCAATTCTTGCCGTGATGAAGTGCGGATTTTCGGTATGGGTATACGCACCTGCCAGGGTGGGGAGCATCTGGTACTGAGGCTACTGACGCGAGTGTGTTCGGCAGGATTTTCGTCCCCGCGGGGGACGAGCATGTGTTCGATGGCACGGCCCCATCTGGCTTTAACGCAAGCTTTGTGACCTGCTGGCGCGAAGTGTGTTCGGCAGGATTTTCGTCCCCGCGGGGGACGAGCGTATGTTCGAGGAGCCGGGCCTCCAAAGCCCGCCTGCCGCTCCGCTCGACGAAGAGCGAAGCCCTCTCCAGGACGCAACTTCACCGCCGGGGCCGGATCCAGGTTTGGTTGAGGCGCCCTGAGCAGGTTGAGAGCAACGTGCCACGTTGCCAGCCCCCGGCCAGGCCTCGGGCTCGCCCGAGCGCTAAACGCCCTCCCCCGGCCAGGCCTCGGGCTCGCCCGAGCGCTAAACGCCCTCCACCGACCCAGAGGCAGACCGGCATGACACAACCGGAAACCATGATCCTTGGAGGATCCTTCTCAGATCCTTGCGACCCTTTCAAACTCCTGTCAGGACAGGGTTCTATGCTATCCCCGTGATCATCGGTCCTCTCTCGGCGTCGCTCCCCCGGCGACCGCATCAAGTCCAGCAGGCGTCCGCCGGCCAGTCCCCCGACCGGGTCGAGCTGACGGCCTCCTCTCCCGCCCCCGTGTCCAGCCTGCCGCTGGCGGCGGTGGCCGGCGCCGCCGTCGGTGGTCCGGCCGGGACGGCGGTGGGGCGGTGGGCCGACGGGGTGGAGTTCCGCCAGAAACGCTTCTTCTTCTTCTTCAAGTCCATCGACGCCGAGCAGGCCGAGCGGCGTGCCGGGGAAGGCAAGCGAGTCGACCTGCGCCCTCCAGGCCAGGGTTGGCTGCGCACCGAGGGGGCCCACGAGCTGGAGCAAGCCCGCTTTTTCTATGGCAGCGCCCCGCCGCCGGATGAGGCCGAGACGGCCGCCGCGCTGCGCAACCTGGCCGGCAGAGTGGAGCCGTTCGGGGCCTACCGCGAGCTGACCACCTCCGAGTCGCCCCAGGTGCTGGTGCAACTCGACAACGAGCGAAAGATGGTGCTCCAGTCGGGCGAGGAGGCCCGGCTGGCCGACTACCTTTGCGGGGGGCCGGGTCCCCAGGGATTGAGCCAGCCCGAGCTGGCGCGGGGCCTGCACGCCCTGCAGCAGGGCAACTTCTCCTACCAGGGCGACCCGGCCGAGCTCTATCGCTACGGCGAGAGCTATCTCTCGGTGGCTTATCGGAACGTGCAGTTGGGCGAGCACGACCTCGAGCGGGTCCCCGACACCCTGAAAGAGCCGAAAGAGTTGCTGGACGCTCTGGCTCCGCGCTTTCCCAAAGGCCTGCAAGAGGCCTACGATTTCGTCCGCCAGAACCCCGCCCCGGGCACCCCCGAGCAGAAGGCCGAAACGCTGGCCAGGCTGGGCCAGAACCCGCTTTACCAGGCCGTGCTGGAGCGCAACCAGAAAGAGCCCGGCCGCCTGAGCGAGCTGCTGGAGACGGCTCACCAGGCCCAGCGATGGGCCGAGGGAAAGCATGACCGGGCGGTCGCCCTCTGGAAAGTTTGCCAGGACGAGAAGCTCGCTCTCACGCAGGAGGACGGCGAGCTATTGACGCTCCTCGGCGGGGACGCCCGCGCCTATCCCAGGCTGGCCAGGGCCACCCCCGAGCAGAAGGCGGTGCTGCGCACGCTCCTGGACTCCCCCGATCCGGCCCGGGGCTTTCGGGGCGACTGGAAGCTGGTGGATCACCCCACGCTGGGCGTGGCCTTCGACGATTCTCCGGACCAGAGCTACCCGACCGAGGCCCGCACCACCCTGACCTCCCCTCCCCTCTCGCTGCAGGGATTGAGCCACTGCCGGCTCAGCTTCCGCTGCGATTACGAGCTCGAGCAGGGCTATGACCAGGTCCACCTGGAGGCCTCCCGGAACGGTGAGAGCTTCCAGACCCTGAGAAGCTTCACCGGCTCCTCCTCAGGAGAGGCCGTGGAGGTGGACCTGCGCGAGTACGACGGCCAGAGCCTGACCCTGCGTTGGCGCCTGCAAGCCGACGATCAGGTCGAGCAAAGCGGCTTCCGCTTCGGCCAGCTGAGCCTGCGGGGCACCGATGCGCAGGGCCGCGTGCACACCCCCCTCAGCCTGGATTCGGCCCCGGTCAGCGCCGACGAGGTGGTGCGACTGACCCTGGCCCAGCCCGACCCGGCCTGGCTGGGCGAGGCCTGCCGGCGGCTGGGGGACCACCGGGCCGCGGCCGCCCTGGCGAAGGTGCTGGAAGGGCGGGAGAAGGAAAGCGATTACGCCGAGCAGACGGCCGCCCTCACCCTGCTGGCCGAGCAGCTGGGGGTGCGCAAGGCCACCGAGCTGTGGCCCAACCTGAGCGGCAACTGGGCCGAGAAGGCCGAGCAAACGGTGCAGCTCGATCAGCTCAGCCAGCTGCTCGGGCGTCCTGAGCTGACCGACGAGCTGCTCAAGCAGGGCGTCACCACCGACGAGGCCGCGACGCTGCGCGAGCTGGCTGGCAAGATGGGCGACAAACCAGCCGGCTGGAAGTTCGAGGGGAAATGGGGGGTGGAGGGACCGGCCCTGGTGCACCCGCACTACGACAACAACTGCGACAGCTCCTTGACCACCCCGCCCGTCGAGCTCGGCCCGGAGGCGCAGCTCAGCTTCGAGCTCCGGCACGAGCTCGAATCGGGCTATGATCACCTGCACGTGGAGATCGCTCCCGAAGGAGGCAAGTTCACCCGGCTGACCTCTTTCACCGGCTCGAGTGGTTGGCGCGATCACCGCCTGGATCTTTCCGCGTATGCCAGCCAGACGGTGCGGGTGCGTTTTCGCCTGACCGCCGACGACCAGTCTTCCTCCGACGGCGTGGCGCTGCGGGCACTGAAGCTGGGCGAGCTCAGCTTCGACCGGGGACAGGGCACTCTGGAGCAGCTGGCCGAGCTGGCCCGGCAGGGGGACGCGGCCCAGATCGCGAGGGTCGATCGGCTGGCCGTGGAGCGCGGCCCGGCTGCCGCCCTGACCCTCTCGGCGGCGCTGGGTCCCACCGAGGACGAGGCCCGCCTTTCCGAGCTGGCCTCCCGGGTGGGGGTGGACCGGGCCGTCAAGCTGTGGCCCCAGGTCAAGAGCTTCCAGCCTTCGGTCGTGGAGGATCGGCTCACGGAGTGCTCGCGACTGCTGGACCTGACCGGGTCGCAGGGGTCTGCCGAATCGCTGGCCACCAAACTGCTCCAGGCCGGGGTCGAGGCCCGCGCTCTGGTGGACTTTCTCGACCGCCCTCCGGCCAGGCCGGACTTCGTCGCCGACCAGGGCTGGCAGGCTCTGCCCGGTGGAGGCTACAAACGAGGCTACCAGGGCACGACCGACAGCTCGTTGACCACCCCGGCGCTGCACCTGGGCCAGAATAGCCTGCTTGTGCTCGAGCACAGTTACGGCCTGGAGTCGGGCTACGACCACGTCTTTCTGCAGGCCCGCCGGGACGGCGGCGAGTGGACCACGCTCAAGACCTGGACCGGCCAGGCCGACGACCAGCGAGAGCTGATCGATCTCAGTGCCTTCGACGGCGGAACGGTGCAGCTGCGCCTGCGACTACAGGCCGACGACCAGGGCCACGAGTGGGGCTACCACCTCCAGGGCATGCGGGTTTCCAGCCATTCCGGGCCCGTCTTCGGCTTCAACACCGAAAAGCTCGCGGCCGAGGAGCTGGTGGACCGGCTGGTGGCGGTCGGCCCGACCGGGCTGAGCGATGAGCTTTCCAAGCTGGAGCAGCTGGAGCAGGACCTGGGCTCGCCCAGCGCGGCCCTCAAGCTCTGGCCGCAGACGGCCGATCCCAGCGACGTCAAGAACCTGGGCGAGCTTGGGCGCAACCTGGGAACTCGGGCCGCAGGCGCTCTCTTTACTCCCGGCCAGCCGGCCGGACCCGCCCTGGAGGCCTTCCGGGCCAGCGGCCGACTGGCAGCCGAGGCCGGCCAGGCGCTGGACCTGGGCACCCAGCTCGAGCGGGCCCGCAAGCTGGTCAGCGCCAACCTGTCCGAGCCCGAGCGAGCGGCCCTGCGGGCGCTGGTGGGGCGCGAGGACGACCTGGCCGGCTGGAAGCTGGACCAGGGCTGGCAGACCCGCTTCGTGGAGGGCTCGGGCTACGGGCTGGGCTTCCCCAGCTACCCGGCCGACTGCAAGGCATCGGCCACGACTCCCACGCTGGACCTGACTGGTCTCACCGGCGCCCGCCTGCGATTGCGGCTGGGGGGCTCGCTGGAGAGCGGCTACGACTCCCTGTGTCTGGAGGCCCGCCGGCCCGGGGGCCAGTGGCAGAGCCTGGCCTCCTTCACTGGCTCGCAGGTCCCCGAGCAAGAGCACCAGCTCGACCTCTCGACTTTCGACGGCGGCAAGCTGGAGCTGCGCTTGCGCATGCAGGCCGACGATCAGGGCAGCGACGTCGGGCCCCAGCTTCGCCAGATGCTGGTGACCGGCTGGCGCGCTCAGCAGCCCGAGGTGGCTCTGCGCCTCGATTCCGGACCCAGGACCATGCTCTCGCTGGTGGACCAGTTCGACCGCCTGCAGCCGGCCGAGCGGTCCGCCCGCCTCCAGGCCACGGCCATCCTGGCCGAGCGACTGGGCTCATCCAGCGCCGCCCTGGAGGTGAGCGGCTGGCTCAAGTCGCCGGATCAGCTCGAGCCAGCCGCGCTGCTGGCCCGCTCGCTGGGGGTGGCTCAGGCGCGGTCCCTGTGGCCCTCGGTGGTGGCTGCTGCCGACCCGCTCCAGGCCGCCTCGCGCGCCTCCCTCCTCAGCGAGCAGGCGGCCACGCTGGAGGTCAAGCTGGGCCTTGAGCCCTCCGAGAAAGAGCGCACCGCCTTCGTCACGGCCCTGCTCGAGCAGCCCTGCGGCGCTCCTCAGTTCGCCCGCCTGACCGAGCTGCTGGACATGACCGGCAAGCTGCCTGAGGGTTTGCGCCTCAACGACTGGGTGCGCCGAGCCGATGGAATCCTCAGCGACAACGACGGCTCGGGTTACCAGACCAACGCCAACAGCTCGCTGCTGCTCGGTCCGGTGCAGGATGCCGCCACCTTGACCATGGAGCTGGCCTACGATCTCGAGGACGGCTACGATACCCTCAAGCTCGAGGCCCGGCAGGGCGAGGAGTGGGTCGAGCTCGACAGCCTCAACGGCAGCGCGGGCTTTGCCACCCGATCGTGGGATGTGCGGGGGCAGGGGTTGTCGAGCGCTCCTCAATTGCGCCTGCGCCTCACCTCCGACGATCAGGTCAACCAGGCGGGCGTGCGCATCCGCTCGCTGCAGCTTGGCTCGCTCGCCTACGAAGCGGCCCGCCCCACTCTGGCCGACCTCTCCGGCGCCCTGGTGTGCCCACAAGAGAAGCTGCGCGATCGGATGGATCTCATCACCCGGTTGACCGTGGCCACCGGCAACCTCTCGGCCGGCCTGAAGGGGGCGCGCCTGCTCGAGCCGCTGGAGGGCAGCAAGGAGCTCAACCAGTCAGTCGAGGCCCTGGTGCTGCTGACCCAACGCCTGGGCTTGAGCGCTGCCAGCGAGCTCTGGCCGGCTTTGGCCGCCAATGGCGCCAACCTGAGCCCACTGGTGCGGGTGGATCTGGCCTCGCGCCTCGAGCTCGTTTCACGACGCTGGACTCCCGAGGCCAGGGCCGAGGACCTGAGCAGCTTGCTTGCCGAGGTGCTGGCCGAGGCCAGTCGCCCGGAGGGCAAGGTCGACCGTCTGCTCAAGAGTCTGGAGGTGCTGCTGCCCGAGGACGGCGCCCGGGTGGTCGGCTTCCTGCAAGAGCATCGCGCCCCCGGAGGACGGCTGGCCCACCTGACCCTGGCCCAGGCGATGGACGACTTCATGGCCGTGATCGGCACCAGGGTGCTGTCTGACAGCCTGGAGGGCGTGCTCGAGCAGATGCTGGCCCGCCAGGGTCGCACCGTTGAGGAGCGCGACGAGTCGCTCATCGTGGGCGGCGTGGTGGTGCGCAAGAAGGAGCACGACCAGGGAGCTGCTCCCTGACTCGGGTTCGCCACCGGAAAATCGCATTCGGAAGGCGACAAAGGTTAACACCGATCACAGTCTCTTAACAGTTGGCCCTCCCCGTGCTCGCCACGCCGAGAGTATGCTGTGGGTGGCAGGCTGGACCGGTCTGGCCGCTCAGCACCGAGTATGCTGAGGGTGGAGGTCGGTCCCGGGAAAGGAGACCTCTGACGATGATCGGTGCAAGCACGCCCTTTTCCAACACCAACTCCTACTATACGCCCAGCGCCGCGCTCGGTGGCTTCGACTGGATGGGAAGCGCCGTCTTTCAGGGCCAGGCGTTGCTGAACGCCCAGGCCAACGCTCTCTCGATCGGAATGATGGACATGCGGGGCCTGACAGGGATGGTAGCGCGCATGAACGGCTCGCCCTATCCGGGTGCGGGCGCTGGTTCGACGGGCTCACCGGCGGCGGCCATCCTCCAGGAGGCACTCCTGACCGCGATGACGGCCCTCCAGGCCCAGGCGGGCCCGGCCGCTCCCCCGCTCCCGGCGGCGGGTTCCCCACTCAACCTGTTGCTCAACCGCTAGAAGTGTTGTAGGGGGCCGAACTTCTACAACGGCGTTGCAGTTTGGTCGGCGCTTACGCCCGAATTTTACGGCCCTGGCAGGTGCCTCGGCCCTTCTCGGAAACAGAAAGGGCGGTTTTCGAACCGCCCTTTCTGGAGTGAGCCTCGAATGCAGCCTACCCGGCCAGCAGGTACTCCTGACCAGCCTGATTGGGCTTTTCCGGATCCCAGTTGGACTCGTCGTCCATCTCGCCCGGGTCGGGGCGAGGAGCCACCGTCTTGATGTTCTCGGCCATGGTCAGGTAGTTGGCCACCCCGGCCGCAACGTGCTCGCAAAAGCGATCCTGGAAGCCGTTGTCCACCAGCAGGGCCTCCTCGCCCCGGTTGGAGATGAAGGCCGTCTCCACCAGGATGGCGGGAGCGTTGGTGTGCACGATGACGTGGAAGTTGGCCTGCTTGACTCCGCGGTTGGGCAAGAGCTGACCGGTCTGGTTCTGCACCAGGCGGGCGGCGATCTTGGACTTGGAGCTGGCGTTGCGCGCGTGGTAGGTTTCGGTCCCCACTGCGTTCTGATTCTCGGCGGAGTTGCAGTGCATGCTGATGAACAGGTCGGCGCCCCAGCGGTTGGACATATTGCACCGCTCTTGGAGATCTTCCGACTTACTTCCACCGGGCAGCACCGCGCTGTCGGTCGTGCGCGTGAGGCGCACCTCGGCACCCAGCGCCGTAAGGTCCTCCTGGAGCTTCTGGGACATGGCCAGGGCCACGTCCTCCTCTTCCGCTCCGGCCTGACCGATGGCTCCGGGATCCGGCCCCCCATGGCCGGGGTCGATCATTATCTTTTTGCCCTCGAGAGGGCGCATCTGAATCATCATGCCCGCAGAATAATCCAGCCCCCAGTCCGGGAAGATTACCGATTTGTGAATGCCAGGACAGGTTTGCATGAGCGGGTCAAGGTTTTGTCTGAGCGGAGCGCTCGAGGAACGTACCGGTGTAAGAACGGCGACCACTGGAGGCGCGAGCGGATCGCCGGTCGCGCCAACGACTTCCACGCCCGGTACCAACTGGACCTGAAGAACAACCGGTGCACCGTCCACACTCGCCAGCTGACTTTCTGTGAGAAGCTGTCCTGGCGAGCCCTGCCGTCAACTATGCTGGGGGCAGGTGTCGGGGCAGCGGTGGCCCTCCTCGGATCCCTGGGCGGACTTCCTGTGGCCGGGGCCGCGCTGGCCGGAGGACTGACGGGGCTGTGGCTGTGGCAGGCCCTGAAGGCCCCCTCTCTGCAATCTTTTCCGGAGTGAAGTCGTCTGCTGTCAAACCTCACGACGACTGGGAACTCGCCACACTACCGTGGTCAGCCTATTTTCAGGGCCCGCGCTTACACTCTGCCTGTGGATCGCCATTGGGATGTCGCCGGCAAGCTGATGACGAGGGCCCGCGTGCCCCTCGAGCGCCATCTTTTGCTACGCGAAAACCTGGCCACATATCTCGTTCATTTCCCGGACGAGTTCGTCGCCAGGCTTGACCGGGACGAGGCCAGCCCGCGCTCGGGATATGCCGTCGGGCGCCAGGAGTGGCGCTGGGCGGACAAGCTCGTCCGTGACCTGGAGAAACCCTACACCGACTCGGAAGTACGCGAGCGGGTCGAGCAACTCGACGCCGAGCTTAAAGAGGTCGCAGCTGAGCTCATGGAGCACGCCGGGCGCCGTATCTACCTCACCGGAAGCGCCGTGAAGGGGCGACTGGGCGCTCATTCCGACCTGGATTGCGTGGTGGAGGGCTCGAGCTATCGAGGCAAGCTGGTCTCGGTGCACTCGTGCGGGCTGGCCTCGTTCGGCACCAACGTCCCGGTCGAGCCAGCCGAAGTCATGCAGCGCGACGTGGTATCCGACCTGTGGCGCGCGGGCCTCGAGGAGAAGGGCTTCCTGGTCCGAGAGGGCGGGGTGGCTCGAGTGCGCGAGAGCGAGCGGAAACGCGAGCCCGAGCCGGCTGTGGACACGGGGTTCTTTATCCCGATTGGCGAGCTCCCTTGAGCGGACTCCCTGGTGGGGCTGGGCTAATCCGGGGTTGGGGAACTTGGCCTCCCGCAAGACATTGGCCTGGCAAGTTAGCTCCCGATTTGAGGAGAAACCAGGCCCAACTCCACGGCCCGGAGGACTGCTTCCGTGCGGTGTGTAACGCCAAGCTTCTGATACAAGGAGCGCAGATGAGCCTTGACCGTGCTCTCAGAGACCGACAGTCTGACGGCCAGCGCCCCGGTACGCAGGCCCTGGGCCAGGTAGGTCAGAATCAGGCGCTCTCGCCCGGTCAGGGGGTCGACCGACTGGGCGCGATGGCGAACCTGCCGCATCAGTGCGCCAGCGACCTGGCTATGAATGTAAAAGTCGCCGGCCGCCACAGTTCGAATGGCGGCCATCAAATCCTCAATGTCGGCCGATTTGGGAACGATCCCTCTGGCCCCGGCGTCCACCGCTTCCACCACCGTCCGATCATCGAGACACATGGTGAGGAAGAGGAACGGTAAGCCCGGGCGAATCTCCTCAACCTGCTGAACCAGATCGAGGCCTGACCCATCGGGCATCGCGATATCGGCGATAAGAACGTCCACCTCCAGCTGCGAGATCTCCCGCAGCGCTTCCGACAACCGACCGGCCTCGGCTACAACCAGGATCTCCCCGCTGGACTCCAGCAGTGGTTTCAAGGCTTGCCGAAGAAGGCGATGATCATCCACCAGCATGACGCGAATCATTTCCACTTCAGTCCCCAACTGGTCCCAGAGTATCAGGTCGAGCTTCTCGCGAAGAAGACCCGGGGGTGCTGGCAACTCTGTCCGTTCGGTCGCAAAGATCTATCCCTTCGGTCACCGGCAGTCGGAAGCGCACGACGGTTCCCTGGCCGGGAGCGGAATTGACCTGCAAAAGGCCCCCCAGCAGCTCGGCCCGGAACCGCATTCCTTCGAGGCCGTAATGCAGCCGTCCTGAGGAGGCCGTCGTGAAAGACTCGAAGCCCTTCCCGTTGTCCTCCACGCTGCCTTCGAGCCAGCCCGACGAAGCTTTCAGGCTCACGGCGACCTTGCAGGCTCGGGAATGGCGGGCAACGTTGTTGAGCGCTTCCTGGATCAGCCGATAGGCGAACCTGAAGCACAGCCCCGAGCCGACAGGCTCCTCAATCGCGTACTCGAGCTCGATGTCCATCGTCTTCTCAAAATTGCTCACCAGGGCCACGATGCTCAGAGGCCTGTCCTTCATACCGCGCAAGCCACCTGCAAGTTGCTCGATCTCGGCCAGGATTTCAGCCAGCAGAGAGCTGGAAGCCTCTTCTGGCGGCAGTTTCGCTCGAAGCTGCTCCAGCGGAGCCAGGATGAGCTGCCTGACTCGCGATTGGCACAGCTCGGCCTCGTCGCTCTGAAGGGCCGCAAGCAGGTTCTGCCAGCGGTGCGTCAGGTCAGTGACCGTGACAATCGGTTCCATCTCATCAGAACAGGTCACCTGGACGCGCTGCGCGGAGCCGCTGGCGTGGCGCAGGACAAAGTCCGGGCCACCCTCCTCCGGTTGAACCAGATGAGCCCATTCCATCCCCTTGCATTGACGGCCGACCATCCGGTCCAGGGTCGAATTGGATTCCAGCACAGAGCCGGAGGCCGATAGGCGCGCCAGACCAGCCCCGGAGAGCTCAAATACGGCCCGGAGTCGCCGCTCGCTGTCCTCGAGAGCGGCCTGAGTCGCCTCGCGCTCTTTCAGGCGGCGAGCGTTCTCCAGCGCTGTTCCCGCCAGCCGGACGAGATACTCCGCGATGGCCGGGTCATTGGGCCCGAACGTGGCGCCCACGGCTCGGTGGAAGGCCAGCAGACAACCGGCGGGTCTTCCGAGCACGAGGATGGGGGCGCACAACACCGACCTGACTCCGCTGGAGTCGAGGACCACCGCACCCCCTCGAGTCCTCTCGTCCTGATCGGCCAGTCGGCACGTCTCCGCCGGAAGAAGAGCCCTGGCTGCTTCCAGCAGGAAGGTGTGAACATCCGACTCGGACAGACAGGCGACCAGCCGCCGGCCCCACTGCACCAGCTGCGTGAACCCGTGGACAGGCGAAAGGGGCGCAGGCTCCGGTGGTGAGTCTTCCAGGTGCCAGTGGGCTCCCATGCGCCGCAGGTCCGACAGGGCTCGGTCCAAATCCCTTCGGGCAGCAACCTCGCCCTCGCCCAGGCGCAGGCGAGCCCATTCCAGGCGGGTCCAAGCTGCCTCGTAGTGGTGCTCCAGGACCTCCGCGCGGCGCAAACTCTCGGTCAGGTGTTTGTGAGCCAGGTGGCTCCTCCCCGCAAACGCCGCCAGCAGCCCGGCTTCCCGCAGCGCGTGCGGCAAGGCCAAAGGGAAATGACGACGGGCCAGCGTCACGGCTGTGCGCGCAGCCCGCGTCGCTTTGCGCAACAGAGAACGGCGCCGCCAGTCCTGCGGCACGGGCAAGTCCTGGCCGGCTAATCTCCAGGCGGTGGCCTGCCAGGACGCCCGCAAGGCGCTTTCAAGCCCGAACGGAACGACCCGGTCCTCAGAGCAAAAACTCGCCGCCCGCTCGAACTGGCCGGTGCGGAGCAGCACAACAACGGCACCCAGAGTCAGTTGCGTGCGGGTGATAGCGTCCAAATCGCCGGCTCCCTCCAGGGCGGTTTCCACCACCTTCAGGGGAACCTGGCCACCGGTGCCGCGGGCCCAGAGACAAAGACCGATGGCGCGCGCGCGGGGATCTTCCAGCCCTGCAGAACGGGTGAACAGGAAGCGACCCTGGGCCTCCAGCAGGTCAAACTCCCCCTGTGCGTAGCGGACCAGCCCGCCCACGTACGTCGCCATGGCGTATTCCCACAGGTCACCCGCACTCAACAGTCTCTCGGCCGCCGCATCATAGACTGCAATTACGCGCCGCGCCGGCAGATCGTCCAGGCAGGCCAGGTGGGCCCGCGCGAGCGTGCGCCCTGTGACCCAATCCGGGCTTTGCCCGTCGAGATGGGCAATCGCCCTGCGGCCCAGCGTGACGGCCAATCCGCGGGTCGCGGATTGGCTAGCGAAGGCGGCCGCAAGCGTGGCTGTAAAGAGGGCGTCTGCTCCCCCCAAGCCCCCGTAGCTGGTCCTTTGCAAGGCCTCGACCATGGTCACCATGGCCGCCGGGAACCGGCGGTCATGCCACAGGTTCATGATCAGCGCCTCCAGGCATCTCAGTGTCAGACCGGGATCGGTATCGAGGGGCCGGGACCCGACCAGGACCTCCCACCAGCTCGGCCGTCGATAGCCGAGCCTTTGTAGGCACCGAGCATGGGATTTCGTGCTGCGGTCCAGGTCCCCGAGTTGGAAATAGACCTCGCCCATCGCGAACTCGACCCGGGCCGCGATCAGCGAGGGAAGCTCTCCTCGGATCGCCTCCTCGTAAGCGGTCAGGGCCTCGCGGTAGCGGCCCAGGCAACGCAGCATTTCACCCAAAGAGATCCAGGCGTCCAGGTCAGAGGGATCCGCCTCGAGGACAATCCGAAAGTGCAGCTCGGCCGTCGCGAAGTCTAAGCGTTGACGCGCCTCGTCGGCTGCCACCCGGGCGTGCCCCGCCGCCTCGTGCAGGAACCCGGCGGCGTGGTAGTGATAGGCCAGCGCGAAGCTGTCGCCCCCGGCACCTGCTGCCATCCGGTGGAGCTGTTGCCTTTGATCCCCCGAGAGCATGTCCACGAAGGCTTCGCGTAACCGGTCATGGGCAAACCGAAATTGCAGGCCGATGCGCTCTCGCCAGATGATGCCGTCTTTCCGAGCTCTCTCGAGGCTATCCAGCACCGCCGCCAGAGGACGCTCCAGCATGCCGGGCAACGCTGTGCTGTCGAAGGAGCGCCCGAGCACGGCAGCGACCTTCAGCACCTGAAGGTCTTCGTCGGGAAGGCGCTCGAGTCGACGGGCCATCAAGTTGACAGCACGCTCCGTAAGAGCGGGGGCGCCATGCGCGGCCCAGCCCCGGATGCACTCGGTGATCAGCAGCGGATTGCCCTGGGACTGGGTACAAATCCACTCCGTGGCTTGCGAAGGGAGCGGGCCGAGCGCCTGCTCGGCCGCCGCTGAGACCACGGCGGTGTCGAGCGGCTCCAGATTCACCAGACTTACCGAGGGCAGGGGATCGGGGAGCTCCTCGGTGCGCGCGGCGAGCACCACCATGACGTAGGCGGGCACTCCCGCCCGGTGCAGGACGGAGAGGAACCGGAGGCTGACCGGGTCGGCCCACTGCACGTCGTCCAGGAGCAATACCGCGGGATGCCCCGGTTCTCCTAGAGCTTCCAGCAGGGCCGAGAGGGCGAGCATGGCTCGATTGGAGGCCACCGACTTCGGAACGGAGTCCGGCTCCGCAGCTTCCAGGCCGAGGCAGGAAGCCAGCCCCGGAACGATGGCGCAGGCCGCCTCGGCCAGGGGGCCGAGGGTGCGGGCGATCCGACCCCACAGGTCCGGCTCTCCCAGTTGCACCAGGTCGTAGAAGACTCCCGCCAGCAACTGGTACGGCAAGGTGCCGCATTGTCTGAGGCCCTGGCCGGTCCACACCCGAGCCCCCATCCCGGCGGCTTGAGCGGAGAACGCCTCGAGCAGACGGCTCTTGCCTCCTCCCGAGGGAGCCTTCAGGAGTACCATGCCCGAGCCTCCGCTGGCGATGCGGGCCAACTCGACCTGCAGCAGGGTCAACTCTGGCTGGCGTCCCACCAGGGGCAGCCGGGTCGGGGGTTGAGACGTCCTACGCGGTGGTGCCGACCGACCTTCCCGGAGGGCGCAGACGTGGGCGACAGTCTCGTCGGCGTCCGCGTGCCGTTCGGCCGGATCCTTGGCCAGCAGCTGGCCGAGCAACTCATCTAGAGCCATTGGGAGGTCCGGCCTCAGCTTCAGCACCGAAGGGACGGGAGCGGAGAGCTGACCCCGCAGGACCTCTCCCACGGTGGCGCCCGGGTAAGGGGGGTGACCGACCAGGAGCTCGAACAGCACCGCGCCCGCAGAGTAGAGATCGGCCGCGGGGCCAACGTCGCACGCGAAGAGCCCGGCCAGCTCCGGCGCCATGTAGCGCAAGCTTCCTGCCGGCACGTCGCGGAGCGTCCCGTGCAACTGCTCGCTGCGGGACAGGCCCCAATCGATCACCACCAGGCGATCGTCCGCTAGCACCAGATTCTCCGGTTTGACGTCCCGGTGCAGAATGCCTAACCGGTGGGCGCAGCCAAGCGTTTCCAGCAAGCCTTGCATGAGCCGCAAGGCCTCCCTCCATTCAAGAACGCCTCCCGAGTCGAGCCACTCGCGCAAGGTCGAGCCAGGGACGTAATCCGTGGCCACGAACATGCCGTGGTCGGATCGCCCACAGGCGCGCAGCCTGGGGATCCCGATCGCCTCCAGCCGGCCGAGCACCTCGGCCTCGTGGCCAATCCTCAACCAGAGCCCGGGCCGCTCAGGGGCCAGCTTCACCACGACCTGGCGGCGATCGGTCCGGTCGACGCCCAGCCAGGTGGCCACCCCGGCCGCCTCTTTGAGGCAGCTCTCCAGAATAAAACGCTCTGCAATCATGGCAGGGAGAACTCCACCCGCGTGCCCTGGCCCGACGCGCTG